>JBMLQL010000050.1:0-157516 GCA_049241565.1 Bacteriovoracaceae bacterium | reverse complement strand
AATATTAAAAGAGTGAATAAAACGAAAAATTTAGTCATCCCTAAATAATATCAGGGTTAAAAAAATCGGATGATTTTTAATCTTACAAACTATTTCTGGATTAAATCACTTTGTTTACAAAGCTCTTCTGCTAAAAGATTGGGGCCCACGGTGAGGCCCCAAGGAAATAAATTATTCAACAGTGCAATCAATAGAAACATGTAGTAGCAGTGTCCCTTCTTGATCAATAAACTTATTTGGTACGTAGCTAGTTAAGCTACTGTCTCCTCTAGTAAGAGGAATTGATGATTTTACTTCTAGAAGGTCATTTTCCTCTGAGTCCATTCCAAAGATTTCAATATCAAGTGTGTCACCAGAGAGCTCAACTGAAACCTCTACTTCATTGCTGACACCATCTTTTTTAAGAATGATAGATCTCTCTTCTTTATCATTTTTTCCCTCATGGATAACAATCGAAGCTGATTTATATAACCCTAATCCTTTTCCTTGAGCATTGACATCGCAAGTTACAGTAGCCGGAAGTCCCGCTGTCGCTGCAAAAGTAGAAACACTTGAAAGTGAGATTGCGGCGATAATGACAAGAGTAGAAAGTTTCATTTATGGCTCCTTAAAGTTTTAAAATGATGTCCTAGGTTTATTTAGTGATTAGAAAATACAGGAATCGAGAAAATTTCCATACACTCATCTGTAAACTTTACTGGTGGTGACTAGAAACTAGACACCTCACCTAAGTCCAAAAGGTAGCTGGCACCTTTTGGCATGCCCCTTGCCTATATAGGGGAAAGACCACTTATTTTTAGACCAGGAAGGACAATAAAATTGAGGGGTTAGGTGACACAGGGGAACAGGGTAATGACTATTATTTTAACAGTATTTCAAAAGTGTAGAAAACTCAGGCAGTGCCTTCCCGCACTGATTATCCTGAGCTCTCTTCCATGTCAGGCACAGCTCTTATCAAGGGCCCCGGCTTCATATACACCTGATGAAGATGTTATTGTTCGTCCTATTGAGAATGAAGTGACTCTCTACGATCGTTTTGTAAAAGCCGATAAAGATATTCGTATTCGCGAGTTCCGTAACCAAATTAATATTTGGAATAATAACCAGCAATTTGCTGATACCTATGGGATGGACTCAACTCTTCAGGGATCGGCTTATTTCGTGCCGACACCAGATGAGAAATGGGAATATTTTAAAAGTAATTATATGCGCTACCTTCGTCGTAGAGGTGAGCAGCCTCTTAAAGATCAACCAAAAGAGTGGTACCGCGAGTGGCGAGCTTCAGATGAGATCGATAGTATTGACCGTCTCGAGTCTGGATTCAATGCCACTTCTAAGAAAACACTTTCTGGCCAAGAGCTTCCAGATGCTCTTAAGACTAAAGAAGTGAGTGTGTGGAAAAAGACGAAATTTATTTTTCAACCTCGAGTAGATCAAGGTCTTGTGATTGTTGGTTTTAGAGGTCCAATCGCTTATGTCCGTGCTTGGATTAGTGCTAATGGTGAAACTGAAATGAATGCTCAAAAGACGTTTGAGAGTATTGGCCTTCGTTTAATGGCCAACTACTATACTCAGTCTGGTCAGTATATTTCATCTGTTGACCAGCGCATTACAGATCACCTCTATGCCCGTCTGACGGCCACTAAAAACCCAGATGTTGAGGACGGAACCCGTTCTAACGACGAAACCATCATGCTGCTATACAATAAAGAATTCTAATCCGGCCTTTCCACTGGCCGGAAAATCACTCCAGCGTTAGACTAGGGCCACTTAATTTCTAACCCTACACTGGAGTTATCATGAGTCTCTTCGAGAGTCCGTTTTTTCAAGATGCTTTCGCACAATTAGAAGAAGCTGCTGCGATTATGAAGATGGATCCAAACGTTCTTGAACGTTTGAAGTATCCAAAAAGAGCGTTACAAGTTTCTGTTCCAATAAGATTGGATGATGGAACAGTAAAAGTGTTTGAAGGTTATCGTGTTCAACACAATATGACTCTTGGCCCAGGTAAAGGTGGAATTCGTTATCATCACCATGTTTCCCTTTCAGAAACAGCCGCTCTCGCAATGCTTATGACATTTAAGTGTGCTCTTGTCGGTCTTCCACTTGGTGGAGCTAAGGGGGGAATTAAAGTAAATCCATCTGATCTCTCTCGCTCTGAGCTTCAAGCTCTGACTCGTCGTTATACAACAGAAATCGCCATGATCATTGGCCCTGATAAAGATGTTCCAGCTCCGGATATTGGAACCGATTCACAGACGATGGCATGGTTCATGGATACTTACTCTCAGCTTAATGGTTACACTATTCCAGGTGTTGTAACTGGAAAGCCAATTGCCATCGGTGGATCTCTAGGACGTGCTGAATCAACAGGTAAAGGTGTTGTTTACTGTATTAATTTTGCTTACGAGAAAATGAATAAAAAAATTGATAAAGCAACAACAGTAGCGATTCATGGATTTGGTAAAGTAGGTATCCCAGCTGCGATCGATCTTCATCACCAAGATGCAAAAATTGTCGCTATCTCAGATGTTTCAGGAGCGATTTACAATGATAAGGGGTTAAATATCCCAGCGTGTGTTGAGTGGGTTCAACAGAGAAAGCTTCTTAAAGATATGCCAGAGGTAAAACACATCACTAACGAAGAACTTCTTGAGCTAGATGTAGATATCCTCATCCCTGCAGCGATTGATGGTGTTGTGACTGAAGCTAACGCTCATAAAGTAAAAGCTAAAATTATCGCAGAAGGTGCTAACGGACCTTTGACGAAAGAAGCTGTAGATATCATCACTGCTCGTGGTGGATTTATTATTCCAGATATCCTTTGTAACGCTGGTGGTGTGATTGTTTCATACTTCGAGTGGGTGCAAGGTCTTCAAATGTTCTTCTGGGATCTTGAGACTGTGAATAAAAAACTTCATGATATCATGAGACAAGCTTTTGATAAGGTTTACACTTCTCACCAAGTTTATAAATGTAATATGAAGTCTGCGGCACTTATCACAGCTCTTAGTCGTCTCGAAGGTGCCATGAAGCTTCGTGGTATGTTCCCAGGTTAGTCTTGAAACTTATTTTCCTTTGCCTTTTTATAATGATCCCACATCACTCCTTTGCAGGGGTGGTGTTGGATCAAATCTCAGATACTAAAAAAATCAATTACACATTCTCAGAAGTTTGCAAAAAGTCCGTGTCTCATGAAACACCTTTAATTGAGTTCGTAAGCCCTAAAGAAATCGATTGTATGGGGAAGAAAATTCAAGTTCTTCATTTTTGTGATAAAGAGCTAGCGGCTGATCCTTATTTCTTACGAGGAATTGCCGAAGAAGCCACGAGGCAAGTTATTTGTATTTCTGGTAAGCGACTTATTTTTAAATATGTATGCGCCAAAAAATCAGATTCCGTTTTCTGTGATGTCGCTTCCCTTGGCTGTCTTGAAGTTAAAAATCAACTCGCCACACGTCTCTATGCCATTCGTGCCACAATCACTAAAAATGAGAAGGGCCAAAAAGAACTTAATTGCTATTTTGATTCTTCGAATAAGTAATTTTTTTCCTGGTTAGGTGAAAAAAAGTATGACTCGTTGTTTTATAAGTAAGATATTTTAATAACTTGGCATAGATTTCATTTTCTTATTTCTTGCATCAAAAGATCTTTAACAAAGGATTTTAAAAATGCAATCTCAGCTTTATTCATTTTATCAGACAAAAAGGGGTCCTGAGCTTGTGACACTTTTTGGTTATGCAACGAAATCTCTTCCTGGCATTGAGATCAACGGTCTTGGAAGGTATGGAAAAGCGATCAAGGAGAAAATCATATACATAACCAGATCAAGAGGGCTTCAGATTCCTCTAAAACGATTTGTTCTCTGTGTGGAGATGGAAGATAGTTGGGGAGATATGGATAGTACAGTTGTTAAAAATCTCGAGTTTCCACTCTTGGTGATGTATTGGCATTTGGCGGGTCTTCTTCCTCTTTCTCGAATAGATAATTGTGTGGCCCTCGGGAGCTTAACTCCAGAGGGAAAACTCAGCGAGGCCATCTCAGATATGAACCTGAGACAGTGTATTGACTATGATCTTTGTTTGATTTCTTCAACAAATTTTAATTTTTTAGATTTGCAGACAATTGATGCCAAGGAAGTTGTGGCCCCACTTTTTGGAGAAGTGGGGTAGGTGACTAGGACGCTAATAATTTTAACACTTCATCAAATTCTATTGGTTTGGCCATGAATTTAATATATCGATATTGATTCAAGAGAGATTCCATTTTTACTTCATTAGTATCTTCACCTGAAAACATAAGAATCTTTTTTATTTCCAAGTTCTGTTCAATGATTTTCTCTATAAGCTCTTTGCCAGTCATATTAGGCATATTGTAATCAGTCAGTAATGCATCATAAGGATGATCGCTTTTTTGAATCATGGCCAATGCTTCAAATCCATCAACAGCGAGAGAAACCTTATGAGCTCGACTCTCTAAAATGAATTTGATCATGTCTCTTATGCTTTCATTATCATCCACTACCAAAATATTCATAAAATCACCCTGTTGACTATAGTCTTCACTGATGCTCTCAGTTTTTTAAAAAGAATCAACATAAAAACCATTTACTATAGTCAATATTAAGGAAATCGACATAAGTGCTTGTAGACTATAGTCTGTAGAACTAAAGTCTACATATAATCACACTATATGAATGACTGATATTAATATTTCTAAGCTATTTGGGCAGATCCTTAAGGAAGTTCGCCAAAATCGGATGCTCAGTCAGGAAGAGCTAGCCGAGGCCAGTGATCTTGATCGAACTTATATTTCGATGCTTGAAAGAGGTTTGAAAAATCCGACCATCCACACACTATTTCAATTAAGTCGCTCTCTGAGGGTTCCAGCCGAGTTGTTGATTAATTTTATTGAAAATCCGCCCTCTAAATCTTTCAAAAAGTCGATATCAAGTACGATTGAAATGCCGCTTTACGGAACTGCTGTTTCATGTGGAAAACCTGTAGGGAACGATCATCTTCTGGAAAAGATGTTATCTTTAGAAAATCTAGTGATTAAAAATCCCAAAGAAACATTTTTTGTAAAGGCAATAGGAGAATCTATGTCACCAACTATTCAAGATGGAGATTATTTAGTCGTTGATAAATCGTCAACACCTAAACATGGACAAATTATCTTGGCGCAATTAGAAAGTGATTTTACAGTAAAAAGATATACTCGGCAGAATAGGATTGTCACACTTACATGTGACAATCCCTTGTATAAGGATATTGAAATAGATAAGACTAGTGGTTTCACTCTATGCGGAGTGGTAACCTCGGTATTGAGACTGAATCCTTAAATTGAAAGAGTTTCAGCTAGCTTCTGATATTCAGCAAAATTTAAATCAGATTTTGTTGTACAGTTTTTCAGATCAGTTAAAAGAACTTTTCCTGATTGCACTACTGTCACCATAGGAAATTTACCATCAACAATAGATTTTACGGCAAGAGCACCCATCTCAGAAGCAATAAAGCGATCATTACTTGTAGGTGAGCCTCCGCGCTGAATATGACCTAAAATACAAACATGGGCCTCAAGATGGTGCATGTCTTTAAGGACATGTTGAATATCATAGCTTCGTCCAGCTGTAGGGCCTTCAGCGACGATAATAATTGATGAGTCTTTTCCTCGGCTCATCCCACGCTGAATATCATCAGCTAATTTTTGATGATTTACTTTATCATGTGGAAGAAGAATATTTTCTGCTCCTGTACATACGCCCACTTTAATGGCGATAGCAGCAGAGTTTCGGCCCATCACTTCAACGAGGAAAGTTCTGGCATGAGAGTGAGCGGTATCACGAATTCTATCTACCGCTTCAATACCGGTTTGAACGGCGGTATCAAAACCAATAGTATATTCAGTGCTCGAGATATCGTTATCAATTGTTCCAGGTATTCCTACCACTGGAAATTGGTGCTCATTCCAAAGGGCCATGGCACCGTTAAAAGACCCGTCTCCACCGATCACTACTAAGGCATCAATACCTTGGTGCTTTAGAATATTAACGGCTTTAGCGCGAAATTCTGGCTTTTGCCATTCAGGGCAGCGAGAGGTTTGAAGAATCGTTCCTCCACGTTGAATAATATTTCCTACAGACGAGAGATTCATTTCAGTGAATTCTCCTCGGAGAAGGCCGGCATAACCTCTTTTTATTCCGATAACTTTTAGATTATGAAAGATGGCCGAACGAACAACGGCGCGAATCGCACAATTCATTCCTGGGGCGTCTCCACCCGAACATAAGATACCAATTGTTTTAATACTCATAATTCATCCTTAAAGAAAAATCGATTCCCCAGTGAGTAACTCGGGCTTAGGTAGGTTTAAGATTCGTAGTATTGTTGGCGCCACATCTTTGAGGGCCATGACTTTTAGTGTGGAGTTCAACTCAAGTGTTGTATCACGAAGGAGGGGATGGACAACACAAAATGGAACTTCAGCATCAGAGTGTGAGGTATGAGCAGAGCCATCCGGATAGATCATTTGATCTGAGTTCCCGTGATCGGCCGTGATAATCATCGCCACACCTTGTTCAGCACATTTCTTTTTGAGAATGGCGATACATTTATCCAGGGCCTCAATGGCCTTGACGGCGGCTTCATAATTTCCTGTGTGCCCAACCATATCTGAATTAGCAAAATTGACAACATAAACAGAGATTGATTTATCATCAAGCTTCTGGACAAGATTTTCAGTTACTTCAAAAGCACTCATCTGTGGCTTCTTATCATATGTGCTGACTTCTCGAGGTGAAGGAACAAGACACCTCTCTTCACCTTCAAATGGCTTTTCTTCACCTCCATTAAAAAAATAAGTCACGTGAGCGTATTTTTCAGTCTCTGCAATCTTGTATTGCTTGAGTTTTTTTGAAGAAATATACTCGGCAAATGTTCCTTTGATTTTTTCTTTATCAAAAAGAATAGGAAGATTAGGGAGCTCATCTTGCACGTAAGGTGACATACAAAGAAAATACTTTGGACGAACGTCTACTTTAAACTCAGAAAAATGAGGATCATTAAAAGCGAGAGTTATTTCTTTGGCGCGGTCAGGCCTATAATTGAAAAAGAAAACACAGTCTTCTGAATGGATAGCTCCATTTTCATTTAAAAGAGCGGGAGTAATAAATTCATCAAAAATACCTTTCTTATATTCTGAGAGGATATAGTCTTGAGGTTTTTGATTTTTCTTTTCTCCGTTACCTGTGAGCATTTGATAACAGTGCTCTATCTTCTCCCACCTGCGATCACGGTCCATTCCGATAGAGCGGCCCTGCATACTGGCAAAAGTGAATCCAGGCACAGAAAGGATGTCATCGATGTACGTAATTCCTTTTTCTTTACCGGTATCACGTCCATCCATAAAAGCATGGAGATAGATATGAAGCTCAGGATACTGAGAGATAATTTTTATGATCTCTTTTAGGTGATTGATGTGTGAGTGAACTCCACCATCTGAGAGAAGTCCCAAAAGATGGATGCGACGTGAGCCGGCCCTCGCGATCTCAATCATCTCTTGAAGACGAGGCATATCTTGAAACGTTTTTTTATCAATGGCCTCGTTGATGCGAACAAGGTCTTGTCTCACGGGACGTCCGGCCCCAAGATTTAAATGGCCTACTTCTGAGTTTCCCGCCACTCCTTTAGGGAGTCCAACGGCTTCACCACCGGGCTGAATAGTCGTGAACGGGTAGTGAGCAAAGATTTCATCGATATTCGGTTTATTGGCATGCTTAATGGCATTTTTAAGATCTTGTGGATTATGGCCAAAACCATCAAGGATCACGAGCATGGCCCTTGAGCTAATTCCCTGAAGAGTTGTCATAAAGTACTCCCTAATTATGGTAAGGGTGCCCTGAGCGAATAGTTTGGGCCCGATACAATTGTTCTACTAAGAGTATTCTAGCGAGTTTATGGGGAAAGGTCAGCTCTGAGAGTGAAAGTTTATCATGACACACCCTTAAGACTTCTTCAGAAAAGCCTTCTGCCCCCGCGATGAGGAAGATTATACGGGGAGAGCGCTCTAATAGTTGGCAAAGCCACTCACTCATTTTGGGGGAAGTATAGCGTTTTCCCCATTCTGAGAGGGCCACAATATGGGCACTTCCCTGGCCCAAATCTTTAATCTTCTTTAATAAAGCTTCCCCTTCGGCTTGTTTATTTTCGGCCGAGGCGCGGACTTCATGAATAATAAGTTCGGGATTGGTGATGCGTTTGAGATAGTCGGATTCAATCGTCTCAAGCGCTCCATCTTTGAGTTTTCCAACTACAATAAGATGAAGCGCTCGGCTCATTAGAAATAACCTTTTAGGTCGTCTTTTTTCGATTCTGCTGGTTTTCCAAAATAGAATTCTTCTGGAATTTGAATTTGAGGATGTTTAGCAAAAACAAGATCAAGATCATAAACATCACGAGCGGCCAATTGAAAAATATGCACAATAGTGTCGCCGAAATCGAGAAGAATCCAATCAGCTGATTCATAGCCTTCATACGAATAAAGATCAGCACCAAGATGCTTAATATTCGCTGAGATTTCATCGGCCATTGAGCGGGCTTGAGTAGGGTTGAGGGCCGTGACAAGAACTGAGCAATCACAGATTGAACCATGTTTGCTCATATCAAAAATTTTAAGTCCTTCGCCTTTGAAGTGAGCGGCAATCCAAGCGGCTACCATGGCCTGATTTTTTGGGAACTCATAAGACTTATTATCAAAAATCTTTTTAGCTTCTAATTGTACGTATTCATTCATCGCCATATTCTTCACCTTTATTTTCTGCCGCAATAGTCTCTTTTGTTCTTAACATAAGACTTTTGAGGGTATCTATATTTCTTCCTGAGACTCCTGAGATGGGGAGTACTTTTCTATCGATATGCTCTTCTAGAATCTTTTGATATCTAGAAATTTCTTCTTCCGTCATGGCATCAATCTTTGTCATACAGACGATTTCTTTTTTGGCCGCAAGCTTCTCGCTGTATTTTAAAAGTTCAGCACGAACTGTTGAGTAGGCCTCAATCACTTCATAATCATCAATAAACATTGAGCAATCTACTAAATGAACAAGGGCCGAGGCACGTTCAATATGCTTGAGAAACTTAATCCCAAGACCTTTACCTTCAGAAGCATCTTCAATTAGTCCTGGAATATCGGCCACGACGACAGATTTTTCTCCCATCTGAACGACACCAAGCTGAGGCTCAAGTGTTGTGAAGGGATAGTCTGCAATTTTAGGGCGAGCTGCTGAGATTGAACTAATAAGAGTCGATTTACCTGCATTAGGAAAACCTACAAGAGCGATATCAGCAAGAAGTTTAAGTTCTAAATGAACAGAGACATGAGTGCCTGGTTCGCCTTTTTGAGCAAAGTTTGGAGCCTGGTTAGTTGATGATTTAAAAGCACCGTTACCAAGACCACCTTTTCCACCTTCAAGCACAAGATAAGTCTGCTCATGTTCAGTCACATCAACAATAAGCTCATCAGTCTCTCTGTTATAAACGAGTGTCCCTATTGGAACTTTAAGCATGAGGTCTTCACCGTTGGCCCCATTCATTCCTGAAGTTCCACCCTTCACACCGTCTTCAGCGTGAAAGTCCTTGGGACCTCTAAAGTGCATGAGAGTATTGACGTTCTCATCACCAACAAAATACACGTTTCCACCACGTCCACCCGGACCACCATCAGGGCCTCCGAATTCAACGTACTTTTCACGACGGTAGCTCACAGCTCCGTTTCCACCGTTTCCGGAGTATAATTCAATATCTACTTCATCGATAAATTTCATAATGCCTAAAATGAAAAAGGGAGCAAATTTCTTTGCTCCCTTCTCTATCCTAAAGATCTTTAAAGATCAATTAAGCTGGAATAATAGAAACGATTTTCGTCGTTTTATTGTAGAAAGAGAATTTTACATTCCCTGGGCACATAGCATAGATCGTGAAGTCACGACCCATTTTTACGTTAGTCCCTGGGTGGAACTTAGTTCCTTTCTGACGAACGATGATCATACCTGTAGAAACAAGTTCGCCACCGAATTTTTTTACACCGCGCATTTTTGGGTTAGAGTCACGACCGTTAGATGTACTACCACCCGATTTCTTGTGAGCCATATATGTATCTCCTAAACTTTATTGATAATTACTTAGTTTTCTTTGCTTTTGCTTCAGCTTTAACAACTCCGCCTTTCCCATCGTGAATTTCTTTGATGAGAAGACCTGTATAAGCTTGGCGGTGACCGTTTTTCTTACGGTAAGAACCTGGCTTTCTTGTGAAAACGATAAGCTTACGTGTACGTGCTTGACGAACAACTTCAGCTACAACTTTTGCACCTTTAACTGTTGGAAGACCAACAATTGTGTTTTCTCCACCAACTAAAAGAACTTGATCAAGATCAATTGTCTTACCAACTTCTGCGTCGATTTTTTCAACATCGATAAGATCCCCAGCTTGAAGCTTGTACTGGTGACCCTTAATTTCTACAACACTGTACATATGTACTCCTTGAACGGATTACCACCTGACGGGGAGGAGCAAACCTCTTTATGGCCCTAGGTGAGTTAAATAATGAAGGTACTTTTTAAGGGAAATCAGAGGGAAAGTCAATGAATCTTACGATTGAGAGTATTATCACTTTTCCTAAGCTACAATCGATTGTAATTGCAGGAGATTGTGCGCCTAGTTATTTTGAGGGCTGTTCACTGATCACCAGAGCTAACCCCTTATTTCATAAGGACAACGATGTGTTTGATTGATAAAATATTTAGACGTGGAGCGTCTTAGGGAATCCAAGAGCTCTAAGTATAGAGAGGCCTATGAACTATTCAATAGAAGAAACTGAAAAAAAACTGAACGAAATTTCAGAATCGTTTTGTGCAGCAAAATGGTCTCAGGTTCTTTTTAATTTACAGTCAGGAGAAAGAAGAAGCTGCTGCCTAGGAGCTGCTCAAAAAATTGATGTCGGCCTCATTCAGCAGGATTCTAAATATCTTTTCAACGATAGCGTGCTCTCAGATGAGCGTCAAAAAATGCTGGCCGGTGAAAAGATTGCTGGCTGTTATGTATGTTGGAAAGCTGAAGCAGATGGGCATCACTCAGATAGACATTTTAAGTCTTCAGCAGATTGGTCTCATTCATTCTTCAATAAAGAAAATTTAAGTCTTGATAATGTTGTTCCTACTTATGTTGAGGTGAGCTTTGGAAACAAATGTCAAATGATGTGTACTTATTGCTCACCGGATAATTCATCATCTCTGGCCAGAGAAAGTAAAAACTATGGAAGCTATAGGCTTTCAATTGATCATAACAGTTTAAGCCGAGAATTTGAAAATACCTTTCTTGATGAAAATGAAAATCATGTCTATGCGAAGGCTTTTTGGGATTGGTTTTTAAAGAACAATCAAACTTTTAAAGTGATGCGCTTTACTGGGGGAGAGCCCCTCATCAGTAAATGGATGGATAAATTTTTGGATTGGCTGCAGGTTAATTCGATGGAGCAAGCTGAACTGGCCTTTAATTCTAATCTTGGAATCCCTGTAGAATTGATGGAAAAGTTTATAAAAAAGCTTAAAGCAATTCCAAGAAGTCATTATAAAAAAATTCAATTTTTCACAAGTTTGGATGGCTGGGGAGAAGGGGCTGAATTGGCCAGGTATGGGCTTAAACTCACAACTTTTGAAAAAAATTTAAATCTTCTTTTTGAAAGTTTCCCTGATTCACTTTTTAGGTTCACGGCCACTTTAAATATTTTTGCTTTCCCGAATATTAAGGCATTGTTTGAAAAAGTTTATGAATACAAGCAACGCTCTCTTTATGATGATCAAGTCGCCATCGTTTGCTATCCCATTTATTATCCCGATTTCATGTCGATTGCTTGGACTAAAGAATTTAACGAAAAACATTATACAGAGACCATGGAGTTCATTCGTTCTCATATGGTGGGCCAGAAAAGCAAATATGGCTTTTTTGAATTTGAAAAAGAGTATTTTGAAAAAGCTGCTGTGTTCAAAGAAAGTGCAGAGGTTGAAAAACACCTTATTGATGTTTTTCTTTACTTATCTCAATTTAAATTTCGTAAAGGGACATCAGATGCCGCTTGGCCAGATGAAGTGAAACAAATTTATCAAAGAGGGCATGATCTTGCTCTAAAAATAGACTTAAATACATTCAGTGCAGCTCAGTGGGCCAAGACTGAGGCATGGATTGATGATGAAAACAGGAAGAAAGAAATTCGAAATTATGTGCTCTCAAAGCTTGTTTCTGGAGATCAGAACCTCTGGGAGATTTTTGGCATTCGTTGTGATTATATAAGACATTTTCCTGGACAAGAATGGCCAGAGGATTGGTTTGATAGCGAAAATGTCAGGGTGGCAGGTTTTGAAATGCTACGGCACCTCTGTCAAAATGATCTTGCAAAAAATGAATCAAAATACAGAGAGAAGCTTATTCGATATTTACCAGTTCTTAGTGATCAATTCATCACTTATTTAATGACTCTGCCAGTTCTGAAACAGCTGAGTTGGACAGAATTAGATAAAGAAAAAATATCTAATCTAGTGAAAGCCGACACATCATCAGTTCAATTGAGTTTGATTGAAATGATTAAAAAGATCTAGGAAATATTCAAGATCCTTAATGATGACAGGATCTTCATTTAAAATTTCTAGCACCCTTTTTACTCTAGAAAGATGGATGTGATAGTTTTGTGCACCTAAAAAATGATAAAACTGAATTGTTAATCCCCATACTTCCCATCTCATTTGGCTTCTAATGATTTCTTTATCAGATGGGTTGAGTTGAGTGAGAAACTCTTCTGCTCCTGGTTCTCTCTCAAACCACAAATAATAATGGGGCATAAGAACTTTTTGTTCGATGGACGGCTCTTCCCATAAAATGTCTTTTGATATTAAAAAAAGCTGATGGAAAGGGAGTATGAAATCCGGAAATTTTTTTTGAGTCTCTGTTTTTAAAACAGGTGAGAAGTTTTTTACAAGAAATGATTTTACCTCGATCTCGTGTTTATAATCTAAATGGCATAATTCAAAGTAGGCTTTAATTTTTTTTTGTTTCTGAATTTCATATTTCCAATTTTTTAAATTTGTAAAAAATGACCTGCAAAGGAAAGTAAATTTTTCCTCGCTTGTGGCATTACGTTTAAAGCGAGCTGATAAATAGGGGTCTCTTTTTAACTCTATTGGATTGATAAAGGGGATGATCTTCTCAATGTCTTCTTCTGTATATAAATTAATTTCACCCCAGAAAGGAAAAATTCTTTTTATCTTATCAAATCTATTAATAAAATTTTTCCACTGCAATGGAGTGACTCTACGATGAAGGATAATACCGAAATCATAGTCACTTAAACCGAAAGTAAAATAGTTAAGATAAAAACTATTTCGCAGATAAGTCTTTTTCAATTCTTTCCCAAAAGATATACGACAGAGAAGGTCGAAGACTAAATAACTCGGGTAATAGAGATATTTTGTTACAGTGGTCGGTATGATCCTGTCGATTTTTAGGCAAACTGATTGAAAATAGCGATTTTTCATTCTTAGATTAATCCATAAAACTTATTATTTGGCACTATCCTCCGATAATTATTCATATGAATTATCAGTTATTTAATCAAGCAGTTGGTCAGTCTGAGATGTTGTCTGATCTCGGAAATAAGGCCAAAAACCTCATTGAACTTTCTTCAATTGGCTTTCCCGTTCCAAAGGGATTTGTTCTTACTGAATTTTCTCTGGATGAAGTAAGGCTTAAAGCTTGTCTTCAAGAGATTGGAGGGTTCCCAGTGGCCGTGAGGTCAAGTGGCGCCCTTGAGGATCTTGAAGGGGCGAGTTTTGCTGGCCTGTATGAAACCTTTCTCAATATAAAATCTGAGGATGTTTTGATAAAGGCAATTAAAGATTGTTTTGAGTCGGTTCACCATTCTCGAGTTAAAGATTATTTTGAGCAGAAAGGGATTGATCCTTCTCTGGCGAAAATGAGTGTGATTGTTCAAAAACAAATCCAATCAAAAATTTCAGGAGTCCTTTTTACAGTACATCCTCTCGAAGGTCGAGAAGAACAGATCTATATTGAATGCTGTGAAGGACTTGGTGAGCGACTTGTTTCAGGACACGTGACTCCAAGTCTTTATAAAATTCATCGTGATCATGACACTATTCTTGAAAAAGTTATTAATAACGAAAAAACAGAAATCTCAGCAGATGCCCTTCGTGAATTGCGACTAGCCGCTATTGGAATACAGGCCTATTATGGAACACCTCAAGACATTGAGTGGGCCATTGATGAAAATGATAAACTTTGGATTCTTCAGGCCCGACCGATAACAGAGTTTAAGCCAAGAACAGATGTTCCTGAACTCACAGACTCTGACCTTAAAGACGGTGGTATTTCGGCAAGAGTTTGCACTCCTTTGATGTACTCTGCTTATCAATTGGCCTTGCAACCTTCTATGGGAGGATATTTTGAAAGAATTAAACTTCTTAGTCAGGGAAATGCAATTCAATGGATGTTTTATTTTTATGGCCGTGGTTACTGGAATGCTGAAGCTGTAAAAGTGGGACTCGCCAGACTGCCAGATTTTAATGAAGAAGATTTTGATAAAGATCTTGGGATTTTAAAAGATTACGGATTGGAAGGCCCACAAAAAACCAAACTCACTTTAACATCACTCATTCATGCTGTTCCCGTTTTGATTAATATCTGGAAAGAGTTTGATGAGTGCGAGCTCATGACTATTCATTTTCCACTTTATTTTAAAATTAGAAACGATGAATTATTGACTATATCAAAGAAAATATCAACTCTTGATCAGAGTGAGTTTAGAAACTGGTTCACTGCTGTTCTTAGACTTCAGCGCCAAGCGGAGATGAATTACTTTAGAACAATCTATAACAATACTAATTATCAAGGTGAGTTTAAAAGATTCGTGTTAAAACTCAAAGGAGCGGATGAGCAAAGTTTTGTGAAACTCATCTCAGGTGTTGAAGACATCGCTCATATGCAAGTGCAAAAAGACTTAGTAAAGCTCTCCAAAATTGCCGATATGTTCGGTATACATTCAAATAAATACCATGAAAAAAGACAAGAGTTTTTGGCCAGCCATTACCATCATGGGCCCGCTGAACTTGATCTAACTGTCCCTCGCTGGGGTGATGATCCTTCTATGGTTGATGAATTGGTAAAAAATGTTCATGAATCTGAGCAGAGTCATGATCTCTATCATCAAGAAGTTGATAAACTTCTTGATAGTAATAATATTTTGAAAAGATTTGTTCTCAAAAGATTTATACATCGCTCACATCGGTTTCTTAAGAAACGAGAAGAATTTAGAACGTATTCAACCATGGGATATTTCCTACTTAGAAAAGGTGTCCTTGAGCTTGCAGAGCGTTTGAAAATAGATTCCCATCATTTAATGATGTTGAAATTAGATGAAATTGAAAAAGTTATCAGGCGAGATCATTTTGAACTCAATGAGAATGAAATCATTTCGATGAAGCACCAGTGGAGTCTCTATTTAGGGTGGAGAAATTTTAAGGCCCCTCATGAATTTGGAGGAAGCATCAAGCAAGCTAAAATTGCAGTGAATGCGGATGGAGTTTATAAGGGGCTTGGATGTAGTCCTGGTTTGATTGAGGGGATTGCAAGAGTCATCAAGTCTATAGATGAGACTCATTCACTAGGAAAGGGAGAAATTCTTGTGACTGAGTTTACCGATCCTGGATGGACACCGGTACTGGCAAGAGTGGGTGGAGTCATCACAGAGGTAGGTGGAATCCTTTCTCATGCTGCCGTTATAGGGCGCGAGTATAAAATTCCTGCAATCTTGAATTTAAGTGGCGCTACCCAGTTGATTAAAGATGGGCAGCGCATTCGCATTAACGGAGAGACAGGAGTTGTTGAGATCTTAAAAGAAAGCCCTTAGTGCCAATCCCACATCAGTTGTGATCAATTGTTGTGAAACTTGATCAGTCTGACCACCCTTACCAATTGGTGAATACATAAAGAGCTCACTTTCGATATTGTTTCCCATGCTCCAAATTGTTTTCCCGATGAAATAAGAAAAACCTGTTTTCACATCATTGATAAAAGTTCCACTGAGTTTCACTAGGGGGTGGATATCATAGATATTGGCCAGTGAGACAAAGTATTCTGTTGGAAGAAAGCGATTGCTGAAACTTAAAAGATCTCCATAAGAATTAATCTTTTGGTAACCACCCTCAAAGCGCAGATGGTAAAGGGCCGTCACTTGCTGATCATAACCTAAGAGAAGATCCCAGAGATTGTCAGAAGGCTTTTTATTCGTGAATTCTGTTTGATAAAGGGCCTGAGCAAAAACCATGGCCTGATCAAACTGGTAACTCGCCTGACCTCCAATTTTTTGTCGTTTTTGATCTTCTCCAATCACATAATCAAGAGTGAGCTTCTCATTGGCCTGATATTCACCGTGTACCCAGAGAGTGCGATCAATTTCACCATCATACCCGTCGATTCTTTTATCTCCTAGAAGAAAGAAATCTATTGAGTACGTCTCACTTACATTAAGGGTAAATCTGAAGCCATCGCTTCCTTGGGCCACATTGCCAAGAGATGTCAGTCCTGTAGGTTGATTAAATGGATTGAGAGGGTTAAATATTTCGCCGAGACCATAGTTAATGAACATACGCCCAAAAGCGATACTATTTTCTTCACGCCATTCAATATAGAACTTATTAAGCACTGAATCAGTCTGTTGATCTCCATCGATACGATTGTATTGGAGTTTAAAGACATCTCTGGCCACTAGCTTGTTAGGAAAGGCAAATATCTGAGTGGCAATGGCTTCTTGTTGAAAAAGCGATGAATAGGCCTTTCTTCCAAACCAATTGACCTCTGCATGAAGGGCCTTGTAGTCAGCTTTAAATCCAAGATTCCCTGTCATCTGGGTGTATTGCTCTTCTTTCCAGTCTTGTTTGATGACTGGAATATCTTTGGCCTCTGGATTATTCCATGTTTGCCTTGATTGAATTTCGACATTTCCATCGAATTCAGTTTCAACTTGGGCAAAGGTTCCAAGAGTCGCAAATAATGAGATGAAGATGAGAATCATATTTAGTTTTCCGTTAAGGTTTTTGAAGTGAAATGATTGCTAGGAAATTTGACGTTAAATTGAAGCTTCTTGTAGTTTATCACTGTGGTTTTTGTATTGTCGTCAGTTGGAGTCATTTTCCAAACAGTAGGGACAAGATGTTTATCAAAAGTTTTCAGCTCAGATAATTCTAAAGTCCTTAAAAGTTTTCCTTCTTTATTATAATAACGATGAAAGCGAGGGATGCAGTCTTTCTTAGAGGCAAGGGTGATAATCTTTGGCCACATCACTTTGGCATCAGACTTAGCGGTATTTTCAATTACTTTGTAATCCTCACTTCCAATCTTTTCATCCTGCAGGAAAGTATGTTTATAGTCCTCACTCATCGAAGAGGCCTTAAGAACATCGTCATTTGTAAAATCTGATCCCATCCAGCTGGCCAGAAGCATTGATGATGAAACTGCGACCTTGCGTTTGAGCTTCGGAAAGTAGTTCCACATGTTATTTTCAATACGAAGTGTTCTGATACCTTTTTCTTTCGCAGGAGAGTTTATAGTAATAAGAGCGAGTTTTTCACCTTCAACCTCTGCACTGATTTCTAAAGTTCTTTTCCAGTTTGGAGTTTGAATATCCATTACAATTTCAGCTTTAGAGCGATCACCACGCATTTGTTGATCAGCATATTTAAGCCACTGATCTGCATTGCCGGCCTGAGCACCGATAGCCACACAAAACATCCATTCTTTTTTAAACCATGTTAGTTTCATTGATTCACCTTTGTATCTGTGATTTGGCCATCTTTGATATAGAGTACAGTTTTAACTTGATCAATGAGTCGTTGATCATGAGTTGAAAAGACAAACGTTAACTTAAATTTTTTATTTAGAGTTTTAAAAAGGTCTATAATCTCTTGAGCCGTTTTTGAATCTAGATTTGCCGTTGGCTCATCAGCAAGAATGAGCTGAGGCTTAGAAGCAATAGCACGAGCGATTGAGACTCTTTGTTGTTGTCCACCGGAGAGTTGCTTAGGGAATCGATTTCCCATGGTTTGAAGGCCAACTTGCTCTAAGGCCCATTCAACTCTTTCCTTAATTTCTTTAGGGGGAAGTTTTTTTAATTGAAGAGGAAACTCAATATTCTCCCAGGCCGTGAGCATGGGGAGAAGTTGATAATCTTGAAAGACAAATCCCATATAATCCAAACGATGTTGAGTCCGCTCTTCCAGCGAAAGGTGACTAATGTCTTCACCACCATGTTTTAGAATTCCTTTTGAGGGAAGAATAAGACCTGCAATGAGATTAAGAAGTGTTGTTTTTCCTGATCCAGAAGGACCGACGAGAGCAAGAAAATCTCCTTCATGAAAATGAAGATTGATATTCCTCGCTCCGTAGACTTTACTGTCCTCAGAACTCTGATAAAACTTCTCTATATCTTTAAGTTCAAATTGCACGTCGACTCCTTGAAAGCACCTTTAGCAAAGGATAGATCATTGTGAGAGAGAGAAAAAAGTAAATCATTATCGGCGCTTGCCAGTAATATTTATAAACAGGATAAATACGAACTGTTGGAGCGATAGACATCCCACCCATGATGATATCTTTTCCACCTGTGAAAATCTGAATATTGATGGGATGATAAAAATTGTACATTGTTGCACAGTGACCTAGTACCACACCAATGATGACTGCCGCCGTTCCCATTAAGAAGACCTCAATGGCCAAACTTTTTGTAATCCATGAATTCTGGGCCCCAATAATAGTCAATGATTGAAACTCTTGTTCTCGTTCAAGAAAAGTAATCATTAAAGAGTTTGATAGACCTAAACTTACAACTAAAACAATAATGATTGAAACGATCCATGTGAAATTATCAATAAATTTTACCGCTGTTCCAATTTCAGGAAGAAGATCGACCCATGAAGTCACCGCCAGATTTTTTAGGACAGGGTAGTCTTCGCTTTTCATGTCAAAAGCGACTCGCTGATGATACTGATGGGAATTCATAACCATAAGTTCTCTTGCACTTGAAATTTGAGTAAAGGCCAGACTATCTTCAAGTTCACCGCCACCAAAATCAAGAGTTCCTACAACGGTTAGAAGATCATTGGCCACAGATCCGTCAGTGGCCTGGCCAATAACAGCGAGTTCAGAACCGAGTGTGACTCCCAGTCTTTCGGCCAGTCTTTTCCCAAGAATAATTTCTCTAGCAGCATTTGGGTCAAGAAATCGCCCTTGGGATAATGTCTTGTGGATATGAGAGAATTTTTTTTCTTGAATAGGGTCAATTCCAGTAAGGAGAACTCCGAGAGTCTTCTTTTCACCAGATAAAAAACTTGGAACAATCACTCGTTGAGTACTTGTTTCAATGACTGATTTATCTTGAATCTCTTCATCTGTAATATATTTATAGGGGTCAAATTTCTTTTTATTATCAGATCCATAAAAGTCAATATGGGTAATATGATATCGTCCAGAGTATTGTTTCAGAAATTTTTTCATAATTTCTGAAGACCCTGATACTGCAAAATTAAGATCCCAGATAATAAAAGCCAGCCCAACAGAAAGAGAGAGCATCATGACAAATGTTCTTTTCGGGGCCCGGCCTAAATTTCTAAAAGCAAATCTAATTAAATATTGAAAAGATCTCATATTGCAGAATCCAGTTTCTTGAGCGTTCGATGAATAGACCATGTATAGCTGAAAACAATAGTCATGACGACAAAACCCAGGGTCATCAAAATTTGATTTAATGTGGCGCGAGGATAAACAATTGTTGGAAGTTGAATTCCTGCTCTTTCCACGGCAATACCATTATTCATAAAACTGAAGTCAATTCCAGTGTAGGACTGAATAGAAATAAGAATAAAAAGGATAGCAATGGCCCCAGACGCTGAGAGGATTGTCATCCAAAAGACTTCAAAGAATCCTAGCTTCCATAGACCTTTGTGTGGAATACCTAGCACTGTCATCATTTTCATCTCTTTCATTCGCTCCTGCCAAAGCATGCGAACGGGTGTCAGAATCGTCATTGTGATTGTGATAGCAATAATTGAAAAAAAGAAACTAATCATTCCGTCATGAAAATCAATCACAACGGCCATCTCTGGGTTCAGATTCTTCCATGTACGAAGCTCTAATTCATTTCTTTGAGCAATATCTTTAAGATCTAGATTATAATTCAGCCCATTAGTCATGACTGTTATTCTATGAAATAGGATTGGTCCCTTGGTTTCACCAAAGAATAAGTTTTGCCAAGTCGATTGATTAATATAGGCAAATCTTTTTTCAAACGACTTGCTATTGTATTTAAAGATTCCGTTGATTGATAAAAGCTCAGACCTTAATTCTCCATTAACATCTTGGTAATTGAGAACTAATTGATCCCCAGCTTTGAATTTGAAAATTGAAGCAAGCTCCTCACCAATCATGATTTCATTTGGTTCAGTTTCGCTAATAAACTGTCCTTCAACCAAGTATGAATTTAATGGAAGAAACTTTTGGTGATACCTGGGAACGATGCCGAGTATTGAAATTGCAGCGGCTCCTTCAGGAGTAGCTATATTACCGTCTAAAAGAAGCTCCGGTGAATAGCTCTGAACGACACTTACTTTTTTAAGCTCTTCATCAATTTTTTGTGTGAAGACTCGCGGAGTTTCTGAATCTGTTGTTTTTGAATAGTTAATTTCTTGAAATTGGTAAAATCCAGTATTGGTGTTAACTACTGCTTCTTCAATTTGATGATTAAGCCCGTCAAAAAAAGCCATGACCCAGACCGCAATGCAAACAGAGAGGGCCACAGAAAAACCGATAAAAAAACTTCGCCCCTTGTGACGGGATATATTCTTCCATGCAAATTTTAGAAGATAGCGATTTTCTTGATTCATCATATAATCCTATTATGACTTACTCTTCGCTTTTTACCCATGATCTTTTGGAAGCTTTTTTGCTTTCACTTCCTCTCATTATAGGAGGAACGATTCATATGATTGTGGTGAAGAAGGACATCTTATCTTACTTTAAAAGACCAATTCATCAAAGATGGTTCGGGAAAAACAAAACTTGGCGCGGTGTGATTGTGATGCCTTTGTCGACCTGGTTTGGAGTCTGGTTGACTAATCTTGTCTCTTATCGTTTTGAAAATATTTCTCTTCTCTACATGGGTTTGATACTTGGTTTTGCTTATTTACTGGCCGAACTCCCAAATTCTTTTGTTAAAAGAAAACTTGGAATCAAGGAGGGGAAATTACCAGACAGCAAGCGTTGGCTATTTGCCTTTTTTGATCAAGCAGATTCTGCAATTGGTTGTATGATTGCTTATAGGTTTTTAATGGGAACGACATGGACCGTATTGCTTCTCACACTTGTTGTGGGGACAATAATCCACCTAGTGATGAATGTTCTTCTTTATTTTTTGGGTATTCGAGAAAATGCCCTTTAGGAAAATTAAATGTTTTCAAGGCTAATCATTTATTTGCGCGAAATGTTTCCAATTTCCAATTTTGTAGGAACACTTCTTACGGCTGTGACCATTCAGCTTGTGGCCTTGAGACTTTCGGGACTTCCAGCACATTTTAGTGTGATGCTTATCTTACCTGCAGTCTCTCTTACTTGTTTTAGTCTTCTAATTAGAGTCATGGATGAGTTTAAAGATTATGAAGATGATTTAAAAAACTTTCCAGGAAGACCTTTGCCTTCTGGACGCGTTTATAAATCTGATCTACATGTGCTTGGTTGGCTTACTGTTGTGACGGCTCTCTTTTTTAGTTGTATCTCTATGGTCACCTTAAAAGCAGCATTAATCGTTTTGTTTTATAGCTTCTTAATGCTCAAATGGTTTTTTATGGAAAAGACAATTCGCAAGAGTCTTCCTCTGGCCTTGATAAGTCATCACCCTGTCGTTTTTCTTCATTTTGGATATCTTCTGGTCTCACTAGGTGCCTGGAATGCATCTTTCAATCTCGAAAAAGGATTGCTTGTGATGCCACTTCTTTTCATCTTCACAAATTGGGAGTTGTCTCGAAAAATTAGAATGCCAAGTGAAGAGACTGCCTATACAACTTACTCGAAAATCTGGGGACCTCGCGCCGCTGTTATCATCACTCTTCTTTTTCAAGTTATTGTTCAAGCGACAATCTACTTTATTTTTGACAAGATGAAGACACCACTTATCTTTGCCGGTGTCTATTACTTCATTTATTTTGTCCTTATGCTTCCTTATCTGAAGTTCTTATTTAATCTAAAATTGGATTCTCCTCTTAAAAAAGCCGCTGAATCTCAAATCTTATTCGTCGTGGGGTCACTTCTGTTGACGGCATTCCTATGAGCAAACCATACATCGTTTACTCAGACCAGAAACAATGGAGAGACCCAGCTCTCGTTGGAGGAAAGGGGAGTCAGCTCCTTGTTCTCAAAAGCTGGGGAATAAATGTTTCTGATTTTATCGTTTTAACGACAGAGAATAAGGCAGAGTCAGAATCAGAAATTGAGCTTTTATTAAAACCATTTTTAGAAAAGTATAAAAACAATCTTTTTTCCGTGCGAAGTAGTGTCACGGCCGAGGATGGAGTGGAACATAGTTTCGCGGGAATATTTGAAACTTTTTTGAATGTTCCATCTTCAACCGTGGGACAGAAAGTATTCCAAGTGAGAAACTCAGTTTCTGATCCAAGAGTAAGCTCATACCTTGAATCTAAAAAAGTGACCGTTGACCTTAAAATTGCAGTTATTGTTCAAGTTATGGTTCCCAGTGAAAAGAGCGGAGTGTCTTTTTCAAGAAGCCCAAAGCCGCCAACTTCATCTGTATGGATTGATGCGGGGTTCGGGCTCGGTGAAGGAATTGTTTCTGGAACAACTTCCGTGGACTCTTACCGTGTAAGTTTTATTGGAGAAGTTCTGGAATCATATATTCAGAACGAAAATCAAGTTTTAAGTTCTAAAGAAATTTTTGAACTATCTAAGATGACATTAGAGCTTGAAATGAAAGCCGGTTATCCTTGCGATGTAGAGTGGGCCTATGCTGAAGGAAAATGGTGGATACTCCAGCTTCGTCCCATCACTCAATCTTTTCCGAAAATCACTGTTCTCGTTGATACGAATCTTTCTGAAAGTTATCCCGGTGTCACAAGTCCGTTGACCTGTAGCTTTGTCCAAAAAATGTACGCTCAGGTTTTCAGAGAAGCTGTCAAAAGTTTAAATTTCAGTGCTCAACGATTGAATCATCTTGAGCATGCTTTTCCTAAATTGATTAGTCAGCTTGATTGGCATCTTTATTATAATATCGAAAGCTATTACACTGTTCTTGGAAGTTTGCCAGGTGGAGATAAGAATATTGAGAATTGGCATCGCATGATTGGTGGTGAAGTTTATGGGGTAGATGCACAAAAATATATTCTCAGGTATGGTAAGATTGAAATGATTCAGACTCTTTGGGGGCTTGGAAGAATTATCCTGAAGCAGGAGCAAGTCTTTAAGGGATTGGTGGAACATCTAAAAAGCGAAAAGAAAAAGATCGATGAAGAAATAGATTCTATCAAAAATCCTGAGGAAGGCTGGAATCTGATGGATGATTTGATGAATCGACCTCTTGGATTTGGTCTCACTATTATTAATGATCTCTTTATTATGATTGGCCTTAAGATCTTAGTGAAAATACTTTTAAAAAAGGGATATAAAGAATCAGACTTGCCACTTCTTCTAAAAACGGATTTGGAGCTTCAGTCATTGCGTCCATTGGAATCATTAAATCATTTAAAGAGAAAGCTTACTCAAAAATCATGGGAAATCCTGGTTCAAGAATCTGTGAATATGAGTTGGGAGGAACCCTATAAATTGATCTACCAGAAGTTAAGAGATCACGGAGAAGCCGAGTTTGCGAGAGATTTAGAAAAGTTTATCCAACAGTATGGAGACAGATCATTTGAAGAGCTTAAATTAGAGAGCCTGACTTTTTCTCAGAGCCCAGCACTATTAGTAAAACTCATAGACTCATTTTATGGAGATAAAAATCCTTATCAGGGAATCAGTAGTAAGCCCGTCGCCATATCTTTAAACTTCATTCAAAGATGGATTTTGCAATTCACAAGACGAAGTATTGACTGGAGAGAGACAACGCGCTATTGGCGTGGCCAATTTTATCATATTGTAAGACGACTTGTTGTAAAATCGGCTTCGATGATGAAATCAAATGATCCGAGATTTAATGATTATGAAATCAGAGACTTCTTCTCACTTACTTCCGATGAGTGGTTAAAATGGTCGCGTAAAGAGATAAAAACCGAAGATGTTTTGATATTCATGAAACAAAGATCAGCTTGGAAGCATCTAGAAAGAAATTATCCAGAAATTTATTTTCATGGAGAAGGTGAGGATTATGTTGATTATAAGAATGAAGTCTCTACATCAGAGATTTATTTAAAAGGAATGGGGGCTTCACCCGGTGAAATCACAGGAAAGGCGCTCGTTTTACAACATCCCGAAGAAGCCTTTATGATCAAAGATATTGAAAACTGGATTTTAGTTACTAAAAACACCGATCCGGCGTGGGTCTATATCATGGCAAGAGCAAAGGGGTTAGTTTCAGAGAAAGGATCACTTTTAAGTCATACTGCTATCATTGGCAGGGAATTAAAACTCCCAACTGTTGTAGGTGTTTCGAATGCGACACGTATAATGAAGAGAGGAGAGAAAATAACAATAAATGGTGCAACTGGAGAAGTGTTTAGAAATGAAGCTGATTCAGATAAATAATTATGATGAATCTATTTTTTCGAAAATAGTGGATTTAAAAAATAAAATTCATTGCGACATAAAAAACTCTCAACTTGAAACGGTAGAAGAATTAAGAAAAATATTTTGTAATGAATGGATAAATAGTGAATATAGTTGGATCTTTGTCATAGCAGAAGTTGAAAATAATTTTGTTGGAAGAGTGCTCTTGTCGTGGAAAAAAGGGGAAACGACTGGATCTATAGGCTTTCTCGAATGGGATAATAATTCATTAATAATTAAGAGCCTTTTAGATAAAGTGGAGATTATTGCAAAAGAGAATGGTTTAAATAAGATTAAAGGGCCAATTGATATACATTTTTTCATCAAATATCGATGGGCTGTATCTAGTTTGGATGAGCCTTTTTATGGTGAGCCAGTCGTTCCAGGTTACTATATTTCTCAAATAGAAAGTCTTGGGTATAAAAAAATAAAAACCTGGCATTCTTATAGTGCCAACTTTAAATCTGTTGTTGAATCGTATCAAGAAAAATCAATTACAGGCTCCGAGAAGATAAAGACAAGAAGAATACGTTTAACTGAATGGGAAAGTGAGTTAAAGATTTTTCATACTCTCTTGCTCAAAAGTTACAGCTCAATGTCAGAGTTTGCAAATATGCCATATGATGTTTTTTATACATTATTTAAAGATTTGAGTTATTTGATCCATCCACTTTATAGTTTCTTTGTCATTTATAATAATGAAGAGATAGGATTTCATATTTCTATTTTTGATCCACAACAGATTCTGAATGATTCAAAAAATAAAAAGATCAATTTTTTTCAGAAATTTTCTCTGCTGTTAAAACTGAGGCTAAACCACAAAAGACTTTTATGCCTTTATATTGGTAAGTCATCTACGAAAGATGGGAAAAATATAAAAGGAGTTCAGGCCATGATGGGAGATCGGCTTAAGATTTTAGGACGCTTTATTCCACCTACTGAATCATTTTTCTGTTATGTTAGTGAAGACTCCCCAACTAGAAAAGTACTTGATATTAAATTATTTAAAGAGATTTCTCGTTATCACTTATGGAGCAAAGATCTAGAGTGAATGGCTCGTCTTTGATTTGCCAAGTGTAAAGCCAGCTTTGGTGGCCAGCTCCATGACCTCGACAACCATTTCTTTTTTAAGATCACCAATATTAAGCATGTTTTTCTTGCCACTGAATCCAATGGCAAATGTTTCGGCCATACAAGCGTAAGATTCACCTTGGTTTAGTGGAAATATCGGAGTTGAAATACTTTGGGCTTGAGGAATTTTGGCAATCCCACCTAGAAGATAGCTTATATCTTTTCTTTCATTTAAAAGATCTTCTCTTTGTTTTGCCGTCAGCGAAGCAGGAACCGCTACATCAACAACAACACTGTCTTTTGCGAAAATAGTGAAATCAAGGAATCCGTGTCCAGAGCTAGCCCCACAAAGAATGACTTGTGATTGTCTTATGTCATTTATATCTGATGAGAAATTGAGAATTTGTTTAAAAGATTCAGTTTTAATGATATTCAACCACTCAGAGGATTGAAGGTCATCAAAAGTCATTAGTGATTTAATCTGCGAAACAATAGCCGATGCAGAATTCGAAGAGAGAATATCTCTCAGAATTCTTTTTGCGGCTTCTTGATATTTTAAGCTTGCTTCGATTGGTGAGTGATGAATGAGAATAAGTGAGTTTGCCTTGTCCGCCATAATTGATGATGCAACGGACATGATGTTACCGGCAGCACCAATGAGCGAGATCGATGCTGTTTGAAGATCAATCCCTTTTCTCGTTGATTCCTGTATCGCAGCTTCAATGGCGAGGGCAATTGTAAAGGCATTACCAGTGGTAAGGTTAAGTCCCATTGGATCAAGATACAAACCATTTCCTGAGACAATTGAAGTAAACTGACCAAGACCAACAGTAGAGGCTCCAAGTTCTTTTGAATATTCAATGGCTTTTTGGACCTTATTAATGACTTTATGTTTTGTCTTTGATGAAGTGAAACTCTTTTTGAGTTCCTCCGAGGTCACAGGAATGGCCATCAGTATAATATCTATCTCTTTATTATTATCATCAATAAGATTCTGCGAATGATAAACCTTAAACTCACCAATATCTTTAGAAAGAGCAAGTTTCTTCAGTAGATGTGGAGCAGAAATCTCTTTGAGACCTGGAGAAATTTTACCAATATGGTCGAAGTCAATGATGTGACATAAGAAAACACTCAATGGTTTTTCTGATTTGATATGATTATCTGATAATTCACCAGAGTACTGATTAAATATTGTTTCTTGCGGATAGATAGAACCAAGAAGATAGCTCGTCTTCTTATGTTCAATCGCTTCACAGAGACGAGTTAGGCCAGCCACCAGATATTCAATTTCATGGATTTCGATATAAAGAGATGGTTGAACTCGTAAAGTTAAAGAGTTTGAAAGAGATGGGGACATTCTTATATTTTCATGGTTAAGAAGGCATGAGCTTAGGAGATAACCTTCCATTTGAGATTCTGCGATGACTTTGAACTCGAATGAAATTGATCTAAGTATATCTTGAAACTCGAGCGCAAGCATTAATCCTTTGCCTCGAACATCTTTAATGACTTGTGGAAACTTGTCTTTTAAATATTGCAATCTAAAATAAAGATAATCAGCATTTTTCATGGATTCAAAAATGAGCTCTTTATCTTCTAACTTTTTGAGAACCTCAAGTGCCATGGCCGATGAAATATCATCTTCAGCAAAAGTGGATGTATGAAGAAAACCAAATTCCTCGATATACTTCTTATGATTAATAGTTGTGGCCCCAATTTTAACAAGACCGGCGCCTAATCCTTTTGAGAAGGTATAGATATCTGCTGTAATCTGTGAATGAGATCCTGATGCCATCTTTCCTGTTCTGAATAGACCTGCTTGGATTTCATCAAAAATGAGAAGGAAATTGTTTTCAACAGAAATCTTTTTCAAAGCGGCCAAAAAGGGAGCTGTTAATTCATGAACACCAGACTCACCTTGGATAGGTTCCACAATGGCTGCAGCGATTCCAGAAAGAGAGTGCTTGCGCCATTGAATTTTACCTTTGGTAAAACTGAGGTAGAGCACGTCTTTTTGACAGCTATTAATAATTTCATTTACTTCTTCATGAAGAATATTTGGCTTAATAAAAAGAGTGTGTTCTTGATACTCATCACTTAAGTAGAAGGCTTCTCTGAATTTAGGGTTCCATGTTACGCTTAAACTTCCTAAGCTTTTCCCATGGTAACTTCGCTCGAGAGCAACAAACAGAGGCTTCTCGCCTAATTGACGTTTATTGTATTCGTTAACGACTTCTCTAAGATCATTAAGATTTGGAGACTGTTGGATCTGGTGTAACAGATAAGATTTTCTCTCTTCAGTACAATTTATCTCATCTAAGTGAATGAGGAGTTCTTGCTTCAACTCATTTAGAAGTTCGCGGCGTTTTTCTTCTTGGATAAATCTTAGTTGAAGTTCAAATTGATTGAATTGACGCTGAAGTTCCTGATCAATTTGTAGCATCTGTGTTTGATAATAAAGAAGAGAATGCTTTAAGGCAGCCTCTACAGCTTCTGTTCCAGAATTAGATAAAGTTGTTATCCAAGGACCTTCCCCTGTTTCTTCCTGAAGAATATCTGATAATTTTTTGGCCAGCTCACCGGTCTTTGATCTGATACTACCTTGAACAAGACTTGGCGCTGTCTGATGGATAAGCTCTAGATAAATACTCATGAGATCTTTATTTTTGTGGCCGAACAAATTCGCCCCGTATCCACCAGTGATATCTAGAACTCGCGTGAGCTGTCCTTTGCGATCATAGGCGAGCCAATTACCTTCACCGTAAAGATAGTTTTTATTCAATTCCATGGACTCAAGAAGTTTGGCGGTCATTGGACGCGCGTACCCTAGATAGTCGTGATCAACCAGTTTTAGGGGGGCAGCCTGAATAGAAGACGATAGCTCAGTTTTATCCATAGTAGAGTTTAAAAGAGCAATTCGAGTGCCACCCATGAGGTAGGCTTATTAAGGGGTTGGAATTAATGAACTGTTTACAAAAATGAAATGTGTCTAGTTTCTATACACTGGAGCGAACTGGTTAAGTTTAAACCCTTCAAGACACTCCCCCTCTCATCCGATAAATATTATTGGAGAAACCAATATGAATAATATCAAATGGACCTATTATCAGTTTAGAAAAAAGTATCAATACCCAGTGTATGTGAGACTACATCCAGAAGTAGAGCTTTCTAAATTAACCCAAGTCCTTGCAGAGATTGGATTTGATATACTCTCAGAGGCAGAGATTAAAAACATTTCTCTTCAAAAAGCCGGTGTTCGTTTACTGACTATTCAAGAGGCCAGTGGTAAAGTTCTTTATCAATTACAATCGAGCGATACTCTTGATCAGTATGGGTTTGAAAACCTTTCAATCCATTCTGGAGTTTCTGTCTATACTCACCGTAAGGTGGCGCTTCTTATGACTCCCTCTGGAAAACCTTTGTGGGACATGGCCTTAGTAACAAGTGTTCATACTCATGAGCAATTTGTAGGGATGCGAGTGGTGATGACAAGATTTTTAGCGATGGCCTTGGCACCATTTGGAGTGATCTCATATTGGGGAACTTCAAAAGATGATGGAGTCATTATTATGAAGCAAGGTCAAGCTTCAGGAGAATCTGTTTTTATCGATCATAAAAAGAAATTAATCTTTTCATTTCATGGTGAAAGTACATTTCATCATGGTCTTCATATTCACCGTATGGATCAAAGTAAAAAGTCTGGAAGCCCTTTGTCACGAGAGGAGCTAATGAGTTATCTTTCAGTGAGTACGTGCTTAATGAGTTTTACCGGTCTTAATGTAGAGATGAAAAAATCAATTGTGGATCTGTGCCTGAGTTCTTCGGCCAGCTATTACTGGCAGGACTCTAATTCAAGCAAATCCTTGTCTTATGCCTAAAGCTTCATTAAGCTTTAGGGCATGAATACGACACAATGGTTTGATCCCGTTCTTTTTTCTTTAGGCCCTTTAGAAATCCGTTGGTACGGATTAATGTACGTCTTAGGATTTCTTGTCGGTGGGCAAATTCTTAAATATCTTGCCACAGAAAAATTTTGGCCTGTTGCCAAAGAGGAAATCGATAAGTACGTCACGTGGCTTATTGTGGGTATGTTCTTAGGCGCTCGTTTGGCCTACGTTTTCATTTATAATTGGGATTATTATTCTGATAACTTCATGGATATCTTTGCTGTCTGGAAAGGTGGATTAAGTTTTCATGGTGCGGTGGCAGGAATGTGTCTTGCGACATGGATTTTTGCTAAAAAGCACGAACTTCATTTCTTCCAAATTGCTGACTGTATGGCCGTGGCCGGATCTCCAGGTCTATTCTTTGGGCGTATGGGGAACTTTATCAATGGAGAGCTTTACGGTCGTGTGACTGATTCTTGGGCCGGAATGGTTTTCCCTGGTGGAGGCCCATTTCCAAGACATCCTTCTCAGCTTTATGAAGGAATCTCCGAGGGACTTATCCTTTTTGTTATCTTATTTTGGATTCATCGTCGCCAAAAGTTTTATGGAGTGGTGAGTTCTGTCTTCTTATTAGGTTATGGCTTTTTCCGTTTTACGGCTGAATTTTTCAGAGAACCAGATTCCCAGCTAGGATACTATTTTGAGTATTTTACCATGGGACAAATTCTGTGTTTCATGATGATGGCCGTGAGTTTTGGGATTTTAAAATACGCTAAGTTTAAGAATATAAAAAATCCGTTGCAGTCAAAATAATCACTTTTTTGAAGCGTTCTTCATTTGCTCAATAAGTGGAGTAAATGGTTTTTCTGGTTTAATATCTGCTGGAAAAACAGCATAAAAAACGGGAAAACAAGTGATTGTACAAGCGCCACTATAAACATGAGTAAGTGGTGTTTTTGTCCATTTGTAAACGGCTTCTTCTCCTACTCTTTTATACTCGTTTTGTTTCCCTAATCTATTAATGAGTGATTGATGGAAAATATCATGAAGAAAGTAGGAAGGAAGTTTGGCAAACATATCTAAAACTTTTCCATCTTGTGTTTGAACAATCACAGCAAATTTATAGCGAAGATGAGCAACATAAAAGCGAAGAGTTAAATTCCCACCACTGGTACTCATCGTTTCTGCACTTCCATACTTTTTCTCTAGTTCTTTTACATCTGAATCAGGGTAGAAATCTTTAAGCGTATCAATCGAAAAATTATAATTAGGTGGTTCAACTTTACAGAAAACCTTGCTCATAGGGGCAGTAAAGAGAAGGAAAATAATCAAGCTCAAGCTTATTCGATTCATACTAGAAATTGTATCACAGGCCTAGAAATAGGGTAGAGATGAGTAAGAAGAGTCTTTTTGTCGGGTATTTAGCATACAGATTTCTTGATTCAAGTCTAGGCTCTAGGCAATGGTCCTGTAATCAGATGTTTGCCCTCTTAGGGGGATTAAAAATTTTCCCAGGATAGGTCGTTAAGTTTAAGTAGAATATCCTTAAAGTGTTGGGGTAAGATTTTACCTTACGATAAGAGTTCTTTTAGCATGAGGTTAAGAATGATGACTAAGGCTTGGATGCCCCTCGTGATGTTGGTCCTGTTAGGGGCTTGTGCAACATCTACAAATAAATCAAAAAAAGTGGCTGGAGGTTATAAACCCTCGGTTGCAGAAGAAGCAGAGTACTACAGAGTCCAAGAAAACATTATCGAGATGGATCTCCCAAATTGTAAGGGATGTATCATCGGTTCTGCTCATGATGGAACATTTACAGCTCCACTCAAAATTTATGAACTCGAAGGTGCAGAACACTTAGATCTTCGTAATAAAAAATTCGATATCCCTGTGGTTTGGAATAAACAAGTCGCTGGTTGGGTAAAGTTTTTCACCGGTCGCGGTCGTCAGCATTTTCAAAACTACACTCAACGATCTGGACGATATGCTCCAGTTCTTTCAAAAATCCTAGCAGATCGTGGTCTTCCACGTGACCTTATTTATCTTGCCATGGCAGAGTCGGGGTTTATGAACCATGCTCGTTCATGGGCACGTGCCGTCGGTCCTTGGCAGTTTATGCCTTACACAGGAAAAAGATACGGACTCTCAATTGATTATTATGTCGATGAAAGACGTGATCCAATTAAAGCTTCAATCGCAGCCTCTGATTATCTAAAAGATTTATATAATCTTTTCGGTCAATGGGAGCTTGCCGCTGCTGGATACAATGCAGGCGAGGGAAAAATCGCTCGTGCGATCCGCATGTACAGAACAAAAGATTTTTGGAACCTCACCAAAGGCCGGTATCTTCGTCCAGAAACTAAAAACTACGTTCCAAAAATTATGGCCCTCGCTATTATTGGGAAAAACTTAGATAAATTTGGTTTTCATGAGGTTAAATTTGAGAAAGCCCTCGATTATGAAGAAATCATGGTTAAGGGAAATACCGATCTTTATGAAGTGGCAGAGATTCTTCAAATCGATTTCGAAGAATTAAAGCGCTACAATCCTGAAGTCGTGAGATGGCAAGTTCCACCAACTGTAGATGTTTACTCTCTTCGTGTACCAGTTGGGGCTAAAGAAAATTGGGATGAATTTGATGCTAAAGACCAAGTCGTGGCCGACAATTTTAAAACGTATGTAACCAATAAAAAAATGTCGATACAGCAGATTTCGCAAAAGTTCAAAGTGCCGACAGATGTTTTGAGTGATCTGAATCCAGATCTTCCAACGTTTGTAGCAGCGAGAACTGAGGTGACCCTTCCTTTCCGTGAAGATCATTCACTGAGAGCCTCAATGTACGCAGATCTTTATGAAAAATCACCTCGACGTACACGTCAGAAGAATTCATATAGCCGCTCAATTTCTTCGTATATGAAGAGAGGGAGATTGGTTCGTAACCCAACAGTTTTTTATACAGTAAGAAAAGGTGACACTCTTTGGAATGTTTCCAAGAAAACGGGAGTTCCCATGAGCACAATCATCAGAACAAATGCACATATCATTAAAAAACGGATGATTCTTCCCGGCGATCGACTCGCTATCAGATAGTCAAAAAAGGCACTCGCAAGAGTGCCTTTTTTTTTATATGCTAGCTCCATGAGTTTTAACCTACGCGCTTTCAAAGATCTTAAAAAAGATCCAAAACAACAACATCCACGTCGTCATTTTCGTCACCTTATTCTAGGTCACGATTTAAAGGCAGTTCTTCATTTAGTCGAACTTAAGACTAAGTTTCCTGACGAAGCTGTTCAGCTTATAACGCCACGTCTTATCACGAAAAAAACCCTCATTGAAAGCTACGAAAATGGTGTGACGACATTACGTGATGAAAACACGGTTACTGAGATTTATAAGCGCTATTTTAATTTTAAATGTTCAAAACAGACCCATGGCCCCCTCTTTTATAAAGATGGAAAATTCCATGAGTTTGAAGGCCGTGCTAAATCTATGGATCTCCGAGATGGGGAGAGTTTTTTTAAGGGCCAGGGGTACCGCTATGAGATTGGCTCACTCTTTAAGCCAGAGATTTGGGATAGGCTCGATGATTATCTTAATGAGGCCCAAGATGTGAAAGTTATTTCACTCGTTCAAAAAACCGAACCACAGGATTTGGTGGATAAGAATGAGTGGTTATTAACCACTAAAGATTATCATGAAATAACTGCAGAAAATTTGTATGTGACCCTTGCTCCAAATAAGTTTTTAAGTCTTATTCATGATAAAGACAAGCTCACTACTGAACTTATGGATTATCTTTCTTCAGTGAAGGTTCTCCAGGGAATTCAGGTTTGCTGGGAACTCTCAAAGGAAATTTATACAGAAGAGAGAACTCTCTTTATTCCTCAGTCGATGACTCATGAATGGGGACATTTTATTGTTGAGTTTGAAGCTTTTAATCACACGACTAAAACTCAAAAAATGCATGTGATGTTTTTAATTCACGAAGAAGAACCTCAAGCAGAGGATCTCGCGAGTAAGATTCGTCTAATGAAACGAGTACTAGATAGAGTGTTCACGGATTTTGAAAAAGATATCAAAAAAGAATTTATTCTTTACTCAGAAGAAATGATCCAGTGGGATCAAAAAGACATCTTAGCAGAACAAATATCCTTTGATTACCCAACACTCAAAATTCTTGGCGAGGGGGGACCATCACATGGAGATTATCATTTTATTGGAAGAAGTATTTTAGGAGGTCACCAATGACTAAAGATGAATTTAGTCTTGAAGCTTTAGAAAATGCTCTTAAAATACTAAAAAAAGCTTTTGAGCTTCCTTCTCTTGATGAGCTTCAGCGTGATGGTGCTATTCAGCGCTTTGAGTACACTGTTGAATTGAGCTGGAAAATGATGCGAAAGTATCTCCTTCTTGCTGGAATGAACGATATTGGGACAAGTCCTAAAAATATTATTCGTGAAGCTTTTGCAGATGGCCTTATTTCAGATGCAAGGGTCTGGTTAGATTTCATCGAAAAAAGAAATCTTGCGAGCCATATTTATAATCAAACTCAGGCCAATGATATTTTTAATGTGGCCAAAACTCTTCCGCCATTTGTTGATGAGTTAATACATAATATTCAATCAAAGCTAAAGAAATGATTCCTGGACTTAATCAAATGGATGCCAAACTTGTTCAGGATATATTGATTAAATTTAAGCACATTTATTCATTTTCCTTTTTTGGCTCAAGAGTAAAAGGAACGCATCGACCATCGTCGGACTTAGATCTTTGTGTGTACGGAGTTGATTCAACAAACAGTCACTCATTGTCTGAATTAGCGGAAAAGTTTGAAGATTCCATGCTGCCTTTCAAAGTCGATATTGTTAATTTCGAAGACTGCTCTCCAGATTTTAAATCAATTATTAAGCAACAAGAATATATAATATCATCAAAGGAGTTATCGTTATGACTAAGTATTTATCAGTCCTTGTTCTCGCTCTTTTTACCTCGCTTTCATTCGCTCAGTCTCGTATCGTCACCATCGATGCTTTTGATTTGTCTTATTCAGGTGGTCTTAGCTTTTCTAAAGACAAAAAAGCAAGTGGATCAAGTGATCGTGATACATCGAATTTTAGACTAAACCTTAACTACGCTCAAAATTGGGATCAATATGTGGGTGTGATGTGGAAAGGTGAGTTTCACTTCAATCGCGAAGATGTTGATTTTAAAAATAATGATTCACTCCAAAGTACATTTGGAGTTGCTGGTGGAGCGATCTATAACTTCAATGCTCAAGATATCAAAAACTCATATCTTGCAAGTGTAATGGTAGGGATGGAGCGTATGACCATAAAATACGGTTCAGATGATAATTCAGGTTTTAATTTTTCATTAAAGCTCGAAGGTGGAAAACGTTTTGATTTAGGTCAATATTCTGTGGCCAATATTTCATATGCTCCGACAGTTGCTCTTACATTAAAGAGATACGGCGGAGATATTAGAGATGAATTTTTCAAATCAGGTCGAGATCTTTCATTTCATTTTTTAAAATTTGATATCCTTTTTTAATTCTTTAAAGAGTGCCCCTATAATCATTCGGGGCACTCTTCATCTATTTCTTTTCCTTTGTCAAAAATTGCAACCGTCAAAAAATTGATACCGATAGGACCGCATCTTTTGGTCCTATAGAGTAAGAATTATGCGTTTAACACGCAAAAAAGGGTATTTACAAAATCGGAGACGCTGGTCAAACTTTAAAGAAGTAATTTTTTTTGAGTTGGTATCTAAATTGAACAGAAATGACAGACGTCATTTGAAAAAGGAGATTTTATGAAAAAGCAACTCGTACTTGGACTTGGACTAGCAGTTTTGGCTGCTCCAGCATTCGCCTCAAAAGCAAGACTTCAAGCTCTTGGCGAAAACACAGACGGATCATTCTACATCAATGATAACCGTAACGTTTTCCTTAACTCAGCTCAAGTTAACAATCACAAAGATCTAGTGACTATGGAGTGGGGAACTGGTGGAAATACTGAAGGCGCAGATAATGCTCCAAACGCAGAGGGTGGAGCTTTTAAAACATATAACAATATGGTTTATGGTGTTCAACTTGGTCGTGCTCTTTCATTTAACACTTCAGCTGATGGGTTAGGTGTTGCTGCGTTTGAAGCTTCAAACGCTGTAGACGTTTTTGTTGGTGGAGATGCTGGATTTAAATGGGGAGCAAATCTTACTTATGCAGCATCAAATGATAAAGCTCCTGGAACTAAAAAAGCAGAAGCTCAAGTTCTAGATCTTAATCTTGGTGCTATCTTTGGTGACTTCACTGCTTATGTTAATTATGGAGCAATGGGATCTACTGAAGATAAACTTGGTACAGCTTATGATATTGAAAGATCAAATGCTATTGAAGTAGGTGGTACTTATCAGTTGAACGATTATACAATCTTCGGTCAGTACTCAATGGTTGATTTCGAAGATAAAAAATCGAAAAAAGAAACTGAAGCCTCTTCGTACCTTGTTGGTGCTGGACGTAATGATAAGCTAAATGACAAGACAACATTGTTTACAAAAATCCAATATTCTCAGAACAATAGCTCAGATAATAAGACAAAAACAACTGATCTAGAAGTTACAACAGTTCCTGTTGTTATAGGTCTTGAGCATGATGCTACTTCTTGGCTAACAGTTCGTGGATCTGTTTCTCAGAATCTTTGGTCAAAGTCTGATGATAGCAAAAAGAAAGAAGAGAAAACTGTAGCAAATTCTACAAACGTAAATGCTGGTGCTACTCTTAAGTTCGGTGAGCTTTCATTTGATGGTGTTATCGGAACAGATAGCAACACGACAGCTGGAGTTGATGATACAAATAATGAGAAAGGTATCCTTTCAACAGATAACCTCATGACTCGCGTATCTATGACTTACAAATTCTAATCTAACGATGAATTAAGAAGGGGGCTTTCGGGCCCCCTTTGTCAGTTAAATTAGAAAAGTCGGAACTTCTCAACAAAGGTTTTTAAAATGAAAAAATTAGTATTAGGAACTGTTCTTGCAGTTATCTCAGTACCAGCTTTCGCTACTAAAGCAAGAATGATTGCTCTAGGTGAAAATGTCCAAGATAATATCGGTTCTCTTTATTTCTCTGATAGCCGAAATATTTTCCAAAATGCTGCTTATGCCAATGACTATAAAGATATGTTCATTGCTGAGTGGGGAGGATCTTCAGAAAGAGCAGCTCCGCCTGCTGTTCCTGGAACAAACACTGTTAAAGGTGATGCTGATACAACTCCCCAAGCAGAGGGTGGTGTTTTAAAGTCTGTTGGGAATTATGTTTATGGTTTATACCTAGGTGCTGAGTCACCGTATACGAACGAGCTTCGTCAGTATACTCGTACACTTAACAATGGTGGTTTCCACCAAGATAACCAGATTGATGTTTTCTTTGCTGGCCAGGGAAGCATGAAATGGGGATTGAACGTAACTTACTCTAACTCTAAAGATAGCTCACAAGGAGCTCGCCAATCTTCTGCCTCAGTTCGTGGTGGTATCATCAAGGATAATTTAGAAGCATTCCTTAATGTTTCATTGGTTAACGAAGCTAGAATCGCTGCTCGTGGTGCTGCAGGAGCAACAATTAATGGCGAAGATAAATTTCAAGGTAAGCGTGGGTTTGAAGCAGGTGCTACTTATAACTTAAATGTTGTAAAAGTATTTGGTTATGTTCGTCACGCAGAGTGGAGACATGATGCTGATTCAACTTCTGTCGGCGGAATCCCTTCAACTGCCTATACGGGTAAGTTTGATGGTGCTTACTGGTTGTATCAAGTCGGAGCAGGAAAAGAGCATAAGCTAACTGATAAAACGACACTTTTTACAAAGCTTGAGTATCTAAGCTTTAATCGTGAAGTTGATCCTGTTTCTGGAGCAGCAACTAAAACAATAACTCTGGATGATTGGAGAGCGCCTCTTACGATTGGTCTTGAGCACGATGCTGCCTCTTGGTTAACTGTTCGCGGATCAATTTCTCAGAATATTCTTGGGCAAACAGACAATGACTATAATGGACAGACTGCTTCAGTTTCTTCATTGGTGACAGGTTCAAGAACATCAGGAAAACGTTCTGTTGCAAACACGACAAACGTAAACGCAGGTGCAACGTTGAAGTTAGGCGAAGTCTCGATCGATGGTGTTATCGGAACTGATAACAATAACGATAATGGAATTGGCTCTACTACAACGGAGAAGGGTATTCTTTCTACAGATAACTTGATGACTCGCGTAGCGATGACTTACAAGTTCTAATTAAAAGTTTTTAATACTTTTATAGTTAGGGGCCAGGCTTATGTCTGGCCCTTTTCATTTTTGGGGCCTAAGCGACACCAAATCAGTTTAAATTTCTTTACTCGACTTACAGCGAGTGAATTTTCCTACTCAAACAATAAATCCATAGGTTAAAATTCCGTTAATCAAGGAGCTCTCGCATGAAAAAAATCGCCCTCGTGGCCTTCATTTTAGTCTCGTCATCGTCTGTTTTTGCCCAAGCTTATGGCGATCTTAACTTCTTCCAAAATCAGGGAAGCATTTATTATCAAGGCTCATTTGCCTCTGATTCTTATACTTATATTAAAAAATCTTCGAATACTGAGTATGAGCAAGAGGGATTATCTTTTAATAACCAAGTTTCTTATGGTGTGCTTAATAATCTTAATGTTTTTGTTGAGGCCAATTATAAGCTTTCAAATACTTTAAGAGTTAAAGGAGCAGAGTCTCATGATGAAGATGGTCTCACGAATCCAGGAGTAGGAGCGAATTATCGTCTTCTTTCTGGCTCAACTGTTGTTGATATCTTCGGAAAATTTAATATCCAGCTTCAAGATGCTGAAAGAGGAGATAATCGCAAAGACGGAAACGCCGCTGAAGCCGAAGAAATGAGAGGGACTGTTGGAGTTGCTCTTGGTGGTATTGGTTTTGGCCCGGGAGAATATCGTTTTGCCCTAGGTGCTCGTCATAACACTGATGGAGAGTACACAGAGCTTGTTAACGGTGGAGCTTCTCAAAATGTAGAGACTGATTCAAAAACAGATTTCTTCTTCAATGCGAACTACCAGTTCAGACCGGTTAAAACATTCATGATTGACCTTGGATATAAATTAGATCGTTTTGCTGAGGCGACTGAAAAAAATAAATCAACTGGTTCTAAGACTGTTGCTGATGAACACTATTTTCACCGTTTAACGTTCAAAGCAAAATATCAAATCTCAGATATGCTTATTGCCTCGATCTTTAGTGAGAACGGAATGATGACACCTGATTATGATGAAAAAACAAATGGTGTAAAAAGTGAAATTAAGCGTCAGAAGCTTTTCTCGTTTGGTGCAGGGATTGACTTACTTTTCTAATTTCCTCTTATAGGCCAGCTACCGAAAGGTAGCTGGCACCTTTCTATTTTTTAACTTCTATTATTTTTCCATCAAGTTTATAGCGAACGATATTTACTTTCATAAACGATGGATTGGCCCCACCACGGGCCTCGATTTTTTTGAATGTTTCAAGATAGTGGCTATCATAGCGTCCTGTGGTTTTGTAATCGTTATAAAGCTTTTTTAGCCATTCTGGGACATCAGGAATACCAGGGATGAGAAGAATCTCAGGTTCTATTTCAAGGACCGGTGTGCCCTTATAAAGAGTAAAATCAATATAGTTATAATTAGAGTCGCGAGGAAGTCCTACTTTCTCTGGAGGTGTTTGAGTTGTAGTCAGAAACATCCCGGTTAGATCTTCATAAACCTCACGAGAGAAACCGGGATTCATAATCACATAAGGAGTGATGCCAGTTTTGAGTTGAGAGGTCTTAAGGACAGTATCCATATTTTTCCCCACATAATGGCGGTAAACCACTCCTGTGGGATTGACTTGTTTCACAGTCTTAGGGACACCCGAGATGATATAATCAGCTTTCTCAGGGTTACCTTGATACAGATCTCTCTTTTGAAGAGGGCCATTTTGAAGTTTAAGGATAAGCTGAGTTTGATATTGTGCCGTTCGGATCTGTTCGGCCAATTGGGCCTTTACTGGAGAAATAATAAGAATAGAAAAGAGAATAACTGAAAACTTCATCATCATAGACTCCGCGCACATTTTAAGATTCTTATGCCCTACAGAGATTAAGGATGTCTAAAGGTAAGATGATACTCAGTAATTTCTTCACATAAATTAAATATTCAGTATCTAAGCAAGAAGTTAAAATTTAGGGTTTGAGAGGTATTTATTGAATTTAGGGAGAGTTTAGATGCGATTGGCTGTTTTTGATGATGAACAAGAAAATATTCTGACCTTTAAGCAAGATTTTAGTCAGGATTTTAATCTTGTTTTTGAAGAATCTTCTTTAAATTATGAAGATGTTTTAAAGCAAGGCCCTTTCGATGCTATTGTGATCGATATTCACATGCCTTATCTCGACGGCTTTAAATTATTTGAGAAAATCCAATCCCATTCTTCTTATAATGGATGTCCTTTAATCTACTGCACTTCTGATAGAACAGATTCAACAAATCTTGATGCTCTTAAGATGGGAGCAGCTGATGTGATTAATCGATTTTGGAGCAAAGAAATTATAAAAGAGCGTATTATCCAACAAATCACTAAGTCTAATAAAAAAAATATTCTTGAACTGCGTGGGCTAAAATTGAATCTTGAGGAAATGAGAGTAGAACTCAATGGTATACACCAGGAACTAACATTGACTCAATTTAAGATCCTAAAAACAGTCTTAAAAAGTTATCCTCATTCAGTTCCTACTGAACAACTTGTTAAAGCTGTTTGGGATAACGAGCAGCAGTCTGCCATCAAGTCATTAGCGACTCATCTAAGTAATCTTCGTTCTCGTCTTCCGGGATGGAAATTTCATGTCTGTAGTAAAGAGAACTTTATTCTTCTTAAGGAATCTCGTGGAAAAACTGTCGATTAGCGACTAAGAATAAGGCGAATGATTTTATCTCGATCCTCAACGATCCCCAGTTGATCCATTAAGGCCTCAATCTTTTGGATTTTAGTTTCCAACTCTGAGAGTTGTTCTAAAAGGCGGAGGGAGTTTTGGATAATCATTAGGGGGCTCCTTGTTTTTATTATAATACATTTGTTTGGCAGGTGAAACAATTAGGAAAATTGTATTTCGCACTATCCAATATCAATAAAATCTAACTAAAATAGTCTTATTATATGAGGTCATTCTAAAGGTTGATGATGAAATCACAGCGACGTATTGCTCTAGTCTGGGGCAGGAAGTTCTTTTTTAGTTACGGGTTATTGAGTCTGCTGGGTGTAGGCCTTCTTTTTTTTCAACATCTGGGAAAACCTGAATCGGTTCTGGCCTGGATCTATTTGATCACCTCATTTCTTGGCCATTTTGGAATGATGATTGTTCTTGGTTTTTTTGTCCTCTACACACCCTTGGTCTGGATTTCTCCTGGTTATTACTGGTCTCGTTTTTGGGCCTCAAGTATTATTACGACCCTTGTCGCAGTGATGGGGTTTGATGCTGTTATTGTTGCCCAGTACCGTTGGCATTTTTATGAACTACTTACTTTGAATAGACATCTCTCTTTTGACGATATTTTACTCGCCACGGGCCTCAACACTATTTTCTTTGGTAGTATTATTGTTTTCTGGATCTTCCTTTTTGTTATTGGAGAAAAATTATGGAGACATTTGCAGCGTAGATTTTCTCAGACTGTTTCCAATTGGTATTTGTATCCTATTATTGGTTGTTTTCTTATTTCAAATCTTCTTCATTTAGTCGCAGATTATAGAGGGAATCAAGAGCTAGCTGTTTATGACGATACATTTACATTCCAGGCTTCTCCTACGGCCAAAAAAGTACTTACTAAGCTTGGACTTCAGAAAGGAACAATTGAATCTGATGAAATACCTCATCATCCATTTTTCTACCCTAAAGGCCAGTTAAAGTGTGACCTCAATCCGACTAAAAATCTATTTGTGATCTTAGTTCCTGCATGGACAACTTCACAGTTTACTGATTCTGAGAATGAAGTTCTAAGCCATTATGCTAGTCATGGACAGGTTTTTGAAGAAAACTATTTAGGGACTAATAATCCCCAGGAAGGATTGTTCTCATTTTTTTATGGGCTTCCGACATTTTACATGCAGGGATTTACACAGACTAAAACTCCTGCTGTTTTCCTTGAAAAGCTTGAAGAAAGTGGAATGGACTCATCTATTCTTGCCATTGGAGCAGGAGCCGAATTTTTATCGACTTCAACAAAATATAAGAAAATAGGTAGTAATCAAGAGCTTGTACAGGTCGCCAAAAACAAACTAAGTTCACTCGTTCCTGGATCAAGATTTGCAATCTTTAGTATTCTTGATAATAGTGTTTATTCGAATACTGAAGTTATTGTCAAAGAACTGATGGAAGAGCTTGTGAGTAAGAAACTTGTGAAAGAGACTCATATTATCGTTGCCTCTATTTCTTCACCTGATGCTAAAGCACCACTTTTTACATTGTTTTCTAATCGAGAAGATCAGGTTGTCACACATTTCAGTCAAATGATTGATGTCGTTCCAAGTCTAATGAAAGATTATTTTAAATGTAAAAATAGTTATAGTGATTTCTCTCTTGGAAATAATATCTGGGAAGAAAAAGACAAAAATATTATGTTTAATGGTTTTAAAAATAACCTTTCTATTTTAAGTTTTGATGAAAGCAAAAAAGCTCTCGTGGAACTTGAAAAACAAGATTATCTCAAAGAACTAAAAACACTTACTTTTTTCTATAAACGCTCGAGATAAGTTAAGACCTCAAAGTGTTTGGTGTGTGGAAACATATCAAACACTTGAACTTTTTTTAATTCAAAAGATCCTTTTAAATTCTCAATATCTTTCTTCAGTGTTTCAAGTGAGCAACTTGAATAGATTAGTCCTCTGCAAGATGAGTTCTTAATAAGATCTGTGGCACTCGCCAGCCCTCGTCTCGGTGGATTCACAAGAATAAGGTCTGGCGACTCTTGCTCAAGGATACTTTGAACTCCATCAGCTGGGCCTTGAATGAAGGTCATATTTGTAAGAGCGAGCTTTTGTTTTGTGAGATTGGCCACTTCAATGGACGAGGCATTGATTTCAATGCCGACTGATTGTTTCAAATATTTCTGAGCAAAGAAGCTAAAGGCCCCATAACCACAATAGAGTTCCACCATCTTCTGATGATTGAACTCCTGAATCCATTCAGCTGCTCTAGAATAAAGGACCTCTGCGACAACGGGATTTGTTTGAATAAAACCATTTGTTCCCACTAGCATTCGTGTGGATTTGAAATTGTGCCAAATATATTGATCCGTTGTAAGAACAATTTCTTCTTCTCCCTCGAGGATAGCATGGGGAATAGGCTGGATATTGGCACTGATCAATTTGAGCTCTGGCATAATAAGAAGAAGTCTCGTCTGATGCTTTTTAATCCGATCAAGAGATTCTTTAGAGCGCAGAATAAATTTGAGATACATTTGTGTTGCGGAGTAATTGGAGAAAATAATTATTCCCTTAAGTTCTCCGCTTCGATCTTTAATATTGTAAGGAGTCAGCCCCGCCGTTTTAATAAAATCCGGAAGCATATGGGTCAGTTTATTAATTGAAGGATGATGAAGAGGGCAATCTAGAAGTTCTCGGCCAGAGTCGAGTTCCTCCTCACCAGCAAGTCCGATAATGGGAGAGTCTTTTTTTCCTGTCACAACAAACTTGGCCCGGTGGCGGAAGTTTTGAGGTGCTGATTGAACACTTGGTAAAAGAGCAGAAAAATTTGGAAAAGCTGACTGAACTTCTTGTTCTTTTTGCTTAAGTTGATCAGTATAGCTCAATTCAATGATCTGGCATGACCGACATTGACCCTTGTTATAATAATCACAAAAAGTACTCATTGAGAAATCCTTGCTATGTTAAAATTCTACTAGAAATGAAAAAAACTCAGAAGCTAAAATTTATTAAACTTACACTCCTCTTTATAGGCCTAGTTATCATTTTTAGCCCGCTTTATATGTATTTCAGCCGAAATGTTTCAAGATTAGATTCAGAGTACCCCCATATTATTCTAGATCAGACTGGATTGAGCGCTGATTATGAGATTTTAGAAAAAAGACCTGCTAGCTGGGTAAATCTGAAGAATATTTCCAAGTATGCTAAATGGGCGATAATTTTCTCTGAGGATTGGAGTTTCTACGATCATGAAGGGATTGATGTAGATCAGATGAAAACTGCTCTTAATCAAATGGTCTCAAAGAGAAAGTTTCGAGGGGCTTCTACGATCACTCAGCAGATGGTAAAAAATGTTTATCTTTCAAATTCACGAACGATTACGAGAAAAATTCATGAAATCATTCTGGCCCAGAAAGTAGAAAAGATTTTAACTAAGGATAAAATTCTTGAGGTCTATCTTAATGTTATTGAGTACGGGCCAGGTATTTTTGGGATCAGAGCTGCTGCTCAACACTATTTTAAAAAATCACCCTCTGCTCTGACTCCACGAGAAGGAGCGTTTCTGGCCATGCTCCTACCAAGTCCAAAAAAGTACTCATCTTCATTTAAAAAGAGATGTCTTACTCCCTTTGCTAAATCAAGAGTAAGAAATATTCTACGAAAATTGAGAATGGGAAGAGTTATCAATCCAACTCAGTACGCCCAAGAGCTTTACGCGAAATTTCCATGGGAGCGATGTTAGACCAAGTGTCTTAAACACTCATAGGCCACTGCGGTGGCCACATTAGAAAGATTAAGTGATCGGATATGCTCCGAATACATGGGGAGCTTATAAATTTGGGAGCGAAATTCATCTTCAACTTGGTAAGGAATCCCTTTTGTCTCTCCACCAAAGATTAAATAACATCCTTGCGAGTAGGGGGCTTCATAATGGAGCTTTTCTCCATTATTTTCATAAAAAAAGAGTTTTTCTCTTTCTGGTTTCTCACGGATAAGAAAATCCTCCCAGGAGTCAAATTCTTTAAGTTTGACGTATTTCCAATAATCCAAACCTGCACGACGAACAGCTTTCTCATCAATATCGAAACCATAAGGCTTGATAAGAATGAGTTCTAAATCGAGGGCCACGCAAGTGCGCCCGACACTCCCGGTATTACCGGGAATCTCAGGCGCCAATAAAACGATTTTAAATTTTGAATTAGTGTTGTCCATGAACCAAAAGGTGAGTCAGGGTACGAACGATAAGACCTGAAGCGCCATGGGCAGAACAATAAGGAAGGTGAGACTGAGCATCAACTACACCTGCAATATCTAAATGTGCCCACTTCACATCTTTGGCCACGAACTCTTCTAAGAAAGCAGCACCAATGGCCGTTCCTGCTCTCATTGGTGTCCCAATATTCTTAAGATCAGCCACTTTTGATTTAATATCAATACGCCATTCCTCAATAATTGGAAGTTGCCACATATACTCATCTTGAGTTTTAGCAGCATCAAGAACTTGGTTGATCCATTTTTGATCATTACCTAAAATAGCACAAACTTGATTTCCTAGGGCAACGAGTGCGGCTCCAGTGAGTGTGGCTGCATCGATAATATAATCAGGTTTCTGATCACAAGCATAATCGATAGCATCAGCAAGGATGAGGCGTCCTTCAGCATCTGTATTAAGAATTTCTACAGTCTTCCCATTTCTACCTGTGATAATGGCATCTGGAAAAGTTGCTAAGGAGCTTACAGCATTATCAGTCATTGCAAGGATACATGTAATTTTAACAGGAGCTTTTTCAAGAACAGCGGCACGGAAAGCCCCATAGACAGTAGCTGAACCACCCATATCATTTTTCATTCCGGCCATGTTAGGTCCCGGTTTTAAACTATATCCACCTGTATCAAAAGTAATACCCTTACCTACAAGGGCGATATGTTTTGTTTTAGCTGTTTTCTTTGTTGGCTCATAAGTTAAATGAACAAGGCGAGGCTCATAAGCTGAACCCGCATTGACCGATAGAAAAAGACCCATTTTTTCTTTTTGAATTTGTGCCTTGTTGAGAATCTTAATTTTTACACCTTTAAGATTGGCCTTAACATCAGCTTCAACTCTTTTGGCGTATTCTTCTGAATGAAGAAAATTTGGAGCTTCATTAACATAGTCTTTCATCACATTGATTGATTCACAGATGTTTTTTGTTGAAGCCAAGGCCTTCTCGATTTTTGCAGCAGACTTTTTGTCAAACTGAGATATGGCCACTGTTAAAACTTTCAAAGATGATTTTTTACTTTGGTGTTTATCAAAAACATAGTCAGAGAGATAAACGGCTTCTGCAATGATTCCTGCAGTAAGAGCAGTATCATGAAGAGCATTAAACCCATCAATATCAAAAGCAATTGTCTCGTACTTCGCTGATTTAATGGCCTTATAAGCACGGGCCACCGATTTACGAATATCCTCAGCTTTTACTTTTGTTTTCTGGCCAAGACCGATGACATGAACTGTTTCCCCCATTGCACCTGTGAAAGTGAGTGACTCATCCTTTCCGCCTTTATATTTTTTGGCCGCAATAAGATGAGTGAACTCTTCCTTAAGAGTTTGGTCTTTCCAGTGCTTAATATCATAGTGAGTTTCAGTTGTCGGAGTCTTACCTTTTTTTTCTGATGTTATTTGGTAGGCAGCGAGAACTTTAACTTCACTCTTCGCGAATAATTCGCCAGAGGCATCCAACTTGAATTGCATAAACAGCTCCTTTCATATTTAAGATCGATCTTATTTTGCCTTTTATTGCTGAAAACGTGAACTTCAGGTAACTTCTACCTATGAGGCTTTTATTACAGCGTTATCTTGCAGGCCAGTTTATCATGCCACTTATTGTGAGCACGGTATTCTTTATTTGTTTTATGCTAACGTTTCAGCTTTTCCGAATGACTGAAATGCTAGTCACTCGCGATATATCGCTGAGTTTTGTACTCGGTCTTTTAGGAGATATTAGTTTAACTTTTATCCCCATGTCTCTGCCAATCGCAGTGTTTTTTTCGACAATTTATTGTTTGAGTAGGTTTTGTTCTGACTCTGAATATATTGCTATGCGTGCTGGAGGAATGACTAAGGGAAAAATCCTGGCCCCCTTCCTTCTCGTATCGGGACTTTTATCAGTTTCTGTTTATCATCTTAATCAAGAGATCATTCCTCATTCTCAAAAAGAGTTTGCTCGAAAACTTAATCTTCTTATTAGTAGTGGAATGCTCGCTGGGATTAAAGAAGGTCAGTTTTTTAACGAGATTCCTAATGTGACAATGTTTGCTACACGCGCGACAAAGTATGGCCGTAACTTAGAGGAAGTTTTCTTGCACTTTAAGGAAGAAAAGGGTCAGAGAGTTATTCAAGCAGCAAGAGGAGAACTCATTCCAGAACGCCAAGAAAATAGTGGTCTTGAACGCCTGACTTTAAAACTTTTTGATGGAAATATTATTGGCAAAAAAGGTAATGGAGATATTGAAAAAATCCTCTTTAAGCAATATGACTTCCCAGTCTCACAAAATCAATTAGATCTACGAGTAAGCATAAAAGAAACGATGCTTTCTTCAGGAGAGCTTTCTAAAGCACTAAGTATGACACCTGAGCAGGCAGAGAAAAAATATAGTTTTAATCAAAAAGATCTCTTCAATGCACGTTATGAATTCTGGAACCGAAAAAATGGTGCCCTTATCTGCTTTATTTTTTGTTTTTTAGGATTTGCCTTAGGAATAAAAGGTAATAGGGGTAAAGGGACCAATTCAGGTTTTATTGGCCTTATGACACTCATCCTCTATTATGCCATGTTTTTCTCATTGGTCAGTATGGCAAGAAAAGGAACTGTGCCTATGCCGGTTGCTGTTTTTTTACCAAGTTTAGTCGTCGCCGGCATAGGATTTAGATTTTATCGAAAGCTTGATTGGCAGTCTTAATTTACTCAACTTTTTTATTTAATTGGTCTTCTTCAAGTTTCATGCGCTTCATATACTCTTCGTTTGTGTAAAGAATATCGTCTTTGGCCTTAGGGAAAAGAGGAAGCATGTATTTTGCATTACTTGATTCTGGAAAAATTAGGCTTTTTACTCCTGATTTTGAGTTAGCATCGATGAGTCCATTATTATAGAAAATCTTTGTGACGCGAACATTTCCTAGAAAAATTCTTATTTCAGAGCCTTGAATAAAAAGATCACGGTCTTTTTCGATAATAACGCTCTCAATTGGGCGCTCATCCACTTTATAGCTGAGCCAAGTATTTCCATCGACGGCTTTAATATAGATATTTTGCATCTCAGGATTCATTGATTTTCTTATAGTTTCAGGAAGCAGATTTTCATCACCATTTTCAGCAGCGTCACTAACAAGAGTAAAAAGTCGCGATCTTACTTTTCTAAATTCAACATTAGGAAAGTTTCTTTCTTGAGTTTGGACTGTTTCAACCAGCCCTTCTTTTTTCTCTTCTGTGGTCGCCGCGGTAGCGACTGGAGTTTCTTCAGTTGATGTCGTCGCCGTTGTTGCTTCTGTTTTCAATTCTTCAACTTTAGGGACTTGTGGTTTCTCTTTGAGTAAAGCTGAGCTTGGCTCAAAGGTAGGTCCAAGATCTTGTTGCTTGGTTGACTCGATTTCATTTTTAATGACACTTGAGACTAGTTGATAGCCTCCAATGATCGCTACTACAACCCCTGCAAATATAGCTATGGGCAAGAAAGATTTCGTACTTTCAAGGACGTTCTTACTGTTTTCGATAATTTTATGAGGAGATTCAACAGTTTCTTTTTCTGCGCTGCCCGTAGCATCTTGGTTTTTAAAATGAGTGGTATGGTTTAAGTTAGGAAAAGCTTTTCCTAATACTCTGTAATACGTGTATTCCATTTTAGAATGAACTTCATTCTGCTCTAGTCCAAGTGTTTTAGAGTAACTTGTGACAAACCCTTTAATATAAGCCGCACTTGGAAGATTCTGATAATCATTGGCCTCAATAGATCTCAGAATATTGAGATTGATTTTTGTCTTTTGAGAAATCTTCTCAAGAGTAAAATTCTTGGCGAGTCTTTTTTCTCGAAGAAATTCTCCAAGGAGTTGGACGCTGGCTTCTGCAGGAGTGCTGTTAGAATCTGATTGTTCGATCATCATGAGCGATGTCCTTTTTTAGAACTCTGGTGACTCCATCTTAGAGCCGTTAGCTTGAAAAGTGGGGTTATTATATTTATTTTCTAAACTTGTAATATTCATGAGTTTCATTCTTGATTTAGCAGCATACTCTGATCTTGGAAAGCGATTGTCGACTTCATTTAGCTTAATGCGTGCATCATCAAATTTTCCAAGCTCAATAAGAGTGATGGCCTGATAGTAAGTAGGAGCTGGGTCTTGGTAGCACACTCCCATTGAAGCATCTTTGAAAGACTCAAGTGCTTTTTTAAATTTTCTACTCTGATAAGCAAAAACACCTAGGCGAAAATGACTTGGACAATAATTCGAATCCTCAGCAATAGATTTCTCAAAGAGTTCTTTCGCCTTAGAAGGTTCATTCTTTTTAAGGGCAATAATTCCAAGATTGTAATAAGTGATCGTTTGTTTATCGTAGACCAGATCTTTTAGAACTTGATTCAAAAGTTTTTCTGCATAGTCATAGTCGTTCTCTTTAAGAGCAATAGCCGCAAGATTTGACTTGGCATCAGTATTTTTTTCATCAAGTTGAATCGCATGTTCAATAGTCTTGATGGCCAGATCTCGATGGCCTTTTAAATAATAGGCCATACCTAGATTGTTCAGGATTTTAGGATCTTCTGGGCTAATATCTCTGGCCTTAGTTAAAAACTGAAGAGCTTCGGTGTAGCGTTTATCTACAAGACTTTGTGTCCCCGAAGTATAATAAAGCTCAGCCTTCTTATTCATGACTGTTTCTTTCTTGCTGGCACAGGCAGCTAAAAAAGAAAAAAGACTGAGTATAAGAAATTTTTGAAGCATAAGCTCCTCCTATAAAAAACCAGATATATTTATTCTAATAAGCTCGACTCAGAATTGCCACTGTTTCAAAGTGAAAGGTGCCAGGAAAAAAGTCAAAAAGGCTTAATTTATCCAATTTGTATTTTTGGCCAAGTGATTTGAGATCTCTTGCCAGAGTGTGAGGATCGCAGCTGACATAAAGAATTGTCTGAGCGGGGAAAGCCTGAGCCCATTCCTCAAGATTTTTGACACCAGACCTTGGAGGGTCAAATATCAATAGATTAGGCTCGAAATTGATCTTTTCTTGGACATGAGAAACGGCTTTTTCATCAAATAAATTTTGGGAAAGAAAACCCTGAGAGGGTTCAGTTGAGTCATAATCAACCACCAATCTCTCAAGAAACCTCAAAGGAGTTGAGATGTTTCCGTTTCCTCCAAAAAGATCCAATATTTTATAATCTTGATTTGAAAACTGTTTTGTAATCCAATTTTTGAGTTCTTCATTCATTTCACTAAAAACTTGGGTGAAACCACCTTCGGCATAGGATTTGTTCCAGCTCTGAATGACCTCATTCCCTTTAAGGTAAAGCTCAACATGTCCCTGGGGCTCTTTGAATCCTTTGGCCACTTTCATCCAGGACTGATTCTCATATAATAATTTTAGTGACTCTCGAATCGGGCCCAAGGGAAGTAAGCAAGATGGAACTTCTATCACTTGGGAGCTTTGAGAGCGGTGGAAGCCAAGTTTTCCGGATTTAAGATCATAGTGAAGCTGAACTCTATTGCGGTAATCAAATCTTCGAGGTGCGGGATGAATTTCCAAAGGGAAACCTGGCCATTCTCGAAAAATTTTTTGAATGGTTTCTTTTTTAAATTGAATCTCGTTCTCATAGCTTGTGTGTAAGTAATGACAGCCTGAGCATTGCCAAAAATGAGGGCAGGCAGATTTTTCTCGAATGGCCGATGGTTTTGTGACTTTGATGAGGTTAGCAAATCCCACCTGTTTTCTCTTTCTGACCAGGTCCGCTTCTCCCTCTTCTCCAGGGAGAGTCTTGGCCACAAAAGTAACCTGGTCGGATATTTTACTAACACCTTGTCCCAATGGGTCTAGTGTTTCAATTTTAAACGGAATTAATGACTTCTTCTGCATGAATAAATCCAGTAAAATAAATGTTAATGACTAATATATTCCTAGGCCGTCTTCCACTTTTATTAGAAATTTTTGGAAACGGTTTTTTTGTCCTTATTTATACTCTGTTCAGATCCAAGAAGGCTCTCGCTTTCTTAGATCAAATCGCCGTAGACCAAATTTTGAATTGGTCCACATGGATTGTCCCTCTCGTCCTTGCTATTTCTCTAGTCTCTCACTTTATTAAAAGTGATTCTATAGAAGATTTTTTTAGACGATATATTTTTTCACTGATTATTTTTGTTCCAATGGTAATTACTATTGGGGATATCGAGTTCACTTACTGGCTTGCTGCCGTTCATTTGTTTTCAACCATTATTTCCTTGAATGAAAGAAAGAGTGTAGAAAAAACGGTGGTAGAAGAGATAGGAAGCAGTTTTCTTTTTAGACTGAAACTGGATCCCGCTCAAGTCGTTCTTCTGTCATTTGCGGGTGTTATTTTAACTGGGGCCCTTCTTTTAGCTCTCCCCGTTTCTGCGGCTGCGGGGAAATCGATCTCATTTATTGATGCACTTTTTATGTCTACATCAGCGACCTGCGTAACTGGACTAGCCTCTATTTCTCTCGTGGATGATTTTAGTGTATTTGGGCAACTTGTCCTTCTCGTTCTAGTTCAGGTCGGAGGTCTTGGAATTATGACCTTGTCTTCATCTTTGGCCATTATCATGGGAAAAAACCTTGCGATGAGAGAGCAGGTCATCATGCAAGATGTTCTCGATGCTTCAAGCTCACAAGAACTCCTAAATCTCATTATTGATATCGTTCGTTTTACTTTTTTAATTGAATTTATTGGCGCCATTATTTTAACCATTGGTTTTTACCAAGAGGGACTAGAGATCGGTCAGTCCCTATATTATGGGTTTTATCATGCAATTTCTGCTTTTTGTAATGCAGGGTTTGCTCTTTTTAATAATAATTTGGAAGATTTTAAATTTACTCCGCTAATTCATTTCTCAATTGCCTTTCTTATTATCTTTGGAGGACTTGGTTTTTCAGTGATTCAAGATATTAAAGAAACTGTCTTCATCCGCAAACGTGGATGGCAAGATTTGGCCGTCCATACAAAAATTGTGATTGTAACAAACTTTGCTCTTCTTACGGGAGGGACAATGTACCTCTTCTTTGGAGAGTTCCTTCATTCATTTGCTGACATGAGTATGTGGGAAAAGTTTCAAGTCTCCTTTTTTCAATCTGTCACAACCAGAACGGCAGGTTTTAATTCAATTAATTTAAATACACTTCATCCACATTGTATCTATATGATGATTCTTCTGATGTTTATCGGAGCTTCTCCTGGATCAACAGGTGGTGGGGTCAAGACAACAACTTTTGCCATCCTTTTGCAGTCAGTGAAGGCCACGCTCCAAGGAAAAAGGCATGTACAGTTTTTTGAGAGAACAATCCCTGCCCAAATTGTCGTGAAGTCTATTGCTATTTTTATTGTTTCTTTAATTACAGTTAGTCTTTGTGTTCTCATCATGATGCGGGTTGAGCCAGATAAAAATTTTCTCGCCATCTTTTTTGAGGTCACTTCTGCATTTGGTACGGTCGGTCTCAGCTTAGGAATTACTCCTTTTCTTTCATCACTTGGGAAATTTACGCTTGTTGTTCTAATGTTCATAGGACGAGTGGGGCCGTTGACACTCGTATTAGCGGTAGGGTCTAAAGTTGTTCTCCCGAATAAAGTCGATTATCCAGATGGTAAAGTTCTTATTGGTTAAAATGAGGTTTTCTTTATGATTATTGCAGTGATTGGTCTCGGAACGTTTGGTGCTAAAACAGCAATGCGGCTCTATGAAAAAGGAGCGGAGGTTCTAGCGATTGATTCAAATCCCGAGCTCGTGGACAAAATTAAAGATAAAGTCAGTCACGCTGTTTGTATTGATGTGACTCAAGAGCGCCCACTACGTGCGATCAATATTTCCGATGTTGATACTGCTGTGATTGCCATTGGAGATAATATTGAGATGAGTATTATGGCCGTGGCCCAATTAAGAAAGCTGGGAGTAGGGCGAGTGATTGCTCGTGCGACGAGTGCTCTTCATGAGCACGTTCTTCGTGAGATTGGAGCTTCAGAAATTATTAAAGTGGAAGAAGAAATGGGAGAAATCGTGGCTTCTAAAATCGCCGCTCCTCATGTCCTTCAACGCTATAATTTCGCTGCAGGATACTCTATTGTTGAGTTAAAGTTAGGCAAAAGATTTGAAGGTAAAACTCTTGTCGAATCTCAGATTCGTCAGAATTATTCTCTCAATATTGTTGCTCTCCAGAAACGTGTTCCTTATATTACAGAAGAAGGTAAAGCCGCTTACCGTGTCGTCATTAATGATTCTCCGTTACCGATGGATATTATTGAGGCGGATGATATTGTGGTTCTCGTAGGTAGTGAGAAAAACTTCGATAAACTATTCCAAGAGCTAGAAGAAGGTTAATATGCATTTATCATTAAAGAAAAGAATTGCAGCAAGTTTTCTCATCGCGAATGTTGTTATTCTTGTTATGGGATTTACAGTTTTTTTCTTCCTCGATTCTTTGAACACAAAGATTTCGGCGATTACGACGAATTCCAATAAAATTTCTCTCCTCACTGATGAAGTAAGGATATCTGCAGTTTCTATCTTGAAAATGCAGAAAAAGATTCTTACAACAAGTCCATCAACTGAAGATCTTCAGCGCCTTGAGACTTTGTGTGAAGGATTTCAATCTCAGCTTCAGCGTCTTGATAGTTTCTATACAGAAGTAGAGGCCAAAAAGATTATTTCTAAAATGCAGGGATATGTTGATTCACTGAAAACTATTGTAGGAAAATCGTCACTTTTTTATCGTGATAATGCCGGACTTTCGACAGTGAATGAGCTGACAGATAAGATCTTAGAAGCCTTTTCTGAATTTCAAGATATTCAGTATTTTCAAAATGAGCAAAGAGACAAGCAGGTGAGATCGATTATAGGAGAGACTCGCCGAAATATGTTGATAACTTTGATTATTACTTTCCTTGGAACCATTCTTCTCTCACTAATTATTCCCGGAAAAATCGCTATGCCGTTTAAGAAAATTAACGATGCTGTTCGAGAGCTTCAAGATTGTAATTTTGATGTTTCAATTTATTACAATCAAGAGGACGAGATCGGTGAGCTTGCTCGCGAGCTTAATAAGATGATTACGAGTATGAAGAAATTCGAACAACTCCGCCAAGACCGAATTTCGGTGGAGCATCGTAAGTTTGATACTTTGGCCAATATGGTGAAGAAGAATATTATTATTTCTAACGCGAAGAGTGAAATTATCTATATGAATAATACGATGTATTCACTTCTTGAGATGCAGTCAGACGATGTTATGAACAAAAACGTTAACGAAACCCTTATTCCTGATTCGATTATTGATACCTTTGAAACGGCGATTAAGCGCCGCTCAAAGATAGAAAATGCTGATATTATTGTTCCTCGTCGTAAAAAGATCCTGAATTCCGAAACAAATGAGTATGAATTTGAAGATTCTGAGGAACCATTTAATGGTTACGCCAATGTTATTCCTATCCGCGCTAAGGAATCAAACCTGGATTACTACATGATGATTATCTCTAAAGAGGTCTTTGTTTAACGCATAGAATAGTGTAGGATTGACCCCTAAAGACAAGGGGTCAATGGCACTATGGATATCAATCAAATCCGCAACTTTTCTATTATTGCTCATATCGATCACGGTAAATCGACTCTTGCCGATCGTTTGATTGAAGAATGTAAGGCGATCACTAATCGTGAGAAGACGGATCGTCTTCTTGATAATATGGATCTTGAAAAAGAACGTGGGATTACAATTAAGGCCCAGACAGTTCGTCTCCAATACAAGGCCAAAGACGGTAAAGAATATTATTTCAATCTGATCGATACTCCGGGACATGTGGATTTCACTTACGAAGTTTCTCGTTCCCTAGCTTCTTGTGAAGGAGCTCTTCTTATCGTTGATGCTTCACAAGGAATTGAAGCTCAAACTCTGGCCAATGTTTATATGGCCCTCGAAAACAATCTTGAGATTCTCCCTGTTATTAATAAAATTGATCTTCCTCATGCCGATCCTGAAAAAGTAAAAAAAGAAATCGAAGATGTGATTGGCCTTGATGCCTCAGAAGCTCCTCTTGTTTCAGGTAAGTCTGGAATTGGTGTTGATATTCTTCTAGAAGAAATTGTGAAAAAAATTCCACCTCCAACAGGTAAAGCTGAGAACCCACTTCAGGCCCTCATTTTTGATTCTTGGTTTGACCCCTATAGAGGGGTAGTAGTTCTTGCCAGAATTATGGAAGGAAAAATTTCTGTAAAGGATAAGATTAATTTCAAATTCTCAGGAATGGATCACGAAGTAATTAAGCTTGCGGTGAACTGCCCTTTCTATCTCGAGGTCGACACCCTGGCCGCTGGCGAAGTAGGAATGTTTATTTGTGGGATTAAAACGGTTCGAGATGTAAAAATTGGTGATACTATTGTTCATAGTTCTAAAAAAGATTCAACTCCATCGCTACGTGGTTATAAAGAAATCAAGCCTATGGTTTTCTGTGGGATTTTCCCCGTTGTTTCAGAAGAATATGAGCTTCTCAAAGAAGCTCTCGAAAAACTTGCTCTTAACGATTCATCGTTTACTTACGAGCCAGAAGTTTCTCAGGCCCTTGGATTTGGTTTCCGTTGTGGATTTTTAGGACTTCTTCATATGGATATTATCCAAGAGCGTCTTGAGCGCGAGTTCGATCTTGCCCTTATTTCAACAGCGCCGTCTTGTAATTATGAGATTCACACTAATAAGGGTGAGTCTTATATGATCGATAATCCATCTAAAATGCCTGATCCGGGGCAGATTGATATGATTAAGGAGCCGACGGTAAAGCTCTCAATCCATCTTCCAAATGATTATGTCGGTCGTATTATTAAGCTTTGTGAAGAGCGCCGTGGCCTCCAGCAGGCGATCAATTATATTACTGAAGATCGTGTTCAGTTAATTTATATCCTTCCACTTTCGGAGATGATGTTTGATTTTTACGACCAGTTAAAATCACTCTCTAAAGGGTATGCCTCAATGGACTATGAACTCCATGAGTATATGGAGTCAGACATGGTGAAGCTTGATGTTCTACTGAATGGAGACAAAGTGGATGCTCTTTCCGTCATCACCCACAGAAGTACTTCACATCAAAAAGGTAAAGATCTTACCCACAGGCTGATGAAAGTTATTGATCGTCAGCAGTTTGATATCGCTATCCAGGCCGCTATCGGGGCAAAAGTTATTGCCCGTGAAACAGTTAAGGCCCTTCGTAAAAACGTTCTTGCTAAATGTTACGGTGGGGATGTTTCCCGTAAGCGTAAGCTTTTAGAGAAGCAGAAAGAAGGGAAAAAGCGTATGAAAATGGTCGGGAATGTTGAAATTCCTCAAGATGCCTTCTTGGCAGTTCTCAAGGTTGAAGAGTAGAATATTCCGTATGTTAGATATAGTTCACGAACATCTTGATAAAATACTCTCAACCTACACTCAGGGTAGTTTCTTTGATAATCTCAAAGAGGCTAAGGAAAAATATTTTGCCATCACTGGTAAGTTTGATGAGGATAAGGACGAGTTTGAATCTCGTATGAACTGTTTTAATGATTGGTATATGTTTCAGTATCGTCATCCAGATGGATCAAAAGTAGTTGAAGATTACATCCGTAATAATCAAATTGAAGAGGAGCTGTCTCAGTCTCTTTTGAATGTGAATCACTCACTCTTTGAGTTTTCAAAAATTAGTTTCCGTAAGCAGATTGTTCTCAAAGATATTCTTCATGATGAGAAGATCGTTCTCGTCAAAAATCATCCCAATATCGGTCTTATGGTTGGAGATTTGTTTACTGGAAGAGTCGTGAAGTTTAAGGGTGAGTACTATCTTCTTCGTGGAGTCTGTACACTACCGTCTTCGGTGAAGAGTATTCTCAAAAAAGAATCTAAACGTGTTCGCAAGATGAATAGTTTTGATGAAGAGTTAAAATTTCTTCTTACTCTTGAAAATTATAAAACAAAATCAACTCATTACTCACACATCGACCCGAGTAAGATCTTTATCTTCAGTTAGTGATTTTTTAGTTGTTCCAAATAAGTAGGGAATAATTCCAAAAATATTCACCACAAGAGTTAAGACAAAATACAGATTAAACAAAGAAGCTCCATTAGTGAGTCCAATCATTTCAAATAATTTTTGAAAAATAGCATGTCCAACACCTAGACCTCCAGGAGCAACTGGAAGAGCAAGAGTCATAAGCCCAATCGGGATAAAACAAAGAGCGTGAATAAAATCAAGTTGCTCTCCTACGAATGGAGAGATGAGTGACCAGAAAACTAAAACTCCGATAAATTGAACAATCAAAGAAATACAGACGGCCTTAAGCATTTTAGGTCTGATATCTCCAAGGTCACTCCAGAGATTAATAATTTTATCGAAAACCTTACCCAGACCAATTCTATTTTTAAGAATAGTGAGAAAGCGCTCAACAGGTCTGTGGCCCAGAAAGAAGATCACCATGGCACCAAGGACGACACCTACGAGAATAAAATTCATTTTGATGAGTTGATTGAAACCCTCAATAGAATTATCCATTGAAGTTCCAAAAATAATAGAGCTGATACCGACTAAAAGAATAAGACCAGCCAGACCCATCAAGCGATCAATGAAGATAGAAGCAAAAAGAAATTTCTTAGATAAGTTTTTATCATAGTGGCGGATATAGATGATTTTGATTAAGTCACCACTCACACTCCCAGGTAGAACACTGCTAAAAAATTGCCCAATCCAAGTGATATTAATAATGCCTCTTAGGGGTAGATACTGGCCTGTTCGTGCCGTTAGAATCAGTCTCCATCTCCAAGAAACAATCACGATATTAAGGCCAGCAAAGAAGAGGGCGCTGGCCACGGCCGAAGGATGATCCTTGAGAGCAAGTAACAGCTTGAAATCTAGTTTCCCAGAGCTGATTAGCCAGAAGATAAGGGCACCAGAAACCGCAAATTTTGCAATGTTAATGAGAATTTTTTTGGCCATAGACGCCCATCTTAGATTAAAGTGGGCCCTATGAAAATAGCCGCTATTCAAATTCAATCTGTTCTAGACCCTCAGCACAATCTCAAGACTATTCGTGAGATGATTAAAGAGGCGAAGTCTCAAGGTGTAGAAGCCGTTTTTCTTCCTGAAGTTTTTTACTCTATTTCTGATGGCACTAAACCTACACCCTATCTCGTTGAAGACAATAACGAGCATTATAAAAATATTCAAAAGCTTGCCACTGATTTTCGAGTCTACCTTCTAGGTGGATCAGCTGCTGCTTTAGTTGATGGCAAAGTGATGAATCGTAGTTTTAATTTCGATCCATCAGGAAAAGAAATTGGCCGCTACGATAAGATGAATCTTTTTTCTTGTGATCTTTCTAAGCACCCAAGCAATCAAATCATTGATGAGGCCCGAGTCTATACGGCCGGTCATGATCCAAAAATGATTCAGGTTGAAGATTTTAAAATGGGAGTTAGTATTTGTTTCGATCTTCGCTTTCCCGAACTTTTTCGCTACTACTCATCTCATGGCTGTGAACTCCTAACGATTTCATCTGCCTTTACTGTTCCAACAGGAAGGGCCCATTGGCACACACTGGTGAGAGCTCGTGCCATTGAAAATCAAAGCTATGTTGTCGCCTGTGGACAATGGGGTGTTCATAACGAAAAGATGAAAACCTTTGGTCACTCACTTATTGTGGATCCATGGGGAGAAGTTTTGGCCGATGCTGGTGAGGGTGAGAAGATTATCTATGCAGAACTTTCAAAAGATAGGCTGAAGCATGTTCGCGAAAGACTAGATGTCCTTCGTGATCCACTTACATATAAGGGTTAGTTCCCGTTTCGTGATCTGTGACATCGACGATATCTACAATCTCAGGAAAGTTTTGCTTAACAAGTTGGTCAATTCCACCTTTAACGGTGATTTTTGAACTCGAGCAACCGTGACAGCCACCCATCATTTTAATAAAAAGAATATTATTATCCACATCAACAATCTCGACGTTTCCGCCATGTTGAGCGAGTGCGGGACGAACTTGAGTATCAAAAAGTTTTTCTAGTTGAGCAATCATAGAAAGAGTTTATCACATATTCATTAAATATTGACCACGAAAGTCGCGGTACAACGCTTGGATATTCTTAGGAGTGTGCTGGCCTTGTCCAAAAGGTGGAACCCAAGTCAGACTTTCAATCTTTCCTTGAGCATTAACTTTCCAGATTTTACCTTCACCCGGCTCACCTGCATAAAAATACGCCGGCTTAGCTGAATCTGAAGAGTCAATGCCTACCTGAACAAGTGTGAGTTCTTTAAAATCAGGATCCTGAATTTCTTTGGGATCATGGTAGGTAAGCGTCGCGCTCCAAAGGACGTTATCTCGGAAACTCAAAACTAGCTCTGACTGATCTTCAAAAACATAGATCCATTTTTGTTTGTCTTCGGCCGTAGGTAGTCCGATTGATTGGGAAACAGAAGCGATAGACATACCTAGTTTAATGGGAAATTTCTGTGTGTAAGAAACTGATTCTGGCCTAAAAAAATAAGCTCCAATAACAATCATTGGAATGGCGAGGAGTGATAAAAACCATTTCATTCAGGAATTTAATCACTGATGCGTAGTGTTTGTCTAATTTAATTGTTTTAGGACTTCAGCGATGTCATCCAGGCCATGGGGCTTAAATAAAACTTGATGAATTCCTTCTCGTTTGAGCTCTTCAGGATCCATCAAGGGCTCACCTGTTAAAAGAATAAAAGGTTTGTAATCGGGGGCTAGTTTTTTGAGCCACCTAAAGAGGGCCAGACCAGTAAGTGGTGCCATTTGAAAATCGCTAATAACAACATCAAAGCTCGATTTTGAAAGATAATCTTGTGCTAGCTCAGGAGAAGTAAAGGATGTGACTTCATGTCCTGCGCGTTCAAGCATGAATTTTACTATCACGCATATATCAAGTTCGTCATCAATCAGTACCACTTTCATATGATAAAATCCTTTGGGATGCGAACTACAAAACGTGTATTGATTGAAGATGGGTCGTAGAAAAGATCACCCCTGTGAGTCGCAATAATGCTTTTAGCGATACTCAAACCAAGTCCTGTTCCACTTCCAAATCTTTTCGTCGTAAAAAAGGGTTGAAAAATTTTTTCCTGAACGCCAGTCTGTATCCCTAAACCAGAATCAGTTACTGATATTTCAATATAGTCTGGAACATCTTGAGTCATTACTTTAATCCAAGGTGACTCTAAAGTTTTTACAGCATCAAAGGCATTCATGATAAGATTAAGAAATACTTGTGAAAGCTCAACTCGTCGGCAATGAATAAATTTTTGCGTCCTAAGATCGAGTTTAAGCTCAACTCCATTCTTCTTAAATCTCTCACGACAAAGAGTGAGGGCCATATCAAGAACCTCCGTCACCCGAATCTCTTCAAAAGGATCAGTCGCTCCATCTCGAGAAAAGTCACGCAGACCGGTTACAATTTTAGCGGCACGTGAAGCCGCTTGTTTTATGGTGTCAACGGCCCCTACAATAATTTCTCGATTCAACTCTTTGGACTTCAATTCCTCTTCAATCATGCGGATATAGCCAAAGATGATTGTCAGGGGATTGTTAACCTCATGGGCCACTCCCGCAGCGATTTCACCAATAGAAGCTAATTTTGATGATTGAACCGATTTTCTCGTCTCTTCGGCCAGCTCACCTTCAATCTTTTTCATCTCATGAATATCAATTAGAGAACCAATGAGGCGCTTGGGATTATTAAGCTCATCGGTGACTAGAAAAGTATGAGTTTGGAACCAGCGATACTCACCAGTTTTAGTCCTAAGACGTAATTCACCACGATAAGGAGTCATTTTCTTTTTGATAATATCATAGAACATTTGGCGCAAAAGATGCAGATCATCTGGATGAATTTCTTGCTCTACAAATTTTTGAGTAGGACTTATTTCTCCGACTTCATAACCAAAGAGTTCATATGTTTTTGGGGACCAGTAAACAAATTTTTGATTAATATCAACCCAATCCCAAATCCCTGCATCGATACCTTTAAGTACATATTCGAGTCTTTCAATAAGAACATTTAGTTTTGCTTCGCTCGATTTCTTTTGAGTGATGTCATGACTGATGACAATCAGCTCTTTGATATCTTTTCTATCCAGAGAATTATAAATGGGGGTAATTGTCATATCTACCCAATAATATTCACCATTCTTTTTGACATGGCACATTTCTCCACGCCATTTCTTGGTCATAGAAATTTGTTCTAGTATTTCATCGTAAATAGTAACTGGTATAAAATCAGCCTTTATAATACTAACATGTTTGCCTTTAATCTCTTCAATCTTGTGGCCAGTATGAATTTCAAAATTTTTATTCACTGAAATAAAAAGACCTTCAGGTGAAATCTTTGAAACAAAAAAATGGTTATTAATTCCTTGTTGGACTTTATCAAGCTCAATGAGTGCATTTTGAAGAACGATTTCTTCTTTCTTTTTTTGATCAATATCTTGAACAATTCCATCTAAAAAAATAATTTCACCATTTTCAAAAACTGGTCCCCCTCTCGTCCTGATCCATTTTGGCTCACCGTTGTATGTACACATTAGTTGCTCTATATCCCAATTTGTACCATTGGCCAAAGTGTCATGCAGAATTTTTTTAAGATTTACCAACCCTTGCGGAGTGTAAATTTTTTCAACGAGCTCATCAGTAAGCTCAATATGATGAGGGATTTCAAAAATATCATAGGCTGACTTTGACCATCTTCTTTGATTTGCCTTCACATCATATTGCCAGCTTCCGATGCGAGCATGGGTTTCACCTGCTTTCATCAGGTACAACTTCAGATATTCTTCATTAACATCCTGTCCTACTGCTATGATTCGATCAGGTTTATAAGGATGAATCACTGCCTTTAATCTAATAAATTTATATGTCCCGTCTATGTTTAAGAATCTTATAATTTCTTCAGCAAGAGTAGATTTATGAATCGTCTTAATAGTCTTTAAAAAATTGTCTTTGTCAGATGGATGTATGATATCCGTTATTTTTTTACTGATTAGTTCTTGATGATTAAATCCAAGGATCTTTTGGATCGTAGGTGAAATATCTATGAGCGCTAGATATTTATCAAAAATCATAAACAGATCTCCTAGGAGGCTGTACAGATCAGGCCCAAAAGCTTCGATTGCGTTATTTTTTTCCATTATGAAATTTATCTCTCAAATTTAGCTCTCCCTATTGTGCCGATATTCATTCAGAAATAGAAATCTTTTTATGAACAACTCAATTTGGCTCATCTCACCACCGGCCAGTGGAAAAACAACATTACTTCTTGATCTCTTTACTCAACTAAGAAATGAGCAATGGGTCTTCCTCTCTCCCTTAAGGGCCCTTGCTGAAGAGTTTTACCTGAGGGCTAAGGAGATTGTTCCGGTTCAGATGTATCAGAGAGATAGAGGCGAAAGGGTTCTGAGAAAAGGATTAGTAATCATTACCCCTGAACAAGTAGATGAGTCTTTACTCAGGCAGCTTAAAAATATCTTTTTGATTACAGACGAAATTCATCTTTGGATCCATTGGGGTGATAGTTTTAGACCACAGATGTGGGAGGGCTATTTTGGATTAATTGAAAAATCTTTTGTGGCCTTTCATCTCACAGCTACTGTGAATGATGAGCTTCAGGCCTGGATTAGCCAAATAAACTATAATTTTGAAGCAACCCATCTCTTTAATTATGGTAATAATCAGATGAAATATCCTCCTCAGAAGATCATTTTTTATCCTTCAAAACTCATGGATGCCAAGGATACTATAAAAAGAAAACTTCAATCTTCTCACCTGGGAACTTTTCTGATTTTCTGTGCTTATAGGGATGAAGTTTATGAATGGGAAAGATGGTGCCGAGAAAAGAATATTTTTTCCATGTCCTGTGTGGGTGGAGGAGGGAAGGCCTTTCAGCAAGAACTCTCACTTATCCCAAGCGCCCCTGAGGTTATTATTTCTACGACTGTTTTGAGTCATGGAGTAAATTTACCTAAAATAACGGGAGTTTATTTTACTTATAAAGTAAATGATCAAGACTTTTGGCTTCAAATGGTGACTCGAGGAGGTCGAGCTGGACAAAATTATGAAATACTCACTTTTGATGGGCAATATCTAAAACCTTCTCGTCGTTTGCTTGGTTTTATTGCTATGTTAAGAGAAGAATTTTTAACCAAGATCTATTCATTTTTTAACTGTGAAGGTCCATGGAGTTTGAAGGAATAATTACCGGAAAAGTTCCCTACAAAGAACGCGACTTGATCGTGAAGGCCATTCTACGTAATGGACTGACAGGTAGTTTTTATGTTTACGGTGGTCAGGGCGGAGGAAAAAAACAAAAACCTTCTCTTTTAGAGCTTGGCCATATGATTAAATTCCGCGTGAAGACAAACCGGCAAAGACTAGAAGGGGCTGAGCTGATGATTGCTGAGTCTCATCAGACAGTTTGGGCCCCTCACAAAATTCGTTTTAATGTTCATGCCTATTATTTAATGTGCTTGTATTTTGAACTTCTCGCTAAGGCTGCTATTCAATTTCATCCAGAAGATCATGAGTTAAGTTCTGATCATGAGGGTGTCTTTAACGTTACCAGTAATGCGATTTTTTACATTGATCAGTCACTTGCCCAGGATCATTTCAAACCGGCCAAGCATCTCTGGTTTTTCCTCGTAAAACTTCTTTTTCATTTAGGGATCATGCCTGATAGCCAAACTTGTGTTTATTGTGGAATTTCACTCAACGATGTGAGTGCCCTCTCGTTCATCCCAAACGAAGGTCATTTTGCGTGCCATAATTGTTTTCAGGGTGAGAATCATCTTGGTCTTTGGCAACGTTGGCTTTTGGCCTATCAAACATCATTTAAGCAAATCGATGACTTTAGTGAAGTGAGTTTTCAAGATTGCGATAAGCTTATCCAATATTTCTGTCATCACTATCAATTAAAGGTGGTGGAGCTTGGAAGTTACAGATTACTTTTTAAGTGATTCGGCAAAGTGAAGAAGGTTTTTAAAGTGAAGATAGCCCTCCACTTTTGATGTTCTGATGATAACCCCATGGATTCCTGCATTTTCTCCAGCCTCAGCATCAATGTCTTTGTCACCCACCATATAGCAGTCCTCGGCTTTTAACTGATATTTTTCAATGAGTTCTTTAATCATTTTTCCAGAAGGCTTGCGGCATTCACAGTTCTCGTCGGGAGAGTGGGGGCAAATAGCAAAATCTTTATATGGTTTCAAATTTTGGGCACGTAAGTCATTCTGAAGCTGCCTATGGATTTGATAAACATTTTCTAGAGAAAAATAACCTCGGCCAACTCCAGACTGATTGGTCACAATAAAAAGCTCATAGCCCAATTGTTGAAGAAGTTCCAAGGCCTTAAATGAATCAGGGAAATAAGCAATATCCTCGACGCGAGATAAGTAGTTCTTATCAAGAATCACGGTTCCATCACGATCAAGGAAAATAGCTTTCTTCGTTTTAATTTACATGACTCCTGTCTATGAGTAATATAATCGTCTATGATTAATATTATTAAGATAATGTTCCCATACCTTCGTCCATTTTGGAAGCAAGCTTTGTTCGCCTCTTTACTTGCCCTACCTCTTGCTTTCATTAAGGCCTATGAAGCTTTTCTCGTAAAAGATATTTTTGATAAGGGGTTTTCACCAAATTCAACTTTTGAAAACGCTCGGGATCTTGCCCTTCTCCTCGTGGGACTTGGGATTATTAATTACCCACTGAGGTTTTATCACTATTTTGGCCTAAGGCAGGTAGTGGACCAAGCGACTTGCCTAATTCGCTCAAAAATTTACGGTAAGTTCCAGTTCTTACCGGCCAGCTATTATGCCACTCAAAAACAGGGAAATCTCATCTCAACCATGATGAACGATACTTCTATTTTTGCCGAAGCTTTCAAAAACTCGCTTGAAGTTATTCGTGAGCCTATCACTGCTTTAAGTTTATTAGGTGTGGCCTTCTATCATGACTGGCAGCTGACTTTGATTATTTTTGCCGTCGCGCCACTGTTTGTTGTGACATTTCATTTTACTGGAAAACGTATTGAAAAATATGTTCGTCGTGCTCAAGATGATGTGGCCGATATGACTCATGTGGTTTCAGAAACTCTTCAGGGCCAAAAAATTATCAAGGCCTTTAATCTCCGCGATTATATTGTAGATCGTTTTGAAGTTGTTCAGAATCGGTTCTTAGGTCACAGAACAAAAAGTAACTCTGCCGAAGAACATTCCCATCCACTTGTAGAACTTATTGGTTCTGCAGCTTTTGGAGGAGTTATTGTTTTTGCTCATCATCGAATTACGTCAGGAGCTTTGACGACTGGTGGTTTTATCTCTTTTGTGGCGTCCCTTGCGATGTTTATGGATCCTATTAGAAAATTTGCCAAGGCCAATAATAAACTTCGACAGGCCAAAGCAGCTAGTGATCGTATTTTCGCGTTGCTTGATGTTGAAGAAGAGCATGATGCCGGAGATAAAATTCTTGCAGATTTTAAACATCAAATTGAATTTAAAGACGTCACATTCTCTTACGGAGAAGGAGATGTCCTGAAGCATTTTAATTTAGTGATTAATAAAGGGGAAAAAGTTGGTCTCGTAGGTCTCTCAGGATCGGGCAAATCAACTCTTGTGGCCCTCCTTCTTCGTCTTTATCCAGTCAGGCACGGCGCGATCCTTATCGATGGTGTAAACATCAATGAGTACACACTTGATTCAACCAGAAGATTTTTTGGTCTTGTTTCGCAGGATATTTTCCTCTTTAATGACACCGTTCGTGAAAATTTAACTGTAGGTGATAAGCATACGGATGAAGAAATTCATCATGCCTTGAATATTTCATACGCCGGAGAGTTCATTAAAGATCTTCCTCAGCAACTAGAAACTTCTATTGGTGATCGTGGTCTCCGTCTCTCTGGTGGTCAAAGTCAGCGTTTAACGATTGCGAGAGCTTTCTTAAAGGATCGTGCCGTACTTCTTTTTGATGAAGCGACTTCGGCCCTTGATAATGAATCAGAAAAAATTGTTCAAGCAGCCATGGAGCGAGTGGCAAGCCATAAAACTGTTGTGGCCGTGGCGCATCGTCTTTCTACACTTCGAGATTATAATAAAATTGTGATGCTTAAAGAGGGACGTAAAGTAGAAGAGGGAACTCATGCTGATCTTATGAATCTGAAAGGCGAGTATTACAAGCTTTATGAGTTAAGTAGTCATCAGAGCTAGCTAACTCCAGCTATCAAACTGAACTTTTGCACTACATCCATCTGGGAAATGAATACCAATAAAGACATCGTCTTTTTGGGTCGTAAGATAACAAAGATTTCCATAATAAGAGATCTCGTTTTCACTTTTGATTTTGATGCCTATATTTTTGGGATCAATTTTTCTCAGGACCTCTTCATACTGTTTATTAAATTGAAGCTGACATCCATAAAAATTGAAATTTTTAACGATACCAGTAATAACCTTTTTCTCAGAGGCAGAATGAACATAGAGGAAAGCTTTTGTTTTCACTACTTTGTTTCTGATCATTCCTCTGTACTCAGGACGGACCCATTTAATGAGAGAAGCCGAAATTATTTTTTGATTATCTTGAGTTTTTTCTTCAATGGTTTTGAATTTCATAGCAAAGCTAAGCTTCGGGCAATGAACGAAAAAAACTGTTTCAGATTTGTGCTTACCACTTACTGAGATATCAAAGCGATCACCTACACGAGTCATTTTAACCGGAAACTGATGTTTGGTCATGGAAGACCAAAGTTGACAGGGATACTCGGAATTTTCCTCTAATAGTAAACTCAACTCTTCAGCGCTCTGCACCTGACGATATTTTTGAGATAATTTTGAAAATGAACTCATACTGTTTTTATTCTAGTAAACATTGCCTCGAGATACGACATAAGAATTCTTAATTTATTCCATGAGTTCTAAGGCTAAACAATACTTAACTGAGTTTTTTCATCGTTGAGCCCAAAAATCTCTCTGAAATCTTGTTAGAGCTTACTCTCTGCTTGTGTTAATATTTCGTGTCTTATCCATTACTTAGGAGTGCATTGTGTCAGAACAGAATCTGCAAAACATGGCCGATCTCGTTGCTCACTGTAAGCAGCGTGGTTTTATTTTCCAAAGTTCAGAGATCTACGGAGGTCTTGGTTCGTGTTGGGATATGGGGCCGTTAGGTGTTGAGCTAAAAAATAATATCAAAAACACATGGTGGAAAGCGATGACAAACCGTTCAGATGTGGACGGAGTAGATGCAGCTATTCTTATGCATCCAACTGTATGGAAGGCATCGGGCCACGTTGATGGATTCACTGATCCGATGGTTGACTGTAAATCATGCAAGAGTAGATTTCGTGCAGATAATATTGATCTGAATGCTCCATGCCCAGTTTGCAAAGAGAAGAACTCTTTTACTGAACCAAGAAATTTTAATCTTATGTTTAAAACTCAAATGGGACCTGTTGAAGATACTTCCGCTCTGGTTTATCTTCGTCCAGAAACAGCTCAGGGAATTTTTGTTAACTTTCTAAATGTTCAAACAACAATGAGAAGAAAGCTTCCCTTTGGAATTGCTCAGATTGGGAAAGCTTTCCGTAACGAAATTACTCCGGGTAATTTCATTTTTAGAACTCGTGAATTTGAACAAATGGAGATGCAATACTTCATTAAACCTGGAACACAGATGGAGGCAATGGAGCAGTGGAAAGAAATCCGTTGGAAGTGGCACCTGGAAAATGGTCTTAGAGAAGAGAAACTTCGTTGGAAAAAGCATGATGAGTTAGCTCACTATGCTGATGCAGCTTTCGATATTGAATATCAATTTGCTCATGGTTGGGGAGAGATGGAAGGGATCCATTCTCGTACAGATTTTGATTTAAGAAATCACCAAGAGTACTCAAAGAAAAATCTTCAGTATGTTGATCAACTAGACGGCAATAAGAAGTTCATCCCTTACGTCCTTGAAACATCTGTGGGATGTGATCGTTGTATGCTCGCTGTAATGAGTGATGCTTACAGAACGGAATTTCCAGGAGATGCAGAAAAAGAAAGAGTGGTGATGAGATTCAAACCATCTCTTGCTCCGATTAAAGCATCTGTCATGCCTCTTATGAAAAAACCAGAACTTGAAGGTGTGGCAGAAAAACTTCTGGCAGATCTTCAGAAAGATTATAAGTGTGAATACGATACAGCAGGTTCAATTGGGAAGCGCTATCGTCGTCAAGATGAGATTGGAACACCGGCTTGTTTAACAGTTGATTTTGATACCTTAACAGATAATGCAGTGACTGTTCGTCATCGCGATACCATGGTTCAGGAAAGAGTTTCAATTGATAAAGTGAAGTCTTATTTAAAAAATACATTTGATCTTTAATCAATAATTGACGGAGACAAGGTCATGACAAAATGGGTTTATAAATTTTCTCAAGAACTCACGGAAGGTAACAAAGAGATGAAAGGCCTTCTTGGCGGTAAGGGGGCAAACCTCGCTGAGATGTGTGCTATGAAACTCAATGTCCCTGCTGGGTTTACTGTATCAACTGAAGCTTGTTTAGATTACTACAAGACAGATAAAAAACTTGCTCCTGAAATCGTTTCTCAAGTAAAAGAAGCGCTGGCATGGGTAGAGAATTATACAGGGAAAAAATTCGGAGATGTGAATAACCCTCTTCTTTTTTCTGTTCGTTCAGGAGCTCGTGCTTCTATGCCTGGAATGATGGATACAGTACTCAACCTTGGTCTTAATGATCAGTCTGTTCTTGGAATGGCCAAAAAAACAAATAACCCACGTTTTGCGTATGATTCTTACCGTCGTTTTATTCAGATGTATTCAAATGTTGTTCTTGGAATCAACACTTCAATTCTTGAATCAAATTTAGAAGATTTAAAAGAAGCTCGTGGAGTTCATGAAGATACGGCCTTGACTGCTGATGATCTAAAAGAGCTAGTAGATGTTTATAAAGCTGTTCTTTTAGAAGATCACGGAGTGGTTTTTCCTCAAGATCCGATGGAGCAATTATGGAAGGCCATCGCAGCGGTATTTGGATCATGGAATAATAATCGCGCTATTAAATATCGTGAGATGAATAATATTCCTCATAACTGGGGAACAGCAGTTAATGTTCAATCAATGGTATTTGGAAATATGGGAGAAGACTGTGGCACGGGAGTCTGTTTTACACGTGACCCATCAACCGGTGAGAATAAATTCTTCGGTGAGTATCTTCTTAATGCTCAAGGAGAGGATGTGGTGGCGGGGATTAGAACTCCGGCCCCAATTAATAATGGCTCTAAGAATGAGTCAAATAAACATCAAAAGACGTTAGAAGAAGTGATGAAGCCAACTTATGATGAGCTGGTTAAAACTTATAAGACTCTTGAGGCTCATTATAAAGATATGCAAGATATCGAGTTCACGATTGAAAATAAAAAGCTTTTCATTCTTCAAACACGAAATGCAAAACGTACTGTGGCTGCCGCTTTAAAAGTAGCTGTTGATCTCGTGAATGAAAAAATCATCACTCCTAAAGAAGCTCTTTTACGTATTCAGCCAGAAGATCTCAATCAACTTCTTCACCCTCGCTTAGATCCAAAAGCGAAGAAAACTGTGATTGCGACGGGACTTCCTGCTTCTCCAGGAGCAGCTTCAGGACAAATTGTTTTTGAATCTCATGAAGCTGAAGAATGGGCGAAGAATGGAAAGAAAGTTCTTCTTGTTCGTGCTGAAACTTCGCCTGAGGATATTGGTGGAATGGCCGCGGCGGCAGGTATTTTAACTGCACGTGGAGGAATGACTTCTCACGCAGCGGTGGTTGCTCGTGGGATGGGAAAACCATGTATCGCTGGATGTACTGCTCTTGTTATTGATGCGAAGTCAAAGACGATGGTTGTGAAAGGCAAAACATATAGAGAAGGCGATAATATCACTTTTGATGGGGCAAGTGGAGAGATCTACGAAGGACTCATTCCTACGATTAAAGCTGAAATCACTTCTGATTTTGCTATCTTTATGAAATGGGCCGATGATATTCGTCGCCTACGCGTTCGCACCAATGCTGATACGCCTGAAGACACTAAAGCAGCTATTCAGTTTGGTGCTGAAGGAATTGGTCTTTGTCGTACTGAGCATATGTTCTTTGCTCCAGAGAGAATTCTTGCAGTTCGTGAAATGATTTTTGCAGAAAATGAAACAGATCGAAAAAAAGCACTGGATAAACTTCTTCCATTTCAACGTTCAGACTTTTTAGGAATCTTTAAAGAACTTAATGGTCTTCCGGCCAATATTCGTCTTCTAGATCCACCACTTCATGAGTTCTTGCCTCATACTGAAAAAGATATGAAAGAGCTCGCTGAAGTTTTAGGTCTTACGATGAAAAATATTCAAGAGAGAAACGAGGCCCTCCATGAATTCAATCCGATGCTTGGGCATCGTGGCGTTCGTCTGGCCGTGACTTATCCTGAAATTTATTTGATGCAGGTCCGCGCCATTATTGAAGCCGCCATTGAAGCAGAGAAAGCTGGGGTTAAGGTACTCCCAGAAATCATGATTCCTCTGACCTCTGAGCTTCGTGAATACTCAATCATTAAAGATGAGTGTAAGGCCGAGATTGAGAAGGTTTTTAAAGAGAAAAATCAAGTAGTTAAGTACAAAATGGGAACGATGCTGGAGCTTCCAAGGGCCTGTATTATGGCCGGAGAGATCGCCACTGAAGCGGAGTTCTTCTCGTTTGGAACAAATGATCTGACTCAAACGACTTTCGGACTTTCTCGCGATGATGCTGGAAAGTTCTTGCCAGTCTATGTCGCTCGCAATATTTATCCCAAAGACCCATTTGTCTCAATCGACCGCGACGGAGTAGGCTTTTTAATGAAGCATGCTATCGCTGAAGGAAAAAAAGCAAATTCAGCAATCTATGCAGGGATTTGTGGAGAACATGGGGGAGAGCCAGCTTCGGTTGAATTCTGCCATCAAATTGGACTAGAATACGTGAGCTGTTCTCCATTCAGAGTTCCTATCGCTCGTTTATCCGCGGCACAAGCCGTACTCAAACAATAAAAAGGTCGAGGCCCAGAATTGGGCCTCATTTTTTTCCCTCACTTATGTTTCAAAAAATAATTTCTCTTTCATTAACCATTTATGGCATCCAGATATTTTCTTATCTTATTGAAAAGAAAATTGGTTCTAAAAGAGGCGTTCTCTTTTCTGCTTTTTTTCAAGGGATGATTAGTAGTACTGCTTTGACTCTGGCCAATGCTCAAGACTCACTCAAAAAAAATAGTCATTTTTTTTATCATATTTTACTTTTAAGCTCTCTCACCGGTATTTTTGCAAGTCTGGTCGAGCTTCTTTTTATCATTGGTATTCATGAATCTGAGCTACTCAAGAGATTAAGTATTCTCGGACCGGTTTTTATCATTCTTATGATTTGTATGATTTATCATCGTTATCATCTAAAAGATTTTAAATCCTCTGAATCAGAGGAAGTCTTGTTTCCACGCCCTCTGGAGGCCATTAAACTGGCCTTTCTTCTTGCTGGATTTATCTTTATCACATCAATTCTCAAAGATCAGATCAGCCCCAATGGACCTTTGCTCGTTTCTTTTGTGGGAGGCCTTTTTGAAACTCATGGAGTGGCCTTGGCGCAAGTGACGTTGGTTGATCAAGGGATAATAACCATGAATGAGGCTTATCATCATATTATGGTTTCAGTCATGGCCGGTTTTATTTCGAAAATGAGTATTACTCTATTTGTTGTCAGAAATAAATATTCATATACGCTAGCATTTACATATATACTGTTATCAATAGTGACATTACTTCTTTGGACGTTGTTTTAAAATGATGAACGAAATTATTCAGTTTTCTAAAACACTTCTTCCTCATCAACAGTTTGATGCTCTTGCCGTCGGTATTATTGATTTTAAAACAAAACAATTTGAATGTGTTGAAATAACAAATTTTGAAGATCATTTAAATGTGACTAAAGACCCAGTTCTTTTTTTTGATCTCGCATCAGTCACTAAAACGCTGACAAACTCTCTCTCCTATTTTCTTGATCCTAAAAATTTTACCGCTGAAATGATTTTGTGTTTGAATCATCGCGGTGGTCTTCCGGCCTGGGGGTTACTCCCCCATACAGGTTGGGAAGAAATAATTAAGTCATACTCAATCAAAGAAAGTGAAACTCTTTATTCTGATTACTCTGCTTTGAGAGTCATGCTTGATTACGAACAGAAATCATCACAGACAATGAAAAGTATTTGCCAGAAAGTTTGGGATAAAAATGTGATGAACTGGCTAGATCTTCCTTCATGGGTGCCGACTCCGGAGTGTGGAGTGAGAAATGGACGTCCCATTTTCTCTGAGGTCCATGATCCCAATGCCTATACTATTGGAACGTTTTGCTCTCATGCAGGTTTATTTGGAACAGTTCAAGGTGTGGCCCAAACTCTTCTTAACTATCAGGAGAGTTCTGATTTTATTGGACAAGTTTCAGCTGATCTTAAAAAACATTCTCATAGGTTTTCATTTGGATGGGATAGAGTGGTTAACCCTCAAGAGACTTTGGCCGGTAAAGGCTGTCATGAAGGGAGTTTTGGCCATCTTGGATTTACTGGAACATCCGTTTGGATCGATCCTGATCTTGGGCGAGGTCATGTTATTTTGACTAATGGGACTAAGAAATATTGGTACGATAAGGCCGGTCTTAATGAAATTCGTCGAGGTATCGGTGAGTTAGTGTGGGCAAAGTAGCTTTTCAAGTTGTTTGAATTTTTCTAGTATCCAAGAATGAAAAAATTAATCCTTAGTCTTTTTATTTTGGGACTCTCTTTTACTTCTTTCGCCGGAATCACGGTTGTCAGTGATCTCGATGATACCCTTAAAATTACAAATTCAGGTGATGAAATCGATGGTGCTTTAAATGCTGCTTTCAGGTCAGATGTTTTTGTAGGGACAACCGAGTTTTGGATGGGACTGGAAAGCTATACTAATGAGCAACATATTCTTTCTGCTTCTCCAACAGTTCTTAGATTAAAAATCCAAACAACTTTAAAAAAACATCAGATTGATTATACATCTATTATTCTTAAAAATTATTTGGTGAAGGAAGATAAGCTTACTTATAAAATTAGAATGATTTTAGAAGTGATGAAGACCAATAATGATGATTTTATCTTTATGGGTGATGATGTCGGGATGGATCCTGAAGTGTACGATTATTTTTCTAAAAATTACCCGGAAAGAGTTTTGGCCATCTATATTAGACCTATTCAGAATCGTGATCTGCCAAAATCTTCTCAGGTGATTTACACTAATTTTGATATGGCCTTAAGTGAGTATGAAAGTGGAAGAATGAGTGCTTCTTGGACAGAAGAGGTGGGCAGTAGAGTTCTTTCTTCGGCCAAACTGAATCATATCATTCCTGAGTTTGCTCACTGTCCGAAGACTGATTCTCCATGGAAAAAGCAGTACAGATCTGATTACGGGGGCATTGCTAAGAGTATTGCTCAAAAACTAGTGAACTATTGCCAATTACGCTCTAACCTGACTCGATAGTTCAAGTATTTTCTCTTGTCGTCTCTATTCAAAGATTTTGCTAGAATAGTAAGCAAATTCTTAAAGGATAGAACATGGATTTAACGAATCTGATTTCACAAGATGACCTTATTAAAAATGCCTCTAAAATAAAAAAAGTATTCTTTTATAGAATCTGTGGGGCCGGCATGGGACCCGCCGCAGTTCTTGTTAAGCAAGCAGGCTTTCAGGTGGAAGGAGCAGACTCTGCTTTCTATCCTCCGATGAGTACTTTTTTAGAAACAACAGGAATTCCTCTTTTTAAATTAGATCAAGTGACTCCTGAATTTTTAAAACAGTATGATCTTATTGTTGTGGGTAACTCTGTTTCAGGTAAGGCAGAAGCCGCTCGTATGATTGAAAAAACGGGAGTGCCATTTACTTCATTTCCTTCAGCATTAGGTTCTCTTGTTTTAAAGAGTAAAAATGTTGTGGGTATCGCTGGTACTCATGGAAAAACGACAACCACTTATTTTATGACGAAGCTTCTCGAAAACCTTGGCCAGAATCCAGGCTATCTAGTGGGGGGGATTATTGAAGGGCGTGATCCCTCAAAATTAGGGGACAAGTATTTTGTGATTGAATCTGATGAATACGATTCAGCTTATTTCCATAAAATTTCTAAATTTAGACTCTATGAACTAAAGAATATGATTCTTACTTCTTTGGAATTTGATCACGCTGATATCTTCTCATCAGTGGAAAAAATTGAAGATGAGTTTCGAGCCATTCTTCCTTCAATAAAATCAAAAATGATCTTTAACCAAGAGTATGCTTCGGCCATGAAACTTTATCATGAGTATAAAGATAAGAATCCATCTCAGTCTTGGTATCTTTATGGGGCCAATTCAGATCATGGACCACATAATGTTGAAAATTTTGAGAATGGTTCTAAGTTTAATGTGAAGTGGAATGGTGAATTGGTTGCTATTAACACGAATGTTGTTGGTGGACACAATGTTCTCAATCTTACTTCATGCGTTCTCTTCCTTCTTGCTGAAGGATTTAAAGTTGCTGACGTTCAAAAGGCCTGTGAAAATCTTGAGATGGTTAAGCGTCGTCAAGAAGTTAGAGGAATTTTTCAAGATATGGTCGTGGTAGATGATTTTGCTCATCATCCACGTGCTATCACAGTGACTCTTGATGCCATCAGATCACGTTTTAAAAATAGAAAGATTATTACAATCTTTGAACCGATCTCTGCTACAGCAAGATCATCGTTTTTCCAAAATGAATTTCGTGATTCGTTGACCCTTTCTGATAAAGTGATTATTGCTAAGGCTGATCTTCCTACGACTGCTCTAGGGGGCAAGGATTTAGATGTGAATCTTTTAAACGCAGAGATTGGAAAGAAGATTCCATCTGCTGTTGTCACAAATTTAAACGAGCTACGAGCTTCAATTAATGACATGAAAGAAAAGAATGCTGTTCTTCTTGTCTTAAGTAACAGGACTTGTTTGGGTCTATGGGAATCTAGTTTTGTTAATGAACTTCAAAAGTACAATTAGTCTTATTCTTCTTTCGGTGACCTCTGTCTCATGCGCCACTTCGATTAAGTGGACGGGGGATATCGCGTCTCATAAAGCCGATTATCTTAAAGAGTACAAAAAGTTTAGAGCAGAACTTTGTAGTAAAAATGACGAATTAAAATTTCAAGAAAAGCTTAAGGCTTACCGCGGGACCGGTTACTGGATTCCTGAGTATGGTGGAGAGGTTGATAAAGAGACGATTAAAGAGCTCTTGCCTGAAATTGAACAAAAGCTCGCCTGGATAAAAAGCCAGAAAAGTATTGTTAAAACTAAGGCCTGGCCAAAAAAGAGCGTAACCTTAAAACTTCGCTCTATTCAAAAAGAACTTCTTGATCTTAAAAAAGATGAGTTGTCGGATGACGAAGAGTTGAAAACAAAATCTCGTCAGGCCTCGTTAAAGCTTTTAACAGAGATGAAAAGAGAGTACGACAAGCTAACATCTGATCTCTCTTTCCTCACGAATTACAAGTTTCCGATGGATCATCTTAAGAACAGAAAGATTCATGATGTCTATAAAGAAAGTTTAAAACCTGAAGATAAAAAGAAAGCAAACTACGCTTTTTTCTATCGTAAAATTCATGAAGATGGTGCTTATAACAAAGATCACACTTCACCAGATCTCTATCTCCGCACTACTCTTGATACTGTTTATTTTGAACTCCGTGAACATGGTTTTTTCCAAACAGAAGACGCTAGATATGATCTGGAGTTTGTTTTAGATAAAATTGAATCCGAACTTGCACGTGGCAAGGATCGTGCTCTTGAAAGACTCACAGAATGGGAAAAACGAGTGCAAGAAGGATACGAGTTTTATTCTTCTCTCACTAAACCAGAAAACGAGAAAAAAAGTAGTGAGCTCATCAAAAATTATATGAAGGCGTCTTTGGCCTTGAAAGATTTTGTGTATGAGAAAGAAGCTGAGGTTTACAAATACTGGTACTCAAGAAATGAACTGATGAAAGCGGTTTATGTTCTTGAAACAATTCTTCTCAATGAAGTAGGGCCAGTTGATGGGAAAGATGCTCTTGAGAGAATTGATGTGAGTAAGGTGGTTATGAACAGGCTGGATAAGCCGAAATATCTGACAATTTCTGAGTCAGAATTGATTTATCCTTATCTGATTAAAAAGATGAGTAAAAAAGAAATTAAGGATGGGAAGTGGTTGAATGCCCTTTTTAAGCAGGGTGAGTTTTCATTTAGTTATTATTATATTCCAGGAGTCGTTAATATTTTTTGTCCAGATGAAGCAACGTCAGCTCGCAGGCTTCGTGATGAAAATATTGAAATTGCTTTACGCGCTTTAAAAGATGAACCAGGAGCATTCACACCCACTCGCTATTTTTCTCGGGCCAGTATGGTGGGAAGAATCCACATGGAAACGATTTGGGATAATTATGGTCCCTATCCAGAGCGCGCCGGACTTCTAGCGACTGAACAAGAATCATTGAGAGAGAGTTTTAAGAAAGGTGATTATCTTTATCTCTATTCTTTTACTGATCCTGTTGGAGAAATCTATCAAGTCCTCAAATTTAATGAGCGCACATTTGCCCTCAAAGAAGCTGCTGGTCAGCAGGTTTTTTATAACTATCGAAACCCTCATCTTTTTCGCTATTTTACCAAAAGGTAGCTGGCACCAATTGATCAAAAATCCTTATTGCTTGTGTGTGTTAAGAGGTGTATAACTCGCCGACTAGTTTATTATTTATTTAGACAGAAAACACATACACCGCCATGCTTTTTAAGGAGCTAACTATGTTAAAAGATTACATGTTCACTTCAGAATCTGTGACTGAAGGACACCCAGACAAAATTGCTGACCAAATTTCTGATGCAATTCTTGATGCTATGTTAGCGCAAGATCCAAAGTCTCGTGTAGCGTGTGAAACTCTCATCACGACAGGACTTGTTGTTGTTGCTGGTGAAGTAACAACTGGGGCCAATGTTGATATCAACGCAACTGTTCGCGAAACAATTAAAAAAATCGGTTACGACCACTCTGATAAAGGATTCGATGCCACCACTTGTGGTGTGACAATCGCCCTTGGAAAACAATCTCAAGATATCGCTGTTGGTGTAAACGAAGGTGAAGGAAAATTCCTTGATATGGGAGCAGGAGACCAAGGTCTTATGTTCGGTTACGCTATTAACGAAACTGAATCTCTTATGCCAATGACAATTGATCTTTCTCATAAGCTTGCTTACCGTCTTTCTGAAATCAGAAAGAACGGAACGTTTCCACTTCTTCGCGCAGATGGAAAAACACAAGTAACTGCTGAATACAAAGACGGAAAACTTTCTCGTCTTGATGCTATTGTTGTTTCTACTCAGCATGCAGAAGAGCTTTCACAAAAACAAATCGAAGAAGCAATCATGGAAGAAGTGATTAAGAAAACTGTTCCATCACACCTTATCGATAAAAATACAAAATTCTTCATCAACCCAACTGGTCGCTTTGTGATTGGTGGACCGATGGGAGATTGTGGTCTTACAGGGCGTAAAATCATCGTTGATACTTACGGTGGACACGGAGCTCACGGTGGTGGAGCTTTCTCTGGAAAAGATCCTTCAAAAGTTGACCGCTCAGCTGCGTATGCTGCTCGTCATATTGCTAAGAACGTAGTAGCCGCTGGTCTTGCTGAGCGCGCTCTTGTTCAAGTAGCTTATGCTATTGGTGTAGCAAAGCCTATGTCACTTCTTGTGAACACATTCGGAACGGCAAAAGTTGATGAGCTTAAACTTCAAGCAGCTGTTAATGAGCTTTTTGATATGAGACCTAAGGCCATCATTCAGCGCCTAGATCTTCTTAAGCCAATGTACTCTCAGACTGCTGCTTATGGACACTTTGGACGTACATCTTCTACAGGGTTTACTTGGGAGAAGACAGATATGGCCGAAAAACTTAAATCAATTTTCTAGTTTTCATAGGGCCCTCGCAAGAGGGCCTTTTTTTTAAGTCTAGTTTTCATCCGATAATCCGATACAATAACCATCATGACCGAACTCTACTTTATTATCCGACACACACCTTTTTGGGCCACTCCCATCATGATCTTGGGTGCGGAGTTTGGTTATCTTTTTTGGCTTAAAAAGAAGAAGGCCACAGTCACACTTTGTATGCTCCTTCTGCTTTTTGGAGCTATCTGCAATTGCTTTTATATTTGGGCCGGGGGCCCCGAAAAGTCAGTCCGTGTCGTCCGTGATTGGCATCGCTCGTATATTCTTGATTAAAAAAAGTCTTACATTTGACACTTCCTCATTAACACCTTGATTTTGCTTACTTTAGTCAGAGTCTAGAAATTGACACCTGAACTCGGGTAAAGGTAAATTTGACGGTGGAGGCACCCATGAACGATATGAATTTTCTCCACTCAAATTTTGAGCAGGCGCAGACTGATTTACCCCCGATAGTTATTGTCGAAGACGACAAGCTTTTGGGACTGAGTATCAAGAAGTACTTAGAGCAAGTCCTTAAGGCCAAAACTTATCTTTATTCCAATGCAGAAGACTGTTTGATGGAGTTTGCTAAAACTCACGATCAGGATGAGCCTTTTTGTTTAATTTCAGATATCTCATTAGGGCAGGGCTCTGATGGACTTCTTCTGATTGATATCCTGAAAGATAAGGGATTTGATTTTGTCTCAATAGTGATGACTGGTTTTGCCTCAGTTGAAACGGCCATTGCGGCCACGAAAAAAGGTGTTTTCCAATACCTCACCAAACCATTTGAACTCGATTTTTTAAAGCGCCTGGTTATTCAGGCCCTTCAAAATAAGTACCAACAGCAATTTTCTGACGATGTGGTAGGCCCAGAGGGACTTTTCTCGGATAAGCCACGATCGAGATTGCCTTCAAAAATCAAATTAGAACGTCCTACAGTTGAAGACATGTTTCATGGCATGGTCGGAAGATCAAGGCAGATGAAGGATGTTTTTGAGCGTATTGAGAAGGTTTCTAAGACCGACTCGACTATTCTTATCACTGGACCATCTGGAACAGGAAAAGAGCTAGTGGCCTCGGCCATTCACCGCCTTTCAAACCGTGCCGCTAAAAACCGTATTTCAGTGAACTGTGGAGCGATCCCGGCCGATCTTCTTGAGAGTGAGCTTTTTGGCCATGTGAAAGGAGCTTTCACAGGGGCTATTTCAAACCGCAAAGGTCGCTTTGAGATGGCCGAGCAGGGAACAATCTTTCTCGATGAGATTGGTGACATGCCTCTTCTCCTTCAAGTAAAGCTTCTTCGTGTTCTTCAAGAGCGCTCTATTGAGCTGGTAGGATCAAGTGAGAGTATTAAAATTGATACTCGCGTGATCTGTGCTACTCACCGTGATCTTGAGAAATCAGTTCAAGAAGGAAAGTTTAGAGAAGATCTTTACTACCGCTTGAATGTTATTCCTATAAAAATGCCGGCCCTTAAAGAGCGTCGTGAAGATATTCCACTCATGATTAGTTATTTCCTAGACCGTTTTGTTTCGGCCGATAGAAGTAATGAGATCAGCTTCTCTCCTTTAGCACTCGATTTGATTCTTGGTTATGACTGGCCAGGAAACGTTCGTGAGTTAGAGAATGTGATTGAGCGTCTAGTTATTCTTCGCGGTGGAAATGAAATTCTTCCAGAGGATCTTCCTGCAAAAATTTTCAGATCAAATCCTTTAGCAACTCAAACATACAAAACTATTTTTGAGCTCCCTGAAGTTGGTGTTGATTTGAAGCAAGTTCTCTCAGATATTGAAGACTCACTTATTATCCAGGCCATGAGCCGCACTAAAGGTAATAAGAACCAAGCTTCAAAACTTCTGGCACTCAACAGAACAACGTTGATTGAAAAAATGAAAAAGAAAAACCTAGAAGGTTAGTCCGTTTTACAGGGTAGTGTCTTTCAGGCACTACCCATCTTTGTAAGAATCCCACTCAAAAAACTAACATCATACATTTGCGACGAGTGCCAAAAAGCACCTTTGACGAAAGTTCAGATTAGGTTTCTACTCTTAGAGTAAGGAGTTTATATGAACCGAGTGATTCATCCTGTGGTTTGGGTAAGTGCAGTTATGCTGGCCGTCCTCGCTTTAGGGATCCGCTTTCTGCCTTTCTGATTTTTCGATCGATTGACGAATAAAGTATTTAATAACTTTATTCCTCTGCGCTCCACCTAGGAGGGCGCGAAGGTCTTCGTGAAGACCATCATCATACACAAGTGAGTGCACTGTTCCTGGGCCTTCTTCAATTCTAGATATAATTCCATCCATGCGACTCATCGTCTTATCCATCTTTACAAAGCTTGCTGCAATAGGGGCCTTACTAAGTTCGCGGGAGACTTTTTCAAAATTAAGACTTGTTTTATGAAGAGAATTAATCGTGGCCACGAGATTTTTACCATCATCCATATTTGTGAGGATGGTATCAACTTTATCGAGGATTCTTTCAACCTTTGAGGCAATACTCTCTCCACGAATGACAATCTTTTTATAGTCCATTTGTTCTTCAGATTCGAGTTTGTCTGTAAGGGGATTGAACTGAGGAGAGTCTTTACTTCCACCTAGGATTTCTAGAAATTTATCTCCCAGAAGTCCAGCTGTTGAAATACTGATACGGCTATCTTTTTTAATCCATCTCAAATGTGTCTCAGTAATACGAATAGTGAGTCCAATTTCTTCTTCTGAAATAATATCAATATGGGTGACTGAGCCGACACGAATTCCACGTAGCTCGACATAGGCCCCTGGCTTTAAATTTCCAACGGACTTTACTTCAGCGTAAAGATCAACCTTCGGAATAAAAAAAGAAGTTTCTTTTCCAATCAGAACCACCATGACCATCATGATAAAGGTCAGGGCCGTGAGGAAAAGGCCAACTTTAATAAGATTTTTTTGATCACGCTTTCTCATATCAATTCCTTAATGGTTCATTAAAAACTTTTTTACTACAGCATCATCTGAATTTTCAAATTCACTCACTGTCCCCGTAAAGGCCACGCGTCCTTCATCAAGAATAATAAGTCGATCACAAACTTTTTTAGCGGCAGGAATATCGTGGGTACAAAGAATAGATGAAATTCCTTTGGCCTTGAATTTATTAATAAGATCACAAACATTTTCAACATTAATAGGATCTAAACCCGCAGTTGGTTCATCATAAAGAATAATGGCGGGGTCCAGGACAATGGATCTTGCAATCCCTGCACGTTTTTGCATTCCCCCTGAAAGATCAGAAGGGAGAAGTGCCTCCGTTCCGGAGAGGTTCACCTCTTTGAGAACATGTGTTACTTTCTGATGAATTTCATCTTCAGTTAGTCTTGTATGCTCAAAGAGTGGGTAAGCAATATTTTCAAACACGCTATCTGAATCGAAGAGAGCGTTATATTGAAATGAATAAGAAATCTGGGTTCGAATAGCAAAGAGTTCTTCTTCTTTGAGATGATCAATCCTCTGACCTTTGAAATAAATCTCACCGCTATCAGCAGTTTCTATTCCGATGAGGGAGCGCAGAAGAACTGATTTTCCTGTTCCTGAGTTTCCAAGAAGACCAAGAGTCTCACCTTGATATAAATCAAAAGAGACATCTTTGTGGACTTGTTTCTCTCCAAAGCTTTTCTGAATGTGTTTTATGGTAAGAATACTTTTCATATATTAATCAAATAATAAAATTAAAATTTTACTTAAAAAGAAATCCGACACGAGAATAACAATCGAACTTCTTACAACAACCCAAGTAGAGGCATTTCCGACTCCACGCGTACCTTCTTTTGTATTAAATCCTCTGTAACAGGCCAAAATAGTGATCACCACGGCAAAGAACATACATTTAAAATAGCCACCAAAAACATCAATAAATCTAATCGTTGAAAGAACTTTATTGATGTAAAAACCTGGGGGCATATTAAATTCTGTGTAAGCAATAATTCCTCCTCCGATGATTCCCATGAATCCGGAGAGAACACCGAGAAGAGGTAGAGAAATAATAGCGGCTGTGACTCTTGGAACGACGAGAACTCTCACCGGCGATGTTCCTAGGGCCCTGACGGCATCAATCTGTTGAGTGACATTCATCGCCCCGATTTCAGCTGAAATTCCTGAGCCAATTCTTCCTGCAATAAGAAGCGAGGTAAAGATCGGAGCAAGCTCTCTTAATAAAGAGAGTGAAACGATCGCAGGGACGTAAAGAACTCCACCAAATTTAGTTAGCCCGTAGCCGAACTGTAAAGTCATCACGAGGCCGGTTACAAAACCAATCACAAGGGTAATCGAGAGTGAGCCAATACCTAGTTCTATGATTTGCTGATAAAGTCGTCCCCAATAAAATGGACGAGAAGTAAGGCATTTAAGGTAATCAATAAAAAACCAAAAGATTTCTCCAATTAATTGGAGATTGTTTTCCATCTTCTTATTAATGAAGTTGACGAAAAACTTCATAATAAAAACTCCACCTGGTTGATAAAATCTTCAGGTTGATTATCGATGAGCTTAATCCCATTAGGAGTGATTCTAACAAAATCGAAGTAACAATTATTGCGTCTCATATTAATGACTTTAATATTGACCGTTACTCCATCCAGTCCACCGTCAGCTTGCATCGAGTAGGCTTCACGATTGAAAACAGTCATCGATTTCTCTTGGATATTTTTAATATTATCAAGGCCATTGAAGGTTTTTTCGGCCATCTGCTTAAGAGGGTCGTTTTGAAATTCGCCGCAGAAGCTATTAATAATGATCGTTGTTCCATTCTGATGTTGAAAAACATAGTCGGATTGATCTTGTTTAATTGGGGACCAGTCAGATCCTTTATATTGTAGCTTGTATTGAACACCTTTGGCCGACTGAGATTTTTTGGGACTTGGAACAAGCCAAGAACAACCGACGAGAACTAGGATTAAAAGGAGGGGTATAAATTTCATAATAGTTTAGCACTTCACACGGGAATGAGATTTATCTTATATAAAATATTGTAAACACTTAAACAGATAAGTTCATGTCAAAGTATCGACAGGATTTTTTTGCCTATGGGAAAAATTTATCTTTTAGAAAATCAAAATCACGCTACAATGAAAAAGTAACTAGGAAAAAAAGACCATATGGATGTGGTTTTTTGGCCTATATAAAGACAGGAAGTCTTCTTAAATGAAATTGTTGCCAAAAATTTTGACAGCACTGGCCCTTACCATAAGCGTTTTTCAAACGTCGCTTGCTGATACATTCAATCAAGAAGTCTTCAAAACTCATTTACGCTGGAATATCATCGCTCCAAGAGACCAAGTCTTTATTACTAAGAAAGATCAAACATTAACAGTTGAAACTCTTAATCTACAATTATTTGAAAAACTTGTTTATGACTTTGGAAAGATTACGGCTGATCAAATCTATATTAAAGAGATGAAGTTCTCTCAAGAGAACTTTCCGGCCAAACCGGCAAGCATTACGATCCTGTTAAAAGACCAGTCCATTGAATTATTCTCTTTTTATAGAGATGTTGATCGCAAATACATCCTTGATTTCTGGATTAATAAGGATCTTGTCACAGAAAGAACGGCAGCTCTTTCGAAGCCACTTCCTCTTCCTGAGGTCAAAAAAATTCCTTTAAAGAAAGTAGCCGCTCCTGAGAAAAAAATCCTTGCCCCTCGTCCGGAAAGCAAGATTCTTCCTATCGTAGAAGTGACTAAGCCTATCACTCAAGACGTTTCTAAAAATAATCCTGATTACCGCGACTTTAGATATGGATCGAGTTTTGTTTGGGATTACCTGCCTATGGTTCCTAATCTTGAGAAAGACGTGAACCTTGCGAGTAAAATCCCTGATTCTCTTTATCCTATTAAAGATAGAGAGTTCTTAGGAGATGAAAAAGAGGCCCATTTACAACTTTCGATTAATTTTTATCGTAAAGATAAATATGGTCTGATGAATAAGTCTATTGATCTCTATAAAAAGAAGTATGGGGTTGATAAAAATAGCATTTGGAATGAATATCTCAAGGCCAATGCTCTTCTTCGTGGCAATATCGCTAAGCCTAATAAGGGAATCACTCAATCTGCACTAAATATTCTTTCTAATATTTTAGGTAAGACTGATGATTACGAGCTAAAAGCAGCTATCTATCGTTATTCATTACAGTACTCATTGGACAATAATGATTATGTGAAGGCCCTTCAGACGGCCAAAGAGTTCTTTGTTGAGGCAAGATCAGATTTTGATCAAGATTTTGTGATCTACTCAGCTCAGGCCATTCTTTATTCGCTTGCCCAGTTAAAGCAAGTGGATAAAATCGAAGAATTTCTTTCAGATAAAAAATTGATGTCTATTCTTCCGGCACAAATTGGAATGGCCTATAGCTCATATGCTATGCTTTCAAAAAACCAATCTCAGCCATTAGTGAAAAAGTATCAGCAAATTGCTAAATCACTGACTAAGCCTATTCATCCGGCGATCCTTTACAATGTCGCCGAGGCACTTTTCAGAGAAGCTGATTTTGAACAGTCCCTTAAGCTGTTTGATGAGTTTACTTCTGAGTATTCTTATACTCTCAGTGCTCCCTATGCGAGAGTACGAATTGGTCTTATCTATGAAATTTTAGACCGACCAATTGATCAAACATTAACTCTCTATAGAAATGCCATTGATCGTTCAACACTTGCGGAGCCTCGCTATGAAGCGAAGGTAAGGTATGTGGCCCTAAGAACCGCCCGAAAGATTAAGCCGGATCCACTTGATAAAGAATCTATTGTTTTCCTAGAGCAGTCTCCTGATGAAGCAAAAATCTTGGATGCTAATTTAAAGAAAATTTTGTGGGTAACTCGTCTTCGTTCATTTATTAATGATCGTGATTATGACAAGGCACTGTCTTATCTTACGACAATTCCTCTAGATGCTCTCAAGCCAGCAGAGAGAAGAGTCTTTGAAGGGGATGGAGCAGAGATTGTTTTTGGTCTTATCCAGAAATCATACTTAGAAGAGAAATACGCTAAGGCCGTCAAAGTTTGGGAAGTTTATAAAGATAAGTATGAGTCTCAAGTGGCCAAAGCCCCTTATATGAACTTTGTCATTTGTGATTCATTCTTAAAACTTGGTCTTTATAAGAGTTTTGATCGCGCCTATGATTCTTTCAAGGCCGTAAGAAATGAAGAAGAGCGTTTATTCCCTCAATGGGTTGACCGTGTAAAGAGTACCAAGCTCACAGAAATGGTAGAGGAGCTTAACCTTATTAAGCTGGTGGTTTCAAAGGACTGGGAGAAAGCTGGACTACTTTTGGCCACTTTTCCAGTGTCATTAAGGGACTCAATTAACTACTCTTACTATTCGGGGGTGATAAATTATCACCAGAAGAAATACAATCCAGCTATCGGAGACTTCGAAAAAGTCCTCATTAAACAGAATCCTGAAAACCAACTTACACCTCGTCAAACGGCTGATTTATTGATGAGTTACGTAGAGTCTTTGTACCAGTTAAAAGACGAAGAACGCTTCAAGTCTGTGGTCCGTGCCCTGGCCCAGGACATAGGGAAATCAAAGTCGGCACCGATCTTGAATGTAGCGGAGCGAGTTCAGTATCTTTTGATTGAGACGCTGGCAGGTGACGAAAAACCTAATTATAGTGAGCTAAGTGAGATGACAAAGAGCTTTAGAGAGAAATTTCAAAAATCTCCTTACACTCCCCGTATCAGCTACATTTATGGTTTATCATTAGTTAAGTCAGAAAGAGTGAAAGAGGGAAAAGATGTCCTCACCACTTTGATGAATGATAAGAGCTCTCCTTCACATATTAAAGAAATGTGTCGGAGTGAATTGACAAGTTTAGAGTTAAGCAATCGCAAGCTATAAACCCAATAACAACGGACAGGAGGTCTAATGTTAACAGCAGGTTTCTCACTAGTAGGTAATCATCCAAAGTTTTTAAAGTCTCTCGAGACAGCACGTAATGTGGCGGTGACAAAAACACCCGTTCTCATTTACGCTGAATCAGGAACTGGAAAGAAAACTCTGGCCACTTATATCCACCAAAATTCAGTACGTAAAAGTGCTCGTATTGAAATTGTAGACTGTGCTTCAGATACAGCCTCAGTTGAGAAACAAGTATTGGGTCATCGTGATGAAGAGACAGGCCGCTTTAATCGTGGTGTTCTAGAACTTGCCAACGGTGGTACGGTAATTTTTGCCAATATTGATGCACTGGATGAAAATTTTCAGAAACGACTGTATAATATTCTTCAAGAGCTGCCAGACTATGAGTTAGACGTTCGCGTGATCGCTACAACTTCAAAGAATCTTTCGAAGCTTGTTGGTGCAGGAAAGTTCACAAGAGCTCTATTCACTTACTTCTCAGGTGTTCAGATTGATCTGATGCCACTTAGAGAAAGAGGAACAGACGTGGAATTGATTGCTCGCCAAATTGTTTCTGAATACTGCCAAGAAAATTCACTTGATTCAATCGACCTAGCTCCAGAAGCTTGTCGCAAGCTTTCTGAATACAACTGGAACCAAAACGTTTCTGAACTTAAATCGTTCATGAAAAAAGCCGTAGCGAATGCGAACTCTGGGATTGTTGATCTTCAATCTCTTGAGCAAGGTGAAAGACGTGTTGAATTCACTTCATTCGAAAAAGATGAAGATGGAGTTAAACTTATGTCTCTTCGTGATGCTGAAAAACTTCTTATTAAAAAAGCTCTCGTATTTACATCTGAAAATAGAACTCAAGCGGCTAAAATCCTTGGTGTTTCAATCAGAACTCTTAGAAATAAGATTAATGAGTACCGTTCAGAGGGTGCAACTTACTTTGTAAACCTACGTTAGTCTCTAAGGAATTTAGAGGAGAAGTACATGGACGTCAGTGACAAAACTCTTAATGCTTTAACGACTGCTCTCAACTTTCGAGAGATGAGACAGGAAGTTATTTCTTCGAATATTGCCAATGCCAACACACCTGGCTTTAAGTCGAAGAAGGTAGATTTTGAGGAAGCTCTTGCAAGAGCTTTAGATACTGATGGTCAGATGCAGATGAATATCACAGATGAGCGGCATTTCGATGTTGGTAACGGTGGATTTAATAACTTAGAGCCTGAAATCTATGAGGACCCGAATGGAGTCGTCTCAGAAAGTGGGAACACAGTTGATACCGAAGCTGAGATGGGAAGAATGGCAGAGAACAAATTGATGTACGATGCCTTAGTTCAATTAGTGAATAAAAAGATGGGTTTAATGAAATACGCCATCAACAATGAGAAATAAGGGAGCGTGAATGGATTTACTCTCTAGTTTAAGAGTAAGCTCTTCGGGTTTAGCGGCACAAAGAAAACGAATGGAGTCTCATTCGTCGAATATTGCAAATGCTCAAACAACAAGAACAGATGAAGGTGGCCCGTATCGCAAGAAAGAGGTGGTATTTGGAGCTGAGCCTACACGTGAACGTTTCTCAGAAATTCTTGAAGGTGAACTGGATGAACACTCACAAACTGTTCAAGCAACAGAAGTGGTTCATACAGATAAAGTTGTCTTAAAATATGACCCGACTCACCCAGATGCTAACCAAGAGGGATATGTGGCCATGCCAGATATTAACGTCATGAGCGAAATGGCGAATATGATTGAAGCTCAGAGGGCCTATGAGGCCAATGTGACAGCAATTAATACTGCTAAACAAATGGCAACTAAAACTCTCGAGATTGGCCGTAACTAAGGAATAGATAATGTCGATTAAAAATATTGGTAGCTTTCAGCAGACATTAGGAAATGCCGACGCCAATGGATGGGTGAGAAAAGCCGATTCAGGGATTTCGGATAATTTCAATACTCTTGAAACTCCTGGCATAGAAAATGCAGGAGAAGCGAAGAGCTTTGGTGAGTTTCTTAAAGACTCGATTAGCAGTGTTAACAAAATGCAGGTAGATGCTAACGTGGCAATGGAGAAACTAGCTTCGGGTGAGAGTAAAAACTTACACGAAACTCTTCTTACTGTTGAAAAAGCTGATATTGCTTTTAGAACAATGAATCAGATTCGTTCTAAAGTTATTGAAGCTTATAAAGAAGTAATGAGAATGCAAATATAGTTACTCTTTGAGTAGCTAGGGTTTTAAGAATCAGGAGGATTCTTTGAACAACGGAATTTTATCACAGACAATTAGTAACTTTATCGAATTCTTCAAGTCTTTGGATGTTACCCGAAGAATTGGTTTGCTTGGGTCAGCTATTCTACTTATAGCTGCCGTTTCAGCAATGCTTATTTGGGCAACAAAGACTCAGTATAAGGTTCTTTATACTGACCTTGGAAAAGATGATTCTGCTGTTATTGCAAGAATGCTAGAAGAAGGAAAAATTTCATATCAGGTAAAAGATGATGGGAAAACGATCATGGTACCTGAGGAACAAGTAGAAATTTGGCGTCTTGAGATTGCTAAAAAAGGTGTCAACTTCACTGGAACAGTGGGGTATGAAGTTTTTGATAAGCAAGCTTTTGGGACAACATCTTTTGTTCAAAAAATTAACAAGCAACGTGCCCTTGAGGGAGAACTTGTTAAAACAATTATGCATATTAAAGGTGTGACTCGCGCTCGTGTTCACCTCTCTATTCCTGAATCATCACCGTTTGTGTCTGAAAGAAAACCACCAAGTGGGTCGGTTGTTCTTGATGTGGATAGAGGTGTGACGATGACTTCTGATGAAATCAAGGGGATACAATCCCTTGTTTCATCTTCTGTTGACGGAATGCGCTCTCACCATGTTGTCGTTATTGACTCTCGCGGGAAGAAGCTATCAGAAAATGATGGCGATCAAATGTCGACAGAAACGGCCAATAAAATTGCTCTAGAGACAAAGATGAATGCTCAACTTGAAAAGAAAGTTGAAGAGATTCTTGCTCGTGTTGTTGGTGATGGAAAAGTAATCGCAAAAGTCGCGATTAAGATGGATTTTACAGAAAAAACAGAAACTCAAACTCTTTATGACTCCGAAAATGCAGCTGTTGTTTCTGAAGTTCGTAATGAGCAAAAGATGGTCGGTGTAAGACCGTCTCCGCAAGGACTTCCAGGGGCAAGATCAAATCTTCCTGGTGAAAATCCTCAGCCTGGTATTCCTGAAACTAGAAATGATGTTGATAAGTCACTTATCACTCGAAATATGGCCGTTCCTACAACTGTCACTCGTTCAAAAAAACCAACAGCTGAAATTCAGAATATTTCAGTGGCGGTAATGGTTGATGGAAAGCGCATTCCTATGCTTGATAAAGAGGGAATGCCGATGGTTAACGAAGAAGGCGTTAATATGACTAAGTACGCTGCTTGGTCAGAAGATGAACTTCAGAACTTCCAACAGATTGTTGCTTCAGCTCTTAATATTTCAGTGGCCCGTGGTGATAAACTTGTTATCAAAAACATGGAATTCGCTAAGGAAGATCTTTCTGAAATCGAAGCGATTATGAGAGCACGTGAAAACCGTGAGCTTATTAAAAATCTTACTAAATACTTGATGATTGGTGCTCTTATTACGTTATTCTTCTTTATGGTTATCCGTCCGTTCATTCAGTGGCTTACAGAAAATACGGTTGAATCAATTGAAGACTTCTTACCTAAGACAATTGAAGAGCTTGAAAAAATTCAGGCCGGTCAAAAGCTTCCTGGTCTAGAAGATGTTCTTCCAAATATGGAAGATAAGCTCAATCCAGAGAAGATTGAAGGGAATATGCTAAGAGAGAAGATTATTTCCCTCGTTGAGGCTAATCCTGGTAAGGCAGCTCAAGTTATTCATGAAATGATTCATGCTAACGAGGCACAAAAAGAAATTGCATAAGATTATAATGGAGTAGAGCAATGGCCGAAGATAAAACACTTGATCCCGATGTGCAGTATGCACTTCTTTCGGGACAAGAAAAAGCTGCGATTTTGTTGTCCGCCTTGGGTCCTACGACAACGAAGCTTATTTTTAAACATATGAAAGACAATGACGTTAAGCGAATGATTAACTCTATGTCTTCTATTTCAAAATCTCCTATCTGGATGGTTAAAAAAGTCCTTGAAGAGTTCTACTCTTCAATCAATGAAGATGCGGAACTTCTTTTCTCTGAAAATAAGGGGCGTGATTTCATCCTTTCAACTCTTGGTGAAGACCGAGCTAAGCAGCTCCTTGGTCAGATTGTAGATGTTGGAACAAATAACACACTTGAATCTCTTGAGCTTGTCGATACAAGAACTCTTGCTAACTTTCTCATCAATGAGCATCCTCAAACTATTGCGCTTATTTGTGCTCACTTGCCGGTTGAGAAAAAAGTAGATGTCTTGCGCAAGCTTCCAGAAGGTCTTCAAGCAGAAGTTGTGCTTCGTGTGGCCAACCTCGATTTCGTTTCTCCTGAACTTATCGCTCAGCTTGATGATGTTCTTAAAACAGAACTCTCAACTCTTGGATCAATTGATACACAACAACTTGGTGGTATTGAGCCTATCGCTGATATGCTTAACCTTATGGATAAGAATTCTGAGAAGAATATTATGGCCAGGGTTGAGGAAAAAGACCCTGAGCTCGCTGAAGAAATTAGAAAACTCATGTTTGTTTTCGAAGATATTATCTTTGTGGATGATAAAGGGACTCAAGAACTTCTTAAAATTGTTGATAACCAGAAACTTGTTATCGCTCTTAAAACAGCTCCAGATGAAGTTAAAACTAAGTTATACAAAAATATGTCGAATCGTGCAGCAACTCTTCTCAAAGAAGATTTGGAAGCGATGGGCCCTACGAAGATTTCAGATGTGGAAAAAGCTCAACAAGAGATCGTTCAGCAACTTAAAGATCTGGAGGCCAAAGGTAAGGCCATCATTTCTCGCGGTGGTGAAGGCGATGCATTTGTTTAATTTACAGGTGGCTTAGATTATGGAAAAAAATAAAGAATCCGAAGTTAAGTCATTTAGCTTTACCGACTTTAATAAAGGCGGAAATGTTGTTAAGGGTGGAAGTGGTTTTAAGCCATTCTCATTCGACAATTTAATAGGCCAGTCTATATCATCTCAAGATATCTCTGATGAGTCTATTCGCACTGAGCGTCAGCATGAGCAAAGAAGTAATTTTAAGATTGATAATATTGTTCGTGAGTCTCGTGGGCTTAATAATCAAGAGGCCAACGATATAGAATTAAAGATTCAAGCTGAGGTTCAAAAACGTGTAGAGAGAATTTCTCAAGAAGCCTATAAAGAAGGTCTTGAAAGAGGAAGAGAAGAAGCTTTTGCAGCTTCTCATCAAGATTATGATAGTGCAGCAGCTGAGAAAATCGAACATCTTGCCCAAAGTATTGCTTTGTTAAATACTCATTTCTCTGATGTTCAAAATAAGAATCGTAAGCAAATGTATGAGTTTGTAAAAAAATTTACAAAATGGATTGTTCTTAAAGAAATTGATGAGCAGTTATATTTAGAGAAACTATTTGAAAAGCTGCTTTTAGAAATTAATGCTCGACAAAATCTTATCATAAAAATCGATCAGGCGCATTTTAAAGATATGCCTGAAGTGATTAAGGCCGTTGAATCACGTCTTGGTCAGTTATCAAATGTTCGTGTGGAAGTTGATAGTGAACTGAATCATCCTGGAATCATTCTCGAGTCAGAGAATGGGATCATTGATGGATCGGTTGAAGGTATTTTCCAGCTGATTGATAAAGTTTTTGATTCAGTGGTTGGCCATGAGTGAAGATCTTTCTTTTCCAAAAATCTTAAAACATATTGAAAATAAAATTCCCTATGAAAAGATAGGAAAAATCATTAGTAGTCGCGGGATGGTTTATGAAGCCTCTGTCCCTCGCGCCATCCTCGGGTCAAACGTGGAGTTTGTGACTGAGAGTGGAGAGCGAAGTTTAGGTGAAGTCGTCTCAATCAATGGTCAGAACTGTATGGTCATGCCCTACAACGAGCTCTCTGGTATTAATTCAGAAACAAAAATTTATCTTAAAGAGGTTGTGACGGAGCTTAAAATCTCAGAAGCGATGCTAGGGCGAGTGATCGATTTTCAAGGAAATCCTCTCGATGGGAAAGGCCCGATTGAAGGTCCCTATGAGAAGAGATCAATTTTTGGGACTCCTATTAATCCTTTAGATCGCCCCCCTATAAGAAAACCTCTTGATACAGGTATTAATTCAATTAATTGTTTTATTACTGCTGGCCGCGGTCAACGTATGGCGATTATGGCCGGTTCTGGTGTAGGAAAGTCCGTTCTCATGGGGATGATGGCCAAAAATACCGATTCTGATATCAACGTCATTGCCCTCATTGGGGAGCGTGGGCGAGAGGTTTTAGAGTTTATTGAGTCAGATCTAGGACCCGAGGGAATTAAGCGTTCTGTAGTGGTTGTGGCCACGTCTGATACTTCGGCCCTTATTCGTATGAAGGCTGCTTATGCAGCAACAACCATTGCTGAATATTTTAGAGACAGAAACGCTGATGTACTTCTTATGATGGATTCGATCACACGTTTTGCTATGGCCTCACGAGAAATTTCTCTTTCTACAGGTGAGCCACCTGGACAAAAAGGATACGCGCCAAGTGTTTTTGCCAAACTCCCAAAATTAATGGAGCGAGCAGGAACAAAAGCTGGAGCAGGGTCAATCACAGGAATCTACACTGTCCTCGTTGAGGGTGGTGATATGGATGAGCCCATTGCCGATTCAGTAAGATCAATTTCAGACGGACATATTGTTCTTTCAAGGGCCCTTGCTGCGAGAAACCATTATCCGGCCATTGATGTTCTGGCCTCAATTTCCAGAGTAATGCCTAAAGTTTCCTCAAAAGAGCACAAAATTGTGGCCTCACATTTACGTGATCTTCTTGCGGCTTATAAAGAGTCTGAGGATCTTATTACAGTGGGAGCTTACGCTCGTGGATCGAACCCTAAAGTGGATAAGGCGATCTTGGTTTACGACGATATTATTAATCTTCTCCGCCAACAAGTTGATGACTCCTCTCGAATTGATGAGCTCTTCGATCGTATGTTGGACATAGCCCGTAAGGCCGAAGGCGTGAGTTAATAGTTTATGATGAAAAAATATGCCTTCAAACTAGAAGCAGTTTTGAAGCTTAGAAAACTTAATGAAGAGAATTGTCGAATGGAACTTGGGGCCCTCATGCTTCATATGCAAAAAATTGAGTCTCAGATTGAGTATGAAAAAGCACAAATCGATAATTATTATAAAATGCAGGAAGATGTTTTAAAGGCCGGAGCAGGTGGGGCGCAACTTCAATTAATCCCTAATATGATTTCTGCCAAGACGAAAAATATCCAGCTTCTCAATCGCGATAAACGTAAACAGCAGCAACTGATTGATGAAAAAAGGCAAGAGCTTGCAACTGTCAAAGGCGAGTTGAAGGTGATGGAGAATCTTAAAGAAAAAGATTTTAATGAATATAAAAAGGCCATGAATAAAGAGATTGATCAGAAAGTCGAAGAACAAACTCAATTGTGGTTGATGAATAAAAAGCAAGGATTAGAGAAATGAAATTATTAATAGGAATTCTCATACTGATGAGTTTCTCGGTCAGTGCTGCTGACCCTTTGAAGTATTCAGAAGCTGATTTTATTAAAAAGGTGGCCCAGGAAGTAAAGGCCCAGGTTGATAAAATTAAGAATAAATCAGTGACTGATTTAACTAAAGAGCTTGTGGATAAAGATGAAAAAATACGTCTGCAAGAATTAGAACTCCAGAAAAAAGAAGACCAGCTCAAGACTTCTGAAGATGATCTTGGGAAAAAATATGCTGAATTTGAGTCTCGCCAAAAAGCCTTTATTGGCTGTATTCAACGCAACGAAGATGAAGGAAAAGGGCGTGTGGCCCAGCTGGTTGAGATGGTTTCCAATATGAAACCCCAGAAAGCTGCTGAGGTTTTATCAGTTCAAGAGGCAGATATTGCCGTTAAAATCCTTCAAATGATTGATGCGAAGAAGGCGTCCAAAATATTCAACTTTATGGACAAGGAAGTTTCTGCCCGGCTTCAAAAACAATACCTAAATATGAAAAGATAGACCGTAGGACCACGAAAGGACCAAATTAATGATTCAAGGATTGAATCTCACAAATTCGAAAGTAGCAGCAGGAAAGGAAGGAGCGGAAGCTCTGACTAACGACCTTGCTAATGCGCTTGCAGCTAATCCAGAACTTGCTTTAGAGCAGGCGGATTTTGCTAATGAACTTGCGAGTTCAATGAAGATGGATGAATTGCTTCTAGCCGAAGTTCAACTTCCCGAGAATCAAAATAATGAAGAAGCGAAAGTTCTTACAGATGCTCAATTAAAATCTGTTCTAACTCCAGAATCTCTTCTTGCTGCTCCTGTTGTTAATCTTCAAGGGCTAGAAAAACTTAATAAAGAATTGCCATCAGATTTAGTAAAACAAATTCCTTCACTTCAACCTGAAGCAGAAGGTGTTGAAGCTAAACTTGTTGATCCATCACTGACAAAAGATGTAAATAAACTCATGGATCCTAAGCTTGCTCTTAAAGGCGAAGTCTTAGATCTTGAAGGTGTTTCGACGCCAGAATCAGAAATTGCTTCTCTTAAAAAAGATCAAATTCAAACAATTCTTGCAGCACCGCTTTTAAAAGGTGAAGCAAGCAGATCACCAGCGATTGATCTTTCTCCATCTGAAGTTGATTCTCAGCTTATGAAATTTGATGATTTCATGCTTCAGCGCCAAATGAAAAACTCTAAAAAGGGTGAAGGCGCAGGAGCATATGGTCTTCCAAAAAACACTCAAGTTAAAGATCTTGAAAGTCTAGATCTTAAAAATACTCAGATTGTTGATGGTGCAAATTCAGCTTCCGCACAGGGTGCTTTAAGCTCACCTTCACAAGAATTTATCTTGGGATTAATGACTGAGACTGGAAGTAGTAAAGGTGTAGAATCTGCCAATCAAACAGCGGCTCCTAAAGTCTTTAACATGGCCCAAATTAAATCGGCCAATGCCCAAGAAATCATGACTCAGATTTCTGATTATATTGTCCAAGCAAAAGCTGCTAAAGAGCCAACTGTTCAATTAAAAGTTAATCATCAAGACTTCGGTCAGATGGATATCACTGTTTCACGTGGAATTAATCCAGGACACAACAGTGTTGAGAATATTGCGATTAGCATTGCAACAAATTCACCTGAAGTTAAAGCAATGCTTCAGCAAAACAAAGGTGAACTATTCACATCTCTTGCTCAATCAGGGATGAATGTAACAGATTTCAAAGTTGATTCATCGAATGCAAAAGGTGGATCAGACTTTAATTCAAACTCTAACTCAAATTCTAATCAGTTTGCGGGATCTGAAAAACAATTCGGATCAGAGTCAAATCAAAGACGTCACGAACAAAATCGTCGTGCAGAACTTTGGGATCTTCTCAATGACAAGGCGGCTGCGTAATGCCTGAAATGGGAAGACCAGTCTCACCACAACAGTCTCAATTTAACCAAGTCACTATTGGCCCTAAATCTCTTGCAGGGAAAAGTCGCTCGCAAGATGAAATCAATGAAGCGATTATTAATAAGGCCACAGGATATAAAGAAAAAGATACTCGTTTTGGAGATTCAAAAACTCATAATCAAATGGGTAAAGATGAATTCTTAAAGCTTTTAACTTTTCAATTGCAAAATCAGGATCCAATGAATCCGATGGAGCAAAATAAGTTTACTGGTGAACTAGCTCAGTTCTCTCAGTTAGAGCAGTTAACAAATTTAAATAAGAAATACGATGAAGCTAATAAAACGCAACAGATGCAGGATAAATTTTATGCTGCAAGTTTCGTTGGAAAAAAAGTTGTCACAACAGGGTCTTCTCTTCATTTGAAAAACGATGGAGATCAAGGAGATGTTCTTTTCAAGCTTGATGGTGATTCTTCGAAAGTTATGGTTCGTATCTTAGATGAAAAGAATCAAACGATGGGAGAGATCTGGAAAGAAGGAATGTCAGCTGGCGCTCACTCTCTAACATGGGATGGTGTGGCCCTTGATGGTTCACCTGCAGTGAGAGGAAATTATAAAATTCAAGTCAAAGCGTGGGATCAATTTGGAAAAGAAGTTGGAACACGTACACAAGCAACAGGTGTTGTTCAGTCGGTAACTTTCGAAGAGGGTGAACCTGTACTTACTGTTGATGGACAAAAAGTATTCTTAAGAGATGTAGCAAGTTTTCATATTCCTGAAAATGAAACGCACAGGGCAATTAATTCCGGACTATCGAACCAAACTGCCCCGATGATACAATCTAATGCAAGACCTGTTCAGCAAGCGATGAATGCTTATAAAGAACAGCAACAACAGATGCCAGCTGATGCTGGGATCTACGATTAAAAGGGACCATGAGTAAGATTAATTCTTTTCTTATTCCAAATGTAAATACGGTGCCGACTGATAAAAAAGTCGAGCAAGCGAATAATTTACAGAAAGGTGAGAAGAGTGAATTTAAAGGTCTTCTCGATCAGGTTCAAGGACAGCAGAGTGGTCCAGCGTTTGGACAAGAAGTAAGTGTTTCATCTCATGCGATGAAAAGATTGAATGATAGAAATATTGAATTTGATAGTAATGAATATATGAAAATCAAAGAAGCTATTGGAAAACTGAAAGCAAAGGGTGGGCACGATTCACTGGTAATCACAGGTAAAGCTGCTTACGTTGTTGATGTTGACCGCAACACAGTTGTCACTGCTGTTGATAAAAATAGCATGAATGAAAATGTTTTTACGAAGATCGATTCAACGATCTTCATGAGCTAGGTAGTGTGTAGTAGGTAGAATATATTAATTAATGGTTAAGGTGGCCGGTCCTTTTCTGGAGGCCATGGAAGAAAGCCTGTAGTGCTTAATTCCCCTTACCGACTCTAGGAGGGACACGTATGAGTATTCTTGCATCTTTTAACACTGGTGTTACAGGTCTTACAGCTGCTGGTCAGTCAATGTCAGTGATCGGTGACAACATCGCCAACGCTGGTACATTCGGTTTCAAATCATCTCGCGCAGAATTTCAAGACATGCTTTCAAACTCACTTAAAGGTATTGATGGTGGTGACCAAATCGGATCAGGGACTAAGCTTGCTCACGTAACTCCTCAGTTTACTCAAGGAACTGTTGCAAGGACTCAGAACATTACAGATTTAGCTATCAACGGAAACGGTTTCTTTGCAGTAGAAGCTCCGTTTGGACAAGGTTTCACTCGTGATGGTTCATTCCACTTCGATAAAGAAGGGCACATGATCAACGGTGATGGTTATAAAGCTCTTGGATTCCAACCAAATGAAAAAGGTGAAATTACAAATAAGCTTGGGCCGATAAAGTTAGGAAATACAACAATCCCAGCAACTGCGACAAAAGAAGTGACAATGTCGATGAACTTAGATTCACGTGAAAACGTGATGGTTTTCGATCCAAAGAATCCAGATAAAACATCTAACTATAACACATCAGTGACTGTTTACGATAATATCGGAACAGCTCGTCTGGTAACAACTTACTTCAATAAAAAAGCAGACGGAATGTGGGAATACCACGCCATGGTTGATGGTGCTGACGCTGCTAACGGTGTTCCAGGACAACTTTCTGAAATGGCCAATGGACAACTTAAGTTCAACGCTAAAGGTGTTCTTGAAGAAGAAATTCCAGGACTAAACAGCTTCAACTTCAATAAAGGTGCAGCTCCAGGACAACAAATCACTCTTAACTTTGGTAAAACAATCAAAGAAGGTGGAACAGGTCTTGATGCTTCAACCCAATACGGTTCTAAATCATCTATCGCTCGTCACTCTCAAGATGGTTCATCAGCTGCGACACTTGCTTCTATGTCGTTCAACGATGAAGGTATTCTAACAGCGGTATACGATAACGGTGTTCAACGTGAACTTGGACAAGTTGCCGTGGCAAAATTTGAAAACAATGAAGGTCTTTTCAAAACAGGGAAAAACCTTTTTAAGGAAACTCGTAAGTCTGGCCAGGCAGCAATGGGGAAACCAGGAGCTGATGGTCGCGGTGAAGTCTTAGCTAAATCAATTGAGCAATCAAACGTTGATATCGCTAACGAATTCATTGGGCTAATGGCCGCTCAACGTAACTTCCAAGCGAACACAAGAACAATCACAACATCAGACCAAATGTTACAAGAAGTTCTGAACATCAAACGTTAATTTTTAGATTCCTAGAATATTTACTACTACATTAAGGGACAGCTTAGGCTGTCCCTTTTTTATTTTCAGTAACTTAACTCTCTGTTTCACCCCGTCTTAAAGTCCTGATAAGCATGACATTTCTTTTGAGATGTTTTAGACTGTCGCCTCAAGTTAAAAAGGATGACTATGACTAGTAGTAAGAAGCTTACGCTGAAGATCGTTATTGGAATGCTTTCGGGGATCATTATCGGCTGTTTAATGAATTTCATCGGAGTTGATGGGTTCATTAAAACTTTTTTACTTGAAGGAGTGATTGAAGTAGGAGGAAGAATTTTTCTCTCTTCTTTAAAACTTCTTGTCGTTCCTATGGTTTTCGTATCATTAGTGACTGGAACTGGAGCTCTTGAAGATATTAAAAAGCTTGGAAGACTTGGGTTAAAGACATTTTTTCTTTATATTTTAACTACTGCCATCGCTATCGCTCTTGCTCTTTTTGTGGCGGAGCTTGTTGATCCAGGTCTTGGATTTCAGATGGCAACTCCGTCTTATTTTGAGGATAAAGATAGTCCAGCACTGATTGATGTTATCTCTAATATATTCCCAAGCAATCCTATTGAATCTATGGCCAAAGGGGATATGCTTCAGATTATCGTTTTCGCCTTGATCTTTGGTATTGGTATGACAATGTCTGGAGAGGCTGGGAAAAGAGTCTTTAAAGTTTTTGAAGATCTCAATACTATCATTATGAAAATAGTGATGCTTCTAATTGAGCTCGCTCCCTATGGTGTGTTTTGTTTACTTATTAAAGTTTTTGCTCTTCAAGGGTTTGATGCTATCAAGCCCATGGCCAAGTACTTTTTCACAGTTCTGGGCGTTCTCATCATTCATTTAACTATTGTTTATGGATTGTTTCTCAAAATCTGCTCTAAACTCAATCCTATTTATTTCTACCGTCAGTTTAAAGAAGTTATGGTCTTTGCCTTCTCAACGGCTAGTTCAAATGCAACAATCCCTATAAATTTAGAAGTCACAGAGAAAAAATTAGGTGTTGATAACTCAGTTGCTTCATTTACTATTCCCCTTGGCGCCACCATCAATATGGATGGAACGGCGATTATGCAAGGTGTGGCCACAGTATTTGTGGCCCAGGTCTACGGTATTGATATTGGTTTTAGTGGGTATATGATGGTGATTCTCACTGCCACTCTGGCCTCTGTGGGAACGGCCGGGGTTCCTGGTGTTGGTCTTGTGATGCTTGCTATGGTGTTTAAACAGGTAGGCCTTCCAGTTGAGGGAATAGGTATGATAATTGGAGTTGATAGACTTCTTGATATGGTAAGAACTGCCGTTAATGTTACTGGAGATGCAGTGGTGAGTTGTATCGTGGCCAAATCAGAGGGGCAGCTCGATGAGAAAACTTATTATAGAATCGATCCATAATTTTCTAAAAAATTTAATGAATAAAACGATAAGTCCTTGTTGATAACTCTTTAAGAAGGAAGTTTTATGTCAGGAAAATGGACGGCACAGGTTTTTGTAAAGTGGAATAAAGATGCACCAGTTTGGGAAAATTGGGGATGGCTTAAAGACTGGAAAGAAGTGAAGTGGGCCGCTTCTACTATGGGTGAGTGGGATATGGTGATGTGGGTTGATGTTTCAACTCCGGCAGACCTAGAGCATTTTGTTCACGATAAACTTCGCTCAAAAAATTGGGTGGCAGATACTCATTCGACGTGGACTAAAGAAGTTTGGAAAACAGCTGCTTGATTTAGTTCAAAAAAAAGCCCCTCTTTCGAGGGGCTTTTATATTAACCATCATTTCCAATAGCTTCAACAGGGCAGGCTGCCATAGCATTTTCGCAGTCAGCGATTTCTTCAGGTGTTTGCGGTTGAATCTTTACATAAGCGTGACCTTCGTCATCGTTCATGAAAAAGAACTTGGGTGCTTCTACACAGCAAGCGTCGCAAGCAATACACTGATCATCTACATAATATTTCCCAGAAGCATTTTCTGGGAATTTTGAGTTTTTATCGGCCATACTCTCTATTACATCAAAGCAGGGTTTGTGACAACCTTAGACTTATCTCTCATTGTTTTCACAAGCTCATCTCTTAGACGGCGTCCAAATGTTTGATTCTGGTTTACCTGTTCTGTTTTTACTTGTTCAGCGATTTTAGACTCAAGGGCAGAGTTCGCTGATTTACTTATGATTTTAACAAGATAGATTGTTCCAGGGTTCCCAAAGTTTACAACTTGGCCTTCTGCAGTTGTAAAAAGTTGGTCAGCTTCTGTTGGTGATAACGAAAGAGAGCCGATGAGTTGATCAAATTTATTGACCTCAACCGATTTAAAAAACTGCATATCAAGTTTTTTAGCATTGGCCTCGATGTCTTTAAGATCGTTGTTTAACAGTTGTCCTGAAATCTTTGCTTCCGTTTCTTTAAGAAGTTTATCAAGATCTTGTGCCTTTGTTTTCTGAAGGGCCAGACGAGCAAGTTCAGGCTTCACTTGATCAAGAGTTTTGACTTCAGCTGTCTGCTTATCTTCAACATAGATGATATGATAACCGAAAGATGTTTTTACAGGCTCAGAGATTGTTCCCTTTGCAAGTTTGAAGGCAGCATCATCAAATTCTGGAACCATACGTCCGCGAGAAAACCATCCAAGTTCTCCACCATTTGACTTTCCTGTAGGGTCTTGAGTTTCTTTTGAAGCGATTTGAGCGAAGTTCTTAGTTGTCACACTTTTTTTAATCTTATTTATTTTTTCAAGAGCTGCTTCATCTTGTCCTGTGACAAGGATATGGCGAGCTTTAACTTGTTCAGGCTTATTATATTGAGAAAGATTTTCTTCATAAACAGATTGAAGAGTTTTTAAATTTGCAGCGTCAGCAATATAGGCCTTCACTTCATCTTCAGAAACTGAAACCAGTGGTGCCAATGATTGACGAGGAATTTTCACTGCGCTCACAACTAATTTATCGTTTTTAAAGCGAATGATGTCTTTTGTGTAAACAGGAGAAACAATAGTGGCCTGGAAAAGCTCTTCCATTTTCTTCTGTTTTAAATCACTTCCAACAAGTTCCTCGAACTGACCTGGCGTATAGCCGTTAGATTGAAGAATATTGCGGTAAAGATTAACGTCAAACTTATTTGTTGTTTGGAAATAAGGAAGAGTTTTAATTTCATTCTTTATCTCTTCAAGTGAAACAATCATTCCCATTTCTTTTGAAGCGTTAAGAATAAGTTTTTGTTGAATAAGTCCGTTAAGAACCGTTTGCTTGATTCCGAGGGCCTCTAGTTGTTTAGGATCAATATTCCCACCACCCATCATTTGACTGAAAAACTCAATCTGGCGATTCAGGGCCATTTGATATTCACGTGTTGTCACTGGGGTTCCATCCACAGCCGCCACTTCTTGTGAACTGCCTAAACTAAAATCACTGAAGTTAGAAAAGAGGAAACTCGCAATGATAATAAGAAATACAAAGCTTAAAATGAAATAAGCAATCTTGCTGGTAAAAGTCTTCTTCATGAACCATCCTTTGGGTCTACAGATAAGTGCCCACAATTTTATCGAGATTCGTTGGCATTGAGCAATGATTTAGTTACCCTATTTAGTATCTAAACTTAACCATGGTGTGACATTTGAGACTGATCAATGAAACCTCGAAGGCCAAAATCGTCAACAATCTGATTGTTGCGGTTCTCGCCATTTATGGCATTTCGCAGAAAAAATTTATCCTTGAAGAACCAACTCTTTTCCAGCGCGTCGTAATGGAAGTGGTTTCTCCAATGCAGAAGGGAATTGCTGATTCACAAAAAAGCCTTTCCTCTCTCTGGGAAAACTATATTTCTATTGTTGATACCAGCAAAGATAACGTGCTGTTAAAGAAAAAAATCTCTCGTCTTGAAAGTGATCTTTTCAGTATGGAAGAAATACGCCAAGAGAATCTCCGTCTGAAAAGGCTGCTTAATTATTCATCTGAAATCTCTGAACAACGAGTTTTGGCGCAGGTTGTCGGATGGGATTCGGCCAACGAGTTTAAGGTTATTCGGTTAAATAAGGGTTCAAAAGATGGAATCCAAGTGATGTCGCCTGTGATTACTGATCAAGGGTTAGTGGGTTATATCTATCGAGTCACCGAAAACTACTCGGATGTATTGACGATTCTTGATCAAAATAATCGGGTAGATGTCCTAGTGGAGAGAACGCGCACTCACGGGATTGTGGAGGGGGTTCATAATTTTAAATGTGCCCTGAAATACGTCATGAGAAATGAGCTGATCGAAGTAGGCGACAAATTAATCACGGCCGGAGTTGGTGGTGTTTATCCGAAGGGTATTAAAGTAGGAATGATCACCGATATCGAAAAAGAAAATTTTGGGATGACTCTGGCTGTAGAAGTTGCTCCGAGTGTGGACTTCGACAAATTGGAAGAAGTTTTAGTTATCAATCCTCAGTATAATGTTCAGGCGGCCCTATGAGAATGAAGCTTTCCCACTTGCTAACAAGTTTTTCTCTGACTCTCATTCTTATGATTGTTTTTGAAGTTATTACCTCATCACTGTTACCTGCTCTTGGTTGGTTTGAGTATCGTTTGGCCTTAAATGTTTTAGTCATTCTTTTCCTGGCCATTAGATTGAATGCGCCCATTCTTCCTTGGTTAATTATGGCCCTTCAATTTGTTCACTCGGCATTTTCAATTGAGGGATGGGCCCTTGGAACACTGGCCGGAATTATCGTGATGATTGTCGCCAATTACCTTAAAGAATTACTCCAGCTCACAACTCCAATTGTGGCGATGCTGACGGCACTTCTCTTTCAATTCGTTTGGTTTCTTACAGTGGCAGTTGTTCTTTGTTTAAAAATTAGCAGCTTTGAAAAATTTGGTATGATCGTCTGGAGTTTCATTCCAGGAAGTATTGTTCTCGCTATTTTATCTCCGCTTATTTTTGGTCTCATGAATTTAATTTGGAGAGTTCCTGCTGAAGGATTTTCTTCGGGAGTTGAGATCTAGTTATGTTTGGTGAAGAAGAACTGGTCAAGATCCATAAGGATCGGGCCACCCTTATCTCATATATTATTACGGCCTGTTTTGGGTTGATTTTAGCACGTCTATGGTATCTCCAAGTTTATAAAGGGGAGACACTCCATAATTACTCGATTCAAAATAGACTAAGAAAAGAAGTGGTCTGGGCGCCTCGCGGCCAGGTGTTTTCGCGCGATGATCAGCTTCTCGTGGATAACGTTCCACGTTTTGACGCCATTCTAACTCCTCAGTTTTTACAGGATAGAGAAGAAACAATCAAAAGACTTACTAAGATATTAAGTCTTGGGCCTGATGATATTCCTAAAATTCTTAAGAAAAACTCGAATCAAGCCACTTATCGTCCCATCGTGATTAAGAAAAATATTAGTTTTGAAGAGGTTTCGCAAATTGAAACTCAAAACTTTGATCTCCCTGGAGTGAGTGTCGATACTTTTATTTCACGAGAGTATCGGGACAAAGAAGTAGGCGCCCATCTTCTTGGTTATATTTCAGAAATTTCTCAGCAGCAGCTTCCAAGATTACGTGAGCGAGATGCCATTGATTATCGTCTTGGAGATTTTATTGGTCAGTTCGGAATCGAAGAGCAACTTGATAAATATCTCCGTGGAACAAATGGACATGAATTTGTTGAAGTCGATGCGAGAGGACGACGTAAGCGTTATATCAATACCGATAATCTCTTTAAGGGGATTGAAGACGAAAAACCAATTTCAGGAATGAATGTAAAGCTCACGATTGATCGTGATATGCAGCTGGCCGGATTTAATGCTCTTGAAGGAAAAATCGGTGGAATTGTGGCCATTGACATTGATTCTGGCGAAGTCCTGACGATGGTTTCTCGCCCTTCATTTGACCCGTCACAATTTTCTCGAGGAATTACTTCTGAGTATTGGCGCAGTCTTATTAATAATAAAGAGAATCCTCTTCGTGATAGAAACATTCAAGAGCACTTTTCTCCAGGATCTACTTTTAAAGCGATCACAGGGATCGCCGCTTTTGAAGAGGGTGTTATTGATGAAAACACTGAGGTCTTTTGTAATGGTTCTTACCGTCTAGGTCGCAAGGTTTACCACTGTTGGAAGAAGGAAGGACATGGTTCGACAACCTTAGTGAAGGCCATTCGTGAGTCATGTAACGTTTATTTTCAGAAAGCAGCAAACAGGATGGATATCGATGATATTTCAAAATACGCCAAAGCTTTTGGCCTAGGAGCAAGAACAGGGATTTCACTCCCGCGTGAAGCTTCGGGACTCATTCCAACAAAAGAATGGAAAAAGAAAAGATTCGGAGTTGAATGGCAAGCTGGAGAAACCCTCTCATGTGCTATCGGTCAGTCTTATGTTCTTTCATCTACATTGCAACTTGCTCAAGCGTATGGAGCAATTGCCAACGGTGGAAAGATTTATCGTCCATATGTAGTCAAAGATATTTATTCTCCCGATGGAGAGCTTGCTAAAACATTTACTCCTGAACTCTTAGGGCAAGTGAAATTGAAAAATGCAAAAACCTTAAAGTTTATCCGTGAGGGTCTTTATCAGGTTGTTAACAATCCTAAAGGGACTGCTTTCTATCGCCGAGGCCAGGGTATTCAAATGGCCGGTAAGACGGGAACATCTCAGGTAAGAAGTGCTTCAGCTGATAAGGTTTATCAGAAGTGTGAGAATATGGACTTTGATTCTCGTCACCATGGTTTATTCGTGGGGTTTGCTCCCTATGATAAACCCAAGATTGCAGCAGCCGCTATTGTAGAGCATGGTTGTCACGGATCGAGTGCGGCCACTCCTGTTGTTGAAGCTGTCGTGACTCAGTATATGAAAAAGTATCATCCACAAATGTATTTAGAAAATCTTGAAAAAGATAAAACTGTGCGTGAGAAGTGGATTCAGTCGATGAGAGCTCCTGTACCAGCGAAACCTGCAGAGACAGAAGAAGAATAATTTGAGGAGAATGGCTTGAGGCAGACAATATTACAGTTTTTAAAACGTTACGATTTCAGCTTTCTCGGAAGTATGCTTTCGATTTTTATCGTAGGTGTTCTTAACCTTTACTCTTCAACTCATGCGGACACGGCCACAGGACTAGATAAACTTTATCAATCTCAAACACTGTGGTTTCTTCTGGCCAACGTTGTGGCCATTGCGGTGAGCTTTTTTAATCCGAAAACCTTTGAGCGTTTTTCTTATGCCGGTTATGCTGTAACTATTTTTCTCGTTTTTCTTGTTCTTTTAATGGGAAAAGTCGGGATGGGGGCCCAGCGCTGGCTTGTGATTGGGCCTATTCGAATGCAGCCATCAGAGTTTATGAAAATGGGTCTTGTTCTATGTCTCGCCCGTTACTTTTCTCGTGTCTCACCCGAACGTGCTCTTGGTTTTAAAGATCTCATTATTCCTGGTTTGATTACGATGATTCCAGCAGTCATGGTTATTATTCAGCCCGATCTTGGAACAGGAATGCTACTTGTTTTCATTTTTGGGATGATGATTTTTTACAAACGCCTTCAATGGAAAACCATTGCTACACTTGGAATCATTAGTCTTGTGGCCGGTGTTCTCATGTATAATTTCGGCCTTCGAGAGTACCAGAGAAAACGTATTCATACGTTTATTGATCCCTACGAAGACGCTAAGGGATCTGGATATAATGCAATTCAATCAGAAATTGCTATTGGGTCAGGGAGACTTTTTGGGAAAGGATTTAAAAATTCTTCTCAGGCCTCATTGAACTATCTTCCAGAAAATCATACGGACTTTGTTTTTGCGATATTTAATGAGGAGCACGGATTTTTCGGATCAGTATTTTTGATTATTCTCTACCTTGTCCTCTTTATGCGGCTTATCTGGCTGGCCACCTCTGTCCAGAGGTTCTTTGATTCCTTAATGGTCATAGGTATAGCAGCGATTTTTTTCTGTCATGCCTTTATTAATATGTCGATGGTGTCTGGGCTTATGCCGATCGTGGGAATCCCACTTCCACTCATGAGTTATGGGGGATCGAGTATGATCACTTTTGGTATTGGTATTGGCATTGCGACTTCGATTTCTAATAGTCGAAATCTCTTTAATTAAGTGTCCATTTTTTAGACAACTCTCTTATCTCTTAGACAAAAAGGCCTGAAATTCAGGCCATTTTTGTGGCATCAAAATTGTATTACTAAATGGAGTGCAGTCTTTTTGCGGGGAGGGCCGTTGTGAAAAAATTCTTTTGCCTTATGTTGATGCTAAGTTCTCTTGGGGCCCATGCTTTTGACCTTCCCAATATGAGTGTAAAGGATCGCCTTCGTTTAGAGTTATGGAGCTTTGGAATGGAGAAGGTTGCTCAAGGGAGTAATCAGCAAATTCCATCAAGACCAGAGCTTCGTCCAGAAATTCAAAAACCATTACATGATTTAGTACTTGAACTTTAATTTGGTCATAGTATGATAGTCATACCATATGAAACGAATAGCCAACATCGGAAGTTTGCTTAAAAAGATTTATCGCGCTTACAGCGTAGAGCTATTGCGCGAACTTCAATCTCGAGGATTTAATGATCTTCGTCCAAGTTTTTTAGATATTCTCCTTTATCTCTCAGAACATGATTCACCTTCGATTAAAATGATTGGAAAGGCCTGCGGACTAAAGAAGCAGACAATGACATCCCATCTTAATGAACTTGAAAAACGTGGTTATATCAAGCGTGCTCACAGTGAAATTGATAAGCGTGAACAGTTAGTCACTCTGACAGATTACGGCGAGAAATTTAAATACACGCTTCTTCAAGTGACTAATGAGCTTGAGATTAAGTATTCATCTAAAGTAGGTGAGGTTGAACTCGATCGCGTGGAGCTTATGCTAGACAATCTCTATAAAGAACTCATGATCAATCAAAGCAAGGGCAGTTTAATTTAGGCCGTGCGGTCTGAAACTTCTTTGAGTCTATAACCTGGCCAGAATTTATGGCCACCCGAAATATTATTGCAGTTATAGTAACCACGTTTCACCAGAAACTCACAAGCAAGAACTGATTTTACACCATCTTCTGAAATGACCAGAATAGGTGTGGTCATTTGAGTGAGTTCAAGAAAACGCGCTTCTAATTCTTCCCAAGGAATATGCAAGGCCTCGGGCATCTTCTCTGGAGATTTAAAGTCACTACTAGAAACATCTAAAAGAATAAAATCAAAATCTTTGTTTTTATAAAGTTTGTAGGCTTTCTCAGGTGTGAGATCTTGGTATGAGCGACCACTATAGATAAAGTCATCCGAGACATCTTCTTTATTTTTAATTCGAATAAGATGATTTCTCTCTACAGATAGAGCTCTATCAAGCTTCTTTTCTAACTCAAAGATTCTAGACTCGAGGGTCTCGATCTGTTGCGAAAGATTGTTGATAAGATAAAAAACATTACTACCTAGTTTCTTCATAATAGCTCCCGAAGGGAAATTTCCCTCTGGAGTTATTATAGACGAGTGGTCCTATGGTTTAGAAGAACGGGTAAATTGTACCAAACTGAATCTTATTCACGATCATTGTGGTCAAGATTGCAGCTGAAAGAAAGAGGCAACCCTCATAAAATCCGTACCCCAGACTTTGCTGGTCAAACTCTAGGTGGGTGGAGGTCCTATCATCTCCTCCCAGTTTAATAGGGAAGATCTTTTGAATCCCTCGTTTAAAGAGGGGAAAAATGATTAAGGCAAGGACGGTTTTGAGAAGAACCTGAATACAGTAGATCGTAATATCGTAGTGTTCTTGATCAAAGCAGCTAGCAATAATAAAGGCAGCTCCAAGGCTGTAACCAATATAAGAAAAAGAGATCGCAAGATTTTTTTGAATCATCATTCGGTTAAAAGAGAGCTTGGTAATAAAGTGATAATACTTCACAGAGAACCCTGCAATCACCAGCATATAAAGCCAGAGCACTAAAAGAATAATGAGTGAATTTTCAGCTTCAATGAGAATTGTACGAGTGAGATAAGCCATCACAAGTGAGTGACAAAGGCTGACCACCGCATAAGACATATTCTTTCGTTTTAAGATTTCATCAGCGTAATCAAAATTATAAAGAACCACAGACTCAATAATATAAAGTGAGATGAGATAGAGGGCTACGGCAATGGTGCCCCAGAGAACAAAATGAAACACAGAGAGCAGAACACCCGAGGTTTCATTAAAAGTCATTGATGAGAAAATGAGCGTGATTCCTACGAGACGAGAAAACATATGAAGTGTATCGGCAGGATTTTCTGCTGGGTGAATTTTCTTAAGAATTTGTCTTTTGACTGTGGGATAAAAAATCACATGAGCATACCTGTAGAGATAGATCATCAAACAGACAAACATTGTCAGAAGAATACGAATAAGAAGACGGTCAAAAATTTCGGCCATGAAAAATATCCTTAGAAATTTTCTTTAAAATAATCAATAAAAAGACTTTTGAGTTCAACTTTCTTTGTACGTTCTTCAGTAAAAAAATGAGGAAAGTTTTTTCTTGTAATCTTACCATTTAGTCCAAACTCATTATTGGGGCCGTAGAATGGTCGGTTCAGCGCAATCTCTGATCGCATCTTTTGATAGAAATCCATATTGGGCCGGAAATCTCCCCAACCTAAATAGCGAGGAATATTTTTATAAACCTTATAAAAGCTCCACCGGTATTCTCCGTTCTTAAGCTTTCGCCACTGACCGAATTCTCTATTACCTAGATAAAGGCTGCCTGGAGGGAGAGGAAGGACTTCCTCAACATTCTCGTTACTTCTGTAGAGAGACATCCCCATGTTAGGGATGTTCTTTAGGGCGAATTCTTTTGAGGTTCGGATAATCATTTCTTCTACATTTTGGAAGCCATGAATAACTCGGTATTTTTGATAATAAGTTTTAATCAGAAACCCTGTCGCATGACTATCAATGAGAATAGCTGTGATTTGATTTCCTTTAAAAATTTTAGAGAAACTTTTTTCGTTTTGAAGATATTGAACTCCAAACTCAGTGGGAGAGAGGATCTTAGCAAGACCGAGATAAATGATAACTAGAATGACGTAGAGAAAAAAACGATACATCCTCTAGCCTTGGATTATTTTCATTACTTCAGCTTTTTGGGCCGAGGTAAGAGTGTCAAAGTCACAATGGAGTCTGTTGACCGCATGTGATTCACTGTACTTTATAAAAAGATCTGTCGCTTCTTGGATATTTTTAATTGATTGATGACTCTTTGAAAGACTTGATTCACGAATGACTTTCATTGGGTGCTTTTGTTGTGGAGAAGTCTCATTATAGTATTTTGAAAGTCGACCAGTCGATGAACAAAAAATATAATCAACTTTCTCAGTATCGAAATAGCTCTTAAGATCGTTCATTTGATCGATGTAATTATCTCCAAAAGTCTCTAGAATCTTTTTTGGGATATCGTTGTTTACAATTCTTTGTGCCCAAGGATTTTTGCTCGTTCTCAGAACCTTGTAGAGGTAAGGATCATCATGCTCTAGATAGTCTTCAATTCCGGCCGGGATACTATACTCAGTAGATGAGTTAAAATATCTCATAAGCATTTGTTCAAGACAAACTGCTCGGTAGTGGAAATAAACCATCATGAACATATGGAAGCGGCTGAGAAGAAAATCATCAAAAGTTGAAATGGCCCGTTCAGTTATTCCAATAAAAGCCTGATTGCTCTCATGACAAACTTTAAGATTATCAATGATCCAATCAAGATCAAATTTTCCATAGCTCACACCACAGAAATAACTATCGCGCAGGAGATAATCCATACGGTCACAATCCATCTCCGATGAGACGAGTTGATGAAGAAGAGGGAAATAGTTCACCCCATTCACTGTGAAATAACCATTGTCCGTTGTTTCACCCGTTACAAGTTCAGCGACAGCCTCAGGTTCAATTCCGAATTGATGTCTAACCTGTTTAAAAGATTCAGTGAACGAGCTGTCGACAATTGACTTGATAGTATAGTCTTCGTGACTCGCTTGGCGTTTTTCATTAATCGCAAATCGTGGTGGGAGCTTGAGCTCGTGAACATCAGGCATCACTGATTCAGTGGAATGACTAAGAGGAGCATGGCCAATATCGTGAAGGAGGCACCCTAGCCTGAGAGTCTCTTTTAAACGTCTCAAATCAGCAGAGTCTTGTCCCTGAAAAAGATTATTAAAGACCATGGTTGAGACATGCATAACACCAATAGAATGAATATATCTAGTGTGAGTGGCCCCAGGAAAAACATACTCAGAGAATCCAAGTTGCTTAATTCTTCTTAAGCGTTGAAAGAAGGCGTGCTCAAGAATAGGAATCTCAGCATCAAAAATGGCAATCGAGCCGTGTACAGGATCTCTTATTTCCACAAATTCTCCATCGTCACTTTAAATTGTTTTAGCGTATTCTTTGAGCCAATTCGCAATATCTCTAGATTCATGCATAGGCTTTCCATCAATATACAAACAAGGGACTGTGCCTCGGCCTGTATCCTTGATAAGTTTTTCTTTATAACTAGGATTCTCACGAATATTCATCATGGCGACTTTGCCCTCAAGTTTAGTTTCTCGGATCGCACTCATCACTATTTGGCAGTAGGGACATTCGTTATAATAATAGAGCTCTAACTTTTTCATTCTACCTCTTATAAAAAAAGAGGCCCCTTAAGTAGGGGCCACTTCTTTTATTTTATCTTTTTTTTAGTAATCGTCGTCGTCGTCTTCTTCTTCTTCCGCTTTAACTTTTGGTCCACGAACATACTCTTCATCTTCATCAACAAAGTCTTTATCATCTTCGTCGTCAACTTCTTCTGGAGAGTCTAGACCTTCTTCGTAACCCCAACCATAACCATAGTTACTATCTTCTTCTTCGTCTTCTTCTACTGGAGCTTTAGGTGTTCCTTCTTCCTCTTCTTCTTCATCATCAAATTCTGCATCAAAATCATCGTTCACAGTGTCCGACATATAATCATCATCGAATGCAGCAGTTTTTGCATGAGCTGGAGCAGCTCCTTTAGCAGGGCTAACTACCTCCGGAAGAATTGCTTTTTTCTTTTCTTCTTTTACCGCTTTCGCTGAAGGAGCTTTCTTTTCGATTTTTTTCGTCACTTTAGGAGCAGGTGCTTTTTTGACCGGAGCTTTTTTTACAGGAGCCTTTTTAACGGGCGCTTTTTTTGTGGCCACTTTTTTAGCCGGAGCTTTCTTCGCTACCACTTTTTTTGCAGGAGCTTTTTTAGCTGCTACTTTCTTTGTAGGTTTTTTAGCAGGAGCTTTTTTCGCAGGAGCTTTTTTAGCCGCTACTTTTTTAACTGCTTTTTTTGGAGCTGGTTTTTTAGCTACTTTTTTTGCTGGTTTTTTAGTTGCCACAAATAGTCCTTTGATATTGAGAGATGTTGAATATTAGTTAAAAAAGGCATCTTAAGTATATAGCTTTCCTAAAACTAATTTCAAGTCAGGATTTAATGGTTTACTTGATTCGGAACATCATCCAAATTTAGACTATTTGCAAAACTTTGCTGGTTAATGTCGGCCTGTCCAGAGTTGGTAGTAAAACTGCCCTCTGAAATCATTGGAAATGTTGTCGAAGAGTAATGACCACTTGGACCTAGGGATCTAAGAGTGACAAATTTAGTTGAGTAAGAGTTCCTACGCATAGTTTCCGAAGCCCCTCCAAAAGGAGAGTTAAAGACGCCACTAGACGGAATTCCAGTGAGAGGACCTGGCATATAAGCGGTATAAAGAAGGTTTTCTGGGAGGGCCCCAGCCCCTTTTTTCCAAACAAATTCGATACCATAAAATTCAGGATCATAGCGTTGAGAAGTCCCTGTCGCACTAAAATACTCTTCAAGCTGTGTAGGAAAAGGGGCAGGGCAATCAGAGTTATTAATGACTCCATCGGCGCCAAGATAGAAGGCCAGGAATTGTCCGGCCATACTTTTACAAGAATTCGGTTTTGTTGTTCTACGGTCTAGCCCCGAGAGTGTTCCCGCAGGAAGAGTTTGAAAGCCTAGATCAGATAGACCATCTGCTGCTTTCATGTAAGGTCTTTTATCGGCTTCTGCAGCTGCATTATTTCTCATTTCATAAACGGCAAACGCCGCATTATTAAGAGCTTCTCTATATTTATCAATAGCTGGCCCTTGAGCCGCCATGTATTCGTTAATGACGGCCACAACATCTGTGGCATTAGTATAAAGAATGTCTTTTTGCTGAGTACTGTATAATGGAGCATAGATGTTATGATTATAAATAGGATCACCAGTGCTTAAATTTGTTGGGGTGCTGGCGATAAATCCAAATGAATCAATACCAAGAGATTCGTTAATATTGTTAGGTGAGGGAACAAGATAATTAAAAGTATCGTATTTGGTTGGGGCCCGTGCTCTTAGAACGGCCTCCTTCATTTGCTCAGGACCTAATGAGGTAGGATCATCAGATAGATTCTGTTTAAACATTTTGAACTGATCAACATTATAAAGCCCAATGGGTTGGATTGTGCCTTCATCTGCAGCTTTAATCTGATAAATTGGATTGGCCAAACTACTGTAAGCTCCCTTTTGTTCAGGAGCATCGTAAACCATATTAGGAACACCAAATTTAAGGTCTCCAGCAACTCCCCCTGACCCAGTAAAGCCTACAGGTTGATTAGGGGCCGAAAGCCAAAAATCAGAGAGTGGAAGTGGCGCTCCTGGAGAGTACTGATCAGCCGCTAAAATGCCACCCGGTGGATTTTGTTTATTCGGAATGCCTTCAAGATTGATCCCAATGATGTAGGGAGCTGAGCGGTAATTATTTGATGTGCTTCGAGAGAGAACTTGGTTACCAGAGGTTCTGAAAAGTGCCGGACCAATTCGACCGCCAAATGGTTTTGCTGCGGCATAAGCTGTAAGCTTAACGGCTTTACCGAATGGATTAAACATCCCAACAAACTCTGCTTCACCTTTAACTGCATAATAAGTCACGACACTTGGATTCTTGTAAAAACCAAGAGGGTAGCCTGGCACAGGAAGTCCAAGCTTAGTGACATCACAACTGGCCGATGTTCCTTGATTGGCACTGGCAATAAAGGAATCATAAAAAGTGGCATAGTTTACGGACATTACTTTGAGATCAAGATAGTGTTTTTTAAACTGATTAAATTTGCTTCCCGGTACAAAAAGATAACTGGCCGAGTATTGGTTTCCGGTGACGTCTTCACCAGGAACACGTGGGGCCATTTCTCTCAGAGTGAAAGTCTCTTTTAACTCATCACCTGCAGTCGCAAGATTTCTATAAGCGGAATAAAAAGCTTTTGAGATGCGTTCATTGCCGTAGACATTATCAGTTGTAAATTCATCAATATTTTTTGAACAATTAGTGAGTTCTGTTGATCCTGAACGACACACACCTTCTGTGACAGGTGCTCTGTTAACGACAAACTCTAGATTTCGAATTCGGAGTGCTAGTTCAACTGCTGACGGCCATGCCCCTTGTCTGTCGGCCAGAATCGCTGGGCCGTAGCTAGTCATTTGAGCATCTGGATTTCCTGTGAGAACATTATAGGCCCATGAATTTGTCACATAGAGATTCATTTTAGTTCTGAAGTTACAGTCTTCCATTTTTGAATCCACTAGAGCATCAATGAAAGCTCGAGAGGCTTCTTCTGCTCCTGGCATACTGTATCCTCCAAATTCTGGAAGACCGGGAACAGAGTAGCGACTACAGATATTTGTTGTTCCACCAGCACTACTTGTTGCGAGGTGAATACAAACTGAAGGCCAGTTAAAAATATCTCTTGAAGAGGGAGTGATCAAATCTGGCTTCATCGTGAAATCCATCTTTCCACCGGAAGGATTTTTCACACCTTCAAGCGAGACATTTCCGAGAACGTAATATTTAAACATCCACTCTTTGTAAACGTTTCTCATTTCCCAATTGAGGTAAGCAATTTTTGTGAGCTGTCTGGCCTGAACGGAAGCTCCAGAATAAGCAGCAGCATCCACTGCATTTTGAAGATTGATTTTAGCTTTTACGAATAAACCAATATTGATCACGAAAGCAATAATTGTAATAAGCACGATTAATGAGGCTGAAAAAAATAAGCTTATTTGTCCGCGCTGGTTTCTTATTATCCCTTGCGCTCGGGGCCAAATCGTCACTAGAGTCATCCGTTTGTTAGGAAAGTGGTTAATATCACGTCCTCCTATTTTGGTATGGCATTTGTAAGGTGTAAAGCATCCAAAGGGTACCGATCTTTGGAAGCGGAACGTTTGTTGAAATCGGTGTGCCTCTCCCAACGTCCCATCTTGTTCTATCCACGTTTTACATTTCCCCCTCTCTAGGCTTCGCGGGAAGCCTAGAGGCACTTTTTTCAGGCTCCGCAGAGAGGGGAAAGCATGGTTAAATGGAGTAAGGAGATCTGACTATGAACGCCTACAGAATGCATGCACTGAAACAGAAAAAAGACACTAAAGAGTGTTATTGTGCCTTATGTAGAACTCCGCGAGTCTTGCGGTATGAGCGTCATCTTACTAAACGTCATTTTTTTCAAATTGCCCTTATTTCACTCGTGGCCATGGCCGGAACATTTCAGTGGTTTGACCTTAAAGTTATCGCGTGGCCTTTCTTAGTTTGGCCGGCTTTCGAAATGATACATAAATCTTATTATCGTCGTGATCTTGTTTGTCCTTTTTGTGGTTTTGATCCTACTTGGTACAGCAAGGATGTGAAGCTAGCTCGCCGCAAGGTAGAGGAGTTTTTGACTAATAACCCTGACTCGCCCATGGCCATTCAGTCTCGCAAAACTAAACAAAAAGTCCCTGCGACAGAGAAAAATTTCCAACCCCATGCTTAATAATTCCGTTATTACTAAGACTTAGAAATTCGTTAGATGGTCTTTGTTTTGCTCATCTGTAATCTCAGACAATGTCAGAGGAAAATGCTTTTCCAGAGCTTTTACCTTTGATACTACTTAACAAAAGAAGGAGATCTCATGAGCGTAAACAAAGTTATTATTCTTGGTCGTCTTGGACAGGATCCAGAGATGAAATTTATTCCAAACGGGTCAGCTGTTTGTAATTTCTCTCTAGCTACAACTGAATCTTGGACTGATAAGAATGGCCAAAAACAAGACCGTACTGAATGGCACCGTATTGTTGTTTGGGGAAAACTAGCTGAGCTTTGTAACCAGTACCTAGCGAAAGGCCGCCAAGCTTTTATCGAAGGTAAACTTCAAACTCGTTCTTGGGACGATAAAGATGGAAACAAACGCTATACAACTGAAATCCTTGCCTCAACTGTTCAATTCATTGGTGGTGCTACAGCGACTAACGAAAGAAGCAACGTAGATTCAAGCTTTTCTCAAGCTGCACCTAATAACAATGAGATGACAGGGGATTACAATATCCAAACTGACGCTCATTTTGCTTCAGACGATATTCCGTTTTAATCAAACCTAAAGATTTTCATAAGTTAAGGCCCGTACCTCTACGGGCCTTTTTTTTCTTATCCGAATTTTCCCATAAAACCGATACAATAGAAGTATGACGGATCGATTAAGTTACTTCTCAGTGCATCGTGAGCTTATACAGGTGGGGAAACCTCTCATGTATGATCTCTATGTGAACTCTTCAACACTGAAGGATCGAGAAAAATTTATTCGTATTTTTCCTCTTGGCCAGATTCTTTCTAAAGACGAGGTTGAGGAGTTTCATCACAAATATCTTCAGCTTTACGTTTCTGAAGAACAGAGAAGATCTTATTTGCACTCTCTTGTTCATCAAGAAGGTGTGGATGATGTTCAAAAATCAAATGTTTTAAAAGATTCGGCTATCAAATATCTTCACCAGATTTTTGATAAAGATAAAGAGTTCTCCACCGAGCTTTTGTCTCAAAGTATTCAGGGATGTCGTGATGTTGTGGAATCGATGGTGGATGTTCTTGATCATCACGGGATTGATTCTCTTCGAGGGCTTATTGCTAATTTAAGCTTTCACGATTTTTATACTTATGATCATTCGATCAATGTCTCGATGTATTGTATTACCATTTATCGTGCTCTTAATCCTCGCGCCACAAGGCCAGAGCTTATGCATGCTGGTCTCGGAGGACTTCTTCACGATCTAGGTAAAATTAAAATTCCGACTCATATTTTGAATTCTCCCGGTGGACTCTCAGATGAGGATTATAATCAGATTAAAAAACATCCCGACTTTGGTTTTGATCTTCTCTTGAACGGGCATTGCAAAGTCAGTGATGATATTGATTTAAATATTATCTCGCGAGTAGTGCATGAACATCATGAGAATTGGAATGGAACTGGTTATCCTAATAAATTAGCCGAAGAGCAAATTCACTTACTGGCCCGAGTTTGTACAATTGCCGATTTCTTTGATGCGATTACAACAAAACGCTCTTACAACGAAGTTCTCCCTATCGCCGATGCTTTAAACGTGATGAGAAAATATCGTGCCGTAAAATTAGATCCAAAAATATTTGATGTTTTTGATCACCATGTTCATTATGTGAGAGCGGAGTTTGCCAAAGATCTAAGACTTTCAGATCGCTTTGATCCCACTCTTCCTTATGAAAAACTTCCCGTAGAAGAGATAAAGAATTTAGGTAAAGAGATGAATTACGGGAAAATTAAAGTCGTTGATCCCCATACTAAAAAGCCAAATAAGTAAAAAAAAACCTCGCGTTGCGAGGCTTTTTTTTGAGCATTATTTAAAAAATAAATTATTTTGTTTCAACTGTTCCAGGAACTGTTTCAGGAGCAGCTTTAGGTTTTTCAGAAACGCCTGTTCCAGTTGTTGTTTGCTCTTGAGCATTCTGGTTAAGGGCCTGAACATCAGAGTTTAGAGGAGCAGCGACAGGAGCTTCATTATCAAAAAGTGATTTTTTAGAATCACGAGATTTCATTGTCGTCAGAACAATTGAGTTTACCATAAAACCAATCGCAAGAATGGTTGTAAGTTTTGTGAGAAAGTTCCCCTTTGCTGAAGAAGAGAAGATAGCTTGAGAGGCCCCGCCACCCATGATAGCTCCCATTTCAGCACCTTTTCCAAACTGGAGAAGAACTGTCACAACGAGAAGAACACAAATTACTACGTGAAGAACTACTAATACGGTCATCATGGGAAAATATCTCCTTAAATCAGATAGATAGTTTTAACATTCCTAAAACAATGGTGCAAAACAAAAGAGGACTACTTATCGCCACAGAGCGCAAGAAAATCCTGAGGCTTTAAGCTCGCCCCACCAACTAGACCACCATCAATATCTTTTTGAGCTAATAATTCCTCAACGTTATCAGGTTTTACACTTCCACCATAAAGAAGACGGATTGTTTCACCAAAACCAGGGAACTTATTTTTAAGAATACTTCTAATAAAGGCATGAGCCTCTTGCGCCATGGCCGGTGTGGCCGTTTTCCCAGTACCAATGGCCCAGATAGGCTCATAGGCCACCACAAGATTATCAGCTGTGGCCAAGGATTGATCAGAGAGACCTTGATGAAGTTGATCTTTGAGTACAGTCTCAGTAATTCCAGCTTCACGTTCGGCGAGAGTTTCTCCGAGACAAAAAATGACTTTAAGACCTGCCTTATGAGCAGCTTTTACTTTGGCCGAAATGAGCTTTGAATTTTCTTTGAAAATCTCACGACGTTCAGAGTGACCGAGAATAACAAAACCCGCACCAAGCTCTTTTGCACTCACCGGTGAGATTTCACCTGTAAAAGCTCCGTTATTATGTTCAGAACAGTTCTGAAGTCCTGCAACAGTATTGCATTTCATCCCAAGATTAATAATAAGATTGAGGTGTATTGATTGAGGCGCAACCCAAGCTTCTCTTTTAGAGCTGTATTTCGCAGAAAATGTATCAAAAAAATCAAAGCAATCTTTAGCATTTTTGTTCATCTTCCAGTTGGCCACAATCAATTTCTTCATGCTTATAGTCCTGTTTTAAGAGCGAGAACTCCTGGGAGTTCGCCTTTTTCAATATACTCTAAACTTGCTCCGCCACCAGTTGAGACGTGAGAGAATTTTTCAGCTTCACCACTTTGGTGAGCAGCGCTGACAGAGTCCCCACCACCAACAACAGTAAATCCAGTTGTAGCCGCAATAGCGTGAGCAATACTCATTGTTCCTTTGGCGAATTGTTTAGATTCAAAAAGTCCCATTGGCCCGTTCCAGAAAACAGTTTTAGCTGTCTTGATATGATCACCAAAAGATTTAATTGTTTCCGGCCCGATATCAAGTCCCATATGTCCTTCAGGAATTGAAAGTGAATGGCAAACTTCGCCATTTCCATCTAGAGTCGCTGAAATAATATGGTCTTTAGGAAGAATGATTTTGCTTCCACGATCAAGAGCAAGGATTGTTTTTGCCAGAGCGACATCTTCATCCGAGCAAAGTGAGCTCCCGACAGTGGCCCCTTTGGCCTTGAGAAATGGATAGGCCATGGCCCCACCAATAAGAAGTGTATCAACTAACACCATTAGTTTCTCAATAGTTTTGATCTTATCAGAAACTTTCGCCCCACCGATAACGGCAACAAATGGTTTTGTTGGCTTATCAAGAAGAGTGCTAAGAGAATCGATTTCTTTTTTAAGGAGAAGGCCCGCGTAAGCACGGTTCTTAAAAAATGTATTAATGCCATAAACAGAAGCGTGTTTTCTGTGAGCAGCACCAAAAGCATCGTTCACATAAACATCACCGTATTGAGAAAGTTTTTCTGCAAACTCAAGATCGTTTCTCTCTTCACCTGGGTTGTAGCGAAGGTTTTCAAGAAGAACAACTTTAGTCTCAGGGAGAGTCAGAAGTTCTTTAACCCCATTATCAACGGCTGATTCAGTGAGGATCACATCTGTTCCAAGCTTGTCAGCCAGGTATTCAGCCACTGGCGCCAATGAATATTTCGGATTATTTTGTCCATCAGGCCGACCAAGATGGCTCATGAGAACAAGCTTTGTTGCTCCTTTCTCAAGAATCATACGAATAGTAGGAAGAGCAAGATCAATACGTGAAGTATCAGTAATTGTTCTTGGTTCAGTTTTTGAAAGAGGAACATTAAAGTCAAAACGAGCAATGACTCTTTTACCTTTAAGGTCCGCTTGGTCAATTGATTTGAGTAGCATAATGAATCCTTAAAGTTTGTTTCCGATGAATTGAGCAAGGTCGATCACACGGTTAGAAAATCCGACTTCATTGTCATACCAAGTAACGATTTTGGCCGTCTTCCCAATAACGTTTGTAAGTTTTGAATCGAAATATGAAGATTCAGTTGCTCCCATATAATCCATCGAAACGAGTTCTTCTTCAGTATATCCAAGAATCCCTTTAAGATTTGTTTCAGAAGCTTTTTTCATCGCTGCATTGATAGCATTTTTATCAGCAGCGTTTGTCAGGTTAACTGTTAGATCAACCATAGAAACATCTGGCGTTGGAACGCGAACAGCGTATCCATCTAGTTTACCTTTCATTGCTGGAATAACATCACCAAGAGCTTTCGCCGCCCCTGTAGAAGTAGGGATCATACTTAAGGCGGCAGCACGAGCACGGCGAAGATCAGAGTGAGAGTTATCCAAAAGGTTTTGATCAGAAGTGTAAGCGTGAACAGTTGTCATGAAACCATTTTCAATACCAAATGTTTCATGAAGAACTTTTACAACCGGAGCTAAACAGTTTGTTGTACAAGAGGCATTTGAGATGATGTGGTGTTTGGCATTATCATAACTATCATTATTAATACCCATGACGAATGTCCCATCCAGATCTTTTCCAGGGGCACACATGATAACTTTTTTTACAGTGCCTTTAAGATGACGTCCAAGACCTTCTTTATCTTTGAAAATCCCTGTAGCATCAATGACAACTTCAGTTCCGTAAGCTGACCAGTCAATTTCAGCTGGATCTTTTTGATCAAAGAATTTAATTTTCTTATTCTGATAAGAGATTGTTTTTGAAGCTGCATCGTAAGAGAAATCTCCAGCTAGCTTTCCATGAAGAGAGTCATACTTAAGAAGGTGAATGTAAGGGGCGTGATCACCAGGATTATTAATCGCAACGATCTCCAGAGACTTATCGCCAAGATTGAGACGATCAAAATAAGCACGAAGAACTGTACGTCCGATACGTCCAACACCGTTGATACCAATTTTTACTGTTTTCATAAGACTCCTCATGTCGCTTAGACAGATGCGTTATAGAATGGTTATTAATGAAGTTTTAGGTGCGCAGAGAATGCCATACAAAGGGTGTTTTGTGTAGCGAATTCAAGGAAAGCATTGTACTCTCAAATCCATATTTTAAGTACTTAACGCTACTCGGAGAATCTATGAGTAAATTGTTTGTGGCCGACCTTAAACCTAAGGAAGAGGTAGAGTCAGTTTTCCTTGTGAAAATCTTCACTCCGATGGAAGATCGCACAGGCAAAAAGTACTTTAATTTCATTCTGACAGACTCGACAGGAGATCTTGAGGCCAGACTTTGGACTTACTCGGAGGAATTAGAAAAAACGATATCTAAAAATGATTTTGTGAAGGTGAAGGGGAAAGTTAATCTTTTCCAGGGCCGCAAACAATTTGTGATTGCTCATATTGAGAAGCTTTCTTCTGATCAGGTTAATACTGATGATTTTATCATGAAGGCTTCTGAGAATCCAGACGTGATGTATGGAAAACTTTTAGGAATAGTGGATGAACTCACAGACGTTTATATTCGTGATCTTTTAAAAAATATTCTTCACGACCCTGAAATTTCTCGTCGCCTTAAAACATGGCAAGCCGGGAAATCTATTCATCATGCTTATAAATCAGGTCTACTCGAGCATATTCTCTCTTGTAGTACCTTGGGAATTAACCTCTCGTTTCATTATAAAGTGAATGAGAATTATGTTGTTGCAGGATGCATCCTTCATGATCTTTGTAAGATTTACGAACTCACTGATGGCATTAACGTTGATTACACTGAAGAGGGAAAATTGGTAGGTCATCTGGTCAAAGGATTAGAGATCGTTGATCGCTTTAGCTATAAAATTAAAGATTTTCCACATCAAACTAAAATGCATCTAAAGCATATTTTGCTTTCTCACCATGGTGAATATCAATACGGATCTCCAAAAATCCCTCAGACATCTGAGGCCTATCTTGTTCATTTGATTGATCTTATGGACTCGAAAATGAATTCACTTGAAATGGTGAAGCGTCTTGATTCATCAACAGGGCATTGGTCAGGATTTGTGAAGCATCTTGATCGAGTCGTTTATAAGGCCGATCTTCCGTTTTATGACTCTTATCAATCAGAAACAGAGTCAGTTCCTCAAGTAAAAAAAGAGGAGAAAAAACCCGTACCAATAGTAAAACCAACGACAGATCCCAAGACGAGTTTAGGGAAAATGCTCTCTGGTTTCAAAATAGAAGAGTAAACAGTTCAGGAATGCTCATTATTAGACTATAAGTAGCCGATATAAACATAGACCAAGGAGTGGTGTGTGTTTAAATTTATTGCGCTTATATTATTGAGTTTGTTGTCAGGCCTTGCGGTGGCCAAAGCTGATCTCAAATCTTATCTCTATCAAAAAATGAATCCCAAAATAGTTAAGGCTTTTGAGGCCACCACCCGTCGTGAACTTGAAGCTGTTCTAGGAAAACCGACTCTTGTTGAAAAAAATTTGATTCACTATGAATTAGAGGGGTTTAAGTATGCTCTTTCTGCCAAACTAAACGCAGAAATGATTGTATCTACTTTTTATCATCCGAGAATTATCAAAATCTCAGCTATCGATCTTAAAAATAATAATCTCATTGATAGTAGTAAAGTTAAAGATCTTAAAAAAAATGGTCAAATTGATGGTCTATTCAAAGAGTATATTGATGAGTCTACAAAATTAAGAATTGTTTTTAAAAACGGATCAGACTATTCCATCTCAACAATTGAGGTTTTAAAATGAAATATTTTATCGTCTCAATTATTTTAATCTCCAGTTTTAAAGCCTTTTCTATGGAATGTGATCCGGGAGTCAACTTATCAGAAAATATTGAAGATCTTATTGAGGTCGCGACTGATAAACGTGATTGGTGGGCTGCTTCAAAAGAGAAAATAGCTAAGGCTCCCTGTCGAAAAAATTATCCAACTTTGGCGGAACAGGAAAAGTATCTGCAAAAAATCTCAGTAACTCCGCCATCGCGTCAGAAAAAAATTAATGGTGTTGAGCTCGATGATTCTCCAGCGATGATTGCATTGTTTAAAGATCTTACGACTTTTGAGGATTTTTCAGAACCGACTCCACCAGAACTTAAAGAGTTAGGATTAAAATACAAAATAGGGAGTGACTGTAAAAAAGTAGAGTGTGCTCTGGGAAAAATGTTTGGATCTAAACAGGCCAAAGAAATGCTTTATATGAAGCAGCGATTTGGGTTAAATACGTCTCCCCTTATTCGAGCAGATATGCAACAGTTTAGCGAAAAAGAAATGCAAAATGTTCAAAAAGCTCTAATGGATTTTCCCTCTCATTTTCTTCCACTGGATGAAAATAGACAATGTACACGTCTCCACAAAGAGCGGTCTTTAGGTTTAGGTACACTTGCTAATGCTACAATCACCTTTGCTAACGAATGGACTAAATATGATCCAGAGATCATGCAATCAACTGTGTTTCATGAGCTCTCACATAATGTTGGTTCTGTAAAAGATCTAGATAATAGCAAAGAGTGGCTTGAGGCCAGTGGTTGGGAGAAGCGTGGAGACGATTGGGTTGCTTTAAAAGATAATTTTGTTTCCAATTATGCGGCCAGTAATCCCCAAGAAGATTTTGCCGAATCGATGGTCGCTTTTAGATATGATCCCGTCAAGCTTAGGAGTACTGCCCCTGAAAAATATAAACTCATTAAAGAAAAAGTTTTTGGCGGATTGGAATATTTAAAACCAGAAATGTGCTTAGAATCAAATCTGAAAGTCGCTCAAGCAATTAAAAAAATTGCTCCTCAGCTGAGTAACTTTGATCCTAAAAATATTAATCCAGAAATGAGAAAAAGTTTAGTTCGTTATTGTCGATTAGATTCTGTTGAGGCCCTGATGGATCGTGCTTTTCTTCCTTTTAAAGATTGTATGGAAGGAGCGATGGCCCTAGAGCTAGCAAAACAGCAGATGATTAAAGATAATCCACAGATGAGTGCTGAAAGTGTCATGAAAAACTTTTTTTCTGACGTAAATGGGAAGTCAGCAAAAGAATCATTTGGTATTAGTTTTTCTGAGGAACAGAAAAAGAAAATAGCTGACTACTCACAAAATCTTTTAGATGAGTATGAAATAGCCGCTTTTAAAGACAATATTATTTATACAGATCACAAAGATAAAAAATCTTATTGTAAGGATTTTGGCGGGGAGTATTCATATCAGAGATTTAAAAAACTTGAAAAAGACATGAATAAAGAATTCATTCTCTATGATAAGAGAGAGGATTTTGATCAACTCATGACTTCAAAATGTCTGCGAGTCCAAAAAACATTTCCTAAATTCAGACCATTCACTGAAAAAGACTACAAGTTACTTGTTCGCTAACTTTGAAAAACAATCAAATGAGTTCTGGTAAACGATAGGGAGAATCTTCTCTATCGTTTCTCCTTTAAGTTCAGCCACTTTGTGAGCGACAAAGGGGAGATAGTAAGGAGCGTTTTCTTTTCCACGGTGAGGAGCCGGTGTTAAAAATGGGGAGTCTGTTTCAAATAGAATTTGCTCTAAGGGAGCGATCTTTACGATCTCTTGGACGTTTTCAGCTTTTTTAAAAGTAATAATGCCATTAAATCCAAGATAAAACCCTTCGCTCAGAACATATTCAGCAAGTTCTTTTCCTGAGGTAAAGCTATGAACCACTCCCTTCCGTTTGAGATGGGGAATAAAGTTTTTAAGAATGTCTCGAGTGTCTTCATCGGCGTCACGGGTGTGAATGACAACGGGAAGATCATAGTCACAGGCCAGTTGAAGTTGTTTTTCAAAAACTTTCTTCTGAACATCTTGAGGGGAGTTATTATAGTGGTAATCAAGTCCAATCTCACCCACCGCTACCATCTTTGGCATTTTTGAGCGCTCAATGATCTTATTGAAGTCGATCTCACTGGCCTCTTTGGCATCATGAGGATGGATACCCTGAGTAAAATAGATCTTCTCATTATTTTGAGACAGAGACATAACGCCATCCAGATTCTGAGGATCAACACCAATAGTGATGATCTTTTCAATTTGCGCTTCGGCTGCCTTGAGAAGTAACTCCTCAAGGGCCTCGGCTTTCAAATAATCCAGATGGCAGTGTGTTTCTATAAACATAATTATTTCTTCAAAAGGTCGTCAAAAATCGCCGAGAATTGAGCGTTCGGGATTGAACCTTCAATTTTTCTTCCGTTGACAATAATCGTCGGTGTTGAACGAAGATTGTATTTAGAAGCAGCATTGATTGAAACGGCCACTTTATTCTTAAGCTCGGCATTTTCAAGACAATTTTTTAATCCGTGTTTGTTAGTAATCGAAAGAATAGCATCGGCAATCTTATCTTGGTTCGCAAAGATCTCATCATGAACAACAGCGAATTTTGACTCATCACAAGCCGCAATCATGGCCGCATCACATGCATTACGGTGCATTCCATTTTTCATATTCGGATTACACTTACTATCTAGTGGATAGAAAAAATACTGAATATTGATTTTTCCATTATAACGACGAATAAGTTCAGGCATTTGCTCGGCCACCATTTTACAGAATGGACATTCGAAGTCTGAGAAAACGCTAATTCTGATAGGCGCATCAGCAAATTTTTCTGTGCTCATATGAATCTTATAAGGTGACTCTTCAGATTCACCTAGGTTGGCCAGTGAGTTAAACTGCTCAACCACGCTTGAATTCATTTGAGTTAATGTTTGCTCTTTGCTTGTTGTGTGGCGGTTAATGAGAACAGCTCCAACAAGAGTGATAGCTAGCCAGATACCGGCTGTTTTAAGCTGAGGTTGCCATGAGTTGTGCCCATGTTTCCAGAGAAGGAAGCAAACAATTCCAGAGAGAACATAATAAAGAGTACAGAATGGACAAAGACTTCCTAGGACAGTGATTGAATAAATAAAGAGAACTAGGCATCCAATAAAATTGATCTTACTTACCAGACTGGCCGTTTTTTCATATCCTTCTGATGGAAAAATAGAAGATGAAAGGAAAAACAAACCCATGATCGCTCCGAGAAAAGCGATAGGAACTTTGAGGAAAGCGGCCATCGGTGAATAAGTGGCTGTGTCACAATTAAAAAAATTAGAAATATCACAAAGACTTTTCCCACCACCGATCGATGTAGGAAAAAGAGTATCGTAGTAATGAGTTGTTAAATAAACACTCACGGCAATCATAGCAAATGAAGTGATGATATACAGGAAGTTTAGTCCTGTGACTCCCTGAAGGGTTAATCCGCGTTTTTCCATTTTATCTATCCTTTGATAAAGAGATTCCAATTTCTATTTGAGGTTTTATCTCGTCTGTAGCTATGAAAAGTATTATCGCAACAAGTGCACTGTGGTGCAATCTCTATACGAAGATCAGGGAATTGAGATTGGAGCTGAGCATAGGCCTCGGCTTGAAGATTAAAGTAGTATTTCCCTCCACTTTGTTCAAAATAGGGAGAGCCATTAAAATGATGATGAAAGTCCTCTGAAACTTCAAAACAGCATGAGTGAATACTGGGACCGATAAAGGCATAGATGGGTTGAATCTGAGCAATTTGTGGCTGTTTTAAAATCCCTACGGCCAATCCTTTCCAACCAGCATGCAGAAAAACACAATCATGCTCACCTAAAAGAAGAATAGGCATACAGTCGGCTGTTTTAATCGCGAGTGCCGTCTGTGATGGAATCTCATCTTGGTGAAAAATCATTCCATCGGCTTCAGTGGTTGTAAGACATTCATCTTTTGAAACGATATTGATACTATGAGTTTGGTGAGTGTGAAGAAGAGTCATCGAAGGTTTTTCCGTCCATGTCTCAAAACGACCCCATCCGCATTGATACTCAAAAACCTTCATTTTTCACCCCAAAAGGTGCCAGCTACCTTTTGAAAAAGGGCGGGCGGCTTGGCCTCAAACCTGAGTTCTTGTTTGGTAACAGGATGAACAAACCCCAACACTTTGGCGTGAAGCATTTGATAAGGATAATCTTTAATCATTTCAGAAACATTGGCAGGCAATCTTTTTAGGTGACCGGAAAAATCTGAATATAAGGGGTCACACAAAACTGGAGTGTGAAGCATTTGGGAGAGATGAACTCTAATTTGGTGAGTTCGTCCTGTCTCAAGCTTTAATTCCAAATGAGAAATTTTCTCTGAAGTGTTAAGCACTTTGTAAAATGTGACAGCACGTTTTCCATCTTTTACACCCGCGTGCATCTTTAGACGATTTTGTGGGTGGCGTCCGATAGAAGTTTCTATTTTTCCACTCATTGATTTGGGAGTCCCAAAACAGAGTGCTTCATATTTTCTTTCAATATCATGAGTAGAGAAAAGTTTTACGAGTCCTTCATGAGTCTCTTGATCTTTGGCCACCACCATGACCCCACTGGTCCCCATATCAAGACGGTGAACAATACCAGGGCGCTTCTCACTGCCAATGCCTTTGAGATCAGGACAGCGATAAAGAATGGCGTTTACTAAGGTTCCGGTATAATGCCCTGGAGCCGGGTGAACAACGAGGCCAGCAGGTTTATTGATAATGATAAGATGCTGATCTTCAAAAAGAACCTCGAGAGGAATATTTTCAGCAATAAGATCTGTTGGAATGGGAGGGGGAACTTCGACGGAGACAACTGTTCCTGCTGCAGGCATTTTTTTTAATTCAAACTTCTGCTCAGGAGAGATAGAAATTTGATCTTCTTCGAATAATCTTTTAATGGTGCTGCGTGAGAGAGTCGGGATTCTTTCTGCAAGAAATTGATCGAGACGTTTAAATTCTTGTCGGTCAGTTTCGGAGACCGTGACTTCAAATATTTGATCGGCATCTACTTGAAGTTCGGTCTCCATGAGTATTACTTAGTTGCTCTTAGTTTTTTGAAATGAAGCATATAGCTTTGGGCCACCAGATCTGGATTCAATTTTAAAACTTTAGCGTATTGGAAAACATAACCACGTACATAAACATCAGCAGGAAGCTTTGACGTATCATCATTTTCAATACCGATGATGTGAGATTTAGAAACCTTTGTCATTTCGGCCATACGTTCAATCGTCACATTCTTATACTCACGAATTTCTTTGAGTGATGGACCTGTGAAGTGAGTCATCTCAGCAATCTTTTTATCCATCTCTGGATTTTCAGCAAACTCCAGCCCGAATTTTTTCTGGGCCATCACCTTTGAAACTTTTGATTCAATCAAATTTGAACTGTAGTCTTCGTATTGAACTTGATTTTGAGGTCTGTTTTCAAATGTCATACGTTGATGAAGTGAATCTGATTTCTGTGCATATGGAGTTTGTTGCTGAACCTGATTAAATCCACGAACGCGATCGTACTCACGTCTTTTTTCTGGAAAACCAAGAACAGAGTAAGCTTCTTCGATTTGCTCTAGAATGGCCCTACATTCATCATTAGTCATAAGTGAGTAGAGAGCCGCACTATCACCAGAATAAGCGTTTTTCCCTCTAATATAGGCCGTTTCGATGGCCTGAGGAGACGCGTTGTGAGGAATATCTAGAACATCGTAATAATTTTTTTTCTCTGCTTCCATGCTTTGATTCTCCAGAATTATTGATCTAACAGTCGGTGAACAATTCGATCAAAATTATTCACAAGACGAGAGTGAGGAAATTCGATGAGTAGAGGCTTTCTCTTGCGAACACTCTGCCAAACAGATTGATCGTAATCAAGATAGCCAGGGAAGCTCATATCGATTCCAAAATATTTTCGGCAGATACTTTGAATTGAGTACCCAATATCAATATCGGCCTGAGATCGTACTTGATTCATCACGAGTTGAGGTTTGAACTCCGCAAGATCAGTTTTAATCTTGTGTCCTACTTCAGGATTCATTTCTGTAATCTTACGAATGAGATCAGAAGGAGAAAGTTGTCCTGAGCTGAGTTTGGCGTTCATCGCCTCATCGATAAGAGGTTCAATATCTAAAATCCCCTCGATCATCTTTAATCGACGATAGAAGACAGATTTTACAAAACGGTAAGTATTCTCAATAGAAGTAGGCTCAGGAAGAACAACTAGAATTCCCTTATCAGCAGAGATAAAAAAATCAAGAGTGTTAAAAGATGTTCCGGCCCCTAAGTCAAAAATAATAAAATCAGCGTTCAGTCCGTGAAGAGATTGAATGATTTCATTTTTATGCATGTGCTTGAGGTTGGCGATACCTAGTTCATCTTGAGCACCGCTGATCATTTTAAGATTTGAAATAGGTGTTGAAACAAGAAGGTCTTCAACATTTGTGACTTTTTTCGAAATCAAATCAGAGAGAGTCACACTTGGTATAGGAATACCAAGACAAGTGTGAAGGTTGGCCCCACCAAGATCCAGATCGACAGCAACAACTTTATATCCCATTAAGGCCAGACAGATAGAAACATTGGCCGAGACTAAACTCTTTCCAACTCCACCTTTTCCGCCACCAATGGCCCAGATTCTTTTCAGAGGTTGTGATTGTGGTGTAACACCGAAATTATCCATCATCATATTTGTGATTCCTTAATAGAAAAATTATAGAGAGTGATGGGGTTTTTTGAAAAGCGTTAATATTAAAGAAATTAACTGGTTAATTCCTTGTGTTATAAAATTCACTCTAAACTGGACGAACAGGCCTCAGTCCATTAAATTGTTGAGATTCAAATTGCGATTTGTTTAAGGAGTATGAATGAGCTCAACTCAGAGTCATGGTTATGATTCATCGATTGATAAAGTCCTTCACAAGAGGTCTGACTTACATTTACTAAGAAAAATTTGGCATATCTGTACCGGTTCTTGCGCTCTTTTTCTGTTCTTTCGCTCTGAACAGGACACATTCATGTGGGCCATCGTCGCCCTCTTGATTGCTATTGGTGGCTTTACGATGGATCTGGTTCGCTCTCGCCACCACTCTCTTAACGTGCTGATTTTAAAGGTGATGGGGCCTCTGATGAGACGCTCTGAGAAAGAGGGAATGAGTGGTCTTCCATTCTATGCCCTTGGTATTTCTCTGGCCCTTTTCTTTTATCAAAGAGATTTAGCGATTATCTCTATTATGTTTCTTGTCTTCTCAGACCCAGTTTCGTCATTTTTTGGTGTGCTTTACGGAAAAGATAAGATTCTTCCTAATAAGTCGCTCCAGGGAGCTGTGGCAGGTTTTTTTACTTGTTACCTCATCACTCTTTTTTATTGTATGAATACCGCTGAAATCTCATCGAGTTTGTTGATTTTTGCTGTTCTGGGTGGCGTCATTGGTTCACTTTCTGAGCTAGTATCGGCCTTTAATATTGATGATAACCTCACTATTCCTGTTCTTTCTGGGCTTGGACTGACGTTAGTGAACTATTTTATCCCTCTCTTTCAATAATTCTTACAGAGAGGGCCATCTTAGGCCCTCTGCAACAATTTCTTTTTTTACAGAATTCCATTCACAACTACTCTCTGTTTGTTTTATAACCCGTGCGGTTTGAAATTTAGAGGTTTGTTCATGAAGCAATTTCTTATTATTCTTGGAATGATTGTCGCGGTTAATGCTTGGTCTAAAGACCTTTACGTTTGTGACGTTGTTCGTTTTCATGGTGGTGGAGCTGAAGTCACTCCAGGAGTTGAATACAAAGAACTCCATACCTTTATTCTAAAAAAGGGTTTCCCTGGAGAAATTAGATTTCAAACAATTATTGGTAAGAAACAAAGACTTCAACTCTCTGATCGAGCCAAGATTGAAATCTCAAAGAATGCTCTCGAAATTAATTTCTATGATGATCAAGAAGATATTTTTGGAAAATTGAATTTCTATGAAGATAACAAGTACTTCGGAAAGATCGTTGTGCACGCTGATTTCTCTTTCAGCGTTCAGTGTCTCAAACAACCTGTAAAAAAAAGTTCAGTCTACTAACCTGCACTTATATAGACATCATACACACAAAAAACCCGCCGAATGGCGGGTTTCCTTTTTCATCTATGCATTTTCTTTAATGACTAAATTACAAATTTTTCCTGGCACGTAGATCTCTTTTAGCAGTGTTCCTGAGGCGAGATATTTAGCGACTTTCTCGTCTTGTTTGGCAAGATTCATAAAGTCTTCTTTTGAAATATCTGCGGCCACATCAATGGTGGCACGAGTCTTTCCATTAATCTGAACCGCCATGGTGATCATATCATCTTTAGCAAGACTCTCATCAAAGCTAGGCCATTTTTCATAAGCCAGAGTCTGAGTGTGACCACATGAAGCCCAAATTTCCTCAGCAGCATGAGGAGCAAATGGTGAAAGGATAAGAGCAAATTTCTCCGCTGTTTCTTTCGTTACTTTTTTTACTTTCGTGATGTGATTAGTGAAAATCATCATCTGCGAGACAGCCGTATTAAACTTCATCTCTTCAATATCTGAAGTTACTTTTTTAATGGTCTTGTGAAGAAGTTTTTGAGTCTCAACATCTTCAGTCCCCGTGTGAATGTTTTCTTTGTCTGCAAGAAGGCGGTAGGCCTTCGAGATAAATCCATAAACACCTTTCACACCATTCATTGACCAAGGCTTAGTCTTCTCAAGTGGGCCCATGAACATTTCATAAATACGAAGAGTATCGGCGCCATATTCTTTGACGACAGAGTCTGGATTAATCACGTTTCCACGTGACTTACTCATTTTCTCTCCGTCTTCTCCAAGAATCATTCCTTGGTTCACTAGTTTATGGAATGGCTCTTTTGTCGATACAAGACCTAGATCGTAAAGAACCTTGTGCCAGAAGCGTGAGTAGAGAAGGTGAAGAACCGCATGCTCGGCCCCACCAACGTAAAGATCAACCGGCATCCAGTATTTTTCAATTTCCGAGTCCCAAGGAGCTTTGGCGTTTTGTGGATCACAGAAGCGAAGATAGTACCAACATGATCCGGCCCACTGAGGCATCGTATTTGTTTCACGACGAGCTTTCTTACCAGTTTTTGGATCAATGATATTAACCCATTCATCAATAGTGGCCAGAGGAGATTCACCTGTTCCTGCGGGTTCATATTTTTCAACTTCTGGAAGGGCCACAGGAAGTTCATCGGCATCTAAGCAGCGAACTGTACCATCTTCAAATTTAAGAATTGGGAACGGTTCTCCCCAGTAGCGCTGACGAGAAAATAACCAGTCACGAAGTTTATAATTAATTTTTTTATGACCGATTTTTTTCTCTTCAAGCCATGTAATCATTTTAGCAATGGCATCAGCTTTACCTAGGCCGTCAAGGAAGTCAGAATTGACATGTTCACCATCTTCAGTGAAAGCTGCCTCTTCAACATTACCACCTTTAACAACTTCAATAATCTCGAGATTAAATTTTTTAGCAAACTCATGATCACGCTCATCATGAGCTGGAACTGACATGATGGCCCCTGTTCCATAAGTCGCTAGAACATAGTCGGCAATATACACAGGAACTTTTTTACCGTTGGCCGGATTAATGGCATAAGATCCCGTGAAAGCTCCTGACTTATCTTTGTTGAGCTCTGTTCGCTCAAGATCAGATTTCTTTTCCGTTTCGAGTTTATAAGCAGCAATGGCCTCTTTTTGAGCAGCTGAGGTGATAATATCAACGAGCTTGTGCTCAGGAGCGAGGACCATATAGGTTGCTCCGAAAAGTGTATCAGGACGCGAAGTGAAAACTTCAATTTCTTCTGATAGGCCATCAACTTTGAATTTGATCGTTGCTCCCTCAGATTTTCCAACCCAAACTCGTTGCATCTCTTTCACTGATTCTGGCCAATCTAGAAGATCAAGATCCTCGATGAGGCGTTCAGCATATTCAGTAATTTTGAGCATCCACTGCTTCATAGGTTTTCTGATGACGGGGTGACCGCCAACTTCAGAAAGACCATTGATCACTTCCTCGTTGGCAAGAACCGTTTTCAAATTAGGACACCAGTTCACCATCATATGAGACTCATAAGCCAGTCCCTTATTATAGAGTTGAACAAAAATCCATTGAGTCCAGCGATAGTAATCTACATTCGAAGTGGCAATCTCACGATCCCAATCATAAGAGAAGCCAAGAGACTTTAATTGACGAGTAAAGGTTTTAATATTCTCTTGAGTCGTCACATTAGGATGAGTTCCTGTTTTGATAGCGTGGTTTTCAGCAGGAAGACCAAATGAATCCCAGCCCATTGGATGAAGGACATTAAATCCTTTCATGCGCTTAAAGCGTGCCATGATATCAGTAGCAGTATATCCCTCAGGGTGACCAACGTGTAGGCCCGCTCCTGAAGGGTAGGGAAACATATCGAGAACATAATATTTTGGTTTTGAATTATCTTTGATGGCCTTAAAAGTTTTCTGGTCATCCCAGATTTTTTGCCACTTTGGTTCGATCTCTGAAAAATTGTATTCCATGATATAGGACCCCTTAAAAATGAAGTGATCCTAGCTTAAACGATACGCCCCAATTTTTAAAGCTGATTGGAGTGCGTTAAGGGATAATTCTAGTAAATTGGACGTCCGCTATCGCTCATACCTCCACCACCAGACGAGCCGCTCGCTGCTCCTCCTACATAACCACCGCCTCCGTAGCCGTATCCGCCGCTCATACCACCGTATCCACCGTATCCGTATCCACCGCTCATACCACCACCACCTACGAAACCAACTGGTTGGATGTCTTTGATTGCATCAGAGAGTTTGTAGTTAAAAGGTGGAGATTCAGTAACTCCAGTGAACTCGTGCCAGCTAAAAGGATTCATGAGTCCTTGAAGATGGGTTCCTATTCTTTCTGCAGTCCAACTTAAAGCAGCACGCTCCTTGACTGGAAGACCAGGGGTGCTAAGAACCTGGTGCATTTTATGAAGATTCTCGAGAGTCTCTTTGCGAGATTTCCCCTCGAGGTTTTTCTTGGTAGGTATCCAAATATTTCTTAGGTAATCTGGTGAAGATGTTATCTTTTTTACTAAAAATTTTGTCGCTGATAAATCAGATTCAGATTGTTGGAGGATAGATTTTTTCATCTCAATCATCTGACTTGGAGCTTGTTTGAAATTTTCGATATCAAACTGTTTACCAATTATAGCATAGCGCTTATTGGTTATTTCTATGTAAAGCTTGTTGTCTTCTTCCGACATGATCTGGTTACTTATAACGGAGCTGCTACCGGATCCTAGATCTTCGTCCCAAGATTTAAGATATGGAAACATTTCAAGAATCGTTTTCATTCTAGGGTCTTGAGTTAGTCTTTCGTAATCCGTTTTATCCGTCTCTAATTCTTTCTCTTTTTGCGCTACATATTTTGCTGGATCAGTCTCTAGTAGTTTTAGATCATCTTTATCTCTATTTATAAAATCTTCTTGAAGTTTGAAGTGTTCTTCAGTCGATTTTATGATCTTTTCAGATGTTAAATTTTCAATAATTTTTTCAGCTTCTCTCATTTGTTCATCGAAATAATGGGCAAAATTTTTCTTCTCTCCATCATAAAAAAGAAGGCCAAAAACTTTGTTTGAATCCAGAATCGGCCCGATCATCTCGGCACAGTGTTCGTGTGTACGTGATTGATTGTAGATCTGCCGTAGCTCTCCCTCGACAGTATCCAAAGGAGGTTCAATTTCTCCTGAATCATATTTATCGAGTCGCTGCTTTAATAATAAGAGTTCATTTTTAACAGCTAGGCACTCATCTATATTGATCGGACGAAAAACTTTTTCATTTCCCTGTTTTGAATAATAGTAAGATTTCTCAGCATGAATATTCTCACATTGAGGCTTAAGTAAAATTGCAGCATTCAGCTGATTTATACTTTTAATATTACCTTTAACCATTAATTCGAGTTTTTTCTCGTCAGCTATCGTTGTGAGAGTCTTTTCTTTAGTCAGAAGATCATAGAGATAATCATGGCCTTGAGGGCGAATCGAAAGAGGGGCTGAACCGTCATAGCCACCAATCAGACGGACATCCGGAAAAATCGTTTGCCAGTCAAACATCTCTTGCTGAACACCGGTATAGCAACCTAGAAGCATCAGAGATTTAACCTTATTCACCTCAGGATAGCTCCTCATAATTTCTGCGACTTGTTGTTTTGAGTAGTTCTGTTTCCCACTGTTACTTCCACCAAACTGTCCACCGCCGTCATGTCCGGAGATGGTAAAACTCTCAAGAGTCCCATTTATCTTTTTTAGTTTATCCATTTCTTCTATGATCTGGGTATCATAAGACTTTTGTTTTTGTTTAAAGTTTTGAACTTCTGTGAAAGAATCATGTAAAGCATCCATGTGTGACTTACAGGCAGATTCAAAATTATTGGGGTTTTTTTGAGAGCACGTTAGGGATGCAGCCATCAATTTTTCTTGCTTGAGTCTATAAACTTCATAATCTTTATAGTTCTGTGGGATCACCACTAATTTTTGACCACGCTGACAAGCTGCTTTCTGAGCAGTGAGAATTTCAGGCCCAGATTCATTTGAATCTACAAAAAGCATGACTTTCGAATTATCAATTTTGTTAGCACATTGGGCCCAGACTGATGATGAAAGAATGAGTGAAGATAAAATAATGAATGTTTTCATTAGCGTTTATCTTTTAAGAACTTAAGTTCAGATTCTTGGAGTTCCGGGTATTTTTTGACAAGGTCTGCGAGACTTTTTCTATCGAGATCCATAAAGAAAATATCTTTTTTTAGTTCATCCCATTTTTGAATAACCTTCACATCTTTGAGCACCTCTTCACGAAGATCTCTATGGGGAAGGACTTTATTTGTTTTGAATTCTTTATGGACTTTGTATTTTCCATCAAGCTGACTCGAGTCAATATAAGGGTCAACAATCTGAACCTCAACTTGCGCTAGAGTAGTAAAAGAAACCAAAATGAGTAGTGGTGCGATCTTTTTCATGTTGAGCAGATCGGTAGGCCCTCGAAATAAATTAAATCAGTCGGGTATAAATAAAAAAGAGGCCAACCCATCCAGGTCTGCCTCTTTTTTAACAGGGGGGGATCGAAACTAGGCCTGATGACAAGTGAGGGGGTATGTCATCTCATGGCCTTTTGGAGAAGTAATTGAAAGGTAGTCTTGCACTTCACTAAAGTTACCAGCGTCTTGAACGTGGACTTTGTGTTTCATGCCATCGATATAAAGAGTTTTAGTAAAACCTTTATGCTTCATGTGCGTGTGCACTTTTAAACTATTAACTGATGAAATTTCGCGTTTCACTCCAGAATCATCTTCACGATTAAAGGCCACATGATCGTTGTCGATCATAATTTCCTTTTCACCATAGGCAGTTTTACAAACAACTGTTCCTTGAACAGAGGCCTGTGCCTGTCCTACAAAAACCACTGCTACTAGAGCAGCAAAAGCAAAAAACCATGTCTTCATTTCTTTTGTACTATTCATTCGATCCCCCTTGTTTCCCTCGAGTGCTTATATACAAGCCTCGTGCCAACCAAAGATCCCTCATTTTAAGGGTTTAGTGAGGGTGTTTAGTGACTTATAAAGATAGGGGCCAGACAGGTGTCTATTTTCTAGACAATATAGAGGTATATTTTTCAAGGTGGGTCGACAGTGGTTCCTTTAAATTACAACCAACTCTATTACTTTTATAAGATTGCTGAACTGGGCTCCATTGCAGAAGCCTCAAAAAACGTCCTTATTAGCTCACCCGCCCTTAGTATGCAGCTCAAAGAATTAGAGGAAACACTAGGATCACAGCTGTTTGATCGAGTAGGAAAAAAATTGATTCTAACTGACACAGGCTCAGTTGTGTTTGAGTACGCTAAGGATATTTTTAAGTTAGGTCTTGAGCTTAAAGATACTATTAATGATCGCACTGTAGATAAAAGGCTAAGAATTGAAATTGGCTGTCAGGATTCTATCCCTAAAAAAATCGTCGACGAGCTTCTGGCCTTTTTACTTGATCAAAAAAAATGCCGAGTGGTAGTGAGAGAAGGAGATCGTGAGCAGCTTATTCAAATGCAGAATTCTTTTCAATTAGATCTTATTCTCACTAATTCTGTTCCTTCTATTAATAATGACTTTATTTATGAGAGTAAGTTGCTCTTAAAAGAAGATATTGTAATCTCTGGTTCACCGGCCCTGTGTAAAAAGATTAAAACTAAAAAGCTAGATTCACTTAAAGGGCAGCCTTTTATCCTTCCTACATTTGATACAAGTCTTCGCCAAAAGATTGATACCTATTTTACTCAGCACCATATCAATGTTGATTGTATTGCAGAAGTTGAAGATATGGCGATGGAGATTGATCTCGCTATCCGAGGGTTTGGTTTTATCGCTACAATTCGAAGTGCAGTGAATGATCAACTCAAAAATAAAAACCTGATTGAAGTCTGCACCTTAAAAGATTTGCAAGATGAAGTTTGGATGATTGTAGGCAAAAGAAAAATCATTAATCCACTGGCCCTTTTTGCTCTCAAACAATTTAAAATGAATCGTTAAGCTCTGCTTAACGGTGTCCTCTAGATTTCTGAATGTCGTAATTTTAGACAGTTCGCTAAGCTTATTCATGTGGCCAAGGAAAAAAGGAGACCATATGAATGTTCAAGTTAACTATCAAAATCTCAAAAACACGCAATGGGTTGATAACTTCATCAATAAAAAAGTAGAGAAGTTAAGTCCTTTTCTCGACCGTTCATCAAGTATTCAAGTACACGTTAAACATGAGAAAAAAGGTTATGTCACAAGCCTTGCGATTCACTACCCGCAGCATGAACTGGCCGTAAGTGCTGTAGGAGAAAATCTTTATGAGGCCTTCGCCGATGCTGTAGAAAAAGCGCGTCGTGCATTAAGAACTCAAAAAGACAAAATCAAAAATAAAATCAACAGAAGATTTTATAGTCTCAAAAAAACATATTAGTCAGGAATGGCTCCTTCACCAAGAAGCTCCCATAGAGGGAGCTTCTTGGTCTATAATAGAGGTAAGGAGTTATTATGAACCTACTCAAACCAACTATTGCTCAAGATATCATCCACGAAGGACTCTCACTCGGAGCAGATTTTGTAGATGTCTTCGTCGAAAAAACAACCTCAGAAAATATTCTTTTTAAAAGTAGCCGTGCTGAAGACAAACAGACAGGAACACTTTTTGGGATTGGAATAAGACTTATTTATGGAGAGCAGTCTCTTTATGGGTATACCAATCTCAATGATCGAGAGGAGTTATTACGTATCACCAAACTTTTAGGTGAGCGTATTGGTAAAAAACAAGTGCCACAAACAATAAATTTCGAAGAGCTTCACTATAAAGATATCAGTCGTATCAAAGATAGAGAGGTCGCCGCCAAGTATAAACTCAATCTTCTGAGTAATATTGATAAACGTCTTCGCCAAGATTCAAAAACAAGTCAGGTGATTCTTAACTATATTCAAAAAAATCAAAAAATAGAAATTTATAACTCAGAAGGTCTTATGGCCTTTGAGGAGAGACCTTATGTTCGTCTCTATAATCAACTCGTGATGAAAGATGGGACTTCTCAATCAGATGCTGGTTATGGGCCGGGAGCTCGTGGTGGATGGGAATTTATTGAGTCTCTCAATCAAGAAGTTTTTTGTGAAGAACTCATCAAGAAGGCCACTACTGGACTTTATGCTGTTCAATGTCCTGCCGGTAAAATGCCAGTTGTGATCGACAAGGGTTTTGGTGGAGTTATTTTTCATGAGGCTTGTGGTCATTTACTTGAAACAACTTCTGTTGAGAAGAAGGCCAGTGTGTTCTGGGATAAGATGGGTGAGAAAATTGCCCATGAAGCCTTAAGTGCTGTGGATGATGGAACAATTGATGGAGAGTGGGGATCACTTTCAATCGATGATGAAGGGATGCCTACTCAGAAAACGACATTAATAAAAAACGGAATGCTCACCAGATTTATTTCTGATCGCATGGGTGAAATTAAAACAGGCCACAAGCGAACTGGTTCAGGCCGTAAGCAGTCCTATAAGTTTGCTCCTGCTTCTAGAATGCGAAATACATTTATCGAAGCGGGACCTCATTCATTGGAAGAGATTCTCAGCACTATTGGAAATGGCCTCTATGCTAAATCCATGGGAGGCGGTTCGGTGAACCCAGGAACAGGACAATTTAATTTTTCTGTCCAAGAAGCTTACCTTATCGAGAATGGAAAAATCACAACTCCTGTAAAAGGGGCGACGTTGATTGGAAGTGGAGCAGATATTATGACAAAAATCTCCATGGTCGGAAAAGATCTCGAACTCATGGCAGGAATGTGTGGGTCTGTGAGTGGAAGTATTCCTACAACAGTGGGGCAGCCTCCAATCAAAGTGGATGAGATTCTCGTTGGAGGTCGCGCATGAAAACAATGATGGAAAGAGTGATCTCTGAACTCACAGATAACAAGGCCGAAGGGGATTTAATTTTAACCACATCTAAATCTTTAAAGATGAGTGTGCAAAATTTTCTTTTGAGTGAGTACAAAGTATCTAGTACTCAGATTCTTGGTGTTCGTGTGATTAAAGATCAAAAGGTAGGGATTTCTTATACTGAATCTCTTGACGAGGATTCACTGAAGACAATGATTAGGCAAGCCTTAGATAATGCTGAGACGGCGGATGAAAATATTTATGAGCAGATTCAATCTCTTACTGGTGAAGTGATGGATGTGCAGATTCCTGTTCAGGAAGATATTAGAACAGAGGATAAGATTAAAAATGTTTTGGAGCTAGAAGCTCATCCTAAACGTTTGGATAAAAGAGTTCAGGCCGTTCCCTATAATGGTTACTCTGAACATGATGTGGAATCTCATTACCTAAGTTCTAAAGGACGTTACGGCGTTTATGCCGATCAGTCCTATTCTATTTGGAGTTCAGTTCTTCTCAGTGAAGGTGATAAAAAAGCAACCTATTATGACTTTCATCAGGCCCATCGTTTTGGAGAGCTGAATTGGAAAAAGGTTGTTGAGAATTCTGTTTCATTTGCTCAACAGATTCTTCAAGAGAAAACAATTCCGACTGGCAAATATCAGGTCATGCTTACCACTGATGCCTTTAGTAACTTACTTGGCGTCTTCTCACGAGTTTTTTCTGCCAAAGCGACTAAAGATAAAGTTAATCCATGGGGAGAGAAGCTCGGTGCAGTTGTCGCATCTGCGGATATTACAATTGAAGACCATCCGCTCTTCCCAAAAACTTTTCGAGTCAGCAAGTTTGATGATGAGGGAGTAGAGAGAAAACCGCTCAAGCTGATTGAAAATGGGGAGCTTCGAAGTTTTTATCATAACTCGTCCACGGCCAATTATTTTAAGACTCAGACAACGGGACACGGAAGCCGAAGTGCCACAGGAACTCTCGGTGTCGATGGAACGACTTTAGTAATAACGGGAAAAAATGCGAAACCCAAACCAACTAGATACTTAGAAATTATTCAGCTTGATGGTCTTCATGCTGGAACGAATGCTATTACGGGAGATTTTTCTCTGCCAGTAAAAGGCTTTGTTTGGGAGAGTGGAGAGAAGGTGAAAACTTTCGGAAATGTCACTCTCGGTGGAAATTTTTACGAAATGCTAAAAAATGTTGAAGTTGGAGGCGAAGAACTTGTTGCTTCAACTGGGCAATCATTCTTTTCTGTTCCTCTCATCTTTAACGATCTTTCAATTGCTGGTAGCTAATTACGGCTTATAAGAATCATTCATTTTTTTCATCGTCTGAGTTTCTTTAATGAAATTCGGACGAATGATATTCTCAAGAGCAAAAAACTTTTTTACAGATGAGATATTATAAGTGATCACGAGAGTCTTACTGTCAGTAAGTGGAATATGGTGAGTGATGCTTACCGATTTGTTCATATATTTACTGAACTCACTTGACTCTTTATAGATTGATGAATGAGCACTTTGAGCAATAACATCAAAACGTTTACTGTTAGTGACCACTTGAGTGGCGACTCTTCCAGCGAGTGTACTGACATCGTCTGAATCGTATGAAAGTTGGAGCTTATGAGATTGTTTCATTAATCCTGATGTGGTGATTTTAAAAGTATTCTCGTTGATCACTTCAATTTGATTTCCTTTCATGACATGTTTCAGATAGTCAGGATCGATGACTTGTTTATGATCAAAAAAGCTTACTGGCTTTTTAACAACATAAGCCGTTTTAGAAAAAAGAATTTTTGAATCACTGTCTTTGAAAATTCCAGAAACATCTAGGTCTTGCAGATCAGGGGCTTTATCAAGAAGGCCTTGTGGTGTAGCAAGAGCAAATGAGTAGTGGATATCACCCTTAAGCAGGGCCTCGGTTTTAATATCAAAAAGGAGCTTTTGCTGATCAACTGTTTCAGCATATACTGGAGTAGGGAGAGCCACTAAAGAAACCAGAAGAGTAAAAAGTTTAAAAAGTGTTTTCATCATTTCGTCCCAAAAAAAGTATTTTAGTATGTACGATTAGACTTATCGGATACTCTTCCTAAAAGATGAGCAAAAAAGTTTGATAAGATATAGAAAAATCAGAGAATACCTGAGTGAGGTTGTCAGTGGAAAGAGAGATTTGTCGAATGGGAAACCCTATTCTTCGTATAACTGCTGAGAAGGTGGTTGTGTCTGAGCTGAATACTCAGGATTTTAAAGGCCTTCTTGAGGATATGTACGAGTCGATGAAAGAGTCCCATGGCATCGGAATAGCGGCTCCTCAGATAGGAGTTTCCAAGCAAGTGGCCCTTATTGAGCTTGGAAGTATCAATCGTTATGGTGAAGTGATTGATCTTCCTTTGACGACTTTTATTAATCCTGAGATTGAAATTATTGATGAGACGACTCAGGGATTTTGGGAAGGCTGTCTCTCTGTCCCAGGGATGAGAGGATTCGTTGAAAGGCCACGACATATAAAAGTTCGCTTTTTAAATGAGAAAGGTGAAGAGCAGATTCTGGAAGCCGAAGGCTTTTTAGCAACTGTTATCCAGCATGAGCTTGATCACTTATTTGGCACTCTTTATGTCGACAGGATTAAAGATCCTAAATTATTTATGTTCCAAGAAGAATTTGAAAAATATATTCAACAAGCAGCGATTGATTAAATGATACTACCATTAACGAAAACAAAAGCTTTAAGAGAACTTCTTATTTTCTCTCTCCCTATTATTTTTGGTCAAATTGGCCTGATGCTTATTGGGACTGGAGATATGGTTATTGCTTCAAAGCATTCAACTGATACTCTCGCCGCCATTGGTCTCGCCGTGGCCATCGCAAACCCGATCATGATGATTGCTCTCGGATTATTGTTTGGTATCTCACCACTCTTAGCTCAGAAGAGAGGACGTGGAGAGAATATCGAAAAATATCTCGGCTCAATTTTTGTTCTTAGTCTTTTGATTGCTGCCTTTTTTACGTTGATCACTTATCTCAGTACATTTCTGGTTCCGCTTCTTGATTATGGACCGAAACTTAATACGATGATCATTGATTATTTAGTGATTTCAAGTTTTTCAATGTTCGGTATTTGCCTCTATCAAGGACTACGTGAATATCTTCAATCTTTAGAGAAAACCATGGCCGCTAATATCGTGGCCATCTTGGGTGTTGGAGTTAATCTTTATTTTAATTACGGACTAGTCTTCGGTGAATTAGGACTTCCTTATTTAGGAGTGAATGGTCTGGCCTGGGCCAGTTTAGGTGTTCGTTTTTTTATGGGTCTTGCTTTGTTCTTTTTGATTATTCAAAGACACAAAATTTTCACTCAGGTGAATTGGGATTTTTGTCGTGAAGTTTTAAAACTCAGTATTCCTATAGCCATGGCCGTCTTTTTTGAAGTGATGGCCTTCTGTTCAGTCACTCTTTTTGTGGGAAGATTTGGGGCTATCCAGACAGCGGCCAACAATCTTGCTCTGACTCTTGGCTCTTTGACATTTATGATTCCTCTCTCCATTTCTTCTGCTGCAGGAGTGAAAGTAGGACACGCTTATGGAGAGAAGAGTGTGACCAATATTAAAACCTATATTATTGTCAGTCTTTTAATGTCCCAGACCTTTATGCTGATTTCTGCTGGAATGTATTTCACAATTCCTGAAACACTCCTCAGTTTTTTTACAGCAGATACTCAGGTGATTTTCTGGGGGATGAAATTATTAGTGATTATTGGTCTCTTCCAATTTTTTGATGGTGCCCAGGTTATTCTGGCAGGAGTTCTTCGTGGTCTTTCAGTGACTCGACCTGCTTCAATGGCGATCTTTATTGGTTATTGGATTATCGGCATTCCACTGGGGTATTATCTTTCGTTTCATCTTGGAATGGAATCAGAGGGAATGTGGGTCGGATTGGCCATTTCTTTGGCGGTGGTAGCTCTGATGTTAATGATGATATTGAAAAGAAGAATAAAGGCCCTCCATGAAGAGGGCCTCTAGAATTTATAGAGTGAAGAAATCACCATTGCCTTGGACAATGGTGTGAGCGCATTCGTATTTAAGAATTCCACCGATAAAACCTAAGAAAGGTTTAAGCAGGAAACGCTGAGATTTAATCTTGTACGATTTTGGAACAAGAACAGCGACCAGTCTTTTCGAAGGAACATCACGGCTGACAGTTTGAATGCTAAAAGTTCCATTAGTCGTCAGGTTTGCAAATGATTGGCCATCACCGGCATCTTCAAATGGATGAACATACCAACGATTTGTCTGAACATAAAAAACAACTTTGAAATCTTGATAAGCTGATTCTGGAAGACCTTTGATATGTCCTTCAATCTTTTGATCTTTCACAATATTATCCACAATCACTTGCGTTGATTTACATGCATATTTGTTGTCTTTAAGAATTTTTTTTGTTTCTTTACGCCACGAAGCAGCAGATGCAGAAACTGTGATAAACAATGAGAGAAGTCCCATAAGGACGAGGGATTTTTTCATGAAGTGATCCTTGTTTTTAATAATGCTTTCTTTCATTTTCTCCTTGGGTGGCCAGTGATACAATCACGGCATAACTTGCCACAGGAATTTCTATGCTTGAGCCATTTTTTCAAGATATCCAAGCTCATGGATTTAGTTCTCTAGATAATCTTATCGATCAACACACTGTCCGTAAACTTGTGAAATGGTCGGATATTCTTCGTGCTGAGAATCAATTTGTTCCCGCTAAGGTTTCAGGAGAAAAAATTCTTAATGCACAAATTAGAGGAGATTCCACTTATTGGCTGGATCCTCTTCATCCCACAGTTGAGTGGGGTGAATTAAAACTTTTTTTGGATCAGCTTCAATCACAATTAAATGAGAAATTCTTTCTCGGTATCAAGCAGTACGAGTGTCATCTGGCCTATTATCCAGTAGGCGCATTTTATAAAAAACATCTTGATCGACTTTCAACTAATTCATCTCGTCTTTTTACTTTCATTCTTTATCTGAATGAAAATTGGAATGAGGGTGATGGGGGAGAGCTTGTGGTCTTTGACAAACAAGGATTAGAAATCAAACGTCTTTCTCCTCAGGCAGGAAGATTAGTAGGATTCATGAGTGATGAGTTTCCTCATGAAGTTCTTCCTTCGATAAGACCGAGATTAAGCTTCACCGGTTGGATGCATAATAAACTTTTATACTAGGAAAAAAAATGAGTCAGTGCCCTCTCTGTGAACGAGTCATTCAGTGCCAGAACAAGAGCTATCAGTATCTTATTCATGAATTCAAACACAGTTATTTTGTTTTAGGTGAGCATCAGTTTTATGAAGGGTATTCATTATTAGTGGCCAAAGATCATTACCGTGAGATGACAGATTTACCAGCAGTCATCCAAGGGGAGTTTTTTCAGGAGATGATGCTGGCAAGTAAAGTCATTGAGCAAACATTCAAACCAACAAAGATGAATATGTGTAGTCTTGGGAATGTGGTACCTCATCTTCATTGGCATTTTTTCCCTAGGTATCAAACTGACCCCGACTTTAAAAATCCACCATGGCTACAAATGCATCTGTTTGATTCTGCTAAAATTTCGCCTGCCGCAGCATTCCCTCTTATTCAAAAAATCAGAGCTCAGATGGAATTGTTAGGGATAGGTTAAGTAAGGAATTAAATCAACTTTTCTGTTTGCCAAAGGAGTTCAAAGCAAAGTTCAATATTATCAACAAAATAAAACAAACATGGATGTGTTTTTATGACTAAATGGATTTTATCACTTTGTTTTCTCCTTTCCTTTAATGCCTTAGCTGAATGGAGTGCTGTTAGCTACAATATTAGGAATTTTGATAAAGACTATATCGCAGGTAATACTGATACAGCTCTTTTAGGTGATGAACTTAAAAAGCTTAATGCTGATGTTTATGCTTTTATTGAAATCGTCAATAAAGACGCCTTTTCAAAGTTAATGAAAACATATCTTCCAGGCTTTTCTTCACTTGTGACAAATTGTGGTGGTGGCGGAAAACAAAATCTGGCCTTCGCTTATAATCCTCAAGTTTTTTCTCATGTCTCTACAGTGGAAGATCTTTCATTCTCTCTCGGAGGAGGAAGAGCTTGTGGTTCTCTTCGTCCAGTTTTTATTGTGACTCTTCAGCACAAAGAAACAAAAGAGAGTCATTCATTTATCATTGGGCATCTTAAGGCCGGTGGTGATAGTCGTGCTTTTTCTCAACGCTGGAAACAGTATGATATGTTAAAAGATCTTCTCGCTAAGTATGAGAACAAAAACTATGTTCTTATGGGAGACCTTAATACAACAGGATTTAATATTAAGGATGAAGACGGAGAAAAATTTCAAGATTTCTTGCTTGAGACATCTTCATTTTCGATTTCTGAAAAACTGGAATGTACATCTTATTGGGATGGACGTGATGAAGATCCGGCCATGATCAGTTCAATCTTGGATCATATTATTGTTTCTCAGAGCAGAAAATCTCAAATTAAGAGTTACGAAGTTGGTACGCATTGTGCCAAGGTTTCTTGTAAGGCTGCTTTGCCAGAGGAATTAGGTCGCACATTCATGAATGTTTCGGATCACTGCCCTCTAAAAGTCGTGTTTAGCAAATAAATCTAGCTAAAATAAAATTCTTCCATATCTACAAAATGGGCCCATCCTGATAAAATCAGGTTGGGCCATTTTAGTTTTAAAGGGAAAATCATGAGTTTTTTATCAAATCGAGTGAATCAATTAGCGGAGTCTGAGACTCTGGCCATGTCGAGACTCGCCGGTGAACTTAAAGATAAAGGTATTGATGTTATTAATATGAGTTTAGGGGAACCTGACTTCCATACTCCTGATTTTATCAAAGCCGCGGCTAAAGAAGCTGTTGATAAAAACTTTTCTTATTACACTCCTGTTCCTGGTTATAAAGATTTACTCGAAGCCATCTGTGAAAAATTCAACCGTGATAATGGACTAAGCTATAAGCCATCACAGATTGTAACTTCAACGGGGGCCAAACAGTCCATCATCAATGTGATCATGGCCACGGTGAATCCAGGTGATGAAGTTATTCTTCCTGCTCCTTATTGGGTGAGTTATGCGGAGATGGTCACTCTTAACGAAGGGAAAGTTGTTTCTATCGAAACAAGTTATGAGACTGATTTTAAAATTAGTCCTGCCCAACTTGAAAAAGCGATCACACCCAAAACGAAAGTTTTTCTTTTTTCTAATCCATGCAATCCAACGGGAACTCTTTACAGTGAAAATGAACTTCGTGCTCTTGGTGAAGTCTTTAAAAAGAATTCTCATGTTCTGATTATTTCTGATGAAATCTATGAGCATATCAATTTTGAATCAAAACATTTTTCTATGGCGTCGATTCCAGAACTCTACTCTCGTACAGTGACTGTGAATGGTCTTTCAAAGGCCTTCGCGATGACAGGATGGAGACTAGGTTATATTGGAGCGCCTGAAGAGATTGCCAAGGCCTGTGTGAAGATTCAAGGCCAGTTTACCTCTGGGGCTAGCTCAATTACTCAACGAGCGGCCATTGCTGCCGTGAAGGCCGATCCTGTTTCTCTTCATCCTATGCGTGAAGCTTTTCATAAGCGTCGCGATTTACTTATTAAATTGATGAAAGAGATTCCACATATCAAAGTAAATAATCCTGGTGGAGCTTTTTATCTTTTTCCAGAAGTGAGCTATTATTTTGGTAAGTCAGATGGAGACACAGTGATTAAAGATGCTAAAGATCTTTGTATGTATCTTTTAAATAAAGGCCATGTGGCCTTGACTCCAGGAGGAGCTTTTGGAGCACCAAATTATTTTAGGCTCTCTTACGCCACTTCTGAAGAAAAAATTACTGAAGCTGTGAATCGGATAAAAAAATCTCTCGCACTTTTAAAATGAAACTCCTGCAGAGAAACCTAAGGATTGAGTTGATCTATTTATTGTCTTAATTTTTTGCTTTGAAATTTCATAATCCGTTCTAAAAAACAAAGTTTGGTTATTCTTTAAATTAAAGTCCATTTGAGGTGATAGACCAAATTCTAATCCAAGCTGAGGATCTGAGATATCATGAATGACAAACTGATTTTTATTGATAATCCTTAAGACAATGCCATTTTGATCTAAAATTTTCCCCTGAATCCTTGCTCCCGCAGAGAATAGCTCAACTTGATTAAGAACGATTTTTGAATCTATAAGATTGAAAATAATATCTGAGCGAAAACCAATCAATGGACCAATGCTGAGATAAGAGTTAATAGCTGAATTCACGCCTAAATCAAAATTTACAATATCTGCTTTTGTTGATTTTAATTTTATTTCTTGATTTGTATTATTTAAATCGACTCTTGTGTATTTAAGTGCACTTTGAATAAAAAAATCATCATAATGTTTGATCAAACCGAGTTGAACACTTGGAGAGGGGCCAGAGATAATTGTTGAAGAGGCTCCTTCGTTCATTTGAGACAAGTCATACCTAAAATATTGAGACCCCAGTGCAAGAAAATAGGTAGAGCGTTGATCTCCTGCTCTTTCTATTTTTTGAGATTTGATGCTGTCGGGACTTGATTCATCTTTTTCAACAAACTTGTCTTCAATTTTTTTTTCTGGTTCTAAAAAGTTTATTCGAGGTATTTTAATGACATTATCAATAAAAATCTTGTCTCCATTAAATGGTTTTAGTCCAGGATTCATCTCAATTGTTTTGAGAATGAATCCTTTTTTACCATAAAGGGGAGAGATGTTTTTTTTCCAAAGAATTTCAGAAAGAGTCTCTTTATTTTGAACACTGTAATACTCAAAATCAGCTGAGTCCTGGGCCCAAGCAAGATTGTAATGGAGACCAAAAAGAATGAAAAATATCAGGACTTTAAGCATATTTTCTTCATTATAAACCAAATAGCAGGGGCTTAAGTAATTAAAATTACCCGACCATTTAGCTCTTGGGAGTATTGATTAAAGAAAGCTAAAAATCTTGTCGATATAAAAGTAGATGAAAATGTATCTCATTCCTCAATATATTCTTTTGCTCATTGTTTTCCAGTTTTTGTCTGGATGTCAGAATAATCCTCTGGCCCCAGAGTTACGTGATTCAGAGCTTAAAGGGGCAGAATCTCCACGTGAATTTGATTTTATTTCCGCTTCAGGTGTAAACCTTGGTGGAGAACTTGTCATTGAGAAAGCTGAAAAATCAAACTATTATGATCTTTACTATGGATTCTCAGCTGACAGTTTAGATAAAGTATTTTCCAGAATCACCATCGAAAATATGAGTGATACTCAGGGATTAATTCGACTTTCAGGCTTAACTAACGGAGTCACTTATTATTTCAGGCTTCAAGCAGTAAATAACTCAGGAAAAACTTTCTCGAGATCGATAGTTTCTTTAACTCCAACCTCATCTTCAAGCGGCCAGGTGCCAACTAAACTTTCTTTTCAGATTCAGCCTTCTTCCAGCTCAATGGCCGGTGGGAATTTAGTGACCCAGCCCATAGTCGCCGTTCTTGATAACGCTAATAATATTGTCACTACTAGCAATTCATCAGTCGCATTAAGCTATTTTACGGATTCATCATGCACAACTCCACTTTCAGCAACTAATTTGGCCGGTGGAACTTCTGCTTTTGGAACCTCAACATTAAGTGCAGTCAACGGGATTGCGTCTTTTACAAACATTGGTTTTAATCTTGCTACAACTGTTTATATTAAGGCCACAAGCACAGGCCTTTCTCCAGCTTGCTCAACATCGATTGCAGTAAATCCTCACACTCCTCATTCACTTCTTTGGAGTCAACAACCACCAGCAAGCTCTTTAGCCGGTTCAAATTTATCCACTCAACCCAGAGTTCTAGTAAGAGATCAATTTCTTAATCTTACAGTAAATACTATTTCAACTATTAGTTTAAAATCTTATGATTCAGTGGACTGTTCAGGAAGTGAGACAAGTGTTTTGGGAACATCTAGTTTAATGACAATCTCAGCTCTCGCCACTTTTTCTAATATCAGAATCGATAATGCAAGCACCAAGAGTCTTTCCGCAGAGAGTGGATCTCTTAAGATTTGTCATAATATGACGGTCTCACCTGGGCCCGCAACTCAGATCGCGATTGAGCAGGATATAACAAAATTTGCGAATATTGTCCAAAGATCAACTCTTGCCTACGGTTTGTCGGTTAGACTCACTGACGATTATGGTAACCCAATAAACGGGGAAGAAATTGGAATTTCAGGATTGAGTGGGCTGGCCTGTCAATCAAATGCACTTACAACAGGTCAAGATGGTTTAGTTACATTTAAAAATTGCCTCATGGATGATAATGTCCGAGATGGTTACACACTTGTTTTTAGTCTAACAAGTGATCCATCTATTACAAGTAATTCATCATCTTTTAATATTATCAATCCTCCCGTTATCTCACAAAGTAAACTGGCCAAAACGGAATCTCATACATGTGCCATCACTCAAACAGGTGAAAAGCTCAAGTGTTGGGGAGATAATAGATCTTATCAATTGACACAAAATCTGTCTGATCCGGAACTCTCACCCGTGGAAGTGAATGCCTTTTCAGGAAATCCCATCAAGTCGGTTTCAGTGACTGATATTGGGACCTGTATTATTGATAATTCAGGTAAGCCTTTTTGTTTTGGTGAAAATAAAACGGGAGAGCTAGGAGAGAGCAGTCCTCAAACCTATGCTGATCCAGAAAGAATGAATCATACCTCAGAAATCATAAAAATTTCATCAAGCTTTGAGCACACCTGTGTTATCGATAATAACTACCTTCTCTATTGCGTTGGTGGTAACAGCCGAGGTCAGCTGGGTGATGGAAGCTTGGATCCGGTCAGAAGAATTGAGAGACCTATTCTAGGTGGTACCATTCAATTCAAAGATGTCATCGCTGGAGCGGCCCATACTTGTGCTATTTCTACTAATGATGAGTTGTGGTGTTTTGGTTCAAATGATTATGGAGAGTCAGATGTTGATTCTATGGATACCGAAATTCTGACACCAGTAAAAAATAGTTTTTTAGGAACCATTAAAGGTCTGGCCATTTCGGGGTCAACAAATTGTGCGATCGACGGCGTAAGTGATAAGATTATCTGTTGGGGAGACAATGCCTCAGGTCAGCTTGGAAATGGAACAAATGATCCTTATCGTGGTCCGGTCACTGTCTCTTCTCCAGACATGGCTTCTTTACTTTTTGGTGGTTTCAACTCTTCCACTTTTTGTGCTCAACTTCCAGGAGAGTTGTATTGTTGGGGAGATAATAGACGAAGTCAGTTTGGTGATGGCTACGATATCAGCTCAAATGTCCTTACACTTGCTCAGTCTGAAACCTATTCATCACTCGTTTTAACTTCATCAGGAGGATGTGGAATAACTCCCCTGGGGCGACTTCAGTGTTGGGGAGAGAGATATCTTGGAAATGGAACTACTGATTCAGAACGCTCTCCCGTTGCTATCGATTCAGCAGTATTGTATGGAGAGAGCAGTGGTTCTGCTGGTGAAGTTCTAAAGAACCTCAAAACTCTTTCTTTAAGTCATCTGAGTGCCATTTGTTACATTAACAAATCCAACAAGCTCACATGTACTGGAGATAATTCAGGGCAAATTTTTGGAGAGGTTAATGGTGGTCATACAAACTACCGTGAAGTGCAGAATTCCAACAATTATAAAAAAGTTTCCCTTTCTAAAAATAGTGCAACCTTTGGTTGTGCAATTGATGATAACGCTGAGTTGTGGTGCTGGGGAGACAATCAGTTTGGGCAGCTAGGAAATTCAACCCCATTAACGGCTGGTCCTCATCTCCCCGTTCGTCCATTTTCAGGAACCTCAATAAGAGATGTGTCCGTAGGGGCTTATCATGTCTGTGCTATCACAGTGAATGGTGATAAGTTGTACTGTTGGGGGAGAAACAGCGATGGTCAGTTAGGCGATGGCACCACTTTAAATCGCTCTACACCAACTTTGATTGATCCAACTAATAAATATACCAAAGTTTCTGTGACTGATACTTTTAGTTGTGGCCTAGACTTGACTAAAAAAATTTATTGCTGGGGTGAGAACACTTATGGACAGCTTGGTAATGGCGATACCGTTAATCAACTCTCGCCAACGAGAATTAATCCAATCTCTTCTGATTTTTACAATGATATTGAGGTGGGGTCTAGGCATGCCTGTGGGATTTTAGACAATACAAGGCTTGCTTGCTGGGGTGATGGAAGTGTTGGAGAATTCGGGGATGGAGCAAGTTTAAGCTATACCTCACCTACAGTGGTGGCCGCAGACGTCGATTCCGTGTCACTGGGGTATCTTTACTCATGTTATATCGATCTTTCTAATAAACTTTTCTGCTCGGGAGATGGACGGGAAGGGAAGCTTGGACTTGGAGATGAAAACCAGGTTTCAGTATTTACTCAAGTAAAACCCGGACGCACTTATAATCAAGTAAGTCTTTCTGGTTCAAGAACCTGCGCTGTAAGAAATGAGAACGATTCTCTTGAGTGTTGGGGGAATAATGATTCTTCAGGTCTTGGGGTTGGAAGTGGAGCCGCTAAGATTCTAGAGCCTATGCCTATACAGTAATCACTTTTTTAAGATAAAACGTAAAACCCAAAGAGGTCCAATCAGTAGGAAAGCGAGATCTTGGAGAAAAGATGGTTTTTTTCCTTCGATCTTATGTCCATAAAATTGACCGACCCATGAAATGACAAAAACAATAATAGAGAATGGAAGAAGAATACCCATTACTTCAAGTTTAACATTTATAGTGTACATCACTGTTGTTAAAACAGTCATTCCCAGAAACATGACCAGATTAAGTGTGAGATAAAAGATAAGACAACTGACAACGAAAAGTGTCGCCCAGTTCAGGTGTGGAATGATTTGAAAGAATTCTGGGGTTGGAATAAGTTTTAAAAACCCAATGACCGTCAACATAATCAAAGGAACACAGAACTTATGGATAAGTTGATTGGTCGGATGTTGATGACTGACTCCATACTCACTCATCCATTGATCAAAGTTACGCATAAAATTTCCTTTTCGAGCTCAAATTATAAGCGATGACTTCTTATGGGGCCAGAGGCATTTCAACAGGAGTATCCATGATCATTTGGAGCTCTAGGCGATGTTTGCGAGCATTTTCAAGACAATAAAAATAGGTGGGACCAAGTCTAAGGGATTGATAGGCCTCCACACAACCCCTAAGGTAGGAAGACTGGGCCTGATTAAGAGCGGTGTGAACTGTGACCAATGGCCCTTCTGGGCTTGTGTCACTTGAGAGATGAGCACAACTGGTTAACAGCAGAGGGAGAACAAAGAGTTTCAGCATACTTACTTTAAAAGCCCGCGGGCCCTTAAATGGCCATCAATAAAAGCTGGTACTTGATACATAAGATTATCGGGTGAGCTTACTTTTGACATATCAATATCAGAGGCTCGCGCTAGAGAATGCTCAACCACATACTTTCGAAGAAGCTCACGAGTTTGAGCATCAACCACGTTTTGATTTTTGGCGGCCATATTCTCTAGGAAATTCATCATCGCTTCGAGATCTTTGTTGACGAAATTAACGATATCTTCCTTGATCAAAGAGTAGTCAATTTTTCCACCGTGATTTTTGTTGTAAGACACATTCTCGTCGAGGACATTGAAGATGTTGTTGGTACAGTTATTGATGATGATATGGTAGGCTTGTTTGCGCCCAAGATCATTACTCTTCTCTAAAGATCCTGCAAGAAGAGCTTCAAATGAATTAAAACCATTTCTTTTGCTTTTAGTGTCAGTCAAATTTAAACGGTAACTTGTTGTTGTTCTTTCAGGATCATCACGACGTTGAGTATTCCTCTCGTGAAGAGAAACAATCCTGTGGCCGATGGCAAAATTAGGGCCTAGGGCATCTGGAAAGAAAGGCGCATCTTCAGAACGGGCCCCACGAATGGCCTCGATTGAGAGGACCACACTGGCAAGACGTTGAGGTTTGGCCAAAGGCAATTGTTTATCTTGATTATAAATAAGGTTAATGCCCGAATTATTCTTAAAATAAAATACTAGTTCAGCGTGAACTTCCATTTCTTTTGTTTCAGGGCGAGTCTTCCCGGCCCAATGTTTTTTTGAGAGAACAATTTTCTCTATAATTGATGGAGCTGAGGTCGGACGCCCTTGTGAATTAACCTTCATTTGATCAATGGCCGCAATAAAAAATTGACCATTATGACGGAAATTAGCAAAGGCCATGACATCATTTTTAATACCAAGGAGTGATTTTTCTTTCGGTGTGAGGAACATAATCGTTCGACGCTTATTGTTTTCAACTTTTTGTTCTTTATATTTCCCTAGTCTTGGCATGTTATCTTTTTCTTGAGAGACACGACTAAGCAGCTGGGGAATTGATTGGGCAAAAACTGTCGTTGAGACAAGACAAGTAAGAACCGCAAGCCATTTCATATAAACCTCTTTAAAAGAATAGATAGAGAAAGTTTAACCTGAAATCGCTTTTCTCGGGGGAGAGTCTGTCAAAATTACAGGGGTTCTGTGGCCGGCGTTAGGTCAGCTTGCTCTAAGCTTTTGCGAAGACCTGCAGCTGAAAAGAATTTAAGGGTAAGAAGCATTTCTTCATTTTTTGAAAGCTTCTCTTGAAGTCTCACCTGGGCCTCTGCGGACTTGAGATCAGCAAGTTCTAGAATTTGTTTAACTTCAAGTTTAGAGAGAGTAAGCTTGCCGAACATAAGTTGGAAAAGCCTTTCTTGAGTTGATTGAATGGCCTTGACTTCAGTAAGCAAACTCATCTCAAAATCACTCAGTTCCTGATCTTTAAAATAATCTGCTATATTTCCGCAACGGTAAGCATTGGTAAAATAATCACATTCTGAGCCCTTAATAGAGCGAGGAGAGTTTTGATATTCTCGAGCGTAAGGTTCGAGAGATTGATTCTCTTGGCATTCTGTTGTTCTTGATCTTCCATAAACTTCTTTGAGAGGATGAAAATCAAAACGATCTTCATGAGAGGGAGAGTCTTTCCCAAAGGAAATATTCTCGGTGAGATACGTCTCAGAATGTAAGAAGTTATGATAACCAGAATAGCCTGACTCACCTTTAGCGGTTGGTTTAAGGCGCCCGGGAAAAAGAGCTTTCCAGAACAGATGTCCCTTATCATTGGGAGAGGCTTCTTCAAAAATATATTCTGGGCCATAGACATTGATGATATCACCCTCTTGTAATTTCTCTCCAACATCAAGTTTTCGACATATCGGTGTACTCATCCAGTATTGAATTTCTTCAGGCCAGACGAAGCGAGGCTTAAGACTCAGCTTTTTAAAATTAAGGGCCGTTCCCCAACAATTGGCCCCAGCGTGAACCATCTTTTTATGATGATTCTCTTTAACGAAGGCCGGTAAACAACTAGGGACTGAGAGAGTGTAATTTCCATTATTTAATTTTTTACATTCTGAGGGGGTAACCACTGGAAGATTAAAATGAGGCTCAATTTGTTTTTTCCAACGACAAACGGCAGAGAATTCTGTGACGAGTTTGTCACAGCTTTTTGAGGTAAGAATAAGATCGTTAGTTTTACTATAAGAAATAGAAACTTCTTGGGTCAGGCCCAGCGTCGGAAGAGCAAAGATACTGATCAATATAAATAGTCTCATCCTTGTATTTTACCTCGACCGAATACTTTTAAGTGGGTCCTAGGTAGAACTTACTAGGGTGTTAAAAACTTAGGCAGAGAGGTTTAATTTCATATATATCAGGTACTTAGGGTGATATCTTGATAAGTGAGCTCAAGTTTTGTTTCGACTCGTCCGATAAGAAAAGTAATCATCACATTAATGGTAGGTGATGCTACGGAGGTACGTATGAGTCATAAAAAAGAGCATGGGCATGCCCAAAAGAAGAAGCTGACGAAGAAGGAAATCAAGGCGATGAATCACGCTAAATTGATGGCCGGAAAAAGTGGTCAGTTTAAAGAAGAGAGTAATGTTGTAGACCTTCAGGCCTACAAAGATCAGAACAAGAAAGCAGCTTAGTATTTATTGGATAATATCCATTCCGAGAGGAGGCCTTCAGCGCCTCCTTTTTTTATTCATTTTCAATAACTTATGACATAAATCATAGACGCTATTTGTGCTAGTCCATATTGTTTGGTAAAAACGTACCAATTAAATGACCTGAGGAGATCTCAAATGACTAGCAACAAGCCAGCTTTTATGAATTTTACTGTCGATCACATGACGCTACTTCTTCACCCGAAATTATATGCCGTGGCCTATCCTGTTTTTAGAATTATTTTCGGAGTGACTCCAGATGATATTCTTTACGATAAAAGACGTCCGGCCAAAGGAAACAATCCAGAAAAATCGATGACGTTTGCGACTCGTATTGGAGAGTGGAAAGCCAAGGAGAAAGATAATTTAAATACAATTATTGCTGTTGTTCAGCCTTCTGAACCTGAAGGTGAAGAGTCTCACGTTCGTGATATGCTTGATGGACATAATCAAGTGGCCCACTGGCAGCATATTGCTCTCAGAACACCAGATCTTATTTCTTTTTATCGTCACGCTCTTGAGCATGGAGTTCAATTTGTGACTCCTATTCTTAAAGATGAACATGATAATCTTATCCAGGTTTTTTCTGGGGAGTGGTTTCTTCCAGGTGGAAAAGCTTCTGGATTATTCTTTGAATTCTTGCAGCGTGATCCGAGTTCTGAAGAAATTGCAGAAATTCAAAAGGCCAATAAACAAACTTGGTTCCGTGATGAAACTTTCTTAGGTCTTTACGGTGAAAAAGAGCGTGAGTATCGTTCAGGGAAAGTCATTCCTTTTATTCCAGATGCCCTATTTGATTCAATCCTAAACTATATTGGGACAAAACAAATGTGGGAAGTTACTGAAGCAGATCTGTCTCATATCAAAGCGATGATGAAAGATTTTGCGAAGAAAAATAACAAAGCTTAATGAAAGAAAAATCACTCTTAGTTTCTGATTATAAAGTGACTAGTTTTCTTACTAATGCATATGGAAAACTAGGACTTTATAGTCTGCTCAATATACTTCAAGACATTGCTGGTGACCATGCGACCATGCTTGGATTTGGCTATGAGGATATGTTGCGAATGAAGACCTTTTGGGTGCTGACTCGTCAAAAAGTTCAGATGATGAGATGGCCTGTTCAAGGGGATATCATCACTGTTAAAACATGGGTCAGGCTCGGTGAAGGAGCTCTGTCTCATCGAGACTTTTCTATCTTTTTAGGGACTGAAAAAATCGGCGAATGCTCAACGGCATGGATTACTCTTGATGCTGAAAATAGAAGACCGGCCCTCATTGATCGTTCAGGTGTTCTTTCTCATCTGACTCCTTTTGAAAAAGTCAGTGTTGATGCAGAAAAAATTCCTCTAATCAAAGATGGATTAAGTGAAATGTCAAAACTCACCGTCAGAAACAGTGATATTGATTTGAACATGCATGTGAATAATACCAAGTATGCTCAGTGGATTCTTGATTCAATTCCACTCACATCCCATGGCCAATATAATCTTTGTACTTATGAAGTGAATTTTCTGGCCGAGACCAAACTCAACGATGCTATTATAATTCAGAAATCTTCCAGAGATTATCAAGAGTCAGGTTCATTTCGCAGCCAATTTCAGGGCGTGAGAGAGGCCGATGGCAAAATCGTTTTCGTGGCCCGGCTTGAGGCCACTGGCCAGGGGCTAGAAATTTAAATGTCTCAATCTCAGTATTTTTACACTCAACTAACAGTCACTGATCTTGAAAAACTTGTTCATCACTTCCAAGAAGAATTTGAGACTCTTCTCAAAGATTTATTCAGTGATGATGAGTTAGCGACTCATGAGAGGAGCATCGATACGATTGCCGCTGTTTTTGTTCAGCCTATTCTTAGTGAATTGAGCTTTGATGATTTCTATCCTGATGAAGATCTTGAACAAGAGCAGAAAACATTTTTTGAATCTTGTAAAAGTTCTATTTGTTTAGAAAACCTCCCTTATTTTCAAAGCAATCCTTTTCAAGTGAGCTATCTCATTCAATTACTCAGTAAGATTGGAGAGGTTCTTATCGATTTAGGAGGAGTGAGTGAGTTGGTGTTTAAAGAGAAGTACCTCTTAAATATAAAAAAATATAAAACCATAGATCATTTACTGGGTGTTAATGCAGAGACTACTCCTTCTTCCAATAAGCCTTTCATTCCTGTTCATCAGATTGATTTTTTTGTAATGGATGTTTATAAAGAAATTGAGAGACTCCGTAGAGAAGGAAAGCTTGAGACTATTGAGATGCCTTCTGAGAAGAGGATGAAACTTCTTAATCTAATCAAGGCCCAAAAGCTTCACTCAGAAGAGCTGATGAGAAAGTCAGGGCTTGGGGCCAAGGAGTTTGATGATAATATGGAATCTTTAAAGTTCTTTTTAAAGAAAATTTAAAATTAATGATTGTGGAAAAAGTGGCGGATCAAACTGTCATCACCCGAACTTTTCACTCCACCTGTTTATCTCGAAGATATCATTTAACTTCCGGTTAAAAATCAGTCTTTAGACGTTAGTTCACTACATGTAGATTATCTGGAAAATGGTCTGAGTTTAAGGCAAATTGCGGCCCGAAAAGTTCACTCCAGGTAGGTTATTTCTGAGGCCTTGAAGGCAAGTGGAGTTCGTCTTCATGCTCCAGGTCAAGGGCATGGTAATCCATTCCAACTCAGGTTTGGATATCGAAAGGAAGCAGGTGGCGAATAAAGGCCTAATTCACCACGAAAAATAAAGTTTGTAATTCACCAGGT
>JBMLQL010000049.1:0-6861 GCA_049241565.1 Bacteriovoracaceae bacterium | reverse complement strand
TTGGCCTGAGAATTTTATGTTATAAACTGGACACCGTTAGGTGAGACAGAACAGATAATTCTGTCTAATCGGTTCCACGAGAAATCCCAACCATAAAAATATGTACCTGGTGGCAATTTTGATTTTTGAGCGTTTGTAAGGTTTGAGTAGACATCTGTCAAACCAGTTTGATTGAGTAGAATATCGCTCATTGGATTTGGTCTTTCTGAGTCTGTGACGTTAAAATCTCCCATAAGCAAAATCTTTGCAGTTGGCATTGATAGTTTTGATTTTATGATATCTAGAACTTGGCTTGCCGCCGATTGACGCGAGCTAGGACCACTTTGCTGTGATGGCCAGTGATTAATGTAAATACTGAGCGGTTGTCCACTGACCACAAAATTAACCTCTAAAATGTTTCGTGTCGGCGAAAAAATACCAGTTCTAGATGTTTTGAGTTGGTGTTCTTTGCTGCTAACAAAAGTCAAATTTGAACTTGGATTAAAAAGAAGAGCAACGTCAACTCCTCTCTGATCAGGACTATTTGTTATAATAAATTTTTTATAGCCTAATTTTTTTTGGAGCATTCTAATAACATTTGAATTCTCTACTTCGAGCAAGCCAAGAATGTCAGGAAGGACTCCCTGACCTTTAACAACCTTTTCAATTTGACTGATTTTTATCTCTAGCTTGTCAGGAGTCCAATCAGTCTCTAGACAAGTTTTCTTATAATATTCAACTTCCACTTTCTCACAATTTTTAACTTTGTCTGGATGAGAAAGGGGCACAAATGTCCAGTCATCTTTTCCGGCATCATGTTCTGTATCAAAGAGATTTTCAACGTTGTAAGACATTACTTTTAGGCTTCTGGCGTAGCTTGGGTTTGCGAGAAAAAGTGATAGAAGTGCAAAGATAGTAAAGTTTTTCAAAGCGAACCTCTCGATTTTTTATTTGAATGTTATTAGTACCAGGTGTCGGTGTAAAAGAATACTTCACCATGTAAAAAATCCATACCTTGAGTGAATGAAGTACTATTCATGAGCTGATTTAGATAATTAAAGTCTTAAGTCAGGAATAATAACATGTTAATCATTCATAAGGAGAAATCTATGAAAGCCTTTTTAGTATTGTTCGTTCTCTCTTTTACACTTAATTCATTTGCAACTTCTAATCCATGTGCGAGCAAAGCAAGATCTGAGGTCGCTAAGCGTTTAGGTGATGAAGCCGAATATTGTGACATCAAAGTAAGTAAAAAAAGTCAGTCGTCTGATGTTGTCTCTTATCTTGCAGACATTTCTTGTGTCAACGAAGGTGGGTTTTATGACATGAGTGACTTTGTTGTATTCAAATATAAAAAGAATACTTCTGGTAAGTATGAGTGCAAATTGCAATAAAAAGCAGACTTTTAAACAGCTAGTGATTTGGACACAAAATAAAGGTCTCCAAATCGCTAGCCAACACCGTGTAGAGTATTCATATCCAACAAATTAACTAAGAATTTTTATAATATTTATCCTTCTATTAATATTTAAAATAGAAGCGTAATGATTTTTTATATGACTAAAATTCAACTCTTTAAAACAATATTTAAGATTCCTAAAATGGATTGTCCTTCTGAGGAACGAATTATTCGAATGAAGCTTGATGACTTAGATTTGATTAAGCATCTTGATTTTAATATTCCTCAAAGAGAACTGACTATTCTGCATACAGGTGAAGCCTCACAAGTACTCAATTCGCTGATCCCTTTAAATTTTGGGGCGCAAATAGTGGCCTCGGGCCAGACTAGTGGAGATGGGAATCTTGAAAGTCTAGATTCATCTCTTGAAGAAGTAAGTTTATTAAAAAAATTGCTGGCGATCAATGGCGGGATGTTTGTTATTGAATTGGTCGCAGGAATAATGGCCCAATCGATGGGTCTTATAGCTGACTCTTTAGATATGTTAGCTGATGGAGGAGTTTATGGCATCAGTCTCTACGCCGTAGGGAAGAGCATGGCCTTGAAAAAGAAGTCTGCTCTGACAAATGGTTATTTTCAATTCATCCTTGGTACAGGAATCATTATTGAGACGATGAGAAGATTTATCTTTGGAAGCGAGCCCGAGCCTTCATATATGATTATAGTTTCACTTGTTGCCCTTTTTACTAATATTTATTGTCTGGCCCTCCTTTCGAAACATAAAGAAGGAGAAGTGCATATGCAGGCAAGTTATATTTGCTCATCTACTGATGTGATGGCAAACATAGGAGTTTTGGTTGCAGGATTGGCCGTTTATTTTACCCAATCGCCGTACCCTGATTTAATAATTGGAGTTATTATCACAGTGATCGTATTGAGAGGGGCGATGACCATTTTGAAATTAGGCAAATAAGCTGAGCAAATGACGAATGAAATGAATTACTACAAAACGATTATCCAATACGATGGAACTTCTTACTACGGCTTTCAGTGGCAGAAGGATGTTCCTACGGTTCAGAATGATCTGAATCAGGCGCTTAGGCAATTGATTGTAGGGAAGATCACGACGATGGGGGCCTCAAGAACTGATAGTGGAGTTCATGCACTTTCCCAGGCGGTGAAGATCAGCTCAGAGCAGAAGATTGATTGTGAAATGGCCTTAATAAGACTGAATACTATTCTTCCGCCTCAGATAAGATGTTTAAGTTTTGAATCTTGTGATGGATCTTTTAAACCCTCAGTCGATAGTCGGTCTAAGGAATACTATTATTTTTTTACGAATAGACTTCAATCCCTTGAAGCCGATCAGCTCTTTCTTGCAAATAACCCTCATCCTTTAAATATCGGCCTGATGGAAAAATGTATTCAACTGTTTGTTGGAACTCATAATTTTCAGAATTTTTACTCGGTGGGAAGTAATGTCAAAAGCACTGTACGCGACATCTTTTCTTGTGAACTTTCAGTGGTTAATCCTCATTCTGTTTTGAATGGAGCTGCATTATTTAAGATCCCTGATAACTTAGTTGAATGTTATCGGTTTAGGATTGAAGGAAACGGATTTTTAAAACAAATGATCAGGCATTTGATAAGTGCTCTTTGGATGGTAGGAAGAGGAAGAATTTCTCCGGAGGAATTTTCTTTGCTTTTAACTGGGCCAAAAAGAGAGGAGCAGCTATGGAAACCTGCTCCTGCAAAAGGACTTTACCTCTCTCGAATTGAATACTAATGATCTAAATAAATTCAAGCTCTTGAAGCTACGCTGCTTTCTCCTCTTGCCAGTAAGTCTCTAAAAAGGGATAAATTTTAGGCATTTTCATTCTTAGTTGAGGGAGTATATTTCATGAGATTACTACTGGCGACCTTGGTTTTTGTCGGGTCGATAACTTCGGCCATGGCCATCGCCAATCTTTCGGAAACAGTGTATGTTGAAACAACTCTAGATACTGATAACGACGGTAAACTTGATCTCATGTATGTTTCAGTGAATAGACCTCAATCCTCAAAAAAACTTTCAACTCTTTATTCAATCTCTCCTTATGCTTTAGGTGGGACAAATGTTGATATGCACAAGGTAGACTCAGATCTTTTGCCACAGGATGAAAAAATCGTAGGAAAAATTTTTCCTACAATGAAAGGTTTTTTTAAACCGCTTAAAAAATCATTTATTAAGACTTCAAATTATCTTCAATCAATGGCCCCGACTTACGCTCGTGTCTCGGCCCATAGTATCGGGACAGGAAATTCAACGGGCTGTCCTTCAGTAGGGGATCAAACTGAGGCTTTGGCCGCAAAATCAGTCATTGATTGGTTGAATGGACGAGCTCGCGGATTTGATAAGAATGGAAAAGAAGTTAAAGCAGGTTGGGCCAATGGAAATGTGGGGATGACGGGAACATCTTATGATGGAACTCTTCCTATTATGGTTGCGACTACTGGAGTGGAAGGGCTGAAGGCAATTATTCCGGTGGCAGCGATTAGCAGTTGGTATGATTATTACCGCGCCAATGGGCTTGTGGTGAATCCAGGAGGCTATATTGGTGAGGATGCTGATATACTTGGATACTTTATTGTGAGAAAAGGTGCCTGTAAAAACGTCATTCAGAATATCACAAAAATTCAAGGAAGAGAGAACGGAGATTTTACTCAGTTTTGGCAAGAGAGAGACTATCTTCCTTATGTTAAAAATATAAAGGCGGCGACATTTATTATTCATGGTCAGTCTGACTGGAATGTAAAACAAAAGCATGCCATCCAGCTCTGGGAGGCCCTAGATGGTGTGGCCCCGCGAAGAATGTTCCTTCACAAAGGTGGACATAGTTCAACTCACTCTCATGGTGTTCCTGTTAAAGTTGAGGCTTGGTTTGCACACTTTCTTGAGGGTGAGGATAATGGAATTACAAAAGGTCCTCAAGTTGAGGTTGAGCTTCCAGATGGAACGCTCGTGACTCAAGATAATTGGCCACATGAAGATTCTTCGATTGAGCGTCTTTATTTTTTAAACTCAACTCTTGCCCAAAAAGCTGGAAGTCTTGAAAAAGTCCAGATCACAGATAATGGAAATAAAGTGAAAGTTGAAACACTTATCACAAATCCCACAGAGAAAAATGCAGGTCGACTGGCATTTTTAAGTGCTCCACTCGAGCAGGCGACAATTCTTACCGGAACGACAAAAGTCAGTTTAAACCTTTCAGTGCTTAATCGAAAAGCGGCCAATATCACCGTGGCCATTGTGGAATACAACAATAACGGGAAAGGAAAGATCATTACACGTGGGTGGGCCGATCCTCAAAATCACCAAGACTTTGCTCAAGGTGAGCTTCTCGTTCCAGGAAAGAGTTACCAGCTAACTTTTAATCTAGAACCGAAGCAGTATCGATTTAGTAAAGGAAGTCGTATCGGTGTTGTTGTGGCCTCAACGGATTACGATTATACTCTTCGTCCTGCAGCCGGAACTATTATTGAGTTTGAGCTAGGTGAGAAGAGTTTTGTGGAACTCAATCTGGCGCAGAAATAGAATTAAAGAGATGGATACAAAAGAACTTAAAATCACAGATACTCTTGTAGGTAATGGTAAAGAAGCTGTGAAAGGCGCTTTGCTGATTGTTCATTATGAAGGCTTTCTGTCGGACGGAACAAAATTTGATTCATCCCTTGATCGAGGGCGTCCCTTTCAATGTGTCATTGGTACCGGCCGAGTTATTAAAGGTTGGGATGTTGGCATGATGGGAATGAAAGAGGGCGGGAAGCGTACTCTTTATGTGCCGTCGGCCCTTGCTTATGGTGAGCGTCAAATAGGTGAACTTATTAAGCCTCATTCTGATCTTTTGTTTCATATCGAACTCCTTGAAGTCCGCACCAGAGACTAAAAATAATTTTGTCGTAAAGGTCAAAAGATGAGTAAGAAAAATATTATGTTTCTTTGTACTGGAAATTCATGTCGCTCACAAATGGCCGAGGGATGGGCGAGAAAATACTGGGGAGAAGAGTTTAAAGTCTTTTCTGCTGGGACAAAAAAGCATGGCATGAATGAGCGTGCGATCAAAGTTATGAAAGAGGCAGGTGTTGATATCTCAGCTCACTACTCAAAAACTACTGAAGAACTCCCTAGTGTTACCTTTGACTATGTCGTGACCGTTTGTGATTCGGCCAAAGAAAATTGCCCTTATTTTCCAGGAGGGAAGGTGGTGCACGTAGGATTTCAAGATCCTCCAGCCCTTACTAAAGATATGAGTGATGAGGATGAAATCCTGGCCATCTATCGTCGTGTCCGTGATGAGATAGAGGTTTTTATTAAGCAGATGAAATCAGTTTTGGAGAAATAAGAATGGGATTTTTCGAACGCTATCTTACAGTTTGGGTTGGGCTTTGTATCATCGGTGGAATTCTGCTTGGTCAGGTTCTAGGAGGATCAATTTCTGTTTTAAGTGAAATGAATATCTCTACTGTTAATATTCCAGTCGCCTTGCTTGTTTGGTTGATGATTTATCCGATGATGGTTCAGATCGATTTTAGCTCTATTAAGAAGGCCGGGAAAAATCCTAAAGGACTGGCCCTCACGCTAACAGTCAATTGGCTTATTAAACCATTTACTATGGCGTTCTTTGCATGGATCTTTTTCGATAAACTTTATGCTGCTTATTTAACTCCTGAGCTTGCTCAAGAGTATATTGCTGGGGCCATTCTCCTCGGAGCTGCTCCTTGTACAGCCATGGTTTTTGTTTGGTCCTATCTGACTGATGGAGATGCTGGCTATACGTTAGTCCAAGTGGCCATTAATGATCTTGTTCTCCTCGTGGCCTTTATTCCTATCGTGAAGTTTCTTTTGGATGTCACTAATATTGAAATTCCATTTCCTGCACTCTTTTCTTCAGTGATTATTTTTGTGGTCATTCCTCTTGTGGCGGGGTTTATCTCAAACAGAGTGCTCATTAAATTAAAGGGAGAGGTATGGTTTTCGACAGTGTTTTTACCTCGATTGAAGCCTGTTTCTATTATGGCCCTCTTATCAACACTAGTTCTTTTATTTGCCTTTCAAGGGGAGAAGATAATCTCATCTCCTAGAGATATTCTTCTCATTGCCATTCCTCTGATGATTCAAACATATTTTATATTTTTTGTGTCTTGGTTCATTGCTAGAAAATTAAAGCTCGCTCATTGCATTTGCTCTCCAGCAGCGATGATCGGCGCCAGTAATTTTTTTGAACTTGCTGTGGCCGTGGGCATTGCACTCTTCGGATTAAATTCTGGGGCAGCCTTAGCAACAGTTGTCGGTGTTTTAATAGAAGTGCCAGTGATGCTCTCTCTTGTTAAAATTTCTAATAAATGGAAGTACACCACTTAATGTTTATAAATCATAGTTGGCAGCACTTTACTTCATCGATTAGAATAGTCTTATGAACACCATCGCTTTATTTCTTTCAGAA
>JBMLQL010000048.1:0-15578 GCA_049241565.1 Bacteriovoracaceae bacterium | reverse complement strand
TTCGGGCCTTTGGGATGAAAATTAAGCTGTTTTTTCAATATAGTCTTTAAAGTAGAGCTCTTCCTCGTACTTTTGCTGCATTTTAATTTGAATATATTTTGGGGACTCATTATTGTGATAATTAATTCGATTACGCATTTTACTTTTCTTCTTCTCCACTTGTCTCTCAAGCTTATCACAGACCAGATCAAGACATTTATAAAGATTATCAGAGCTTGCTTTGGCAAAAAACTCAAAGCTTGGCCCACACAATTTAATTTCTGCCCAATGATTATTGTTATCTGTCCAGCAAACCCAGTTCACCGAAACTTGTCCATCAAAGTATTTTGAAAAGCGTTCCGATTTTTCTTGGATTTTTTGATCGAGGGCCAGAGTGTGTTCAAGATGTTTGAATGATACTTTTAATTTCATAAAACGTGCCTCATAAATAAGAATTTACATTCGCGAAATGCTTCGTACTTTACTTTTACATATTGACTCCTTTTATTTTTTCCTCTTAGATGAAGTGGCGATCCCCATCATCTCGCGGTATTTGGCCACAGTTCGTCGAGCGACAATAATATCTTTGGTACTGAGTAGCTCTGAAATCTTCTGATCTGAAAGAGGACGGCGACCATCTTCATTTCCAATCATCTCTTTGATTTTCAGTTTTAAACTCTCACCAGCGATATCAATCCCACCATTCTTACCGCCAATCCCCGCATTGAAAAAATATTTTAATTCAAACGTTCCGATTGGTGTGTGCATAAATTTATTCGTAGTCACACGTGACACAGTAGACTCATGCATCCCAATTTCATTAGCAATATCTTTAAGAATCATCGGTTTTAAATGGGCAGGACCTTTTTTGAAAAACTCCTGTTGTGTGGCCACGATAGAATTGGCCACTTTATAAATCGTCTTCTGACGATTCTCGATAGACTTAATAAGCCACATGGCCGATCTTAGCTTATCTTGAACAAACTCTTGGGCCTCAATATCTTGTTTATTCTCTTTAAGAAGAGACTTATAAAGATTCGAGATACGAAGACGAGGAACACCCTCATCATTAACTTGAACCACAAACTCTCCACCGACTTCGGCGACAAAAATATCTGGAACAACATACTGAGTTTCATCCGCAGAGATCAGTCGACCTGGTTTAGGATTGAGACCCATAATCACAAGTTCTGCTTCTTTGACTTTCTCACGAGAGACACCTAGATCTTTACAAATTTTGGCGTAATCCTTCTTTTCTAAATCACTTAAATGTTTTGAAATGATAAGCTCTACTACTGGAGAGCGATCGGCCAAATGTCTGGCCTGAATCATGAGAGATTCTTCTAGATTCTCGGCCCCACATCCAAGTGGATCTAGGTTTTGAATCATATAAAGAATATTAAAGGCCTGATCACGATCAAGTTCAGTTTTAGCAATTAAATTTTCAATCGGAGTTTCAAGATAACCATCATCATCAATATTGTGAACAATATCTAAGGCAAACTCGAGCTCTCCTTCGCGGAAACTTTCCATACGAAGCTGCCACTCAAGATGCTCTTGAAGCGTCTGACTTTTTGAAACCATATTCTCATAATTGGGTCCATCTTCTCCACCTACTTGCTCGCGCATATTAGGGGCTGATGATGATGAATTATGTTGGTCAGCGTATTGTTCCCAGTCAAAAGTATCCTTGGCCCCTTCAATGAGTTCAGGACCTGAAAAATTATCGACAGTGGCTTCTTGATTATCCATTTCAGCCGCAGACATTTCAGGAACATCAGTTCCTTCCACATCAATTTCTTCTAACATTGGGTTTTCAACCATCTCTTGAGAAATAAGAGTCGTCATTTCAAGGTGAGTAAGAGTGAGAAGTTTGATGGCCTGCTGAAGCTGCGGGGTCATTGTCAGCGACTGCGTCTGCTTTAACCCTTGTGACATCTTAATGGCCATAACATACCTCTACATTTTGAATTCCTCGCCTAAATAGAACTTGCGAGCAATTTCGTTATTCACTATCTCATCAGGAGTGCCATTCACCAGCAAAGCCCCAGCACTCATGATATAGGCGTGATCTACAATCCCTAAAGTCTCTCTCACGTTATGATCCGTAATTAAGACACCTATATTTTTTTTCTTTAATCTTCTAATAATCTCCTGAATGTCTCCCACTGCTAATGGATCTACTCCCGCAAATGGTTCATCCAGTAAAACAAATTTCGGATTGAGAGCCAGTGCTCTTGCAATCTCTACTCTTCGTCTCTCTCCACCTGAGAGCTCTCTTCCCTTTGATTTTCTAATATGATCCAGACCAAAGTCTGCAATCAAATGATCAAGGGTGTTCTCTCTCTCTTTACTTGATAGATCTCTCACTTCAAGTACCGAGTAAATATTCTCTTCCACACTCAGTTCGCGAAAAACACTCGCCTCTTGCGGAAGATAACCGATGCCTCGTTTTGCTCTCTCATGAAGAGGCATTAAAGTAACATCTTCATCAAACAATCTAATCTCACCAGCGTCTGTTTTAACCAGACCAACCATCATATAAAACGATGTTGTTTTCCCAGCTCCATTTGGACCTAAAAGTCCAACCACCTGGCCTAGTTCAACATCGATATTCACGTCTTTAACGACGGTACGACCGTTATAAGTCTTTTTTAAATTTCTCGCATAAAACGCCGCACCCATGGTGTTATTCCTTTGTCTGCTTGCTCTTCTTGATCTGCATATCAGACATGGAATCATCCACCTCTACCAGATCGATATTTTGTCTGATAGTGATGCGGTAACCTTTAATAACATCAGCCCCTTGCTCTACTCTCGGTGCTCCGGAAAGAATCATTTTCTGTTCTTGTCCAAAGCCTTCTAGTCGTTCAGAGTAAGCACGTCTTACCGTGGTTTCTCCTCTCACAGGGGCCATTGTTTCAGTCATTTTCACATCGTCATTCATGACAAAATACTTGAGACTTTTGTTATAGTTTTCAAAAAAGATATCGGCTTTTCCACCAGTTACAAGATAATTCTGGCGCGAGAGTTGCACATTGCCCTCTAAGCTCGCCCTTCCTTCATCTCCCACTAGCTCCATTTGATCTGACTTAAATTTTGTACTTCCTTGATATTTTCTCAACGGTTGAAATTCTCCATGAACAGGGCCTGTGAGATAAGAAAGTTTTCTTTTGGGATAAGATCTCATGGCACTGGCAAAAACTTGAAGACGATCTTTGGTCTTTGGATCAATTCCTTGAAGCTGAATATTTCCTTTACCGATAATTAAATCTTGGCCGATATAATAATCAAGAGAGTCTGCTTGATACTTTTCAAGATCAGTTTCAAGTTTAACATTTTCATTGAGTCCCAAGATTTTTTTCGTTTTTTTATACTCACCGCTGGCCGCTTCATACTTCACAGTTTTTTTAGAATCAGGGAGACTGAAAATTCCTTTCGGTGCTAAAAAATTGGCAAACTCTTCACCCACTGAATCCATTCTCTCAGCATGAAGTGAGAGTTCAGGTAGACCATCTTTGAGATGAAAATATTCAAGCTGACTAATCACTGTGACGTTAGGAGCGAGAGTATTCTCTCCACTTTTTCCCCTGCGCTCTTCATTAGATTTTTTGAATGAATTACTGAGAATCACGATATTTATCGCGACAAAAAACAAAATAATTATTATTGACTTGCGGTCTCGTATTCTGGCCATTGTACTATTATAGCCTTAGATCATCCAAAAGGTGCCAGCTACCTTTTAAATTTTTAAAAGGTAGCTGGCACCGTTTGACTATTTTTCTCTGGCCTTGCTAGTCTTCCTCTATGAAAACACTCACTCCTTCAAATCAACTCACTCTGGCAGAAGTTGTTGCATCAGGCGTCAAATTGACTCCCATGATGGAGCAATACTACCAAGTAAAAAAACAATACCCTGACACTCTTCTTCTGTTTCGTATGGGGGATTTTTATGAAGTCTTTTTTGAAGATGCACGTGAGGCCGCTAAACTTTTAAATATCTCACTTACCCACCGTGGAAAGCTGGGTGACTTCCCGATCCCTATGGCCGGAATTCCTCATCATGCCGCTGCCACTTATGTGGACCGTATTTCTCAAATGGGAAAAAAAGTTATTATCTGTGAGCAACTTGAGGATCCTAAAGAGGCCAAAGGCATCGTTAAACGTGGAGTGACTCAAATTGTGTCTCCAGGTATGCCTTACGATATTGACCGTACAAGCTCTCACGAAAATAAATTTATTGCTTCAGCCTTTTACCATGAAGGCATTTTTGGATTGATCTTTCTAGATTTCACGACAGGGGATTTTTTTGGACTGACCTTTAAAAGTCTTGATGAATTTTGTGAACGTTTAATGATGATGAGACCTAAAGAATTTATATCTTATATGGGCCAATGGGATAAGTTCCCTATTGTTGAAGAGTATATTCAAAGTCTTGATATCTTAAAAACTCATCTCTCTGAAGAGTATTTCGAAGAGAAATACACCAGCTTCTATATTCAAAAACTGATTCCTACTTATCAGCGAGATGGCATTATCGCCCAACACTCTTATCTTTTGGCGCCACTAGGTGCCCTCAGCTATTATGTGACTTCAACTCAAGGCCTTGAGCTTGTTTCTCACTTGCGTCCTTTCCGTTTGATTAATTCAGACGAGACGATGAAAGTGACATACTCGACTCTTGCAGGACTTGAAATTTTTCCGCGCTCAAAAGATCTCGAATCAAATTCCATTGTGGGCTTCATGGATAAGACAAAGTCTTCTATGGGATCGAGATATCTTAAACAATTTTTCCAATCTCCGTTAACTGATTTAAAACAAATCACCAAACGCCAAGATCTTATAGAGCTTTTGATCAATAACCCTGACTCATTAGAGTCCATTCGTTATAAACTTGATGAGATCAGAGATATCGATCGTATCATGGCGAAAGTCTCGACTAAAAAAGTAAATGCCAGTGATGTGATCAATTTTGCCAAATCCACTGATGTTTATTTTGACCTTCAAGATGAACTAGAAGAAAAAGGTTTTGGATTTTTTCAGAAGTTTCCTAAAAAAGAGACCAATCTTTTAAAAGAACTATCTGCAGAGATTATTAAAACAATCAATGATGAAATGGGTGCTCATGCGGATAAGGGAAATCTTATTCGACCGGGAGTTTATAAAGAACGTGATCGTCTTCATCGTTTAAGCTCTACTGCTTCAGAGGAGCTTCTCACTCTTGAGGCCAAGTATCGCTCAGAGACTGGTATTGGAAATTTAAAAATCAAATCAAATAATATCAACGGCTACTTTATTGAAGTATCTAATTCTCACGTAAATAAGGTTCCTAAGACTTTTATGCGTCGTCAGACTCTTGTTAATAACGAGCGCTACGTGACTGCTGAGCTTGATGCCTTTGAAAAAGAAATCAATTCGGCCCAAGCGAAACTCACAAAACTTGAAAAAGAAATTTTTGAAACTCTTACTCAAAAGATGAGTGAAAACGCTGTTCTTATTTTAGACCTTGCTAAACGTTTGGCCCAGATTGATGTCTTTGCCTCTCTGGCCTGGGTGGCCCGTCAGGAAGGATTCATTCGTCCGACAGTTTCTCCTGATAAAAAGATCGTGAAGATTGAAGGAGCTTGGCATCCACTGATCAAGGCCAATATTCATGAGAGATTTGTCACTCATAATATTAGTCTTAACGAGAAGTCTTATTTCGGTCTCATCACTGGGCCTAATATGGCCGGGAAGACGACTGTGATGAGAGAAGTGGCCATTATCCAGTATCTCGCTCAGTTAGGATCTTTTGTTCCAGCTCATCATGTGGAAGTAGGTATTTGTGACTACCTCTTCTCTCGCCTAGGGGCCAGTGATGATATTATCAAAGGACAGTCTACGTTTATGGTGGAGATGAGTGAGACCGCAGAAATCCTTCGCCATGCTTCTGATCGCTCCCTCATTGTTCTCGATGAAATCGGTCGTGGAACATCAACTTATGACGGTCTCTCTATTGCTTGGGCGCTAGTTGAACACTTCGTTAAAAATCTAAAAAGCATTACTCTTTTTGCCACTCACTACCACGAACTCATTGAATTGGCGGACTCACTTCCTGAGGCCAAAAATTTAACAGTAAGAACGGAACAGAAAAATGGCAAAGTTCAATTTTTATATGAGCTCATTGAACAAGGAGCGACTCAAAGTTTCGGTATCCACGTGGCAGAACTCGCGGGTCTTCCGAAAGGTATTCTTAAGCGCTCACAAGAGATTTTAGGACGCCTAGAAAAGCATCAAGAAAAGAGTGCGACCTCGGCCCTGAATCACCAGCTCAGCTTTTTTAATGCTTCAGTGGTGACTGAGGAAGTGGCAGAAGTTCCCCAGCATTTACTCAATCTAGAAGAGGATCTTAAAGAGCTAGATGTGATGAATATGACGCCAATTCAAGCTCTTAGCAAACTACATGAGCTAAAGACAAAAATTATCCAACAATAGTTTAAAGAGGAAGCCTCAGTGGACCGAATAAGTATCCAGTGAGGTTCCTATGTATCCAATTGATTTAGTCAAATACACCAATACAAAAAGAAAAATTCCGACAGCAATTCTGAGTGCAAGTGCCGATCACCTTCAAACTTCTCATCAGGGAATTTTTAAAAGTTATTTTCAAGATGGTGTCGCGGTTTTGTGGGGAGCGAGTATTTTAGGACAAATCTTTGTGATGCAATTTAGCTCTTTTATTATAGGACCTATGCAGGTCAAGTTTCTTTCAAAACTTCCTCAATTTGCCATGACATCGATGATGTATGCTCCTTTGCTTGGATGCCTCTACTATGCTTTTAGCTATCATCTCAACCATGGACAGACGTTTGGTTTATTTCGAAATAAAAAGAAAATTAGTTTCACACAAATGAACTGGAAAAATATTACTCGCTATAGTGTCTATTCAAGTTTTGTAGGATCACTTTTTGGTCTGCCACTTCTTTCAAAAAAATTCATCATTTGGTCAGAGAATTCTTTAGGCTTTAAATTCAAGCCACATGATGATCTTTACCGAGATCTTTTTGTGCCTAAAAATGAATGGGCCCCGGTACTTCTTGTTAGAACTCTTCCTGAGCTTCCGCTGTCGGAAACTCTAGATGAAGAATTCTCTTATTCTAGAGCGGCTTAATTTTTAGAATTAATCAACAACAGTAAAAACCTAGGTCGCACCTTAGGACCAACATAAGTTACCCCACTTCTGTCCAAGACTTAATTCAAATTACAAACAACTCTTGCGAGATATTAAAGGTTGAATAGGCCATCATGTAAATACTACAAAGGCAAGATTTAAATAGTCTCTTAAGTGCTATAAGGGCATTTGAAACAACGAGGAAGCTCTATGAGAAAAAGTACAACGACTATTTTATTCTTCATTTCTGCCATACTTTTCTCATCAAATTTATTTGCACATGAATGTAGTAAATATATTGACTCTATTTGCGCGGAATCTCGCGAAATCTCTTCTTGCGACAAAGATCTCATCAAAGACTATACAGGAGCACTCTATATTCCGGTGAATGAGCACCTTCGAAAGATTAACGTCGATAAGACTTGTCTTCCAATAGTCAAAAATCTTCTCTCTATACTTCAAAAGATTCCTGTCACAGGACCAAAAATAATTTATCGTGGAGTAAGAAGACTCGATTCATTAAAAAGTCTCAAAACCGGTGATTGTTTCACTGATCTTGCCTTTGTTTCCACCACCGCTATCGAAGCTGCGACCATGGACTTTATTCGATATGAACCGGAAGCAGCGATCCTAAAAATTAAAAGTAAAACAGGCAGAGACATTTCTCAATTTTCTGATTATCCAGAAGAGAGCGAAGTCCTTCTCCTTCCCAATACATTACTTAAATTTGAGAAGAAAGAAACAGTAACAGACAGAATAGAAAAGTATCATTTCAAAGAAGTTTCAAGAAAAGATTGCAGCATCATTAAGAAATAAAAAAGGCCCTTTAAAGGGCCTTTTTTATTTTATTCTAACCAACTAAATCCTAATTCTTTTGTCTGAGCGTCGCTCGGTTTTGAAGGAGCACTGGCCATAAGATCTGTGGCCGACGCTGTTTTCGGGAAGGCAATCACATCACGAATAGAATCTGTTTTTGCCAGAAGCATGATCACACGATCCATTCCAAAGGCCATACCTGCATGAGGAGGGGTTCCGTATTTCAAAGCTTCAATAAAGAAACCAAACTGATGAGCAGCTTCTTCAGGGGTGAATCCTAAGAGTTTAAACATCTGAGACTGAACCTTATTATCGAAGATACGCATTGATCCACCGCCAATCTCATATCCATTACAAACGATATCGTAGGCGTAGGCCTTCACATCTTTAATCTTTTCTTTATCATCAGATAGGAAGAGAGCAAGGTCTTCATCTTTTGGACGAGTAAATGGGTGATGTTTTGCATGAAGTGAATTTGTCTCTGCATCGTAATCAAAAAGGGGAAAATCATAAACCCATAAGAAAGCGTACTGATCATGATTGATCAAATTAAATGTTTTCCCAAAATGTCTTCTGACGGCATCAGCACAGTCATGAGCAATATTTTCATTTTTATCTGCAAAGAAGAACCAAAGACCATCCCCCTTCTCGATTGATTTTTCAGAAAGAGTATTAAGCATAGTAGCATCGATAAATTTCGAGATACCACCAGTGATGGCCCCATTCTCAACTTTAAACCACGCCACACCTTTACCACCATAAGGCTTCACAATCTCAGTGAGATGATCAATATCCTTACGAGCGAGAGTTCCCATTGATGTAGGCACAAACATCGCCTTCACCATTCCATATCTTGAGGAAGCCACTTCAGCAAAAGTTGCAAAAGATGATCCTTTAAAGAGATCAGTGACAATCATTTGTTTTAGAGCAAAACGAACATCCGGCTTATCAGAGCCATAGTCTCTCATCACTTCATCATAAGTGATCGACTGCATACTAAATCCTTGAGGCATTCCAAAAAGATTTGTCACCATCTCTGTGGCGAGATTCTTCATATAGTCTTGGGTTGGAAAGGAAACCTCAATATCAATCTGAGTAAACTCAGGCTGACGGTCAGCACGTAAATCTTCATCTCGGAAACAACGACAAATTTGGAAGTACTTATCTGTGTTCGCAATCATCAGAAGCTGCTTAAGGGTCTGAGGTGACTGGGGAAGAGCATAAACTTTTCCTTTATGAACACGAGAAGGAACCACGTAATCACGAGCACCTTCAGGAGTTGTTTTATAAAGAATCGGTGTTTCAACTTCAGTAAAGCCTAAATTATAAAGAGTTTCCCTTGTCTTACGAGCGGTTGTTGAACGAAGGGCAAGAATGTCTTGAAGTTTTTTAGAGCGAAGATCAAGGTAGCGGTAACGAAGACGAAGATCCTCTGTGGCAGACACCATTCCGTGAGGAAGAAAAGGCACTTCTTCAGCTTGAGAGAGGAGTTTAATCTCCGTCACTTGAATTTCAACCAGACCTGTTTCCATATTAGGATTTTTTGCTGAGTCTGGGCGGGCCGTCACAATTCCCGTGGCCTGAATCACTGATTCAAGTGATAATTTTCTAAGCTCATTAATATCACCTTTAAATTGCTCAAAGCCTAATTGAGTGACACCATATTTATCACGGAGATCGATGAAGTGAAGACTACCGAGGTTACGGTACTTGTTCACCCAACCACAAAGAGAAACTGTTTTACCAATATCTGTCTCACGAAGCTCACCACAGTGGTGCGTACGTAAAAGTCCTGGTAATTGTTTATGTGCCATTTGATATCTCCCAACTCTTTTTTTACACTGATAAGGACCTCAAAATGATACTCGAACCGGGATTAAACTTCATGAGAAAACTTTGGACACTTACCCTCTTATTTTTAATTGCTTCATGTCAAAGTGGGTCTTCTGACCCAATGAAATATGCGGAGTTAAAAACTCCGGCAGGTGAAACAATCAAAACCACTTTGGCGATTACGGCCGCAGAGCAAGAAAAAGGCCTTTCTGGGACTCAAAGTAGTGATTGGGATGAAGATCAGGGTATGCTCTTTTTTTACCTCGCCGACTCTGAGCTTCGTTTTTGGATGCCGGATACTTATTTTGATTTAGATATTTTTTATCTGGATAAAGATCTGAAGGTGGTTGAGGTGATTCGAAAAGTTCCCCACTTTATTGGAAAAACTCCTTACGCCAGTATCCCAAGAGTGCGTGGCGTTTGGGCCCGACATGTTCTGGAACTTAAAGCAGGATCTAAGCTTTCTGATTCGATTAAAGTTGGCGACTCTCTACGCTGGCAGTCTCCGTTGACTCTCCAGCAAATAGAATCAAAAATTCGTCAGCAGCAATAACACCTAGATGTTCTTTTGCTAATTGTTTTTGAAAACCACGGTCATGTTTAATTTTTTGAACTTCGACCGTGAGTTCTTTATTTTCCTTACGAACCATTTCTAACTCTTCACGCTTCTCTTGAAGACGGCTCTCAGAGCTAAAATAATCGGCTACACCACGATCCATAAAGATAAGGCGAAGGACTAATAGCCCTACCACTCCCCAAGCAATTCTCGAGGCCCAGTGAACTTTAGATTTAAGATTCTTCTTAGAAGACGAAGATTTTCTCGGCTTTCTTACCACCGCAGTTTCTTCTTCCTCCTCTTCTTCTTCAAGGTATTCAATCTCAGGAGTTTCATAGTCACGATCAACCGGCTCGAGAAATTCAACATCCTCAGCTGTGGCCAGTGATCTTCGTGAATGATTACTTTGTGATTTAAAAGAAACAGTCGGTGCCTGTGAAGGCACCGTGCCTATCGGACGGTCAAAAACTGCACGTCTTGTTCTTAATTTTTCTTTTCTCGGAGCTTCTGCTTGTCTCGCATGGCGAGCAAAGGGGGACTCGACTTCTTCAAATTCGTCCATTGAGGGATTATCCGTTCTCCATTCCACTAAATACATCCTGTATTTTGAGCGTCAACTTTACTTTCTCTTCATGAGAAATATGATGCTATAGCGAATAGATTAACACGGTCAATTAAATCCCTCAATGCCTTAATAATAAAGAAGTTTTTTCCTTATCCTTAGTAACGTGGTCGGCTACTACGCTCTCCACCGTCACGGCTTGCTCCAAATCCACCACGATCTCCACCACGGTTTCCTCCGAATCCACCACGGTCACCACCGCGATTTCCTGAGTATCCACCACGATCTCCACCGCGATTTCCTGAGTATCCACCACGGTCACCACCGCGTCCGCCGCCGCCAAATCCACGTCCACCACCATCACGAGTTGGAGCTGAAGCAAGTTCAACACTCACGCGACGATTACCAACACTTTCTGCTTTAAGGGCCAGCATGGTATCAGTATGTTTTGCATCCACTTCAATGAAAGCAAATTTTTCTTTTGAATCAATACGTCCAATCTCACGTCCAGAAATTCCAGTGGCTGAAGCCACGAACTTAATAAGCTCTCCAGGCCCCATTCCATCCATCTGACCAAGATTGATGAAAAATCTCTGCATCCCTTGAGCATTCACACTACGAGTAGCCTCACCTCTAGGTGGACGAGCCGCAAGATCGATCTCAATTGATTTCTGGTAACGCTTAAGAGTGTTTTCAAATAAGTATGAATAAACACCTTTAAGAAGATCATCATTTGAAAGATCTTTGAATTTTTCTTTGAACATTTCAAAACTCTTATCACCATCAGCATTAAATTTTGAAATAAGATCTTCAAAATTCGTCATAGATTTTGCAATAAGCTTTTCACGAATATCATTTACTTCAGGAAGCTTAATACGCTCGATTTTAGCTTTAGTAATTCTCTCAATTTGCATAATACGAGATTGTTCAGCTGGGCCAATAATTGAAAGGGCAACACCTTTAGAACCACCACGACCTGTACGACCGATACGGTGAACATAAGCCTCATTATCTTGAGGGAGAGAAAAGTTAATCACGTGAGTAAGGTCAGTAACGTCAATTCCGCGAGCGGCAACGTCTGTACAAACAAGAAGATTAATTTTCTTCTCTTTGAATTTTTTCATCGTCATATCACGAGACTCTTGTGACATATCTCCGTGAAGAGCGTCAGTGGGGTACCCACGAGAGTTTAACTCATCAGTAAGTTCTTTTGCCCCAATTTTTGTTTTTGTAAAAATAATCCCGTAGATATTCCCTACGAAATCGAGCATACGGCACAGGGCCTCGACTTGATTTTCATAACGAACAACAACGAATTGCTGATCAATAGCATCTGAAGTTAAAATTTTCTTCGTTACTTTAACAATGACGGGATCATTGAATTGGTCATTGATAAGGTTAAGAATAGGTCCTGGCATAGTGGCCGAGAACATCCAGATTTTTTTGTCTTCAATAGCTGAAACGATTTCAGTTACATCATCAAAAAATCCCATATCAAGCATTTCATCTGCTTCATCTAGAATAACAAATTTGGTTTTTTCAAATGTTAAAACACCACGCTCAATAAGATCCATCACACGTCCTGGAGTACCAGCAACGATTGATGGACGCTTCGCTTTAAGATCACGGATCTGTCCACCAATAGGTGTCCCACCGTAAACGGCCATTGATTTAACGGGCTCAAAGCTTGAGAGTTTTTGAATTTCTTCATTAATTTGGTTAGCAAGCTCACGAGTTGGAGCAAGAATGAGGGCCTGAACACCAGGGGCCTTGAAATCAATTTTTTGAAGAAGTGGAAGAGCAAAAGCAGCTGTCTTTCCTGTTCCTGTTTGGGCCTGACCGATAAAGTCTACGTTGTCTTTAAGTAAGACTGGAATAGCTTGTGCCTGGATTTCAGATGGTGATTCAAATCCCATCTTCTGAATAGCTTTAAGTGATGATTCTTTTAAACCTAGTTCGGTAAAAAGCATGCGAGACTCCTGTTCATCGATAAATCGATGACTGATAAATGGTAATAAATGACCCAAAGAGAGGACCACTTAAACCAGTATAATCAGACAGAGCTGATTCGGGTGGGCCTCAAAGAAGACATTTTGTCGTTGGACTATTGCCTTGTAGCAAAAAAAAAGGGCCCCGTAAAGGAGCCCTTAAGGATATGTAAACATTACAGTGATTATTTAATCGCGTAAGAGATCCATGCACCAAACCATGCCGAACGCATAGAGAGGGGAATGTCATTCACGTAAGTCGCTATGTAAGGCATGATATTTAATTTAGGTGTGACCTGATGTCCTACAGCTAGCATGATATTTTGCCAATAATCTTTATAAACTGGCTTCTTGCCGTTTATAGATTCCCAACGACGATTATTTTCAAGAATAACCTCGTAAAAAGCTTGAATCTTGGTCTTATCATTAATTGAATAGCTGATATACGGAGAAAGATAATAACGCATACGAGATGTATTGTATCTCTGCTCGTAAACCCACATCCTGGTCTGAGCAAATGCTCCTAACTGCCAAGTTGGATTAAAATCATATGAAAGAACACTCAATGTTTCTATTTGATTAGATATTGTTCCAAATCCACCATTTGTATTAGTTCGGTTAATTCTGCTTGTGGGTAATCGAACAGCAGGTCTAATCCACCAATTAAATTTCCCATCAGCAAGAGACAAAATGACGCCTTGAAATCCTACAAGAACATCATCAAGCATAAGAAAACTATTATCTTCCGGCTCGGCCATACGTTTTGTACTTCCAAGCATAGTGACCCAACGAGGAGCCACCACGAAATCCATCTTCGCTCCGAAATTATAACGAAACGCGATTTGATTCCATAAGTTCACTGGCCATGTATCAGAGTTTTTATCCTCGCCTTCAGAACCAAGATCCCACTCAGGAGAAATTGAAGCACGAGACTGATCCCAATTTTCAAGATTTGAAGATGTTAGTACACCAAAATAACCTATTTTTAATTTGTCATAAAATTGATCAAATGTAGATTTATCATCATTGGCTTGCTTCACTGCTGTGATAGGAGCTTGAGCATAAGCTGACTGAAATAAGATCGCCCCAAGGGCCAGAAGCAAAAAACAACTTTTCATAGATACACGGCCTTCCTTACAATGGTTAAGAATTCTCAATAAACATCTCATGATTCTAGATTGTTAATTCATAGAACTCAAAGAATTATTGATTGTTCTCACAATCAATAGGACAATGACAATAAGAAATTGCGTGGTGCAAAAGTGCACCAGAGAGGAAAATATGAGCAGCGAAAAAACCAAAATTCTTACAGCATTTTTTCAATCAATGGAAAATCTGCAGCCCGATGACATGATGAAGATGGTTGAAAAACATCTCAGTGACGATGAAGTAGAAATCTTTGTGGGGCACATCGAAGAGTTCTATGGAGTCCAAGATGACGAAGAGTTAGGGATGCTCGCGCAGCTTATGGTGACAGGATATTTGGCCGGAAAATATGAAGCAGAAAAAAACCATACACCACATTAATATTTTTTAACTTAAGTAAGATCGTAAAAAGTTTGGATCCAAAATCGTCTCATGGCCGCAAGTTCTTCGAAATAAAACCAAGTCGTTTCAGGTCTTGGATCCTTCGGAAGCTTGATGGCCAGTAATCTAAAAAGATTCTCAAGATCATTTCCGATGACTCCAAATTCAAAAAGATCGCGCAAATCGTCCATCAAAACATCATCTTCCGCCCCATCAACTGAGAAGCGATTCGTCTCAAGCTGAAAATTCATCGCGAGTCCAACATCAACAAGCATCGACTCAAATTCACTCATTCGGCGAAGGGCCAATTGATGATCACCGAGAGGACCAAGCTTCACCATTCCACTCTCAACTGACAGAGAAAGAGTTAAGGCCACTTGAAAACGATTTTCTTTTTTCACCATCCACCAGCTAAAGCCTGGGTCAGAGATATTACACACACTCTCCTCAAAACGAGGGAAGCGACGATTATTAACATAAGAATGAATAAGTTCAGCGTGACATGGATTCTCTACCACAAAATAACGAAGAGTAGTCGCCATCTCTTCTGCCGATTCAATTTCCATTAAACGAAGTGACGGATAATTTTCAGGGGCTGCGAGAATCGATTCGTAATCTTGACGAATATTCTGAGAAACAAAAGTTCTTATGACGAAAAGAGAAGTGGTTTTTTGGATATGATAGAGAAGACCGGCTGATTCAGGAAGTCTATCCTCTTGGTCTTTGGCCTTTCTTGGCCACTCAAAGGAGAATTCATCAGGATTTGTATTGAGGGCATCTGCTTCTGAAAAATTTTTACCAAAATGTGAAAGCGTTTCCGTCAATAGAAACTGAATATCATCCATGTACTCTCCCGATCCTTAGAAGATGGCCATTAATAATTGGCACACAATGATCACAATAATTGGTGAAGGATCAAGTGGCATACCAGGGGGTAACATTTGTTTGATCGGCTTCTGAGGCACTTCTACAATTTTATGCAATTGCTGATACCAATTCTTTGAACGCAATTCGGGGAAATAGCTCAAAATGGCATCAATAATGGTGAGATAAATGAAAATTTGTAGAATGGCGTTGATCATACTTTGATGATAACGAATAAAATTAAGAGTGCAAACCAAAAGGTGCCAGTGCTCATTCTAGTTTCTAGCGCAACACTTGCTTAAATAT
>JBMLQL010000047.1:180478-187394 GCA_049241565.1 Bacteriovoracaceae bacterium | reverse complement strand
CTATTAATAGGCAATCTTTTTAGTCTACATGTAAACGCAATTCTTAACTAAGCCATATCATTGAGCTTTTCATATTACCTCTCATTTACATCGATCTTTTAAGTTCTACTAATTTTCTTACTATATCTAGAAACCCAGTAAATAAAATTCTCCAATGTATTATTAGAGGTTTAGACCGCACTAAAGTCTTGTCGCCTCGGTTGTTGTTGTTGTTGTTGTTTAGTAGTTCCCAATGACATTGTCGACTTGAATGACAAGTTTTGCTTTCTGGCTAAAAAGTGTTCTTTTTTTCCCTGGTTCACCAAATCTTCCGTTAATTTCTAGTGTTTTGCATTCTTTTAATTGAGTTGATAAGACTTCGCCTCGAACATTCAAAACTCTTGTCGAAAGTTTTTGATTTGCCTCTTGGCAACTTTTTAGTGAACTTCCATAGACTGAACGTTCAATTGTAACTGTTGTCGCATAAGAGGAAATTGAACTTAAAAGCGCGAGGCAGAATAATATTTTTTTCATACTTAGGTTCCCTTGTGTTGTGTACAAACGTAATTATCAACTTTTTTTATTCTCTTATCAGCTGATTCCCATAGAAGTTTCTAAAAAAATCTTTCGGGAAATCAGGGGTGTACTTAAAGTCATATTCCATTAGGCTTGTCTTTGTATCATAACTACAGACCATGTTTCTGATCTCACCAGCTACATTTGATCGACCAGAAAGTGTCCACTTATTATTTTGAAGTATACTCTCCTTTTTAGTTGATACATTTAAGCTCGATTGACCAAGAGAAAGCCTTATACTTATCGCAGAATCTGCATCACGCACAATATGCCCAGAGTCCGTCGTTCTCATTCCCCAAAAGAGTGATTCTTTTTGAATTAAGTATTGAGCACGACCTTCTTTCATTGGAGTTATATAAAGTCGTACCATCTGATCTCCACCATGGACTGCATCGGAATTAAAACATGTAATCCAGCATTCTTTTAACTGGCTTGGATTGCAGGCGTAGGGATTAGTCCACTGGCCAAAAGCGTTTAGTGAAAGAAGAATGCCCATAAAAAATAGATTTTTCATAATTTACTCCCAATGATGAGATTATTGACAAAGAGGCTCAGCAATTATTTGACTTGTTAATATATAGTAAGAAACCTCACAGTTTCTTTTAAAACTGCGATCTGATGAATTAAAGAGAATTCTTCCTTTAACTTCAACAATTCCCTCACTCACAGTACGTGAGAGCATTTTTGTTTTTAGACATTTTTCTAAATCAACGGCTTCGTCTGACGCTTCATTTTCTTGAAGCTCCTCAATTGATTTGCATAAAATTCTTACATCTTTTTTTGAGGCCGGGGAAGCTTTTCCAAGATCTTGAGAAAATGCAGTTACTGAAAACATGAGACTCAGAGTTGTCATTAACAAAATTTTCATAATAATCTCCCTTTTGATGAATTGTTTTTGTAATAATTTTTTCCAATGTTACAGATTACTGGGTTTGATTAGGACAAAAAATATTCCTATTGTGTTTTCGTAATTTCAATTACTTACAGAAGGGTGGGGAAGGGGGGTCAAGATACTTCTCCTTGGCACCGATAAGGGGAATTATGAGAAGTGTATTCTTGATAACAATCTTTCTTTATTCTTTTAATTCCTTCACCCAGGTGAGAACGACCGGTGGGGGCACATTGAAAACGAAAGATAAAAATCCAATAACTATCATCTTAGAAAGTTTCAAAACTCAATTACTATCTGAAGAAGATTCATCGGAAAAGAAACTTGAAATTTTAGGAAAGTACTTAGCTCATATGGAGCATAGTTGTGGTTTAAGAAAAAAAATTCCGAAGGGTTACACTATCCTTGACAGTTATTATAATATTGCATTTGGGATGAAAGTTCCTACTTTGAAAGAAGTGGGAAAAGCTGAGTTATGTCTACACAGTGATAAAACCACACTATGCCTAAAAAAGAAATCACATACACTTAACGAAATCATGACAATTGTAAATAAAGACGACAAGATTCCTCTGTTGATACAGAAAAAACTTCAAATTGATTCTGAAACAACAGAGATTCTCCTTGAGTTTTTTACAAAACAAGGACAGATGAATTCTAAATGAGTATTCTAGAAAAAACTTTTGCTCAAGTTCTTGTTGAATTTAATACTTACCCCCACAAGGTAAAAGCCTTTTTGGCCGACAATCGTTTAAGTGCAACAGAAAAAAGTATTTTACAGGCTCATTTAAATATCCGTGATAATAAAAACGAAGAAGTCATAAGTGCTTTACTTCGTTTATCTTCTGGGACTTCAAATTTCATAGAAGCTCAACGATTAATGATCTTGGGATCAGCTTTTAATAATCTTACAAAGTTTGACGACGCAAAAACGAACTTGGAAAAGGCAATCGCTTTATTTGAAAAATGTAATGCCACTTACTTTGTTTTTCATGCAAGCTTCACTCTCTTTTGGATCTTTGCTAATCTTGAAGATATCAAATCAATGAAGATAGAATTTGATCGGATGGAGAGTATAAATCCTCAAGATGGTAAACAAGCTCTAAAATTTCTTCGTTCAAAGTTCTGTTTCTTTCAACTTTCTGGATTAGAAATTGAGGCGAAAGATGTTTTGATAAAGATAGATCAGCATTTTTTTTCTATGAATGAAGATGATAAAACTCGCCATCTCATAGATAAATTCATCTTTTTCATCCAGATAAATGATCTTTTGGGCGCCAGAGAGATCCTTGAGTCTTCAAAGAAGTTTAGAAAATTCAGTCTGAGTGAAAATTACAATTACATGAAAAAGATGCTGGATCATTTAATTTTAAACACACCTCTTTATGCCTATGAAAAGGACTTTAAGGGGACGCCAATGTTATTTGATCAGATCAAATGTATTCAAATGCTTGAGGAGAACAATATCGAAGGGGCAAGAGAGATTTGGGGTAGGTTAAGTAAAAGTTCTCCTGAACTGTATAAAGAGTTTCTTGTGTATAATGGCAAAAGATCACTTTTCTCCCTTTGTCTGGAAAAACATCATCCTCAACAGTCGTTTTTTAGGTTAGACCCACAAAAAGAGTATCCATCAAAGTTAGATGCACTTGTGGATCATTTGTTTAAAGCCAATGGTCCTATCCGTGCAGCACATCTGTTTGAATTAGTTTGGGGAGAACCTGCAGAGGCCAAAGAAGATCTTATAAAGGTTAGCAGGCTAGTCTACCGTGCGAAAGTTGATCGAAAGATAGATATCGAATATCGTAAGGGAACTTATACTTTAAAGAAAGGTTCCATCTCGAAATCATCTTCATTTTAATCTTTCTATCTGAAGGACAAGCTCGCTTCTTCAGATAGAAAGATAGAACTATCTTGTGTTTTTAGTTAAGAGCGCATTTTGGGATATTTTTTCTAAGAATTCCTTGAGCTTTTTTAACAGAGCCTTTGAGGTCTTTGCTTGTGTATGAGTTCGTAAGCTGATTATCGTCTAGGCTCATTGAAAGCGCTGTAAAATATTGACCTTTGCTATAACCAAAGGGGAGAACATTTTTCTCAAAATTAGCAGAGAGCACGACTCTAAAAGTAAGATCAACATTTTGACCTTTGCATTGCGAGCCTATACAGACGTCGTAGCCAGCTTTAGTAAACTCATCCGCAAATTCATGGAAGAAACCTGATCTTTTTTCCACAAGCACGCTGTTATCGTGAACTAAAACATCACCTTTTTTGATTTCTACTAAGCAACTAGCATTGGCCTGAGTTCCTAGAAGTAGAATACTTAGTGCCATAAAATTAAACAAATTTTTCATAAGTCCTCCCTTAAATATTATCAAATCATGACTTTTGGTTGATAATATTTTCGGCGGAGCTGGGATAGGAAAAAATATTCCATTCCAGCCCAAATATCTAATTTTAAATTCCTTTAGTTTGTATTGCTGAATAGTAAGATCATGTTTTATCAATCTTCTTCTTCGTCTTGAGGCCAACAACTTGGATAATCGTTAGGATCTTTTTGGATGAGATTGAGCTGGGTTGTCTTATTAATTTCTACAGAAGAGTCATCGGGTTGAGTGGCGCAGTTAAGGTGGATTGGACTAAGGCGACAACAGATCTTTTCAGTGGGAGGGTTTGATTTGACAAGCTTTTTGGTTTTTTTGAACTTATCGAAGAATGTCACTCGTCGACAGATCAAATTGGCCTTCACGTCGAGTCCTGAGGCGTGAAAGCGTTCTGGAAAAAGCCCTAGGTTAAATGAAATATTCTCTTTCGGGAGCAAACTTGTGGATTCTTCAAGATGATAGACAGATCCTGTAGATAATCCATTTTTATGCTCGATCTTAAGATGGCAGCCAATCATTCCATTTGTATGTTTTGCCTCAAAGTCAGCGGCTAGGTAAACCCGTTTGCTTGCCTGGATAATTTCTGTGTGAAGAGTAACTGAGGCTAGTTCATCCTTATCTGTGACAATAAGACTTGCATGGGCTGATTGCATTAAAATGATGATGAGAAGTAGTAGAGAGAATTTTTTCATGATGATCCTTGTTTAATCAAGTTTAAACCGTTGTTCTCTAAAAATCTACTGGATTTATTTATAGATATGGAGTGGAATCTTTTGGTGGCTCTCTACGCTCATTCTTATGGATAGAGAATTCTTTATTTGATTTTTTTATAGGCCTATATCTTGTCTCAAAACTTTTTGTCACAGAAATTTCTTTAAAACCAGGGATACTGATACTCCCAGTGACTCTTTCTCTGTAGTCTAATTGATAAAAAACGAGGAAAAATAATAAAATAAAAGATCTGCTAAGTTTTTCACTCATTGTCTTCTCCTGTAATGGTATTCGACATCTCGAGATTTATTTAAACTAAAAAGCAGGAAATTGACTCCAAATTCACTCGAGCTTTTAAGTCGAATTTGACTAAGTTTGAAGCTGTCACTCTCTGGGGTATGAGTCTCGAAAAAGTTAGCCATCCGTCTTATGTTTACAAATCTTTGATTATCGACAGGGACCTGAGGAGACTCTGGATCGAGAAGCCATTCAAGCAAGACTCCTTTGCCAAGGTCGACATCAAATAAACCAATGGAAACCCCGCTATCAATTTGATGGGAACTCCTTACTCTTTTAAGGACGAATTCATTTAATGGTGTATCATTGGCCGATATTCTTTCGAGTTGTTTTGATTGACGAATTATTCTCCTCGCGATTCTCTTTTGAGAGCGAGTTAGCTTAAAATCGCTACGATACAGAAGAGGTAATTTAAATCTGAAGCGTAGCCTTTTATCATAATTCAAACCAATAAAACCAAGATTGCCTCCAACTCCGAAATTGTAGACTTTAAAAATATTTTGAACGTACCAGGTCTTTCCGTTGTTTGTACTTGCGATGACCTCTGCAAGGCGGTGAATTTTTATAGCATCTTCATAAACAATTTTAATGATATCTTTTCTGAATTCACTGCTTGAGGCTTTTTCTCCAATAACTTTAAGTAACTCCGGTATAATGACGTCAGCTGTTTTTTCTGGTGTGGCCTCAATCGAGACGTCAATTTCGCTTGGGTTTATAGTGATTGATTCTTTAGGTCGCTCCCATACTAACTCTACACCTTTTGTTTTTTCTTTTGAAAAAAGAAGAATCCCAATGTCAGCACTCACTGAGAATTCAAAGTCGATACGTTTAAGCTTGTAGGAAGACTCATCATCATCATCAAGACTATCAAAGGTTCTTACAAGAGGTGTAAGCTTTGTCTCTACATCCTTTTTCCATTTAAAAAAATTAAGTGTGCTTGCTTGGATGGGGAAACTTATAAATCCCATAGCAAGTATTAAAATCGGAGTCAGTTTCATGGGGTTTTCTCCCTTTCAAAGTGAAGCTCCATTTCGAGAGAACCTTCAAGAGAGAAAGCGTCATTTAATCCTATAACTCCTCCTGTTTCAATTCCATAAATAAGATAATGAGGGTAGAGATGAAGAGAATGATGATCGATAGATTTTATTTCTTTGGAGCTAGTGTTTAGAATCTCTCTGATGATATCAACCTCTGTTGTCGCGAATACAGGAAAAGCCACTGATAGCATGGCGAATGAAAGAAATGAAAGAATATTTTTTGTTCGTTTCATCATTTTATTACCCTGCCGATTAAAATAATCAGCAGGGCCTTGAGGATAATTAGTTGTTTATTACAAGACACCCTTCTTTATCAATCGATGAGCTATATTTTGAATAAGTGAGATCAAGTGAGTTAGGAGCTTTACCTAAGAAATTTCCTAATGCAAAAACATCAAAAATTTCTCCACCCTTAATGTCAATATTAACGAGCTCTACATTTCGTGCAGGAACTAGAGCTTGATTGAAGAAAGGTTCTGATGATCCCACCAGAACTGGGTTGAACTGATAATTACCTGCTGGGAAATCCCCAAGCTGGTAGACAGCCCGATTAGGTTTTTTGATAAGTCTTGCAATTTCTTGTGATGGATCTTTACCATCTGAAATTCTAAAATCAATGACAACATTTGTTTCTGACATACGATACCAAGAACCCTTCCATCTTTCCGGATTGTTCGGAGGAGTAATGTCATCTAAAATGATAAATGGTGATGTGTTACCATACTGCATACCTTGAGGCCCTTGAGCGGGGCCAGCAAAAATGATTGTGTGCCCCAGATTCGCGCTGGACTTGAATGACTTTTCCTGGAGAACTTCACCAGTGACAGTGTCTTTGATTTTAAAAGACACGTTTCCTGGTTTTACAGGAATAAAGTTTGTCACCTGTCTGAATTCGACGTTTGAATAGATTGTTTTTCCATTCAAAGTGAGATCAACTTTCTGATCATTGAATGCGTTGCCGTGTACAAATCTCAAATAGCCACTGCATGTTTCAGCAAAGGCTTGACTGACTAACAGAAAAGAAAAAACAACTAACTTCTTTTTCATAA
>JBMLQL010000047.1:110580-180378 GCA_049241565.1 Bacteriovoracaceae bacterium | reverse complement strand
CGTCATAGCTAAAATCTATCACCTCATCGATTTTATCGAATTTACGCCAACCATAAAGTTTAAGACCATTAATCATTGCTATAATGTTCCCACTTAATCCCTCTTTAAAGGAGAATACAAATGCTGAGTCTTAAACGACAGTCTGTGCTTTTGTTGGCGTTAACAGCGCTACAATTTGGTTGTGCGACTGAGAAAACAACAGGAGCAAAAACCATGACAAATGCCGATAATAAATCAGTCCAGTTTTGGTGGCCTGAAAGACTTGATCTGGCCCCGCTTCGTCAACATTCTGAAAAATCAGATCCTATGGGTAAGAAGTATACTTATCCGCAAGAATTCAAAAAATTAGATTTAAAAGCTGTTAAAAAAGATATTGAGAAGATGATGAAGACTTCTCAAGATTGGTGGCCAGCGGATTGGGGACATTATGGTCCGTTTTTTATTCGTATGGCCTGGCATAGTGCTGGGACTTACCGTGTTTCTGATGGTCGTGGTGGAGCAGGTGGTGGACAGCAACGTTTTGAGCCACTCAATAGCTGGCCTGATAATGCCAATCTAGACAAAGCTCGTCGATTGCTTTGGCCGGTAAAACAAAAATACGGAAGCAAACTTTCATGGGCCGATTTAATGGTACTCACTGGAAATGTTGCTCTTGAGTCAATGGGCTTTGAGACTTATGGATTTGCTGGTGGACGTACAGATGATTGGGAAGCTGATCTTGTGTACTGGGGACCAGAAGCAAAATTCATGGCCGATGAGAGATATAACAAAGACAGAAAAGCAGACACGCTTAAAAAGCCTCTCGCCGCTGTTCAGATGGGTCTAATCTATGTGAACCCAGAAGGTCCAAACGGAAATCCTGATCCACAACTTGCTGCTGATGATATTCGTGTCACATTCGGCCGTATGGCGATGAATGATGAAGAGACGGTGGCCTTGATTGCCGGTGGACATACATTTGGTAAAGCTCACGGCGCTCATAAACCTGAAAAATGTGTTGGAGCAGAACCGGCAGCAGCAGGAATTGAAGAGCAAGGCATGGGGTGGAAAAATAAGTGTGGAACAGGACATGGAAAAGACACTGTTACAAGTGGTCTTGAAGGGGCCTGGTCAATCAATCCGACTCGTTGGACTCATCAGTATTTAACAAATCTTTTTAAGTATGAATGGGTAAAAACAAAAAGTCCGGCCGGGGCCACTCAGTGGATTCCTGAAAATGATCAGGCGGCCAATCTTGTTCCAGACGCTCATGACAGATCAAAAAAGCATGCGCCGATTATGTTTACAACTGACATCGCGCTTAAAGTTGATCCGAAGTACAGAGCGATTTCAAAACGCTTCCTTGATGATCCAAAAGAGTTTCAACTGGCCTTTGCTAAGGCATGGTTTAAGTTAACTCATAGAGATATGGGACCTAAAGTTCGCTACCTTGGAAAAGAAGTGCCTAAAGAAGATCTTATCTGGCAAGATCCGATTCCTAAATTGAATCATAAAATCATTTCTGATTCAGAAGCTGCTTCTCTTAAGAAAACAATTCTTAATTCAGGTCTAACGACATCAGAACTTGTTCGCACAGCTTGGGCCTCAGCGGCTTCATTCCGTGGAACAGATCTTCGTGGTGGTGCCAATGGAGCACGTCTTCGTCTTGCGCCTCAAAAAGACTGGGCCGTAAATAATCCGGCTGAGGTAGAAAAAGTGATTAAGCGGTTAGAAGAAGTTCAAAAGAAGTTTAATACGGCCGGAAGAAAAGTCTCTCTTGCTGATGTGATCGTTCTTGGTGGTGTAGCCGCTATTGAGCAAGCTGCAAAAGAAGCAGGGGTTAACGTGAAGGTCCCTTTCAAAGCTGGACGAATGGACGCTTCTCAAGAGCAGACAGATGTTGAATCATTTGCTTTCCTAGAGCCGAAGGCCGATGGATTCCGTAACTATTATAGTGGTGAGAGTTTCCTTTCTCCAACAGAGATGCTTGTTGATCGCGCGAACTTACTTACGTTAACTGTGCCAGAAATGACGGCCCTGGTAGGTGGGATGCGTGTTCTAAACGGAAATGTAGGGGGAGCAGCCCATGGTGTCTTTACGAAGAAGCCAGGCGTCCTGACAAATGATTTCTTTGTGAACCTTTTAGATATGTCGACAAAATGGCAAAAATCAGAAAAAACAGAAGGCGTTTACGAAGGGCTTGACCGCAAAACAGGGAAGCTTAAGTGGACGGCCACTCCTGTTGATTTGATTTTTGGTTCTCACTCAGAACTTCGCGCTTTGGCCGAAGTGTATGCAGCTGAAGATGGAAAACAAAAATTTGTTCAGGATTTCGTCGCAGCATGGAACAAAGTTATGATGCTCGATCGCTTTGATGTAAAATAATTTCTCTCGTGATCCGCAGCCTGAATTGGCAGCGGATCACTTCTTTAAAGCTCTTCAGCAAAAACTTTTTCTGTGATTTTCCAGAATTTATCTTGTTTGCGAGCAATAACAAATGAAGGAAGTCTTAATAGACGTTGGTATTTAATCACTTCTTGGGGAGCAGTAAGGTCCATGGCCAGTTCTGGACGCTTTAAGTGTGAGCGCAAGAAATTGATATTAAATTTTTTGATTGATGAAGGATTACTAAAAAAATGGGCCTCGCTAAAGTAGTGTCCATCATAATCGTAGTACCTGACTTCAAGATAAGGATTTGAGTTCTTATCCAGTCTCTCATCAAAGGTGATTTTCTCTGGAGTCATAACATGAGCATTCTTTGAAAGCTTGGCCTGCTTAAGTTTTGAGTCAGCATCTATTAGAACGGCCTTACACTTTGTGCATTCTCTTGCCGTAATATCATTTTCTTCTCCGCAAGCATGGCAGAGTTTGGAACGAAATCTAAAACCACAAGGGATGATCGCCATAGTGGTTGGATCCTGACTGGCCCCACGACATTTGCGTCCAAAGTGCTCAATCATCTCACCATCAAAATCCACGAGGCCCCAAAAGCTATTATCATGGCCACACTGAGGACAGTAAACAGTCACAGGGACTGTGTCTTTGGCCGGTTTTTTATCACTGATCTCTGGGGTGTAAATATCATGTCCCATTCCTGCATAATCAAGAATAAAGCAGTCTGTTTTCCCAGCATCTAGTCTTAAGCCTCGTCCGACAATTTGCTGATAGAGACTATTGGACTCTGTAGGACGGAGAATAGCGATAACATCCACATGAGGAGCATCAAAACCAGTGGTGAGAACGGAGACATTCACCAGATATCTAAATTTTTTATTTTTAAAGTCTTCAACGATTTGATCTCTTGACGCCATGTCTGTATCACCGATCACAAGGCGGGCCTCTCCTTCAGGAAGATAGGAGAGAATCTCTTCAGCATGCTTTACACTTGCACTAAAGATCATCACTCCTTTGCGATGATATTTCTGAGTAATATCTACGATATTATTTACAATCAGAGGGGTGAGGCGTTTTTGATTTTTTAAAAGTTCTTCCACTTCAGCAAGAGTATACGTTCGACCTTTCTCGCTTAGCTCAGAGAAATCGTAGCAAGTGACAGGGATATCAACCTTAACGGGTTGAGTGAGAAATTTGTTTTTGATCATATAGCTGAGCGGAAGCTCATAAACACATTGTTTAAAAAAGCGTGGCTGCTCAGTTTTGATTTCACCTTGATGAGAGTACTCGTAAATCCAGCCAAGGCCTAGACGATAGGGAGTGGCGGTGAGACCTAAAATACAAATCTGTGAGTTTTTCTGTCTAAGCTTTTGGATGACTTCTTGATATTGAGTCGCTCCTTCCTCGGCCACGCGATGGCACTCATCTATGACTAGTAAGGAGAAGTCTTTAAAAAAATCATCTGAGGCGCGGGCCACAGACTGAATACTTCCGAAGATGGCCTTTTGAGACCAATCTTTTTGGCCGAGACTTGCGGAAAAAATACCGGCCTCAAGTCCATAACTTTTATATTTCAAATAATTTTGTTCAACGAGCTCTTTTACATGGGCCAGGACAAGCACGCGGCCCTTAGCAATTTTGGCGAGCTCAGCAATGACTAAACTTTTCCCCGCACCAGTGGGAAGCACAATAACGGCAGGCTCACGCTTGCGCTGAAAGTATTTTACTGTGCTGTCCACAGCTTCTTGTTGGTAGGGTCTGAGCTTATACATTGGAACTATTTTAGGCGATTTTAAGCGGCTTCGTCCTCTGATTTTTGATTAATCAGTCCACGGCGGATATTTCTGATGTCATTCCCATAGAGCTCGATGGCAGCAAGGAGCTCTTTGCGTGAAAGATGAAGTATCTCTTCCCATTTTTGAAGATTGGCCTCATCAGAAGGATTGATATGTGCGGGGGCCGACTCTTTATAATAGAGTCCTGGCGTATGGCCATTGCCTGAATCGGAACCGATTTTAATACTACTCATAGAGGGTATTATAGCATAAACCGATATTTTTAGTTATTATAGAGGGTTAGATGAAGCCTTTCGCACTTTTCTGTTTAGCCTGTTTTAAGTTTGTTTTGATCGCCGTCTTCCGATTTTTGATTGACTAGACCACGACGGATATCTTTTATATTTGGTCCAAAATCTTGGACGGCGTTGAAAAGATCTCTTGAGGAGAGACCTAGGACCTCTTTCCATTTATTGACACTATCTGAATCTAAAAGATCTATTTGGGCGTTATTATGAGAGTCGTGGGAGAGAGTCCCGACAGCAGTATTGATGATGTTTGGCGAAGATTTGATATCACTCATGAGGAGTGATTATAATTAGTTTTACCTCTTAATAATATTTCCAGTATTTAGAGTCTTGAGACTTTCACCCTAACCTGTTGATCAGGGTGAAAGTGGCAAAAATTATTGCTTCAAAAAATTAATAAGATCTTTCCAAGAACCTTCATCAGCCGTTTTATTATACGCTATAGGGATATTGTATTTCTTTCCAATTTCAGTGGCGCCAGGATTAGTAAAAGCGTGAGTCGCACCCTTGTAGTTAATCACTTTGAAGTTAACTTTTATCGCTTTCATTTCTTTATTGAATCCATCACGCTCTTTGGCCGGAACCATAGGATCAGCGAGACCGTTGATAGCAAGAATTTTCGCTTTTACGTTTTTAGCAGGAATTCCGGCGGCAAGACCACCATGGAAACTCACGACACCTTTAACGTCAGCTCCACTGCGAGCGAAATTGAGGGCCTGAGTTCCACCGAAGCAGTAACCGATCACAAAAACTTTTGAAGCATCAACATGGGGATCTTTTTTAGCCGCTTCAACAAATTTTGCTAAACGTTCAATACCGATTTGTGCGTTTTGGTAGAATGGTGTGGCGAGAGCTTGGGCCTCAGCTGGAGTGTGTACTGTCTGTGCGTTTCCGTAAAGATCAACAGCGAGTGTGGCGAATCCTTCTTTATTCAACATATCTTCACGTGACTCGATATAGGGAGTTCGTCCCCACCATTCGTGAACAATCACCACCAGAGGAACTTTCTCTGTGAATTTTGTTGTAGGTAGTTGTACGTTACCTGCAAAATTTTTAGCGTTTTCCTCGAAGCTAATCACTGGTGAATAAGTGTCTTTAGCCGATTTGTTTTTATTCATGTGTCCACATGAAACCGAAAGAGCAGCTAACAATAACAACGTTAAACTCGTTTTCATTTTGTCTCCTTGAGAGAATTTAAGTCACTACTATAACCGATGTTGTTGGAAATTGGAGGGGCCTTTTATAAGAGGGATAGAGCTTATGCAGGCATGCTCATGGCTTGTCTAAGGTAGTAATTAAGTCGGTTATTAAATTCTTGGTCTAAACAATGGCCATCAGGTTTTTTTAGATGGCCATTTTTTTTGTTTACCTTATTATTTGGTAAATCAACAGATGAAGGCTATTCATTATTTTTTGCAAACACAAGGAGTGTGTTATGGCCAATCGTTATGTTGTTTTCAGTGTTTTTTTTCTTTTAATTCTTTCAAGTTGTCAAAATCCAGATCAAAATCCCAGTTGTGATGCTAACTCAGTCGTGAATTCAAAAATTATTATTGGAACTAATGATTGGATCAATTACGGACAGACAGGTGATGATCCACAAAATGCTAATGAGCGTACGGTAGCTCAAGTAAAAATTCCTGCGTTGATGGCCAGCTGTTCTGGTTTTCTTATTAACTCAACTACTCTCATGACTAATAATCATTGTATTGGAAGTGCAAATTCTGCGGTGAACGTGACAGCACTTTTTAGAGAGCCTGACGGGACGAGAGAGACGTTTGTATGTAATGAGTTTATTATGACGAGCTCACTTTATGATTTCACTCTTGTGAAATGTAAAAATAATCCAGGTTTAAAGTATGGATGGGTAGGACTTTCAAAGGAGAAGCCTGTTCAGTATTCTCGACTTTATCTAATTCAAGAAAACTGTGATTATATTGCTAATCCGCGATGCACATTGAATAAGTATGTTTCTTTTGGCGAGGTTCTTAGATCGCTTTCATCTATCATGTATCATAATGCCGACACACTTGGGGGCTCATCGGGAAGTCCTATCTTTTCTGAGGATACTCACCAAGTTTTAAGTATTCATAATGCAGGATCACCGCCCACATCTACTTCACCCGCAATGAATCAGGGAGTGCCGATGTATCAGATTAGAAGTGCTATTGAGGCCAAGCAAAATATTATTATCCATGAATTTGGGACGGCCAGTAATTATAGTGATACCTCTGAGCCTGTACAAGTGGATGAGCCTGAGATTCCTGCCACTGATGTACAAGATGTTTGTCTTTCATCACCATCTTGAGAGATTCTAATCATGGCCTCAATAATGGTGAAGAGAACTTCATTTCTTGTGGCCACAGTTTGGGCGTAACTGATGGTGGTAGGTGAGAGAGCTTGCCTGCCATCATAAGTTTGAAGCTGTCCATCGATAAGATAGTCTTCGAAGAGACGAGGATTATAGTCTCGGCCAACGACCCAAAGGAAGTCTGGGTGAGTAAGGTCTTGCCATTCTCCTCCAATAATTTTTCCTGCTTTATCGATTTCAACATCGTAAAGATAAGTTGTTTTATCTGTTTCATCGCGAGAAGTAGAGTCTACTCGTCTGTCGTTGGCCTTAGTTCCCACGATATAGGTGAGATCCATGCTTACTCCAACAATATGAGTGGCCTCTGGTGAGCGATACTTGGCATGAGGATCAGACTTAAAATCTTTTACTGCAATCATAGCGTGATCAAGCCGATCCATAAGAGTCCGTGATCCAGGTCTAAAAAAACGGTAGTTGTAAGATTTAATAGATCGATTCCAGACCTCGTGTCCTGCGGAGGAGTCAATGATGAATGGTTGTCCATGGATTCCCATGAGGTTGATCACCGCCAAATGAAATGATCCTGGGTTTGTATCAAGACAACGCTGACTCGCTCTTGTAGAGGGGCGAATAACTTCACCACATCTTGTTCCCATGATCTCACTGGGTCCACCAGATTTGGCCCAAGCATAGGAAATGAGATTTTTTATATCTGAAGGATAAAATTTAATATCGTGCTTTTTATCAAAAGATTTAAGTGAAATTGCAAAGAGTGGACGCTTTGTATTCAGAGAGGCCGGAGCTGTTCCATGACAAAGCCCTATCCAAGAAGGAACTTTCCCATACAGATTCATATACTTCTGGCCTTCTTGCCATTGACTCTCAGTGATATTAAATCCTGTATTTCCAATGAGGTATTCGTATTTTTCAATGGATGATAAAGAATCCACATCATTATCTCTGATCACTGAATCTGGGAGATGAGAAGAATATTCTTTAAATAGGGTCTGCCAGTTATTGCTTGATTGAAACTGGCGATCAAGATGTCTAAAGGCAATGCCGCCCTTGTGGGTTGGCATTGCATGGTATGACCAGAGAGGAGTAACAGATAAACCTTGGTTAAGTTGATTCTGCTGAATATCGTGAATATTGTCTTTAGAGACTTTATAGTCAGGAAAGACAAGAAGAAGATTTTTAAAATTGTCATTTTCTTCATTGATGGGGCCCAGCATCTTATTCTCAAAGTTTTCAAGAGAATAAAATGGCTCCCCAAAGAGAGGATTGGCCAGTACTTGAAGGCTATTCAGTTGGCTGCCAAATTCTCTTTGGAGAAAAGAAGACTCATGGGAGGTCTTGAAAAGATCACCATTTCGATCTTTTGCAAAACTATAGAATGAAAAAAAGACAGCGATGAGTAGGGTCATGTCTTTAATAAAACTAATATTTTTCCACATACTTTAGTCCTAGTAATTCATCAATTTTTACAATATCTAATTTCTTATTCAAAGAGGCGCGTTTTACATTCTCAGGATAGGCAATCAGGAAGTCTGGATGATCATAAACTGAGTCATTGATCCATTCCGATCCGCTAACTCTTAGTGTGGCCCCTTCCCAATAACCGATAAGTTTATATTCATAATACTTCACCGTTTTTTTCGTTCCGATAAAGTCTGGACTATCAACTAAAGGACTTGCAATCGTTACCCAGGCCTTCACGTGAGCTGAGATCTCATTTACCTTTACAATTTTAAATTTGATATTACTGACTGGAACGGTCCAGACTGGGAAGCTTGGATCATAGTCCATAAGAAAGGGTAGGTGCTTATCGAATAAATAAATTTGAGCAAAACGGTGAAATTGATCAGGATAGACATCGTCAAACTCGTCATTAAAGCTGCCGTTATTACGACTACCATATATTTTTAGATCACTGACGTTTTCATATGTTTTTAAAATTAAGGCCTTTTGATCACTGACATTGAGTTTAATGTCCTTTCTCATAATGGCCGAGCGTGGTTCAACATGAAGAACTGAAGCAATCGCCCAAGCGTGGCAGAGTCCGGCCCAATTGACTTCACTTGGATCATAGATTTCCATCTCTTCAAAAAAGGCAGAATCAGGATTTTTACCGAAAGCTTTTTCTATATAGAGATCATACTTTTCGAGGGGAGCGAGATCATTAGTGTTGGCACTTTCAAATAGGTAGCGATCTTTTGAAGGAAACCACCATGATGACCAAGGAGTAATCTTTGTTGTCCCGGTGAATTCACCTTCTTGAACACTCAAGGCTCCAAATTCTGCTGTGACATTAGAATATTTTTCAGGCGTCGTTGTTGCACTCATTGAGTCGACGTAAACAGTTTTTCCATCTTTATCACTACAGGCCATAGCAAGCATAAGGATAAAGGGTATTGTTAGATATTTCATTTTAATTTTTCCTCATAAGTCAGTTTATTAAAAAAGCAGACAGATGAATCCATCCTTCATCTGTCTGCTGATCGAGCGATATAATTACGGTTTTTGAACCACAGTTCCTTCGCAAGTTTTGAAAGTTCTTCCAGTTGGAACAGATTCAACGATATCTGGGTTTTGAGCAATTGCTTCGTTGATAGCTTCAATACAAATTTCTTTTAAGTCTCTTGGGTCAGCAATGACTTGCTCACAAGTAAATGACTTTTCAATACTTGCTGTTTCGACAACTTCTCGAAGACGTGGGCAGGCCACTACTAGTTCTGGCATGGCAATCACGAAATTTTGAAGAATAACATGATATTTATCAGAGAAAAGCTCGGCTGATAAATTTCTTGATTCTGTAATCGAGATCGATCCGGCTTCAATTGGTTCCCAAACCCTTTGAACGTTTTTACAGGCCACACGAATGTTTTGTGGTGGACGTTGATGTCCATAAGTCCCTGGGTTCTTACAGCTTTCAACAAACTGAGCATAAGTCAGATTGGCCGATGTCTGTGAATAGGCATTCATCCCAAACAACGACACAGCAAGAGCAAGTGAGGCCGAAGCAAGTGTTAAAGTTTTCATTTTGTTTCCTTTATTTCTACAAAATAATTTTTTGTATTGAAGATTGCTTTGCAGGCCCAATGCCAGAATGAAAACGTTTTTTGTCGGGTTTTAAAATATTTATTCGCCCTATTTGCCTCAAAATATTTTTTTTGACGGGGTGCTATTCCTTTTGCTCAAAGATGAATTTCAATAGGTCTCGGATTCTTTATCAGATAAGGACTGTTTTTAATTTGTATCTTTATGTTTTGCTCGAGCCTTGCACATAAAAGAGGAATTGTTTTTTCTTTGGCGAAGGCAAAAATATGGAGAGCTCGGATGCCAAAACTTCCATGAAAAAAACCTTCAACTTTTGAGAGGGTGAGAAGAATTTTTGTCTCAGATGGGATGACTGCTTGAACTCGATCAAGGCCTTCAACAATAAGCGCTTCTTCACTCTCAGAAAGTGTGAATTCAGTGCCCTCTAAACGAGGCTGTTTGAATTGATTTATTTTTAAAAACAATCGTTCGTCCATACATACCTCCACATGATCAATATCACACTCAAGAAACAGTCCGAACAATATAATGTTTCTATATGATTAATAGAGACTTTCTATCTGTTACATAAAAAGAATTTATTATTCATCATGATTGCATTCATCCAATATGAGGCCTGTGCTAGCAACAACAACAAGGAGATTTTTATGGGACCCGAAAAAAAAATTACTCGTGAAGAGCTAGAACAGATTATCAAAGAGTTTGAGGAAGACCGAATTCATGGTTTTTATCATCATTTTGTTGAACCTGAAGAAGAGACAAAGAATGAGATTGAACATCTTGGGCCTAGGCCAGGCCATAGAGATGATTCCTTCATTTCATTAAAAAAAGCGAGTGGTGATGAGAAAAACGTTTGGTACTACTAGAATCTCTGTAAGTGGGAGAGATATCAGGCTTTCCCACTTATATTAAGCTAAAGACTATTATTAAATCTTTTTTTATCGACAAGCATGCTATTGTTAGAGAGTGACTATGTATAACTATAACCATCTTTACTACTTCTACATCACTGCCAAGTCTGGTGGAGTGACTCTTGCCTCTGAGCATCTGCATATTAGTCAGCCCTCTGTGAGCAGTCAGCTAAAGGTTCTTGAGAACTCATTACAGGTAAAACTTTTTGAACGTGATGGACGAAATATTAAACTCACTGAGCATGGCAAAGTGGTTTATGGTTACTGCCAAAGTATGTTTGAATTATCTGACCAACTTCGAGTAAAGCTTTCAACGAATCAAGTTGAATCCAAAAATGATTTGATTTTAGGGATCTCGGATATACTTGGATATACGGTTTTAAGTGATATCCTGAGTATTCTTCTAAAATCTATTCCTCATGATCGAAGGCCGAAGGTTATAATTTCTTCAGGTACCCATGAGGAACTTGTCTCCAAATTAAAGTTTAAAGAAATTAATCTTATGATAAGTGAGTCTGCGCTAGTTGATGAGTCTAGTGATATTCATGTTCTTGAGACAATGCATTTGCCAGTGGTGCTTATTTCCTCTTCACACAAACATCAAGAAGATTTACTTCCGCCTTGGGATGATAAAACTCAGTGGGTCATTCCTACTGTAAGTCATCAACTTCGTCAGGCGACAAAAAATTATATGGAACAAGAAAGAGTACAGGGAAGAGTCGTGGTGGAGGTTGAGTCTTTTTCGACGGCCACTCAAATTGTGGCGAGTGGGATTGGATCGGCATTTATGCCACTTTGTCTTGTTCATCATCATATCCGCAATAAATCTTTAAAATGGCTTGGTAATCCTAAAGGTTATTGGGACTACAAGCTTCATATTCTAGGTCAAAAGCAAGCTGAAGATGAAGGTATCGTTAAAGATATCGTGCAACAGTTTCGCTGCCAAACTTTATAGAAAGGAAGGCCTGCCTAGGCAAACCCTCCTTTGTAAACTATCTTTTTGCTTCTGGCATAAACTCTCTACATTCTTGCTCAGCTTTTTGTTTGTCATATCCGTAGGCCTTAATGACTTTAGCTGGAAGGTTTTCAATTTTCCCTTCAAGTTTAGCAATATCATCAGTACTTAGTTTTGAGAATTTTGCTTTGATTTTTCCACCAACATCACTCCATTTTTGAGGAGCTTGATTTTTGGAATTGTCTTTAGAATTTGAATTTGTGTTTGCAGTTTTCATTTTTGTCTCCTTTGACAAGCTAGTTTTCATAGACTGAATATCTAGGAGTCTGAAGGAAATGAATAATACCAAATGACTATGCCAGAGATAGGATAAATGAATAGGGGCTTACTTCACTTTGATCATAAGATCATGAAGAGTTTTACCTTGAAGATATTTTTGAGTGGACTCTTCAATACCAAGTACTATTCCTTCAAGAACATCATTGATACAGCAACTCACAGCACAAGCTTTTGTGATTGGTTTATTGTGGATCGAAATAAGCGGTTTTTCTCCCGTCGCCGCAAGATAGATTTCATTAAGATCGATCAAGGAAGAAGTTCTTGCGAGCTTTATTCCGCCGCCTTTACCACGAAAACTACTGACTAATCCAGCATCTACCAAATGAGTAACTAGCTTTCTAATGAAAGTGGCATTAGTCTTCAGGACTTTTGCCAAAGACTCAGAACTATAGAGCTCATTTTCATGGGCCGCTAATGTCATCATAATTTGAATAGAAACTGAAAATCGGGTGTCTACCATAAGATGATCATAACATTATTTTTTGGTTAAATGCACTTTTTATTGTTGCATTTAGTTTTGAAGTATTATAATGTATCCGTAATTGATGCATTTATGGAGATGTGCCCGAGTGCTCAAGGGAACAGCTTGCAAACCTGTTTTTCGGTGGTTCAAATCCATCCATCTCCTCCAAACCTTAACAAGAGATTTCACTATGTCAGTTCTGTTTCAACCTCTCAAAATTGGTGCTCTTACTATCCCAAACCGTATTATCATGGCCCCTCTTACTCGAAGCCGCGCCAGTGGAACTGGAAGAGTTCCTAATGATTTAATGGCCGAATATTATGCTCAGAGGGCCTCGGCCGGACTTATTTTAACTGAGGCCACTTCGGTGACTCCAATGGGTGTGGGGTATGCCAATACTCCAGGGATTTGGAGCCCAGAGCAAGTTGAAGGATGGAAAAAAATCACCAAGGCCGTTCATGATAAGGGTGGAAAAATCTTTATGCAGCTTTGGCATGTAGGACGAGTCTCAGATCCCATTTTTTTAAATAACGAACTTCCTGTTTCAGCTTCGGCAATAAAACCATCAGGACATGTGAGTCTTGTTCGTCCTCAAAAAGAATATGTGACACCAAGAGCTCTTGAAACCAGAGAAATTCCAGGCATTATTGAGTCTTATCGCCAAGGAGCTGAGAATGCAAAACTGGCCGGATTTGACGGCGTTGAGCTTCATGGGGCCAATGGTTATTTGATGGAGCAGTTTCTCTATGATGGAACAAATCAACGAACTGATCAGTATGGTGGGCCTTTAGAAAACCGTGCTCGTCTTCTTCTCGAAGTGACAGATGCTTTGATTTCAGTTTGGGGAGCAGACCGAGTGGGAGTTCACTTATCTCCTCGCGGTGATTCTCATGATATGAAAGATTCAGATCTTTCAAAAACATTTCATTATGTGGCCACTGAACTTGGCAAAAGAAAAATCGCGTTCATCTTTGCACGCGAACATCAAGGAGAAGGAAAAATTGGGCCAGAACTTAAAAAAGCATTTGGTGGTGTTTTCATTGCGAATGAAAAAATTAATCAAGAAACGGCCCAAAAGCTCGTTGAATCAGAACAAGCGGATGCTGTCGCGTTTGGGCTAAATTTTATTGCCAATCCTGACTTAGTGAAACGTTTTAAAGAGGGGCTTCCTCTCAATGAAGTTAACTTTGAAACTCTCTACGGAGCGGGTGCATCTGGCTATACAGATTATCCATTCTATTCATAAGAATTAAATTATCTGGCCGGTTCTATTTCACAGATTTCTAGTGAGGTAGGATCGGCCTTATTTCTTCATTCCATTACTACTTTTAAAAACTTTCAAAAGATAAATCAAAAACGGTAGTATCAAAATAATCCCTACAACCAGGGCCATGAAAAGCTGCTTGATAACGGCTTCAGGGGCGGCAGCTTGGAGAAATGTTAAAGTCCTCTTGTCTTGAAAGTAAATCATGACAGGAGCGCGTTTAACTAGGACTGCTCCAAAAATCATGGTGACTTGAAGGGCCACGAGAACTCTTGAAACTTTGTTCCATTGATACTTATAGCTAAGGATCAGAGGAATCAAAAGAAGAGTCGTGAGGATGCCAAGAAGAATGGAGTACTTGTTACCAAAAAATGCCTCTATGAATTCTTTGTTCGTATAAAAAGCCACTAGAAACACCGCTGATCCAGATAAGAAAACAAAGAGAAGAGACTTCCAAATATCTTTGCGAATAGAATCTCTGATTTCTTGATCTTTAGGGGCTTCACTTAAAAAGAAAGTTTGAGCAAGGAAGAGATAGGTCGACATGACAAAGATCCCGGTGCTGAAGCTAAATGGCGTAAACCAAGGGTCAATAAAATACTGTCTAAAACTTATAATCTCGATTGGCAGTGGGGAGAACAAACTTCCCACAATCACACCTTGCCAAAAAGAAGTCCAGACAGAAGAAAGAGCGAAAAGCCAGGTATAAAGCTTTTGGGATTCATCTTTAATAGGATCGTAGTGCCTGAAAGCAAAAGCAGTTCCTCTAAAAATAATACCGACGATGACAAAGATTAAAGGAATATGAAAAAGATTAGAGAAGACCATAAAGGGATAAGGGAATCCCATGAAAAAAATCACCAGGACTAAAATAAGCCAAATATGATTGGCCTCCCAAATAGGGCCAATGGCCTTTTCAACCAGTTCCTTGCGAGAACTTCTGCCGCTTATAAGACATAAGAATTCGTAGATACCGGCGCCAAAGTCTGCTCCCGCAAAGATCACATAGAAGATTAGACTAAGAATAAGAACAAGGATGACAAACTCAAGCATGATTATTCTTCTTCATAAAAAGTTGAAACTGACGGTACATGAGCCAAGCTACCGTAAGAGAGAGCATGAGATAAAGACCTGCAAAAAAGAACAGGATATACTCAATCCCCGGCATCGGTGTAACAGAATCTTTTGTTTTAAGAATACCGTAGATAATCCAAGGTTGGCGTCCTACTTCTGTGACGATCCATCCCGCCTCTACCGCAATGACTCCCAATGGAGTCATAAGTGCGAGAAGTTTGAGAATGAATCGATTTTCAAGAATGTCTTTTTTCTTCCAGAGATTCCATAGAATAAGTAGAGAGACTCCAAAAAGAAGTGTTCCGATTCCTACCATGACTTGAAAGGCAAGATGCACTGGAAGGAGTGGTGGCCATTCTTCTTTTGGGTAATCATTCAGGCCTTTAATTTCAGAAAAGGGATTATTAGTGGCCAGAAGAGAGAGAAGATAAGGAATTTGAATCCCATATTCCACTGTTTGTGTTTCAGCATTAGGAATTCCTCCAATCCAAAGTCCCACACCCTTATGAGTTTCAAAATGAGCTTCCATGGCCGCCAGTTTCACTGGTTGTCTCTTGGCCACATCTTTGGCAGAAAGATCACCGCTGAGTGGTGAGAGTAGAGCAGAGATGATAAAAAGAGGAAGAGCGACTTTGATGGCCTTTTTATTCAAGGCTTCTTGTCTTCTTAATAGAAGAAGAGCGCAATGAATCCCTAAAACGGCACAACTTACAGCAAGAGTGGCAGTGATAACGGTATGCTGAGATTGAGAAAACCAAGCCTCATTAAACATGGCCTTCACTGGATCAATATTCATTGCCTTTCCATCGACCCAGTCAAAACCTGCGGGAGAGTTCATCCAAGCATTGGCCGCGACAACAAAAATCCCACTGAGCATTCCGCAGATTCCAACACCTACTCCAGTCCACCAATGAATCCATGGTTTGAGATGATTAAACCCGTAGAGGTAGAGACCGAGAAAAATGGCCTCAAGAAAAAAAGCTGTTCCTTCCCAAGAAAATGGCATTCCAAAAATAGGGCCTGCATGAAACATAAACTTCGGCCACAAAAGACCAAGCTCAAAACTTAATGCTGTTCCAGAAACTGCACCTGTCGCAAAAAATATTCCAAGGCCTTTCATCCACCAACGAGTCAGAGTGAGATAGTCTTCGTCTTTTGTTTTAAGCCATCGGTAATGGGCCAGGGCCATGAGAACCGGCATTACCATTCCTACAATAGCAAAGATGATATGAAAGCCTAGAGAGAGTCCCATGAGGGAGCGAGCGGCAAGTAGTGAGTCCATGAGATGAGTATAGGATAAAAGGTATAGAAAAGAGAGTATTTTGACCTGGTCATTATTGTCGCAGTTCAACTTTTTGATCTGGCATCTCAATTGCAAATAACCCTGCATAAACTCTTTTTACAATGGATTTATGCGTATGGGCCGTTTAAAAACTATACAGTTTGCTCTCTTTTTTATCACTTTGTCCCAAATGGCAGGGGCTCAAACTCGCTCCTCATGGGATCTTAATCTTAAGCATTGTGAAGAAGATGGGATGAGACTCACTCGGTCTTTGGAGCTAATCGAAGAAATGAAGCTTTTTTCTGATAGAGATGAAGTCGATAGCCTAAGACGAGAGCTTTGGAATAAAAAAATAGATATTCATCAAAAGATGCGTCAGTCTTATCAACAAGGGCGATTCACTAAAGCTTGTGCCACAACCTTGCGAAGTGTTTTTAGATCAATGAAAACCCTAGATGATAATCTTCTGATTTATACAAAAAATCGCATTGATCCTCACGAAACCTATTCTGATACTGCTTTCTCTGATGGTAATAAGTTTTTGAACAAGCATCCAAAGTTTAAAAGTTTTCGCCCAACTGTTGATCTAAGAAGTGGGGATATTATTTTATCCCGAGGGAATGCCTTTACCTCAGCAGCCATTTCTAATTTGGGAGAATTTGATACTCAGTTTTCACACATGAGTCTTGTTTATAAAGATCCACAAGGGAAGTTGTGGACGATTGAGGCCCATATTGAAATTGGATCAGTGGTGCGTCCTCTTGAAGAGGGACATATTGCAGATAAAAATGCACGAACGGCCTTTTACCGTTTTGATAACGAACAACTTGCGGCTAAAGCGGCGAAGTATATTTTCGAACGTACAAAAGAAGCTAGCGATACAATAGGAAATATAAATTATGATTTTGCCTTTGATCAAGAGAACTCGGCGGAGATTTTTTGTTCAGAAGTGGCTTCACATTCGTTTGAAGTGATGAGTGATGGGGCAGTTACGCTTCCTCTTTACAAAAGTAGACTTTTGGTTAAAAAACCTAAATTTGTGAAGCAATTAGGAATTTCTGCCTCTTCAAGTTTTATCCCTGCTGATATTGAAGTGGATCCACGCTTCACATTAATCGGGGAGTGGACTGACCCGAATCGTGTGGATGACCTTTTAAGAAAAGATGCCATTCTTCAGGCCATGTATAAGTGGAGTGATGAAATGAACTATGTGATGCAGCAGTCCTCGTCAACAGACTCTCTCATTTACCGAAATATTGCTTGGCCACTTCGTCGTGTGCCTTACGTAGATAAATATTTTGATGAGAAGTTACCTCTCAATATGAGCCGAAAACTGGTAGGGTATTTTGGTGTTCTTGAAGGGGTGGGTAAACACCTTGAAAAAGTCATTAAAACGGCGGATTTGAACTCTATTAAAAATCGCGGGGTTCCCTTAAATAAGAAAGAGAAGCACCAGCTTTTGGAGCAAGAGCGTCTGAAAGATAAAAAGAAGACGATTCCTAAGCTTCATCGCATGTTTAGACCTGAGAAATAGGGGTAAAAATTACAAATAAAGGGTCGCTCCCCTGTAAACACCTCATAAAAAATGCTAAAAACTTGGCATGCAAATCAACGTTCGTTTCTTAGAAAATTTAAGGCTAGAGGCCACGTTTGATGACTTTACTGTCATCGCTGACCAACCCATCCGTTATAAAGGTGATGGCACGGCCCCTGGTCCATTTGATTATTTCTTGGCCTCATCGGCCCTTTGCGCGGCTTATTTTGTGAAAGTTTATTGTGTCGCTCGAAATATCCCCACTGAGGATATTCGTGTCACTCAGAACAATATCGTTGATCCTGAGAATCGTTATAACCAAACTATCACTATTGAAATAGAACTTCCTGAAGGAATTTCTGAGCATGATCGTGAGGGAATTCTCAAGGCCATGGATCGCTGTACGGTTAAGCGAGTGATCCAGAATAATCCAGATTTTAAAATTAATGCTAAAGACTCTCAGGCGAAAAATTCAAATCTCATTCTCGAAGGTATTGATCTCGCCGAGAAAAAGACTCTTATTATAGGGAAGGATTCTTCTTTAGAAGAGACGATCCTTAAGATGACTTCTCTTCTTGAGAATCTGGGGATCAGAATTGAAGTTGCCTCTTGGAGAAATCCTGTCCCTCACGTGTGGTCAGTTCATATTCGTGATGCTGAGTCTCCGATGTGTTTTACTAACGGGAAAGGGTCCACAAAAAATGCTGCTCTCGCCTCGGCCTTAGGAGAGTATCTTGAACGTATAAGTACAAATTATTTTTATAGTGATTATTACCTAGGCGAAGAAATCGCAAAAGCCGAATTTGTTCATTATCCAACAGAGAAATGGTTTAAGGCGGGTCCTAAAGATTCGATTCCCAAAGAATTAATGGATGATTACCTTCTCGAGATTTATGGTAACGAGGGAGAGCTTAAGTTTTCTCACCTCTACGATACAAATTCAGGCAATAAAGAGCGTGGAGTTTGTGCTCTTCTTTTTGTTCGCCAATCAGATAAGAAAACAGTTTATATCCCGGTCAATCTTATTGCGAATCTTTATGTCAGTAATGGGATGAGTGCTGGAAATACGATTAATGAGGCCCGTGTTCAGGCCCTCTCTGAAATTTTTGAACGAGCAGTAAAAAATGAAATCATCACCAGTGAGATTTCTCTGCCAAGTGTTCCCCGGGAAGTTTTGAATCGTTATCCGAAAATCCTCGAAGGGATAGCAAAGCTCGAAGAGCAAGGGTTTCCTGTCCTCGTGAAAGATGCCTCTCTTGGGGGAAGATTCCCTGTCATGAATGTGACTTTGATGAATCCACGAAATGGTGGTGTGTTTGCTTCTTTTGGGGCCCATCCTAATTTTGAAGTGGCCCTTGAGAGGACATTAACTGAACTTCTCCAAGGTCGAAGCTTTGAAGGTCTAAATGACCTTATTCCTCCGACGTTTAATGAATTTGCTGTGAAAGAGCATAATAATATCATCGATCATTTTATTGATTCTACAGGAGTGATTTCTTGGAAGTTTTTCAGTGAGAAAGCAGATTATGAATTTGCCGACTGGAACTTCTCAGGAACAACTGAGCAAGAGTTTAATTATTTAATGGGAATCCTCCGTGAAATGGAGAAAGAAGTTTATATTGCCGATTTTGAAGAGCTTGGGGCCTGTGCCACACGTATTCTCGTCCCGAATTATTCAGAGATTTATCTTCCAGAAGAGCTGATCTGGGATAATCATAATAAATCACTTGAATTTAGAGAAAGTATTCTCAATCTCCACAGTCTTGATAAAAAGGGACTCAAGTCTCTTGTGAAAAAATTAGAAGAAAGTGAAATTGATAATTATACTCAAATCTCAGAACTCATCGGTGTGGCCTTTGATGAGAATTCGACTTGGGGGCAGCTGTCTATTGGAGAACTTAAGGCCCTCAGTTATTTAAGTCTCCAGCAGTTTGAAGAGGCGAAAGAATTAGTAGAGCAACTTTCAACTTTTAGTAACAGCCTTCCTGAAAGAAAGAAATTTTATCAGGCCCTCAATATCGTTCTAGATATCACCCTTAACGAAGAGCTGGAACTAGAGGACTACCTCCCTAATCTTAGTCGCATGTATGGTGAGAAGCTCATGAATGCTGTTGTAGGGACTATAACAGGTGAAGTGACGTTTTATAATATCCCTCAGACGAATATGAAGCTTGAAGGGATTGATAAACATCAAAAGTTTATTGAGAGCTACCAAAAACTTCAGAAAGCAAAGGCGCGTTCACTATAAAGAAAGATTAAGGCCTCTGGAAATCTCTGGGCCCAAAATCTTTCACTATGCCCAGCTCCTTGCTGAATAATAACCTTTGGGCTGATTCTTCTTTGTTCAAGGGTACGAGCAAGCTCCCAGACGTCATCAGCATTTTCTCCACCTTCAGTCCCACTATCAAGATAGACGTTTAGCGGAAGAAATTGAGTCATCTGATAAGCGGTCACAATGGACTTATCGTTATACCAAATTGAGGGCGAAAGAGCACCGATAAGACCAAAGGTGTGGAAGTGACTCATCCCTGCCTGCAATGAGATAAGTCCTCCTAGTGAGGAGCCCATGATGCCAGTGAGGTCTCTGTTCTTTATTGTTCTAAAATCTCGATCAATCATCGACTTAAGTTTAAAAGAAATAAAATCTAGATATTTGATTCCATCTTTTTCAGGCGCATACTCACTCATTCGAGAAGGGGTGTTATCAATGGCCACCACAATCAGAGGGCGAATTATTTTTTTTGAGATAAGTGTATCAAGAGTCTCTTTTGTTTTCCATGTCTGTCCTAAAAAGGCCCGAGTGGGGTCAAAAAGATTTTGTCCGTCGTGCATATAGAGGACGGGATAGGAGAGGTGAGACTTCTCGTATCCATCAGGAAGATAGACGTAGATATCACGAGAAGGAAGTGAATCTGGCCCAATCCCTTTTTTATACAATCTCACCGTACTTTCGGCAAAAACTGTCAGAGAGAAGGTTAGTAATAAAATAATATACATATCCACACTATTTCATTTTTCGGGTCTTTTGAAAAATAAGATGGATAAGAGGTAAGAAAATGTCGGAATTTTGCTTATTTTCGGGCCTCACAAATAATAAACTTCGAATTGGTGGCCACGATTCTGCTATTTCCAAATATCTTCTTAAGTTTAACTTGATAACCGAGATGATGGTTTCCAATCACTCTGAGTAGTCCTCCAGCTTTGAGACCGTAGTGAGCGTCTTTGAACATCTGCCAGGCAATAAAATCACCAATGGTCGTTCCTTGATGAAAAGGAGGATTGCAGAGGACAAGGTCTAATTGACCTGCACCTTGGTTCTCATAGCAATTGGTCCAAACAAATTCTGCGTCACCTGAACTCTGCGCTTTATAATTCGCTGTGGCACTTTTGATGGCCATAAAAGACTCATCAGAAAAAATGATCTGAGATTTTGGATTAAGTTGCTGGGCCTTGATACCAATAATGCCGTTAGCGCATCCAAGATCTAGAATTTTTTCAAACGGTCCCTGTGGTAGATGATCAAGGAAAAAGCGAGTCCCAATATCTAGTTTTTCACGACTAAAAAGATTGGAGTGATTAATAAAAGGTGAATTGAATCCTTCAATGGTCAGACGGATAGGATAAGGGGAAATCACTGATGCTTTTTCAAATTTTGCAAAAACCAATCTGGCTTTTTTCTTGGCGAGGCTTGTGGTTGTCTGGCCAATATATTTCTGAAGAAGATCAAAACTTGTGGGAGCAAGATGCTTAACCATAGAAGCACAGATAAACTGAGAATCCTGATGAAGATGCTTGGTTAGTCGAGCGAGGATGTCTTCAAAAAAGGACATTGATTTAGGGATTCTCACCAGGACAAAATCATAGGACCCTTCAAGCTGTTCAAGATCTGGGATGGCTGTGATCGCCCCATGACTATTAAGTTTGATGCCTTGATAGGACACAAAGGAATCAGTATAAGTTGTTATTTGGTGTGTGTTTAACGAACAACTCAGGGCGCCAAATTGATCGTTTACAATCAGTATTCTTTTTTTCTTTAGATCTATTGTTGTCAAGTATTCAAGAAGAAGTTCATCAGCACTGTCAAATGCCTGAAGAAGATCATTCTCTTTAATTGGGTAGCGTTTAAGATGAGACAATGGCAAAGACATGATTCATTTTAGATGAGGTAAATAGGGGATTCAAGGTATAATTTCTGAGATGAAATTTCTTCTCCTTTCTATTCTTCTTATGTTCTTTCCTTCTCATTTGTGGGGAGCGGACAATTTATGTGAGGCCCTCAACCTTGTAAACTGCGAGCCTATTCATAAAATGACAAGAAGATCGAGTTCTAAGTCAGTGCCATCATCTGGTACGGCTTCCCAGTTTAACCCGGCCAATGTGAGTCATGATCGTGGTGTAGGGCTTGAAACTTTTTGGAATCCTAAAAATAATCCGACTTTTAATTTTGTCACTGGAACAGGAAAAGCAGGAGCTGCCCTAGTGAGCTCTAAACTTGAAAACGGCTTTTTTGGAAACAGAGTCATTGAATCTGATGAAGATTATTTAAATAGACGAGAGGCAGGACAAGAATACAGTTCAAATAAATACAACCTTGCCCTTGGCGGTGCCCTTTTTAAAAGAAGAAATTTTGGATTAGACCTAGGTCTTTTGTTGAAATATAACCCTGATATTAAGCGAGTAAACCCTGGAGCAGGTCTTGCAATGAGAATGGGACCAGTGAGCTTAGGAGCTTCTGTTTATCAAGATGACGTTTTCTTGGATTCCACCGCCAATGGTGGCGAAACTTACCAGGAGAAGTTTACCGTTCAAACTTATTTTGCCGGAGTCCAAGTAAAAAACTTCTTCTTCGATGCGGGTCTTATCAAAACTTATTATAAATTTTATGAAGACGATGTTTCAGTCTCTCTTTACTCCGCCTCATATATTTATAAGAAGTTTCTTTTTAATCTTGCCTTGAGAAATGAAACTTCTCCACGCTTAAAGTATGAAGATGGAGTTCTCGTTCAAAAAGAAGAAGAGAATTCCACTTATGGTGGAATTCAATACTCCTTGAATAAATACATCATTCTAGGCATTCATTATAATTATTACCTTTTAAACGAAATGGCGGGAAGCTTAGTTATTTTTATATAAATTTATCTCAAGCATAATTAGTTCTCTGAAAATATCAGAGGAGCGCGCCAGTCTCTGGCCGCTGCCAAATATAAACCATAAATAATTCCTAGAAGATATAACCCACCCATATACCCAAAGATCGCAAAGGCTTCCTTGGCCTCATCTCGTCCAATCTCTGGGCCATAAAGAGCGGCAAATAGCCAAACGAATGGATAAAGGAAACCACCAACAGCAATCATATAGCTAGCGACAAGAATTTCTTTTTTTGATGCTTTAATAAAGGCCAAGAGAATAAGCATTGCTAAGGAAAGAGAGGCAATACCATTGGCGTGGAAATGATAGCGTTGGTAGTAGCGCCAGTTCTTGTCTTGCTCAGATTTAATTTTCTCAGCTTTTTTATCTGCATCGACAATGGATTGAATTTTGATATTTTTTTCAAGACCTTGAGCAATTCTATTCTTAAAGATAGATTCGTCGGCCCCAAAAAGAATCGAGATAAAGACACCACCGATAATAGCGACAATTGATAAAAGAAAAGGAATTTTAAATTTCATAGAAAGATCCTTGAAAGGTTAATACTTATTAACACTAGATCTTGTTAGGAGTACTTACAAGATTAATTTTTATTAAGAGTAAACGTTTGATTGTTATAACAAGATGACACTGTTTAAAACTATTGATTTCGCTAGTTATTTGTCTAACAATGACGTTAGCAAAGGAATTGTATGCATCACTTTTTTCATTCTTTTTTTATCTTGTTATGTCTTTTTTCTCATTCTGCTTTGGCAGAAGTTTCACTAAAGGATTTAGGTCTTTCTGAGGAAGAAATAAGTTTAACACCTCAACAAATAGAAGAACAAAAAACACTCGAAGTTAGGCATAGTAAACTGAAGACGCATGAGACTTTAGGACTAGTGACACTAGGTTTAATGACGGCAACTATGCTTACTGGAAATAGCGCTTTGAGCTCTGATACACATATGTATCTTGGAATGGCCTCAGGACTTATGTACTACACAACAGCTTATTATTCACTCACTGCTCCTAAACCTGCTGGTATTGTAGATCGTGGGGCCATTAAATGGCATAAGGCCCTCGCGTGGATTCATGTCCCTGCTATGATTCTCGCCCCCATTCTTGGTTATATGTACAAGAAGAATGAAGATGCTGGAAAAAAAAGCTCTTCGCTGGTTAAGCAGCATTCAGCGGTGGCCGGCGTTGGTTATGGAGCATTTGCTCTTTCAGCTGCTTTAATGACAATTGAATTCTAGGAATCAAAAATGAAAAAATATTTTATCTGTATTTGTTTAGTCCTCTCTTTGAACGTCTTTGCTAAAGACTATAGTGTCAAGAGCGGACAGGCCGAGTATACAGTCAAACATCTTGTGAAAACAGTCAAAGGAGTAAGCAAAGAAATTAAGGGTAAGATTAGCTGCTCTGAGAAAGGTGAGTGTGACTTTCTCGTGGCCATTCCTGTAAAAAGTTTCATCTCAAGTGATTCTAATAGAGATCTAAATATGCAGACAATCCTTGAGATTTCAAAATACCCACTGGTGACAGTAAAAGGTAAAATTTCTGAGGATAATTTTTTTAAAAGTAAAACATCACTGAATGTATTGGTTAGTTTTCATGGGGTCGAGAAAGAATACTCGGTAGACTTGAGTGGTGGCAAAACACAGAAAGGTCAGTTAAAGGTCCTGTTAGAACAACATAATATTGAACGACCGAGTCTTCTCACTGTTAAAATTGATAATGAAGTCCCTATTGATTTTCAAATTGATTGGACAGAGTAATTTCACTCCGTCCCTTCAATTTTTCCAATTTTACCCATCTTGCCACTATTAAAATCTGCAAAGGCCTGATAAAGTTCTTCTTTGGTGCTCATTACAAACGGGCCGTATCCAATAAATGGCTCGTTAAGTGGCTCTCCGCCCAGAAAAAGAATTTTGGCCTCTTCAGTCGCAGTCAGCTCAAATTGCTCTCCTTTATTTTGGAGAACGGCAATCTCAGCACTATTAATAATTGTTCCGTCATTGAGTTGAACTTGACCACTGAGAACAAAGACAGCGGCTGTATGCCCATCGGGAACAGTGAAAAGATTTTTCTTGCCTTGATGGAGACGGATATCCCAAAGATTAATCGGTGAAAATGTCTTTGCCGGTCCTTGAGTTTCAAGAAACTTTCCAGCAATCACTCTGATCACTCCAGCTTCATTATTAAGCTTGAGAGAGGGAATATGCTCGTCTTGAATTCCTTGATAGCGAGGAGGGCCCATTTTATCTTTGATAGGTAGGTTCACCCAGAGTTGAACCATCTCAAAACGTCCGCCATTTTTGGCAAAGTTTTTACCATGCATCTCTTCATGGACAAGTCCTGAAGCCGCTGTCATCCACTGAACTCCACCTGGTCCAATACTCCCACCGCCGCCTGCAGAATCTCTGTGATCCACCTCTCCAGAGTAAACAATGGTCACTGTTTCAAATCCTCGGTGAGGATGTTCACCCACGCCTCGAATTTTTTCTGAAGGAGCAAATTCAGCAGGCCCACCATAATCCATAAGAAGAAAAGGGGAGATTTCTTGAGCGAGATCATTATAAGTAAAAATAGAGCGAACAGGAAAACCATCACCTACCCAGTGAGGGGTATCACCTCTCTGAATATATTTAATTTTTTTCATTGATTGCCTTCTCGATGGCACTCACGATAATTGGATCTTGAGGATCAAGCTCGGGAGAAAATCTTTCAATGATCTCACCTTTTTTACTAATTAAAAATTTTTCAAAATTCCATTTAATATCATTTGGTTTTCCAGTCAGAAGACCTTTTGAGCCAAGTCTCTCTAGAAGTGTCCCGTTAGGTTTCATCGTTGCATCTGGTTTTGTTGTTGTGAGGTATTGATAAAGAGGATGTTGTCCTTCGCCTTTGACAACGATTTTTGAGAACATTGGAAAATCAACACCATAGTTCATTGTACAAAATTGTTGGATCTCCTCATCAGACCCTGGCTCCTGGGCCAGAAATTCATTGGCCGGAAAACCCAAGACTTCAAACCCTTTTTCCTTATAGTTTTTATAGATTTTCTCAAGACCTTCATACTGAGGAGTGAGACCACATTTTGAAGCTACGTTCACGACAAGCATAACCTTACCTTCATAGGTCGAAAGCTTTGTTTGAGTGCCATCAATTTTGTTCACACTAAAATCGTAAATTTTTGTCATAACTGCTCCTTTTTATCAAGCTGCCAAAATATCCAAGCTGAAGTGCAAGTCAGCGCTCCCATTGAAAGAAAAGAGCCATGAAAGGCATCAAGCTTATCATAATAATTCATAAATGTTGTCAGAAGAGAGCCTACCGCGGCTACAGAAAAACTCATGGCGAGCATTTGGACCATGGAGAAGAGGGCGTTACCATCACTGGCCTTCTTTCGATCGAGATCTTTAAGAGTGAGTGTGTTCATGGCGGTAAATTGCATAGAATTAAAAACACCGAAGAAGAGAAGATGCAAAATTTGAAGCCATTTAGGTTCAGTCGGGCCGATGAGGGCAAAGCTGGCCATAGAGAGACCAACAAGAATGGTATTTACGATGAGAAATTTTCTGTAACCGAACTTAAAGACAAAGGTGGCCACAAATCTTTTGGCCACGATGGCGGCAATGGCCAGCGGAATCATAGAGAGGCCGGCCTCAAAAGGCGAGTAACCAAGACAGAGCTGGAAAAAAAGTGGAATAAGAAAAGGCATACCACTGCTTCCAATACGAGCGAACATATTTCCGATAATACCAATACTATAAGTGCGCTCTTTAAAAAGAGCGGGTGAAATAAGTGGAGTAAGGGTCTTTTGAGCATGAAGGACATAAGCGGCCAAGGCTGCAAGACCGAAAACAAAAAGAATAAGCACAAGGCCGTAAGAGAAATTCAATCCTGAAAGTCCATCTAGGGCAAAAGACATACTGATCATAAACGCAGAGATTTGAAAAAAACCGACTAGATCAAAACTCCGTGTGCGCTCGATCTCATCTCTGGGCATGGCCTTGTAGGTGACAAAACCTAAAATAAGACCGATGGGAAGATTGATGAGAAAGATCCAGTGCCAAGAAGTAAATTCAACAAGCCATCCTCCGAGAGTGGGACCGATGAGAGGGCCAATCAGAGCGGGGACAGCAGCAAAACTAAGGGCCGCTAAATATTTACTTCCAGGAAAATTGCGAAGGATGGCCAGACGACCCACTGGCATGAGCATTGATCCTCCGAGTCCTTGAATGACTCGAGAGAGGACGAGCTGAGGAAGAGTCTGAGAGATAGCACAAAATAAAGAGCCAATGGTAAAAACGGTGATGGCCCCAATATAGACACGACGAATTCCGAATCGATCAGTGAGCCAACCAGAGGCCGGAATAAATATGGCAAGAGTTAAAGCATAAGCAATAACTACTGATTGCATATAGAGTGGGCTTTCATTTAGGGCCACGGCCATGGTCGGAAGGGCAGTGTTGACGATAGTGCTATCGAGAGTTTCCATGAAAAAACCGATGGCCACTAACCAAAGAAGAATATTATTGGAATGCTTATCAGAATTCATGAGTGGAGTTTAACATAAAAAAGGGGCCCCGGAGAGGCCCCTATGAAGAAAATTAAATTGATGCGGGAGTGATGATGATATCGATGCGTCGATTTTGAGCTTTTCCAGCGGGAGTTTTGTTACTCACCAGAGGTTTTCTGTCTCCATAACCTTCAACATTAATCTTGGTACTATCAAATCCATTTTGCTCAAGATATTTGGCCACAGTTTCGGCACGTTGCTCAGATAGTTTTTGATTAAGTTCTTTTGATCCAACAGAGTCTGTATGGCCTTGAACAACAACATATTTTGCATCTAGACCTTTGGCCACTCCTTCAATGCGATTAAGCAATTGAGGTCCATTATTTGGAAGTGTTGACTGACCAGAGGCGAAGTTTAGCGACTTTAGACGAATGATTAATTTATCTTCTTGTTGATAAACATCAGCTTCATTCTTTTGAAACTGTTGACTTGCGCGATCGAGAGCTTCTTGGAAAGCGACTTGATTTTGGGATCTTACCAGTTTGCTATTCTGTTGCTTAAGACGGTTATTCTGCGCAGCCACTCGACCACCAAGAGCGCCAATTCTTTCTTGTTGATTCACAAGTTCGATAGCGGCTGTTTCACTATACTTTTCGTCTTTTACATAGCCCATCACATGGTGAAGGCGATTGGCCGAATGATTGGCCTTATCGATAAAAGGAGAAAAGCTTTCATATGAGTTACGATCAGTTGAAATTTTACTCACGGCCACATCATAGCTGACTTCAGCAATTTTTAATGTTTTAGGAGCTGTTTTCATGGCGTTCTTCTCACGGGCCGATTTGATAATTGAGTCAGCTTCACCTAGGTATTTGGCCTTAGTGGCATCCAGCTCAAGTTCAAGATAGCGGTTTTGAAGTTTTTTCAAATCCATACGATCAATATTGGTCGCTTTTTCAGAGGCAAGATCTCTCGTCATCTCCTCAGTATCATCCCATTTTTCATTTAGGTTGATATAGTTGACGACTCCTGCATCGAGGGCCCTTTGACGAGCTTCCATAACTGATGAGAGTTTTGCTGTTCTCAGTGCTACATTCTTTTTGGCCTGTTCAAGATATCCCTTTGAGAGACGAAGATCATCTAGGATGTCTTTTTGATCTTTGTTTCTTTTCAGATCATCTTTGGCTTCAGAGAGATATTTTTTACTATTCTGAAAATTGCTATTGTCTAGAACGCCGTAACCTTCTTGTTCAGCATCTTCAATATTTGATTCAATTTCTGCAATCTCTTCAGTTGGATTAGCATTACTTGCAATTTCTCCTCTGTGAGCGGATGAACATCCGTACCAAATTAAGCTAGAAGAGAGGAGTAAGAGAAGTTTGGTTTCGATGGGTTTTTTCATTTTGATTCCTTTGTCATGAATTGTTTCATGCCAAAGAATTTGCAACATGGATGCCACTAAGATTCCTAGCAATATCAAACACCGCACAGGGCCAGAGATCGGGCATTGGAGGACTTGAAGGGGCATTTGTCCCCTTTGTCGTGTCGCAAAAGTGGATACATCTTTAATAAATAGCGTTATGATGGGCCTATGAAGAACAAAAAACCTCAGCATAAAAAAGACGGTCTTTCGAGGCAGGATACGAAAGAATTGGGTCTGACTCCAGACAACCGCCCTAAGGCAGCTTTCAATTGGTTCCCTGGGCATATGTTAAAGGCCATGCGTGAAATTAAATCTAAGATTAAGGCGGTGGATATTGTTCTAGAGATTCGTGATGCGCGAGTTCCTCTTGTCTCTGGGAACAAGGCCATGGATGAAGCTCTTGAACAAAAGAGTCGTCTGATCCTTTTAAATAAAGTCAATCTTGCTGATCCTAAACATATTGAGCGTTGGGAGCAGTGGTTTAAAGAGCAGTCTACACCTTATCTTTTTATTAATTGTTTTGATAAAGTTTCTATTAAAAAAGTTGTGGCCACCGCCCGCTCGATTGTTGAAAACAAGCGACGTGAATCCAATCCTGATATTGTGACTCCAAAATCAAAACTTCGTATGATGATTCTTGGTCTTCCCAATACTGGAAAATCAACCATCATTAATCAATTAGTGGGCAAAGGGATTGCTAAAACGGCCGATAAGCCTGGGCAAACTCGAGTTCAACAATGGATTACCATTGATGAAGAGCTTGAGCTTCTTGATACTCCAGGTGTTCTTCCTCCTTATGTGGAAAGAGAAGAGCATGGTTTTTGGTTAAGTATCATTAATGCTATTCCCGATGGGATTGTTGGAGAGGAAGGCCCTGCTTGTTATCTAGTGAAGCATCTTCAAAAAATAAAATCTCTCGAATTTCAAGAGCGCTATAAACTTGAATCTTTAGAGATGGATCTTGATGAGACATTTCTTGCTATTGCTAAGAATCGTGGTTGCCTAAAGCAAAAAGGTCTTCCAGATTTAGAGCGAGTTTTTAAAATCATTATCCATGATTTTAGACAAGGAGATCTAGGAAAGGTTTGTTTTGGTGAGCCGCCTAAAATTTAATAGAGGGCCCTGAAACCTAGCTGGCCTGAGCTAAAAATGGGACGCACTCCTTGATTAGTGACCCAATTCAAAAAATAAGGGGCCGGAGCTCTCCATTTTTCTAATTGAAAGCGAAAGGCCACATACCTCATCACAAGCTCTAAAAAATCTTCTTCATGGCCGTAAGGCATATTAAGTAAAGTCACCATATCTGTGTCTTGAATATAAAGTTTAATGTTTCGATCTTGAACACGCACCGGTTTCACACAAAAGCTCATCTCTTTACTCATTTCATCATCAGGATCATGCCTAGGAGAGTCTGGTGAGCTAAAATAGGGGTGTGGATTGAAGTCTTCTTCTTTCCAATCAATGGAGATTTGATGCTTCTGCAGCCATCTAAAAAAAGCTCTGCCCTCGGCGAGTTCTCTTTCTTCTCTGGCCCCTGAGGCCCGCCATCCACGATAAGCACGCAAAAAAGAAACTTTCTTCTCCATCTTTCGTCGCAAAAGCAAAATGGCCTGACGGTCACTAATCTTGGGATGCCATAATTGATTTTCTGCCCAGATGGGAGCAAAGGTCACGATGGGATTTGGCCTGCATGGCATAAGGGGGTTGAACTCCTCCTGCCGATACGTCTGTCCGTGGCGTATGGTATTTTTCATACGGACTATAGTCGACTCAGTTCTTCTAAAAATTTAATTTAATGATTCAAGGCCTATTATTTCAATAGGTTTGAGAGCTTGAAATTGATCTCTTCGAGTCGGCCAGGATCGGGATATTTAGTCAGACCCTTCTTTAAAAAATCGGCCTTCACGATCAGTGCTGTTCTGATTTGTTCTCGTTGTATGGAAGTAAGACGAGGGTCTGAGTAGAGCTCACATAAGGAGCAGAATCGCCAATAGTCCATGGCCACGTAACGAGTCGAGAGCTGATCCTCATGGCCACCATATTTTTTGGTGAGCTGATCAGGAAGGTAACCAATATTATCAAAAGCAAGAATCTTGTTCCAAAGATCATAATCTTCGCATACGGGATAGCTTTCGTTAAAGGGCCCATATTTATCAAAGAGAGCTCTTGTCATAAGACTCGTTGAAGGAGAAATAATACAAAACTCCAGACTACGTTCAAAAAGATTTTCCTGATCCTTTTTATACTTAAGAGGAGGGTTAACTCTCACTCCATTTCTAATCCAGGTTTCATCAGTATGAATGAATTCAATAGAAGGATGGACCTTGATAAAGTCCACGGCTTTTTGAAGTTTGAGAGGAAGCCACTCATCGTCTGAGTCAAGAAACGCAATCCAAGAAGCAGAAGAGTGGGCCACTCCGAAATTGCGAGCGGAACTCACTCCACTATTTAATTTTTCTAATAGAGTAACTTGAGAATGTTGTTGATACTCGCCCAGGATCTCTTGAGTATGATCAGTAGAGCCGTCATCAACGACAATAAGATGAAAGTCACTAAAACTTTGATTTAAGACAGAATCAATGGCCCTCTTAAGTAGAGTGGCCCTATTATGAGTGGGAATAATAATATCAATGAATGGCACAAAAACCTGCTTCAAGGCAAATTTGATTCGATGAGCAGTCTATTTTATTAAAACATTTTTTAGGGGCCTTGTAATTCTCCATCCGACGTCGAATCTGAAGGCCAAAACGGTCCATAGATTCTTGAGTTTGAGATAACTGCTCTTTAGGAATCAGTCTAAAGGCCGTTACAAGTTTAGTCATTTGATCGACAATACTGTCGTTTTCCTCTTTCATATATTTTTCTATCTCAGAAGCCGAGGGCTGAATTTTTGCGACCTTCATTTTTTCTGTGACAAGTTTTACATCTGCAAAAGGGTAGTAGTGAATCAGTCCTTTAAGGACGGCGTCATGCTCAGACTTGTTTTCCTCAGTGAAGCGATAGTGGGAAGGGATGAGTTTTTCTCGTTGAACTAAGCTGGTTAAAAAAATCTGTTCACGCTCAAGTAAAGGCCCTTCTTTTTGAGATTTATGGCTTGAGCATCCTAGGAAAACTAAAAAAAGAAGATAAAACTTTTTCATCAATGACTACTTTAAATTCATTATAAGCTCATTACATATGGCCGTTAATGAGGCTTCATCCAGAGGCTTTTGTGCCGTCGTAACAAGCTGTCGGCCAATAACATTCATTCCGATATAAGATAATTGCATTCTCATGCTCATTAAAGCGTGAATTCCTCCCCCAGCACTATAGGTTGCAATGGCCGCGGGCCTAGAATTAAAGCTTTGTCTCCAATCTTTATTGGAGCGTGAAACCCAAGCGAGAAAATTATTAAAAGTTGGTGGAGTGCTTCCATTGTATTCTGGCGCCACAAAGAAAAAACCATTTACTTCAAGCTGAGTTTTTACCGGGGCCACAAGTTCAGCTGCAGAGAATTTTTTATCATTGGTGTTGGAAAATAGTGGGAGATCAAGAGCGGCGATATCAACAATATGAGCATCTACACCTTTGGCTGTTAACGCTTCTTGGATTTTTTGAGAGAGTTCAAGATTTTTGCCATCACTAGCGGTAAAAATACCAATTTTTTTCATATAACCTCACTTTTTAGTTAACTTTTAGTAATGAGAAACATTCCATCTCTAATAGGAAGAAGAGTTTTTGTATAACCTTCAAGGCCTGCAGCGAGATCATTATGGGCACGGATAGAGTCGGTTTGTTTGTCAAGGCCAGCCTCTAAAACTTTACCGTGCCAGAGAGTATTATCTACGATAATCATTCCCTGAGCTGTGAGGTGATCAAGACTCCACTCAAGATAGCGAGAATAATTATTTTTATCGGCATCAATAAAGATGAGATCAAAGGATTGTGTCAGACCACTTAAGGCTTCAAGCCCAGGCTTGAGGATGAGCTCGATTTTTTTACCATGCTCACTTTTATTCCAATACTCCTGCGCAATCTTAGTTGTATGTGGGTTAATATCTACTGTGATCACTTTGCCCTCAGGGGGAAGTTGCTCGGCCATGACTAAGGCCGAATAGCCAGTAAAGGTGCCAAGTTCTAAAATATTTTTTACTCGTCCAATCTTGATTAAAAAGCTCAAGACAGAGGCTTCCATTTCTCCGATAAGCATTTGTGATCCATGAACAGAGGCGAGAGTATAATCTTGAAGCTCTCGGGCCACAGTAGATGGCGTTGTTGAATGTTCAATACAGTATTTTTCAATATCTTTAGGTGTCATGGGCCTATTTTATCTCACAAATCTCAAAAAGTGAGGCATATACTTTGGTAAGATTGATAAAAAATTCCCAAAAACTCGAAAAGTTTGAAACAATAAGCTGAGAATATTTATTCATTTCCTGGGAGTCTTTATGAGATCATTTGCATTTGTTGCACTTTTGCTTTCATCACTATCGTCTTTTGCTGCAGAAAAGTCAGTTCCCGTTTGGCCAAGAGTTTATAACTACGGAAATGCTCTTCAGGTTCAAGTTCATAACACAACGGCCAAAGATATTAATTGTTCTGGTAGTGTGTATGCTTATCTGAGTAATGGTCGTATGCAGTCTTTTTTCTTTTATGAATTTATTCGTGCGGGATCTTTTGCCTCACGCTATTATTCTGTCTATCAGATGAATACAAGGATCACAAATTCAAATCATTCGATCTTCTGTTACGCTCGCTAATTTGATATGAATGAAGCTTTGTGTGATATTCATTGCCACTCGCGGCCAGTTCATTTTGCCGAGACCACGGTTGTTTGTTTATCATATCAAGAGATTCTGACACATCAGCAATTCAAACATTTTTCAGTAGGGATTCATCCATGGTGGATCTCAAATATTAATTCATTGGATCTCGATGTTTTAAAAAATCATATTAAAACTCTGGCCACCTCAAGTGGAGTATCGGCCATTGGTGAGACGGGACTAGATCGTCTTTATAAAGAGACTTGGGATCAGCAACTAGACCTTTTCCATTGGCATTGGGCCCTGGCAGAGTCCCGCTCTCTTCCCTTGGTGATTCATAAGGTGCGCTCAGGGAGTGACTTTCTAGGTTTACTGAAAGCAAAAAAACCGAAAACACCCTGGGTTTTTCATGATTATCATGGAAGTGCAGAAGAGGTTGAAAGTTTGCTTAAGCTTCATTCTGAATGCTATTTTTCTTTTGGAGACTCTCTTCTTAAACGTGAAAGTCTTCAAGAAACTGTTGAATGCATTCCGCTGACGAGACTATTAATTGAGACAGACGAGGAGTCACAACTTGAGTTGCCTCATTATTATGAAAAAATGTCTCAAATCAGAGGCTTTTCCTCTCAGGAGCTTCAGGGGCAGATTTTGACCAACTTTCAAAGATTGTTTTAGAATCTTGTCACAAAATATTCTCCCCTGACGTTGTGGGTATTATGAATAAGCTCATCATTCTTATTGTTTTATTTTTTATGGCCAGGGCCCAAGCCCACCCCGTGATCTATCAAGGAGGATGGGTTTTAAGTACCGACAATATGGAATCCTTTTCTGGTAACCAGGCCATGTATTCTTTTTCTCATCGGTGGAGTGCGGGGGCCAATTATTGGCGCTTGGGAATTGAGGAAGAGGAGCGTGAGGTGGCCCTTCTAAAACTCAATCATCTTCTTTACCGCTATAATGGTGAGAACTCTCAGGGAAATATTTATCTTCATGGGGGTTACGGTCTGGCCGATGGAAACTCGGCTTTCAATCGTACTGATGCCTATTTGGGTGGAATAGAAGCGGACTGGGAAACACGGCAAATTTATACCGCAGCAAAGTATTACCATTTTAACATGGCCGGTAAACAAGATGTGAGAATGTATCAAGGACGAATTGGATTCTCTCCGATGCTTGCAAAATTTGAAGACCTGCAATCATGGGTCATGCTTCAGGGAATGGTGATAAGTGATATTGAACCAAAACTCATGCTGACACCAATGGTGCGCTTTTTTTATCATAATATTCTTTGGGAAATGGGGGCCTCTGTAAAAGGCAGCTGGATGCTTAACCTCATGGTCCACTACTAGGGAGCGTCAATGAAGACTTTTTTATTTTTAGTGATGTTTATCCCAGCGCTAAGTTTTGCAGATCATATTCAAGTGAGTGTACAAGGAATGGTTTGCTCAATGTGTGCTCAGGGAATTCAAAAAAAGTTTAAGGCCGAAGCGAGTGTTTCTAAAGTTGATGTGAATCTTGATGAAAAGATGGTGCACCTAGAGACAAAAGGCAAAAATGATTTAAGTGATGAGCAAATTAAAAAAGTCATTACTGAGGCAGGATATAGTGTCAAAGAAATTAGCAGAAAATAAATTGGTGAAAGGTTTTGTTCAATGGGGAAGTTTATTTACTTCTTTTGGCACTCTTATTTGCTGTGCTATTCCGTCAACACTTGTGCTTGTAGGAATGGGAGCAAGCCTGGCCAATTTCTTAGGAGAATTTCCACAGCTTATTTGGCCATCTGAAAATAAAGAGATTGTCTTTGGACTAAGTTTAGGAATGCTCGGTTTAAGTTTTTTAGGGCAGCGCTGGAGTGCAAGGGTGAGCTGCCCTATTGATCAGAAAGAGAACTGTGAATCTACAAAAAACTGGTCCAAACCAGTCCTGTATTTTACCCTTGTGATCAATTTGATAGGAGTCTTTTACGCTTTTGTTCTCCCAAAAATTCTTTTTTAGAGAGATAATCAATCTATCTATGAAAGATGAAGATTTAATGCTCTCCTATAAATCAGGTCGCGTGGAAGCCTTTAATGAGCTTTATGAGCGTTATTCCCGTCAAGTGTATGGGTATCTTAAAAAGCGTCTCTCTGGTCCTGATATCGATGATGCCTATCAAAAAGTCTGGCGCCATCTCCATGAAAAACGTGAACTCTATTTAGACCAACCTTTTGCTCCTTGGTTTTTTGTGATGATCAGACATCTGGTCATTGATGAATATCGCTCTAAGGCCCGACGTCAGGGACATGAATTTCATGATGAATTTGTGGAGAAAATTTACGCTGCCAAAAATGAAGAACAGGCCCTTGATGTAGAAGAGCTCCTTGGCCAGCTTCCTCCTGAGACCGCTCAGTTAGTACGTCAGTACTATTTAGAGGGGGTAAGTTATGCAGAACTTGAGCAAAGTACTGGTCTGTCACAAGCGGGCCTGCGCCAGCGTCTCTCTCGTGCCCTCAAAGGGCTTCGCCATAAGGTGATGGGATAAGTATGAAGCATGAACAAGACAAAGATTACCTTGATTTTCTCACAAGTTCTGAAGAGGTGCCTTCGAATCTGAAAGTACCCATGAAGAAAGAAGTGGGATTAAGTTTTCATGGACGCAAGATTCTTGTTAAGTTTTTTATCTTTCAAATTATCGGTGGTTTATTCTCACTCTATTTTTGTCCTCAGTGGGGAATCGGAAAGGAGTCGGCCATCTGGCATCATTACTTCATGAAGCACAGTGAGCTCACTTGCACGATCACTTGCTCGACTTTCTTTTTATGTTGCTCTATTTTCTTCTCTACTATTGCTCTCAGAGGTGAGGAATGGTGGTGGCTTTATCGTCGCCGACTTCTTGTCACTATGCTCTTTCCCGCGGTGTTCTGGGGAATTTTAATGTTTACGCGTTTTGCGATGCCGATGTTTTACGTCGAATCACCCACTCATAATTTCGCCATCTGGTTTGCTGTAGGTGCTGTCGCTCAGTTTATTTGGGTGCTCGGACGGGCACAGGTTTACCGACTGACTTCATCGTCTTTAAAAATCTGAATCATGACAAATTTTAAATAACGAAGTTCTGGCAGGGCCATCGGAAATGGATGGTCCTCAGGCTGACCATTAATGGCCAGGACTTTGCCTCGAGATTTGGCCCGGGCCACAGCTTCGGCACATAACTCAACAAAGAGCTCTGAGGAAATATGTCCTGAGCAACTTGAGGCCACAAAAATACCTTCGTGACGAGTAAGACGGATGGAATCTGCAAAAATTTTGATATAAGCTTCTTTCGCAGTTTCAATCGCCTTTTGATTGGGAGCAAAGCTTGGAGGGTCAGTGATGACGATATCCCAAAGACGCTTTTCTTTGCGTGCTTCTTCAACAAATTTAAAACAATCTGTGGTGAGGGCCTCATGCTTAGAGGGGTCAAGCTTATTGAGCTGCCAGATCTTTTGACTGGCCTTAATCGCCTCCGGAGCAATATCAACAGTGGTGACTTGAGTCGCACCTCCAAGGCCTGCATAAACGGAGAAGCCACCAGTATAGCCAAACATATTCAGGAGAGTTTTACCCTTAGAGATTTTTCTAATAAAATTTCTATTCTCACGCTGATCAATAAAAAAACCTGTCTTGGCGGCATCAATGATATTTGATTCAAAAATCACTCCATGCTCAAGAAAACGAACTTGAGTGAGATCAATAGACTCCCCGGCCAGGATTTCACCTTTATTATCAGCGCTATTACGTCTTTTCTGATAGATCGTTTTAAGCTTGAGTTCCGGTTTTGTGAGAAGAAATTCTGCAATGGCCTTAGCGTACCAGAAGTTTTCACTGGCCTCTCCATCAAGCTTAATGACTGCGACATCTCCGTAGATATCACAAACAAGTCCAGGCAGGTCATCTCCCTCGCCATTTATAAGGCGAGTGGTATTATTGTCATTAGTTAAAAGATGAATCCTTCGTGCAATGGCCAGATCAAGACGTTTCTCAATTTCTTGATCACTAATCTTCTTTTTCCCAAGAGTCAGCATGCGAAAGCATAAATTAATTTTAGGACAGTAAAACCCTTGCCCTAAAAGCTCCCCCTTAGAACTCATCAAATTGGCCACAACCCCAGATTCGGTTTTGGCCAGTTTCTGAATGACATCACTAAACACCCATGGATTACCACGTTTGATATGTTTAGTGAGATCGCGACTCATATTAAGAGTGATAGGTTTTGATGAGTTAAAGTATTTCATGAGATTTTAAACCAAGTGACTTCGTGTTTATTATGATGAAGGTGAACAATTTTTGAACCGGGTATTTCAAGGAATCTATTTGTCGACTCCCAGTCCGTTTCATTTTGATATTTAAGAGTGCAGGCGAAGTTTTTTACTTTTCCTGAATCAAGAAATTGATTAACCAGAATGAGAAGGCGAGAAGGGTAGCAGATGATATCTGAACAGAACCACTCAAGCTCAGGCACATCTTTTGGAGTGAGAGCAAAAGCACTTTGTTCCATAAACTGTACTCCCTTACGGGCCGCTATTTTTGGATCTAGAGGGGCCTTATCTACACTGATCACATCATAGCCCAAAGTTGAGAGAACCCAAGTCCATCCCCCTGGACATGACCCCACATCAATACTTATTCCTCCATGGTGATTTCGAGGAGCATGGACGGTGAAAAATTCCCACAACTTTAAATAGGCCCTGGAAGGAGGATTAATTTTATCTTCCTCAAAGGTCATCTCTCCTAAAGGAAAGAGCGAAGAGGTTTCCTGAGCAGCCACTATAAGATTGGGCTCCCACAGTGTCCAAAGTCCCATTGGTGTGCTTGGAAGCTCCTTCATAAACGGAATGGGCTTTGTATTATATTTTGGAAGCTCACCTTGAATGAGCTGGGCCCGGCGGTGATTCTCAATGGTGAAGAGGGCCCAATTGCGCTGGAGGGCCTTGAGCTTGCGGGCCCCATCGTTAATGGATTCAATAGCGATTTTTTGGGCACGAAGACCTGAGGCCTGGGCCCAAATCATAGGGGGATGATGCCCTTCCACGAGGTAGAGACGGTCGCGTTTCTCAAAGTTGAGGCCTTTAAGAGCAAATTCTTTCTCGAGTTCTTTTTCAAACTCATGGATGGCCAGGTAAAGTGTATAGGATTCCATAGAAGCTTCTATACACTAAAGCTTATCCTTGGTAAAAGGGCCTCATGACAAAAGAGCAAAAAATATACGGAATGAGTGCTGTGATGGCGACTTTTAAGGCGCGTCCACAGGATATTATCAAAGTCTTCCTTACGGAGAAGCGTCTCAAGGACGCTAAGTCTCTCCTTAAGCATTGTGCGGACCAAAGAAAGGCCTATAAGATTGTGACTGAGAAAGAGCTTGAAGATATCACCAAGGCCACTCATCACGAGGGTATTGCCCTGACAATTCTTGAGAAGGCCACAAAGTCAGTGGAAGAGATCTTGAAGGCCACTAAGGCACCTGGTCTGGTGATTGCTCTTGAGGGTGTCGAGAATCCTCATAATCTAGGGGCCATTCTTCGCATTGCCGCTCATTTTGGGGCCAGTGGTATTTTAGTGAAAGGCGAAGGGAAGCAAATTTCATCGGCCGCCGCTTACCGTACCGCCGAAGGTGGAGCTGAATACGTTGATGTGGCCTTTGTTGAAAACTGGAAATCAGTTTTTACTCTGGCGCAAAAATATAAATTCAAAACTGTGGCGACTTCTTCACATCTTGGAGAATCCCTTTATGAATTCCAATATCCTGATCGCACACTTCTTTTTATGGGAGCTGAGGGGCCTGGTCTTGAGAAAGATCTGATTTCAAATACACAACTTCATGTGCAGATTCCTGGAACTAAAAACGTCGAAAGTTTGAATGTGGCCACGGCCACGAGTACTCTTTTAGGAGAGTGGTTTAGACAAGTGAAGATGGATTAGTTGACTGAAGTATTTCATCTCACCGTAATCAGATAGCTTAGTCAAAGCATAAGGTTTTTCTCAGATGTGGCGAAAAGCTCTCTATGAAGAAATGGATCTGGCCAACCCTGGCCTTAGTCACATTCACTCTAGGTTATTTTTCAAATGATTTTTTTGAATCACAAGCCACGCGCGGTATCGCCTCAGTTTCTGAAGAAATGGACAATAAGATTATCGGCAGCTCCGAGGAAGTTTGGTTTGGAGCTGGGAAAGAGCTTTATTTTCACGCCAAAATAGATTCAGGGGCCGAGAGTTCTTCGATTCATGCTTCAAAAATTACTTCTTACACCAAATCAGGTAAGATGTTTGTTGAGTTTGAAACTCTGGATGATAAAAATATCGCCAAGAAATATAGCCGCGAAGTCAGTAAGATTGATGAAGTTAAAAATTCACTCGGGGCCCATAAGAGATATTTTTTCTATGAAACAGTCTGGATAGGCCATCTGCCTTACTACGCTGAACTTAACGTTACTGATAGGTCTCATTTATCGAGAAGATTTTTGGTTGGGAAAAACATCTTAAAGCAGGGCTTTCTCATTGATTCTTCACAAGAGAAGATGACTAGTCTGTCAGTTCCTTCGGAAAATGAATCACTGGTAACCATCAGTAAATAATTTTAGAAGGATTTTGCGCGAGCGAAGATCCCGGCCGGAAGAATACGTTCGTCATTTTGATGACCAACACCTAACTCTCCACACTCAATACTCTTCCATCTCTTTTCTTGAGCGAAGAGATTTTTAAGAGCTTCTTGTTGTACACCTTGAGTGTGTGAGGAAAGAAAAGCAAAACTATTATTTTTCTCAATCACTGCATGAAGAAGATCCATAAAGACACTCATATGTTTATCAAAATCCCACAGCTCTTTTTTGGCCCCATGTCCCCAGCTTGGAGGATCGGCGAGAACTCCATCATAAGTGAAATTTTTTTTGAAAGAATGTTTGAGGAACTCTTGAGCATCCTCTTGAACCCAACGAATACTCTTCTCTGGGATTTTAGAAAGGGCCTGAGATTCTTTTCCCCAAGTGAGAACACCTTTACTGCTGTCTACGTGAAAAACTTCAGCTCCGGCCATGGCCATCGCCATGCTTGCCCCACCAGTATAACCAAAAAGATTCATGACTTTTGGAGCACGACCGAGTTTCGTTTTAAGTTCAGTGACCTGATCATAAAGCCAATTCCAAACTTCAATTTGTTCAAAGAAAACTCCACAATGCCCAAAGCTTGTAAATTTGAGTTTCATCTTCATTTGTTTGTCACGAACTGAATGATCAAAAGTAAGTGTCTCTGGAATTGGCTTTTTATGCTCCCAGGTTCCTCCGCCATCTTTAGTTCGATGAACAATAGAGTTGGCCATCTGCCAATTAGCCTCAGTAAGTCTGGGTTTCCAGATGGCCTGAGGAGAAGGTCGAATCACACGAACTCCTGCAATGATCTCAAGCTTACGCCCAAGACCAGAATCGAGGAGTTGATAATTTTTAAAATCTTTTGAAATCATTTGAGAGAAAACTTTACTTCAATTTGAGTGCTAAAAACTTGTTCTCCAGCTTCCACTGGAATTGAAGCCATGGTATCGCTGGCCCCTTTCATGGCCATCATCGTGCGCTCATAAACTGGAGATGGCGATGACTGTTGAGGACGTTCATAGATCTCAAGAACATCTCCCACTTTGGCCTTTAATTTTTTGGCCAATTGATCGGCCTTGCCGCGGGCATCTTCAGCCGCGATATCAAGACATTTTAGATATTCAGCTTGCTCTTTTTCAAGAGAGAGAAAACTGCGTAGATTGCCGACATTAGTAATGCCAACCTTAGAGCCAAGGACCATGGCCTCTCCCATGCGAGAGATTTCATTTGATGTGACGGTGATTGTAACTGAAGCGCGGTAACCTTTGTCTACCATCTTGTTATTTTCCCAGTCGCGCTGCTGGTGAACATTATAGTTGCTTGTTTCTAGAACCATACCTTTGAGTTTTAGCTCTTTAATTTTATCAGTAAGCTCTTTCGTTTGAACGGTAATTTTATTCACGGCTTTTTGCTGATCTTTTTCCAAAGCTTCGGCCGTGAAGGCAAGTGAGGCTTGATCAGGAATGACTTTCATCTGGCATTTTCCAGTGACATTCACAAATGATGTGGCCGCAAAACTAGAAGTCGAAAAAAGAGCAGCAACCAGAAAAAATTTCATCAGTTAATTCCTAGGGCCAACAGGTCCTCATTAGTGACTGCTGCATTTTTATCATTGAGCTCAATAAGATAGAAAATACCTTTCACTTTCACTTCGTTTGAATAATTAGGAGCAAGCTCCATGGCGGTCATGATCTGATCAAGAAGAACTCGTTGATCATTGTATCTCACACCTGAATAAGTATTTTCTCTTTGGGCCACACATCCACTGGTTCTCATGAACGGAAAGTATGGAGTTGTGGCATCTTTATTAATCTTGCCGGTTCCATGAATGCGAAGAAGATTACGTCCAATATCTCTGGCCACAATTCCAGACCTCCACCAATGACTCACAGTCGAACTCATGGGGAGAAGGGCCTTGTGAAGACTTTCATCTTGAGAGGCAGGAATAAAATTTAAAATCATCCGACGATTCTTACCAAAAGAGATTTGCTGATCAGCTGTGGGCATTACCGAATCAATCGTGTAAACACCTGCGGGTGTATTTCCATTTCGAACATAACTCGGAAGACCGCGGGCCGATGAGGCCAGTGCCGGATGAGTCCAAAGAGTTCCGTCGGCATTTCTGACAATTTGACCGTTCACATCTTTAAGAGTCATTAGACAAGGATAAAGTCTGTTGAGGCGACAAAACATCACCACTTTCACACTGTTGATATACTCACCATTCATGTATGTCGTGATATCAGGTGTCCCATAAAAAAGGTCTGTGTACACCTCGGCTGGCTCGATTGTTTCTTCATTGTCGTTATCTTCAGCCTCGATATCGTAGAAAATCTTGTGCTTTTTTGCTTCTTCGATTAAGTCAGTATGTCCGGCCAGATTGATAATGTCTTGGTAAGCGGCCAGAAGATAAATCAAACGACGATCTGGTTCATCACTCAGAAGCTCCACTTTTATCATTTCGACAAGATCCGCAGGAATTGAAGTGTGGATATTGTGTTTAATTTTTAAAACGGCCACGCGAAGTTGATCGGCCAGATCATAAAAGAAAGGGTTAAGAATTTGAAGAGAGGCTTTGACGTTTTTATTTGTCGGCATTTCTTCCAGAGCATCTTCTAGCGCATCGACATAGAGTTTCTGATCCTGGTCTATGATCCCAATAAATGATGATTTTTTTTCGCCCTCAAGAATCATTTTTTGAAATTGATAATAATCTCTTTCTTCGGCAATTTGTGAGTTAACAGATGAGAGACCAAAGGCAGTTGTGCTGCTCAGAACCATCGCACCAAGAATAAAAAGCTTCTTCATTGAAACAATCCTTTTCTAAACTCTTTATTGATAAGCATAAAGCGTAGCATTGAATTTTTAACTTCGGCAATTACCGGTATTTAGGCATTCAAATTATTTTGTGGCTTGATAAACGATACTTGTCATATTTCTATAAATCATTGACTCAGGAAGCCATACGTAACCTTGGCTACAGCGGGCCTCAGGGTCATAGCCTATGCAGTCTTTCCCGTAGCTATCTCGGACTAAGTATTCGCACTCATTGCGGTCAGTATTCCATTGTCGACCTAAAAGTATGGATGTATGGAGGTTGGCCAAACTAAGTTTATGTTTTTTAAATTCCTCTAAAACTCGAGCGTCATAATCCAATGAGATTAGTCTCCCAGCATTAAGTTGAGAATGAATACGGTTGAAAATGCCTGGATTTTTGATCACCATCAAAACGGGATTTCGTTGGGGGAGGCGATAGCGATCATCTTTACAAGCGGTCAAGCGAAGCTGCTGCAGGAACTCATCGTAGCGATACTTTTGAAGAAGTCTTAAAAAAGTGTCTGGAGTTTCGATATTTTTAAATGAGTAGTAGTAGGGAAGATTCTGAAAGTTAAGATCGTTTTTATGACGAGAAAGTTCAAGCATTTCACGGAAGGCCTGTTTTAAAGGGACCTTTGAAGTTTCCCAGCCTTTGTTGGTGCGAATATGTCTGGTCCATAGCTCAGACGGGAAGACGGATTCCGGACACCATCCGTCTTTATAGACACGCTCGATCGCAACCTTACTGAACCCTGTTTGATGAGGGAGATAGCGCTCAATAGGGTCCTCGCTGTGTCCACCACCAATTCTTCTGAAAAATTGTACAATTTTGGCCGCAAAAGATTTGTTATAGCGAAGGGCCACGTCAGCGGCGGATACAGGTTCAGGAAGTTGATAAGCCTGGCCGATAAGATCAGCCGAGGTAAAAGCATAACACCATGCAATTTCGCGCTGGTTTCTCGTATCTGAATTGAGACTTTCTTTTAAAGTCAGCGGTGAGCATTCCTGAGGAGTAGACTTATTAAAGGCTAAAGCCGACAAAGAAAAGGCCATACAGGTAATAAACAACAATTTCACAGGAATCTCCTCCTTGAGATCTAAATACCTCTTATTTTGCTACGAAAAAGAATAAGCTGTCAAAATTCTTGGACAACCTTGACTCCGGCCGAAAAAGGATTAACTTATTCTTAGACTTAAAAATTCACAGTGAGGACAAAAATGTTCAAGAGAATTTTTTTATTTATGTTAACCAATATCCTAGTAATGGTGTCGGTCTCTATTATTCTTTCAGTGCTAGGACTCAACAATTACCTTACCGCCAATGGGATTAATTATCAGGCCCTTATGGGGTTCTGTTTAGTTTGGGGTTTTGTGGGGTCAGGAGTTTCACTTCTACTCTCAAAATTCATGGCCAAGAGAATGATGGGTGTAGAGATTCTTGAACCCAATGGGCAGTACGCCAGTCTAGTGAATAGAGTTCATCGTCTGGCCAAAGCAGCTGGTATCGAAAAAATGCCTGAGGTCGGGATCTACCAATCACCTGAAGTGAATGCTTTTGCCACGGGTCCTTCAAAAAATAATGCTCTTGTTGCTGTTTCGTCTGGTCTTTTGAATCAAATGACTGAAGAGGAAGTCGAAGGAGTGCTTGCTCACGAAGTGGCCCATGTGGCCAACGGAGATATGGTGACTATGGCCCTTGTTCAAGGTGTAGTGAATGCCTTCGTGATGTTCTTTGCTCGAGTAGCAGCTTTTGCACTTCAACAAGTCCTTTCAGGAAACAGAGATAATGATGACGATAGACCTGTGGCCAGTGGATTTGCTTACCATATTTCAGTGATGGTTTTTGAAATATTTTTCTCATTCCTTGGTATGTTTGTTGTGGCTTATTTCTCTCGTATCCGTGAGTATCGTGCAGATGCTGGTGGGGCAAAATATGCGGGGAAACAAAAAATGATCGCGGCTTTGAAGCGTCTTCAGGCAAAAATTGATTTTGTTGATGATTCAAAAGATGCTGTGAAATGCATGAAAATCTCATCTAAAAAAGGGCTGATGAATTTTCTTTCAACTCACCCGAGTCTGGAAGATCGCATCGCGGCTTTAGAGAGATCTTACTAAATTTTTTTAAGGATAAGCTTGCGGTAATCTGCCACAAGCTTATCCACTAAATCTTTAACCGTTGGGAGATCATGAATAAGCCCAGCAATTTGGCCGATCTCCAACTCACCATTTAAAAGATCACCTTCAAGCATTCCCTTCTTGGCCCTTCCGTGCCCAAGATGCTGAACAAGTTCCTCTTCAGAAGCACAGGCTTCTTCAAGTTTTTTAATTTCATCATAAAAAGCATTTTTCATCAGCCTTACGGGAACATGTTTTTTCATCATGAGCATGGTTGATGTGGCACTGGCGTTAAGAATGGCCTGTTTAAAATTCTCATGGGCACTTGATTCTTGAGTGGCCACGAAACGAGTACCCATTTGAACGGCATCAGCTCCGAGAAGCATGGCCGCAGCTATTCCTTGAGCATCAGCAATTCCTCCAGCGGCTATCACGGGAATTTTCACCGCTTGAATCACTTGGGGGATAAGAGAGAAAGTGGTGAGCTCATCCCTTCCATTATGTCCTCCCGCCTCAAAGCCTTCAGCGATGATTACATCTACCCCTGCCGCTTCACACTTCATGGCCAGCTCGGGATTAGAGGTCACATGAATAACAAGGGCCCCCTGATCTTTAAGCCAACTAGTATAAGTTTTTGGACTTCCCGCAGACGTAATAAAAATTTTAATTCCGTTTTGAAGTGAGACCTCAAGTTGCTCTTTAGTCTTTGAGTAAAGAAGAGGCACATTTACGGCAAGGTTTTTTTTGTTATTGGTGAGTAAGTGGGCCTTCTTGAGGTGCTGATCAAGAAGTTCAGGGTTCATTGACCCTGCACCGATCACACCGAGAATTCCTGCATTGGCCGAGGCCGCGGCTAGTTTGGCCCCAGACACCCAAACCATTCCGGCCTGAATAATAGGATATTTAATTGAAAGTAATTGGCAGAGATCTTTTTTCATAGAGAGTTTCCTAGAGTGAAATGTGGAATCGTGGCATCTGTGATGGCACTGACTGGTGAGCGCCCAAGATGATCAAGAATCTTTGGATCACTTTCACCTTGAAGACTGGCCCGGGTACTAGAGCGTTTCTGGCCAAACTTTGGACCATTTTGAATAATCCATCCGGCCTCAATCATACTTTTCCGTGCCGAAGAACTGGCCGAATAAGTAGACATTTTCACATGATCTGCAGAAATTTTTTTAAGATCCTTAAACCACTCTACCGTCCACAAATCGGGATTACGTCTGGGAGAGAAGGCATCTTGGTAAATAACATCTACCTTTAGAGACTGCGCGTGAAAATAATCAGGAACAGTTTTGCGAGCATCACCGATGAGAATAATAATCTTAATCTGATATTCTTCACCAAAATAATGATCACCCTTTTTAATTAAGTTTTTAAAGAATTTGAATGGGGAATTTTCAATTAAAAAATCCATCAAAGTCCCATCGATTTCAGTAGAAATGAGCTTGGCCGGTTTAAGCGGGTACTTAGCGAGGGTTTGAAGAGTAAGATCCAAACCCAGGCCAGTGCCTAGGCCCACTTCTAGCAAAGTAAAAGAATCAAGATTCTGATAAAGAGATTCAACCTGACAGCCTTCAATATAATGCAGCTGAGTTTCAAGGTGGGCCCCAGCCTGAGAGTGGCAGTTTTCCTGGTAAAGCTTTGAAAATAAAGTCAAAGAGCCATCATCAGTCTTAATCCAATGGTAATCTGAAAAAGGAGGTTTTTGGTTTTCCATAGGAGGTTTTGCCAATAAATGCTGGCATTCTAACATGGCCAACATCTTGAAAATGAGTTGAATCAATCTGTTTCTTAGCAGTTAAACATAGATGCCATAAAATTGTAAATGTTCAAGTTTTTGGAAACTGATTCGATAAGTTACTAGAGCTCTATTAAACCACCTTGGGTGTGAAATGATTAAAAAATTTGCTCTATTCATCCTGCTTACCAATTATTCTCAATTATCATGGGCTCAAAGTTGTCCGATTGAGGAGAGTTCTGCTACTTGCGAAACAAGTGCGGATAAGAATGTTAAAAATTTCTCATTATCGATATCTCAAGTGATTGGTCAAACCTTACCAAAGGAAGCTATTTGCTACGGTGGTATAGATAATGGCTGTGGTGTTCTTGAGCTTAATATTGGCAAGATCTGCGATTGTATAGATCAATCCAAAGAAAAAGAAACCATTACGACTACTTATGAAGATAGTAGTGTAGTACCAGAGCTCGTCAATAGCCGTAGACTCCACATAAGCACACAGAAGACTGAGGAAATCCTAAGTCAAGAAGATACAACTAATGTTAGTGCGGAGCAATTCCAAACCTATCAAAATGAAGAGCTAAAAAGTAAGAAGAAAATTAGAGAGCTTGATAGTATGGGATATTGTTTGTCGGATAAAAGATTATTAAGAAATAAAGAAATCCCCCCCAGGGAAGTGCTAACATTTATTAAACAATTTGGTAAATCTAAGAATGGACCAAGTATTGTTTCCATTTTAGAAACAAACCAATCAAGTTCTAAAGCATTGAATCTTTTTTTAAAACTTAACCCTTTCTGGTCTCATAAGATTCAAACAGCCATCAATGATCAAGAGAAGCGTAAAGTGGCTGATCAATTTCTAGAGATTTATCAGTCAAGCCCGCACAACATGGGTAATTACTTAAGGGAATTAAAGTCGACTGAAGACTATATTGCTCTTAATGAAAAAATAAAAAAGAAAAAGGAGTCAGATGACTCTCGGGTATGGGGAAGTGAGTCCGATAAGGGATTGATCGAAAAGGCTCCATATTTATTTTTTGAAAACCCAGACTTATTGAGTAAGACCTACGAAAACCAAAATAAGTCTAGTCCTAATTCATGCCGCTCAACTTATAATGCCTATATGGGGATTCCAGATGTCTCATTAGTCGGGAATTATAGTCGAATTTCGAGCGCAATTATGGTGGGAGCTTGTAAAAAATCCTATGACAAAATTTGTTATGACTATCGCAAATCAACGGATACGAACCAAGAATTATCTGAAAGTGAGAAGCAGCTTATTAAAGAAGCGTTATCAGATTATCAAAATGAGCAAGACTATGAGGCAATTATAAAATTAGATCTTCTTGCCTATCAAAAAGAAATATGTACAAAATCACATAAGTTGAAATCTCCTTTCAAAAAAAATATAACTTATAAAGAGTTCAGAGATGATGTCTGTAATTTTAAAACAAAAATTAAAAATTTTGAAAATAGAAAAATAAGTGAGGCTTGCATGACGGATGAAGCCTTCGGAGTTTTAGGAGATTTATATGTTGCTCATATTGATGATGACTCCATTGGTAAATCAATTGAGGCTTATAAAGTAAATGCTTCAATAAATTTAACTCCTGAAACTTTGGCCAAAGACTTAGCATTAAGTAAATTGAAAGCTGATGTGAATCAAGCCGGCCTTTCTAAGAGTGACAACTGTGGACCACTTTGCACTTTCTCTAATATGCTTGGTCAAAGAAAAAGCTCGTCCTCTGTAGTATCTTTAAATAATCAATCATCAACTCCAAGCTTTGTAGATGGACTGGCCAGTGGGATGACAAAAGCGGCGACAACGATGAGTGGACCTGCAGTTGAAAGCAATATTCAATCTTATATGAATGGGATGGTGCCAATTACGAGTGTCCTTCCTGCTGACCTTAATAATGCCGATCCAGGGCAGCTCAGTCATGCAAAGAGATCAGTGGATAATGGAATTTCTGAGCTTGAAAAGCGACTTGATAATTATGAAAAGAAAGAAGAGAAGTCTTATTCTGCATCTCAAAATCAAGAAATCAGTTTACTCAAAAAACAAATTGAAGAGCTAAGACAGCAGTCTGAGCTTCTTAAGTCTCAACTTGATAAAGAGAAAGAGGTGAAAGTTGCTGATAAATCAGTTGAGTCTCCAACAGCAGTGGCTGGTTCACGTTCACCTGCTTCAACAGGAGACTACAAGTCATCTTTACCTCATGTATCGAGCGCGACTCAACAAGCGGCCAATAATCAAAATCTTCAGCCTTCAAAGATTTTTGAAAACTCATATAGCGATGGATCATTTCATAATGTTCCAACTCTAGGATCATCAAAATCAATTGATTCAAAGGCGTTTAATTCGCGCAGTAGTAATGATGCTCTCTTAAGTATCTATACTGATAAGACTGTTTCAAGTCTCGTGGATGCCGTGGCCACATCATCAAATTCAAATATTTTAGTTGTTGGAAATGCTCTTGAAATGCAAGAGGCGACGGTGAAAGATAAAAAATTTCAAACCAAAGAAATTGTTATTGATCAGATCCGTCTTGAACAGGTGAGATCAAACCCAGAAAGCTTGAAAAATTTGATTGAAGAAAATAAAATCAAAAACCATGTCGGAATTCTCACTCTTAAAACGGGTGAGAGTCAGCTCAATTATATTATGAGAAAAGATGATTCTGGGAAGTTGGTTATCCTTCCTTTAAACATCGCTCGTAAAGTGACTCTTGATAGTTTGAAAAATGAGCTTATCAGTCATTAAAATCCAGATTCCTTCATTTTAGCAACAATCCACTGTGGGTCATCGGCGCTTAAGTCGTGCCCCCCAGTGGGGTGTTTCAAGATAGGCGCATTCCATACCTTGGCTATTTTTTCTGAGCAATTGACACTCACCATGCGGTCTTGATCAGCGGCCAGAATTAGTACAGGAATTTTGGGCCTGAAACCTTCAGATTTAAAACGAGCGGCGGCCAGGAGTTGTCTGATGGTATTAGACAAAGAGACTGGTCTTTGTTTTTGAATTTTTTCCCAAAGGTTGAGAGTGTTCTCAAATCGATCAGAGTGATTGCTCACCAGCTTGAGGATATGGGCCTCTTTGGCCCGACCTTTCAGAGTCGGAACTTTTAAAAGGTAGGCCAGGGCCGAAGGTTTGAGTCTCTCAAAAACAGGAGAGTAATCGCGGTAGCTGGTGTTAATGAGGACGCATTTATGAAAATCCTCTGTGTGATGCTGCATCCACTTCGCGGCGATCATTCCCCCTAAAGAGATGGCCACGAGGATATTCTCTTCGCCAATTAGTTGGTGAGTTTTAAAAACATGTCTCATTTGCTCAACCATTTCAGCAATTGAAAGGGGAGAAGGGGAGCGATAAAACTCTCCGGCACCAGGGATATCAATGGTTGTGATCTTTGCTTTGGGATAATCTTTCTGAAGATAGTCCAAAAAGTCCCCCCAGTGAGCTGCCTCACGAATTAAACCACGAATTAGATAAAAATGTTTTTGCGCTGTCATGGCAGACATCTTACACTTTTTTATGATGATACAAAACTATTATGAAAGTGCTTATAAGGCCTATTTAGGAACTAGATCTCTTCAGGAAGTCTTGGGAGAAGCCGAGAGAAATGCTCGGGGTCTTTACCATTACGTTCTTGAAATCAAAGCTCAGTTCTTGCCCGATAAAAATTGGGAGGACATGGCGATTTTAGAAACTGGTGGCGGCCATGGTGGACTTGCTTTTCTTTTAGCTAAGCTAGGCGCGAAGGTGACAACGGTGGATTTTTCTCCATCGGCAGTGGAGATGTGTCAAAAGCTAATCGAGTTTACGGGACTTCCCGTGAAAGCAATGCAAGGAGATTTAACTCACCCTGACCTTAATCTGAATGGGAAATTTGATTTAATTGTAGACTCTCACCTCCTCCACTGCATCACAGGGGCAGGAGACAGGGCCTCATATTACCAAATGATTCGTGATCATCTGGGAGTAGGGGGGCTTTTTATCTGTGAGACCATGGTTCATAAAAAGAATATTTTTATCCCTGATGGTTTTATGTTTGATCCGGAGTTTACGCTCTGGCAATTATTTGGAGAGTGGACACCCATCCGAAAAATTCTTGATTCCCTCGATTTAGAAGCGGAGTTAAAAACTTCGGGATTTAATATTATTTTCTTTTATTACTATGCTCATTTTGCTTTCGTTCCCCATGCTCAGTTCATGGAGCTTCCAACCGATATCTTGCCTGCTTCAGTAAGATTCGTAGTGAGGGTAGATGCCGAATGAAATGATCAGGTAAATTGCTCTCATATTTAGATTATTAACACTCATAGTTAATTGTATTACTCATTTATAATACTTAAGACTTTTAGATAGATGTAAAAACTTGGAGAAAGACATGAATAAGATTTGGCACAAAAGTTATGATCCAGGAGTTCCCACAGAAGTTGACTTGAATGAGTATTCTTCAGTGAATGCGATTATTGAGCAAGGATTTAAAAAATTTAGCGACAGGCCTGCTTTCCATAATATGGGAACAACACTTACTTATGCTGAAATTGATCTTTTAAGCCGAAAATTTGCCAGCTATTTACAAAATCACCTTCATCTTCAAAAAGGTGATCGCGTGGCAATCATGATGCCAAATATTCTTCAGTATCCAATCGCTCTCTTTGGTATTTTACGTGCTGGTCTTATCGCCGTGAACGTGAATCCTCTTTATACTCCACGTGAGCTTGAGCATCAGCTTAAAGATTCTGGTTCTAAGGCCATTGTTATTTTTGCAAACTCAGGTCACACACTAGAGAAAATTATTGCTTCAACGCCAGTCAAGCATGTCATTTTGACTGAGATTGGGGATATGTTAAAGTTTCCAAAAAATTATATTGTGAACTTTGTGATTAAGAATGTGAAAAAAATGGTTCCGCCATTTACTATTCCTAATGCTTTAAGTTTCAAAGAATGTCTGGCCAAGGGCGAGGCTGACAAGTTTAAGCACGTGACTGTGACAAAAGATGATATTGCTTTCCTTCAGTACACTGGTGGAACAACTGGTGTGGCCAAAGGAGCAGTCCTGTCACACAAAAATATCGTGGCCAATATGCTTCAGGCCCGTGCGTGGATTAAAAATCTTATTGTTGATGGACAAGAGATCATTATTACTCCACTTCCACTTTATCATATTTTCTCTCTCACTGCGAACTGCTTTATCTTTAACTCAGTTGGGGCGTTGAATGTTCTTATTACAAACCCAAGAGATATCCCTGGTTTTGTAAAAGAGATGAGTAAATGGAAGTTTACGGCGATTACGGGAGTGAATACTCTATATAATGGTCTTTTAAATAATGAAGAGTTCAGAAAGTTAGATTTCTCGTCACTTAAAGTTGCTCTCGGTGGAGGCATGGCCGTTCAAAAATCTGTGGCGGAACGTTGGAAGCAAGTCACGAATCGTCCACTTATTGAAGCTTACGGACTCACAGAAACGTCGCCAGCGGCTTGTATCAATCCAATGACGCTCAAAGATTATAACGGTCTTATTGGTCTTCCTATTCCGTCAACAGATGTTGAAATTAAAGACGATAATAATCGCACCGTTCCTCTAGGAGAGATCGGAGAGATCTGTATTAAAGGTCCACAAATCATGGAAGGTTATTGGCAGCGTCCTGATGAAACGGCCAAGGTTATGACTCAAGATGGATTTTTCCGTACAGGGGATCTTGGATTTATGAACGAGCAAGGATTTACAAAAATCGTTGATCGTAAAAAAGATATGATTCTTGTTTCAGGCTTTAATGTTTATCCAAACGAGCTTGAAGATGTAGTTTGCCAAAACCCGAAAGTTCTTGAATGTGCGGCCATTGGTATCCCGGATGAGAAATCAGGGGAAGTAGTGAAGGTTTTTGTGGTGAAGAAGGATGAATCGCTTACGACTGATGAGCTTTTGAAGTTCTGTCGTGAGAACCTGACTTCATACAAAGTGCCTAAGATGATCGAATTTAGAACAGAACTTCCTAAATCAAATGTCGGAAAGATTTTACGTAAGGACCTTCGAGCTGAGGCCCTTCGTGAGACGAAAAAAGCATAATAACTCCCAGATATTATTCGATTGTAAGGGCCAGGGTATTCTGGCCCTTACTTTTTGGGCAGAGTGAGGAAAAGTAAGAATATTAATGTTTAAGATCAGCTTAAGTTTTCTTTAGAATTTAGGAAGGAAACAAACATCAAGAAAATCAAGGACGATATCATCAGAGAAGGATTTCTGAACTAGGTTTTGAATCCAAAAGAAGGGCACTGTGCAGGTGCCCTTTTTTATTTCATCCTAATTTGATTTTTACCCATTCACTTCAAGCCGATCTTATTTGCTGTTATCTTTTCTCAGTATTCCGTTTAAAATTCATTTATTAAAAAAAGAGGTCAAAATAAAAAAGCTAATTTTAGCTACAATGTTAACCGGTACTTTTTCTGCTTTCGCAGGAACACAAGTAGACTGTAAGTCGGCCAATTATACTGTTTCTATTACAACTGATTCGTCTGGAAATATCGTTCTTGCTAACTATGGAGTTAACAACAGAATGAATGATGGTGCAGATGTTGAGGTTGAAAAAGCTTATAGCTCATCAAGAGTTCTTGCGGCTCAATTAAAAGTTGATGTAGCTTCAAATAAATTTGAACTTGCTGTGACTAAAAATGTTAAGAGCGTATTTGAAGGAAAGATTTTTTTCTGGAAAGTATGCTCAAAACGCGAAGTGCAAATCTCAGTATGTAGTAACAAGCGACGACCGAGATGATGACGAAGGACAATATCTATAGGATCGATTTCGTCTGTAAGGCCTTTTTTGATTCGCACGATAATAAAGATTATCGTGCGAGCAGTGTTTAAAATACTTTAAATTACTTCGACTTATATTTCTTCTTTTTTGAGCCGTTTCCAATATCTAGCTTTACTCCGGCCCCAGCATTTGGGATCCCAAAACTAGTGATTCCTAGGTAGCCACCGGCACTTCCACTGAATGTACGGGACTTGTTTGAAAAGCCCTGGGAAGCCGATAATCTGAAGCCATCAAACCCCAAAGAGTTATTGATAAGGTTCACGTTTTTAAGAGCGTTATCACTCAAGCTCGCTGATCCAATGCCACCGGTATAGCTTAAATTAACAGCTGTTTGGTTATGAATAAGGCCTGATGAAAGCATGATCCTGTTGCCCATATTTGTGAGTGTCGCCTGGGCCGATCCAGTGGCATAAGTATTATCATCGATTTTTTGAGTAAGGTTCACTTCAGCACTTGAAGCATTAGGTTTAAATGGCCGAATATTTTCAGGATATTTTGAAAAATCTGTCATGAGATTTTGATCTTTCAGTGCAATGGTATTGTCGAGTTTAATGGCCATTTTTATATTAGTATTATTCTTTTGATATTCGGCCAGAACTTGCGCAAATGTTTCAAAATTTCCGTCGACTGAAACCATAGTTCCTGAGGCCTTGTTCATGGCCCCAAAAGCATCAAAACTATAACCGATAGCACCTGCAAATTTAAACTGCGGTGATTCGATGAGATGAAAAATCTTTGCACCAGTTAATTTCAGATAAACGAAATACATATCCGGACCAGGTGTCGAAGCATTGTTGTCAAGTAATGAGCCTGATAGGGTAGCGCCGAAGTATTTTGTGGTCTTGAGCTTGCCGGTATTATTATTGTAAATCTTTTTATATTTATCTGTTGAAACGGCCACACCCCAGATCTCCCCTTCTTGGGTTGTTCCTTGGTAAACAGTCATCTCCTCACCGATTTGCTTAAACATTGTCGATGAGCCGCGCTCTTTGACTTTTTCTTTTTCATGAATCAAAGAGATTTTATTCTGAGTAAAATTTTGATTCTGAGGAAGAGCTTTTTGTAATTGATACTGCTTTTGAGTGAGCTCATCAAAAAAACCACGTAGTGAAGTCGGAAGAACGCCGATTTGTTGCATTTTCCCTGCTTCAGCATCACCCTCATTTTTAAAAATACGATAAATGATTCCGGTTCCTGTTTGTTTATTAGTCGGTGCCAGACGTAAGCTTTGGCCTTCTGAGAGATCATTAGTTTGAAGTGTACTGTAGTTTATCAAATAGACCTTATCTTTATCATTGGGATCAACCACTGCAGAAATTACGTGTTGAGAACCACCATCTTTAAAATCACCTTCATTTAAGGCATAACCAATAGTGAACGCTTCAAAACCAGAAATCTCAGCGAATTTGGCCACAGTTGAATGGATATCGCCACAAATTCCACCAGTGGTATCAGCACGCATGATCTGAAAAGGCGAGATTTTTCCCTTTGTACTTTCATTTTGTGAACTAAAAAAACTCGCTCGATCATCATTATAGGGAATATAGCTCGCGATACTTGTCAGAAGTCCAAGCTTATCTTGTGTGTTCATTTCACTTATAAGATTTTTATAATTTGAATACATCTCATCGGGAGTTCCCGAATTTTCGAGGTGTCTGATAATCATCGCATTTCTAATAACTTCAGGTGTTCCGATATTTGGATTTTCATGGCTGAGTTCAGCTCCTAGTGTATTCATTTCCGCTAGATTTTGTGGAAGTGTTCGACCACGACTAGCGAGAGAGTTTTCAACAAAGCTTCCCATACCTTTCCAGGCATTAAATATTTGATGAGTACTTTCTTGTTTTTGAATGGGATTATATTTCACTTCAAAAAGAACTTTCCACCCACTACGTTTTAAATTGAGCGGAAGAGATGATTGAGCGTCGATCTCATCTTGTTCAGGTGAGATAGGGCAATCTTCTTCAGCAAGTTTATCCTCTAAATCTGAGGCGATTGAAGCCCCTTCTTTAGTGGGAAGTGCGTTTTGAACTTCAACTACTGTTTTAGTGAGTTTCTCAATCTCTTGAGCGAGAATGGTTGGAGAAATGAATAGCAAAAAAAATGGCCAATATTTCATGGCCATTTTATCGGTTGATGAGATTAAAAGATTGAGTGATTACACTCTAAGCGGCCCTTGAATAAGTTTGGGTCGTAGGGACGGCTTCATCAATGAGTGTATTGATCACATTCTCGGGAAGTCCGTCGTACTGAGCGGCTTTTAAGATCACTTTAAGCTTGGCGTTGAGACGTCCAAGATTCAGCACTGTCCGATGTTCAGATTCACTCTCTAAAACAGCTTCATGGATAAGGTCACGGTATTGGGTGACTAACTTTTCCTGGAACTCCATACTAATTTCACGCTTCAAACGGTCCTCCTCTGTGATCCCTAAGTAAAATCTAAGGATCATTGTAGGTCTTCATATCGGAGTCTTCTGGTGAAACTTGATTAATCTTGTCATGAATTGTGTGGTTTCATCGAGTTACATCCATACGTCCAAATAAGGCCAGTTTAGACTTAGGAGTTGAAATGACGAAATATTGTCAATTTATATTGGCACCACTTTATTATCGCCTAGAATAAATGAATGAACTCTTGGATTAATGAATGTCTTGATAAAGGCCGAAAGTTCCTGCCTGGAAATGAACTTACCCTCAAGCTTGGACTTGTCACACTTCTCACTGGAAGGCATGCCTTAGTGGAAGATGTTCCAGGAGTGGGCAAAACTACTTTAGTGCATTTTCTGAGTAAAATTTTTGATCTTGAATTTCATCGTATTCAATTCACGAGTGATCTTCTTCCCAGTGATCTGATTGGTCTGACGTTTTATCGCAAAGAAAAAGAAGATTTTGTTTTCAGGCCAGGACCACTTTTCGGTGAACTCATTCTTGCTGATGAGCTTAATCGTGGTGGACCGAAAACTCAAAGTGCACTTCTGCAGGCCATGGAAGAGAAAAACGTGACGGTGGATAATCAGAACCACGCCCTTTCAGAATTCTTTTGTGTTATTGCGACTCAAAATCCTCGTCACCAGATTGGAACATTCCCTTTACCGGAATCTCAGTTAGATCGATTTTTATTCAAGTTTTCTATGGGTAAGATGTCTCACGAAGAGGAAGTTTTTCTTCTTCAAACCGGGACTCGCCTTGATCAATTTAAAGAAATGAAGTCAATCTATACAAAGAGTGATCTTGCGAATCACAGAAAAAATATCAAAGAAGTTAAAGTCGCTGCTCCGGTAGTTGAATTTATTGCCAATCTTTTACAAAAATCCCGCGGGCGTCACGAGATGAGTGGCCTGAGTCCCCGATGTGGGCTAGATCTGATTGAAGCCGCTAAGTCCTGGGCCTATATTCATGATCGTGATTATGTAATTCCGGACGATGTGACTGAGCTATTTCCTTATGTGGCCGGACATCGTTTGTTTTATCATCAGCAACAGACCACAGAAACAGAACATCTCAAGGCCCGTGAGTATTTAAAAAGTATCCATTTTGTCCCATGAAAAAAATAAAATGGTTTATCCAAAACCAGTTTAGAAAAAAATCTCGAGTTTATATCATGCCCACCAGTATGGGTTGGTATCTTATTGGACTTATTTTTCTTATTTTCCTTTTAGGTGTGGGCTATAGCAATAATCTTCTTTTGGGCCTAGGTTTACTCCTTTCTAGTCTTGCCCTTTTTTGGCTTATTGAGGCCCATTTTTGGATGCAGAACTTTAAATTTGAGGCCATTCATTTTGCTGACGCTGAAGCGAGCTCTCCCATGTTAGTCAAACTTAGAGGCCATCATCCTGATCATAAAAATTTTTTAGAAAAACTTAATGCTGTGATTGAAACTAGTGATCATCAAAAACTTCCATTAATAGAATCACAACACACGTTGCATGCACTTGTTCCTAAGCGCGGAAATTATAAAGCTGATTATATAAAAATGGGATCGTCAGGTTTTTTAGGCCTTTTTTATAGTTGGCGATTTTTTAAACTAGACGAGAATTTCTGGATTTATCCGGCCAAAATCTACAGCTCAGCTCAAAATTATCTCTCTGATACTACTCATGAAAATAATGTGGCAGTTGTGAGAACTCAAGGCCGAGATTATCATCGACTTTATCTTAATGGCGATGACGCTAAAAGAATTGATTGGAAAAGACTCGCTAAAAGTGATGAGCTTTTTATTTTTATTGGGGAGGAGCATCGAGGTGTTGATGATATTCTGATTCAAATTTTTACTCACTCCCCCACTCTAGAAACAGATCTTTCTGAGGCAAGTTATCTTATCACTCACCTCTTTCAAGAGAATCGCCCATGGAAATTGGCAGTCAATGGTGTACTTGAAGGGCCAGAGTCCTCAGAGACCTTCATGATTAAATCCCTAAGACGGCTGGCCTCATGTTAGGGAAAAATAATCTTCTCCGGATTTCACTTTTCATTTATCCACTGATTTTTTGGTTTCTTTGGGATATTGTGATCTACTCCACTGTTTTGGCCAACCTCTGTGTTTATCTTTTTATTTGGTTTAAAAAGCCGCTTAAGACTTTACCTAAGAATATTCTTTTGATTTTTATGGGGCTCAGTATTTGGTTTTATTATGGAAGATGGATTGATCCAGAGATTGGTGTGAACTTTCTTCTGGCGGTGATTCCTCTGAAATTTGTCGAGCAAAACGCACCTCGAGATCAGTTGATTTTATTTTTTGGAATGATTCTTCTTCTTGGTGTAGGAATGCTTTTTGAGAAAAGCTTATTCTATTTCGCCTTTGTTTTAGGTGGACTTGGTTTTCTTTTTGCGGCCTTGTATTCAGATAGAAAGAGTCCTCTACGGTTAAAGAGTTTGATGATTTATCTTCTTGTCACCGCTCCATTAACTATTATTCTTTTTCTCGTTTTCCCTCGGGCCTTGTCTCCTTTTTTCTATCGTCCTACTCCTCCTTCTCAAGGTGAAGTGGGCTATACTTCAGACGTACGTCTGGATGAGATAGAGCAGCTTGGCTTTAACTCACGTCCCGTCTTTCAGGCAGAAATTAATGAAAAAATCCCGACTTCGCAGCTTTATTGGCGAGGAAATACCATCTCCTCAACTGACGGCTGGAATTGGAGCAGTGATTTCCATGATCGAATGCTTACCTTGACAGGTAAACCCGATCAGGGACGAGGAGTAAAACAAATTATTAAATCAGTTACCACTGAAGAGTTTATGTTTGCTCTTGATCGACCCCATACTTTTGTCTGGGCCGGAAGTCCTTATTCTGTGGATGCTGTTAACTCCACAAGGCCTCAAGGTCGATTTACTCGCGTTTCGAATTATACCGCTTACTCAGATCTTAGTGTTGAGCAAGCGCCGGAGAGACTCTCGCCACTAGATGAAAAAAAATATCTGATTTTACCTAAGATGAAGCGTGGTTTCAGAGAGAGGATTCTTCGTCAATTTAAGTCCAATCACCCCAGAGAGGTCGTTGAAAAAATTCGTCAGCATCTGTTTAAGGAGAAATTCAGCTATTCTCTCTCACCTGGGAGAGTGGAGAATTTTGATGATTTTTGGTTTAATAAAAAAGTCGGTTTTTGCTCTCATTTTGCTTCAGCTGTGGGGTTAATCCTACGTATTCATCAAATCCCTACTCGATTAGTCTCAGGGTTTTTAGGGGGAGATTATAATCCTTATACAAGTATCTATAAAGTCTCTCAAAATGATGCTCATGTTTGGGTTGAGGCCCTTATTGATCAGAAATGGGTGCGTATCGATCCAGTAGAATGGATTGCTCCAGATCGTATTAATCTGGGAGGGGCCGGTTATATTGAGCAAGTCCTTGAAGCAAGAGATCGTCCGTGGATGACCTATTTAAGCGCTCTTAAAGGCCCGAGACAGTGGATTGAACAGTGGAATGTGAAGTTTTATAACTTAATCGAAAACTATGATCGAACCTCGCAGATGGAGCTGGCCAGCTCCTTTGAGCTTGATCTTAAGCAGTTTTATTCCATCCTTCCACTCATCATCCTTCTTCTTGGACTCGTGAGCTATCTTTGGCAACGTCCCTTCTGGCGTCGTCGTAAAGAAAATGATTTTGAGAAGGCCACAAGACTTCTTCTCTCTCAAATGACAGTCTTAGGACGAGAAGAAAATTCATTAGAATTAGGGAAAATCAATCAATTCATTCTCAAAACTGATGTTAAAAATAAAGATGAAATCCTTCAAATGATTGAGCAGTTTGAGCTAATGGTATTTAAAAGTGAAGACTACACTGGGCTTAAAGACTGGATGAGGCGATTCAAAAAGCTTATTTAATAACCTTAAAATCAGCTTCAATAATATCGCCTTCTGCTGCTTTTGCTCGGGCCTGATCTTTTTCCATCTGCTTTTCTTGAATGGCCTTCATTGCCTTATAAAGCTGAAAAAGACGTCTAAAAAAATAGATCCCGAAAATAATAACGATAACTTTAAGAAGTTTCATCCTTCAAAGATAGACTGATTGAGGGTTTATTGACAAGGGCCTTAGGGTTATTCCTTAGGTGGTTCTTCAGGTGCGACAGGGTCTTGATTTTGATGTTCTTGCTCATAAATTTCAGCTTCTTCAGCTTGTTTCTTGGCCAGTTCATCTTGCAATTCTTTGAGTTTTGCTTGATTTAATTTTTCAAACTCATCTCTTTCGGCTTGTTTCTGATTTTCTAGATCTCTAAAAAAAATTGAGTTAATAAATCTCCGAAGATCTTGCTTCTCACTTTCTCCAATTCCATGAATTAAACAGTAATAGCTATTTCCTTTAAGTTTTTCGTTTGGAATAACAGTAGCATACATGTCTACTGGTAATTTAAAGTGCAGGACACTGAAATGACCCAGCTCTCTTGTTGTTTCGATTGTCATATCGATTTCAGAGCAACTTAAAATATTAACTTGAGTAAGTATTTCTCCAAAAGTGGCAGGAGAAGTCTTACGCAGATAAACCGTTTCAGTAAGTTCTTTAGGATTGGCCGCAATAGACGGAATTTTTTTAGAGAAGATATCTGCCATCTTTAAAAGTACATCTGGAGAAAGATCACCACTGTAAGCTAGAAGCTGTTCATAATCATGCGTTTGCTGAAAATCTTTCGATGAAGCCGTTCCTGACTTGAAGACAACAATATACGGCTTATAGTCTTCATATTTGTTTTTAATAACCTCAATCAAGCGCCTCAGAACTTTAGCATCGTTATAAAAAGCATCTTCAGTAGCATCATCTGGACGATTCTCAAGGACAAAGGCAATTACATTTGGACGCTGACGATTAAGTTCAAGATGAATGTCTTTTAAAAAAGGCTGACATCTAATGAGGTATTCATATTGATCAGTCGGTTTTTGATCATTATACATGATCAGTTCGCGGTCAATGATAAGAACTTTTACGCTTTTTCGTTGAGAGCGACTTAGATTGTCAACAATCCATGACTTGAGTTTTCGTTGATATTTCACGACGTCATGTTGATATTCTTCATTGAGATCATGTTTTCTTTCATCTGACATTTCAGGTGTGATGACAGGAGCAGAAACAAATTTAATCTGAGCATCAACAGAATAATTAAAATTATAAAAAATCGGTGAATTCTCAATGCTACTCACCATAAATTGACCAGATTTAATAATTTTTTCATTGGCCCAGTAATTATTGATAATAATTTCTTCGTTTTGATTGAGTTTAAGATCTGTTTCAAAATGAATCGTTTCAAGATTAATCAATCCAATTTTACATAGAATCCCTGCCTCTAGTTCCTCTTTTGATTTAGCTGTGGCAAATCCATGCTCCTTAGTATCCTTTGAGCTAATAAGCATCATGGCGCTAAAGACCACATCAAAAATCTCAGCACTTTTAATATGATTGATTTTTACCCCTGTGAGAATACTTTCACGGATCACATCCGGAGAGGAGAGATAATCAAGAAGACCGATAATCTTATAGGGCTCATAATTAATTGTTCTCGTAAAGAGTCGAGCAAGATGAAGATAATCGTTTGAGTTTTTAGAATAATCAATAAGGATAAGAGCTGGCTGATCGTGATAGGCCTTGAGAAAAAGAGACTGAACTTTTTTTGGGTCGGTTTCAAAAAAGCGTTTGAATGTGATCCCTAGGGAGCCGTACATTAAATTGAACTCGCCCTGGAACACCTTAAAATAGGCCTCGTCGTCTCCAAAATAATAGATCAATCGACTAGCTGTCATAAAGAAATTTTATCATATGTTAAATAAATCAAAAGATTTATTTTGCTAACCGCTTGAGATAATTAAGGTACGCCAATGATTGGCAGTCACGATGATACTCCAAATAGCCTAGCTGATGCTTGAGATAATTGGCAGATTCAGGCCTTTCCCAGAGCTCTTCCCCATAGAGACTCACCCTCGGGCCAATATTTTTAGATTTGGTGACTGAGAAAACTTCATAAAATTGATTGTTCTCAGACAGCACTCTCTCCCCTACAAGAATGAAATTTTCATGATGAAGATAGGCCCTGAGTTCAAGAAGATTACGATGTGGCGAGAGGACAATTTGCGAGCAATTTAAAAGATTTTCTTCAGACCAGTTTTTGAGAATATCAATAATGGTTTTTCCACCCATACCAGCAATAAAGATAAGTGAGTTTGTTTTTTTGATCTTTGCTTTTTGACCATTTATTTTTAACGTAAAGATATAAGGAGGCTCAGTAATATCCGCATCTATTGTTTTTGAAATAATGTCTACTGAATAAGGATTGGTTTTAAACGATAGACCAAGAAGACCATGGTCACAGCCTATATCATAGATACTCTCTTCAGATTGATAAAAAGACGCTAATTCAGCAAGACGAAAGGAAAGGGCCACACTCCCCCCACTAGAAAAAATGATCGTAGTCTTGACCATACTTTAAATCATTTTCTTCCGTGAAGTACTTTCTCACAAAATATTGTCCCGACCGAATCGTCTCAATAAGATTATAAGACTCCAAATGCCTGAGGGCCTGAAGTGTTTCCTCTTGAGTCAGCTGAATACTGCTGGCGAGCTCTTGGTATGAATTTAAGGGACCAATACCGTGACTTCGATAGAGATTTGGTTTGCACCAGATCTGACGGTACAAGGCCATGAGAACGGCGATATCTTGGCGATTGAGTTTAAATTTTCCTATAATCTCATCAAAAAAAACGTCCGGAACTTCTGAAAAAGTGGGCTTAAGAACAGGGCCTGAGACAGATTTTTCAGCAGCTCCCAAGGAGCGCTTTTTGCTGTGAAACTGATTAAGAATATCTCTGATATTGTCCATAGGATCACCTCCAGGATAAACCTAAACTGATTATCTCTTAGTTGGGAGAAAATTCAAGAATCCTTATTGAGAGGCCGATCTTACCGGTTTATTTTGCTCAGACTTGATCCTCTGGTAAAAGCTAAATAGTCAGTCATTTCTGTAAGGTTCATTTACGTATTTAGCTTCTAAGAAAACTAAATTCAGCCCCTGGGCGTGAGGTGCTTTTTTCAGCAAAGATTTTGTGAAACCCCACTGATTCAAGAACCAGAAAACGAAAAACAAGATTTTATGGGCCCTTAATAATGAGATCCTGAATCTCATTTGTTCGTTTTTCCCCTTGAATAAATCCCTTCTTTAATGATTCCTCTACTCCAGCTGTTTTCCATCCCTCAAGGACTGCAGCGGTGACGCCACCTTTTGAAGTCACTTCACCAATAAGAGTTTCAAGATTTTTCTCAGGGGCAGATTTTAAAGCAAAGAGGGCCCCTTCCATCACAGCAATACTAAGCTCTTCTCGCTGAGCAAGATCAAGATCATCACTCATCTGAGAGAGCCACCTTAGCCATTGATACATAAACGCCGGGCCAGAACCACAAAGAAGCATCAAACGATTAAATTCCTCTTCTGTTTGGGTCCATTTTATCATCCCTAAGCTTCCTAAGTACTCGGTCCATTTTTTTTTCTCACTGTCGCTCACACCATTGCTTGAGAGCAGAAGAGAGACGCCTTTCTGATAACGAACAGGCATATTAGGCATCACTCGCAGAATACGATCTGAACCAAGGAGAGTTTCATGTAAAGACCTTGGAGTGGCCGCGAGGATTGAAATAAAGAGTGGGTTAGAAGTAAATCTCCCCTTTAAGTCCTGGGCCAATTGATTAAACTGCTGAGGCTTGCAATTGATAAAGACAAAATCCGGATCACGAGGAAGATCATCTAACTCTTGAGCAAAAAGACCTCCCACTTCTTGGGCAAGATTTTTGGCGCGAGTTTTTGAAGGTGTATAAAAAAAGGTTTGTTTAAAATCAACTACTCCCTTCATCCCTTGAATCATTGCCTGACTCATGTTACCGCAACCTAAAACAATGCCTTTCATTAATGAAGCTCCAAAGGGGCGCCATGTCTCATGGTATTGATGGCCAGAGAACGGACCCAAATATATTGATCCACAATCAGTTCAGGAGAACTTAAGTCAATGCCTTCAAGATCGCTATAAATATGCCTCATGCTTTTCTTAAAGGTTTCTTCTTCCACTGAATTATTCATAATTTCTTTGTACTCATCGCTATAGCCACCGAAGTAAACAAAATCAAAATGAGATTCATAAAGAAGTGTTTTTAATTCATGTTTGCCCATCAGGTAAACATCAGCATTAATTTTTGAGAACCCTGCCTTCCAGACAAGCTCAAGAATTGGCTTCCATGTTTTATAGGCCTTCTCTGTCACACAGGCCACCGCCACACCAGGGCCAGTGGCAATACAGGTGACAAAATTAATCATGGTCTGAATCGAAGGTTTTTCATCTTTTACAATGAATAGCCCAGAGTCTTTCACCATCGATTTATCGTTATAGCTAAGCTGACCAGGAATCTTAAAATTAGAATGATTCCCATTGAGATAATTAAGCAGATGCTGATCGATCCAATCGGCCAGAGTTTTAAGTTTATTTTTATCTGTCTCACTTACTGTGCCAGTAATCATCTCAAATTGATTCATGAGTGGCTGAATAAACTGTCCAAATCTTTTGAGACGTCCAGGACCTGAGATAAGTGATGGTCTCGGAGTGAAGACTTTAAATCCACTTCCCTGGGCCCATTCGAAACTAAGCTCTTTTGTTTCCTCGATGGGAAAATAATGAAATGAGCGGAGATAATCAGCAGAGCCTGCCTTGGGTCCTGTTCCTGACATTTTGAAGCCACCGAAAGGCTCAATGGCCACTCGAGCACCAGTAATCCCACGGTTCACGTAGATATTTCCTGACTTAATAAACTTCAACGTAAAATCGATATCATCTTGCGATTGAGAAAAAATTCCTCCCGTCAGGGCATACTCAGTAGAGTTAAAGATCTCGATGGCCTCCATTAAATGATCATAAGCAATCACATGAAGAACCGGCCCAAAAATTTCTCTTTGTGACCATGATTCAGGATTTTTCGCTCGGGCCAGAGGAATCTCCACCACTGCGGGGCCAACACAAAAACCAGGAAGTTTTTCAAAAGAGCGATCCACTAAAATTCTTCCACCGAAACGGATGGCCTCATCCGCTGCCGCTTTGACAATCTCTCGAACTCTGGCCTGATCATGAGCACTGATAAGAGGATTCACAAAAGTACTGGCCTCGTCGGCCCGTCCCACCTGAAGATCTTTGACTGCAGAAACAAGACGACTAATGAAAGCATCTTTGACATTTTTATGGACCAGAACGCGAGAAGCGGCTGAACATTTTTGTCCTGCATGCCCAAAGGCAGAAGCAATCACACCACTCACTGTTTCATCCATCTCACAGTTTTGAGTCACAATAATGGCATTTTTCCCACCCATCTCAGTGATCACTTTCTTTGAAACTGGAAGTTGTGATTTGAAGTGATGATTAATTTTTCCGGCTGCCTCAGAATAAATCCACTGACCCACTTTTTTCGAACCCGTAAAGACAATGCCTGCAATCTTATCATGCTTCACCAGCGGGGCCCCCACCTTCTCACCGTCACCTAACACAAGTTTTAAAACTTCTGTCGGTACACCTGCACTATAAAGAATATCGACGAGAGCTTTGGCAATCAAAGGAGTTTGCTCAGCAGGTTTTAAAAGGACTCCATTTCCGGCCACCAAGGGCGCCACTGCCATTCCACAAGGGATGGCCAGAGGGAAATTCCATGGAGCAATAACACTTACTAAACCGCGGGCCTCAAGGTTTGTATTTTTTTCGCAAAGCCTTACCTCTTCGCGAGCATAGAAATTGATAAAATCGATGGCCTCATCCACATCACCGAGGGCCTCAGTCCATGTTTTACCTGCTTCATAAACGATAAGTGCACACAGCTTATTTCTTTTAAGAAGCATCAAATCAGCCGCTTTCAGCATCACCGCTACACGGTAGAGGATGAGTCCACTCTTAGACCAAAAAGAATCCTTAAGCTCGGCTTCCATCATTTCAATCATAGGAGCGACGGCTTCAGCTGATGTTTCTTGAATCACACCCACGACAATATCAGGATCAGAAGAAGAGATAATCTTCTCACCCTCAAGGGCCTTTAGCGAATCTTGGTTATTATCGAGATTTTTTTTAAACTGGTTTAAGGCCCACATAAACGAGGCTTTCTCTTCTTGAATAAAAAAGCGCAGGGGCCTAGCTGGTGCGAACTCTGAGCTCATCTTGACCAGGTAATTTTCTCGATCAATTTTCCCTTGAGTTTTTTTCGCCACATGAATCTGGACAGGAGTTTTGAAGTCAGCTTTATTCTTGTGAGATCTCATCTGAGAAAGAATCCCCACTTGTGATGAATTCTCCATAATTCGTCGAACCAAATAGGCCATTCCCACAAGGAGATTCCCAATCGGCATATAGTTTCGAGTTGGCCAATTCATTTTGGCCAGACCATGAGAGAGGGCCTCATAGGTCATATGAAGACACTGATGCTCAATCACAGGAGCATCTTTATAATGAGTTTCACGAAGAGACTCAATAAAACAATGATCGGCCAGATTATGAGACCCCATCGCTAGCTGGAGAAATTCTCCGTTTTCAAGAACAAGTGCGGCCAGTTGTCTAAAGTGAATATCAGATTCTTCTTTATTAAGAAATTGAGGTGACTCAAATTGATGGGCCGTGGCCTCAATGGTCTCTGCGTCCCAGTAAGCTCCTTTCACAAGGCGAATGGCCATACGGTGCCCACGTCTGCGGGCCAGATTCACTACATCTTTGAGGTGGCGGGCCCCATCGCGCAAATAGGCCTGAACCACAATTCCTGTCTGAGCATAATCATAAAGCTCGGGAGTCTCTAGAAGAACTTTTTGGTAAATTTCAAAAACTAGATCTCGGTAGTGGTAGTGTTCAGCATCGATATTAACAAAAACTTGCTCACGCTGGGCCTCAACAAGAATACGTCGTAATCTTGTTGAAACTTTTTGATAAGTCGACTCAAAGGCCTGAGGTTTAAAATCATGAGAGAGGGCCGACACCTTAATTGAAACATGGGCCTTTAAAATCCCTGCCCCGTTTTTCTCTCCACGAGCGTAATGATGTTTCATCCCATGAATAAGCTGCAATACTTTTTCAAAATATTCATCGGCTTCTTTGGCACTCACGACGAGCTCTCCAAGCTGATCCAGAGTGGCTTCACGCTTAGTTCGACTTAATGAGGCCAGGGTTTCATGAGAGGTCATAATGCTCTCGCCAGCAATAAATCTCTTGGCCATTTTTTTAACCAGTGATCTCACAATACTTGCCAGCAGGTGCGAAGGAATAAAAGTTGCTATTTTATTACCAAGCTTTAGACTCCACCAGAGGTAATTTGGAAGAGGTCTATCAGCAATAGTTTTAGTTTTACGCTTTAGTTCTTCATGATCAACAAAAAGACGCCTTAAACTTTCCAGAAGACATCTTTTTACTTCTTCACCCTTATCATGATCAAGAGAAGGAAGAAGGGCCAAGAATTTCAGGAGGTGAATCCTAATAAGTGAGTACTGGGCCGTGAGGCTTAATCCCCAATCAGAGAATTTTTCAAATGGAGTAGATTTATAAGATGAAACATAATTTGAGAGAGTTTTATATTTTTGGGCAGCTAGTTTATCAACTTCGTTCCACGCGGCTTGATCGAGAAAGTTTGGTAAATTATTTTGAGTCGTTAGAAACTCAATATCGGTAGGAAAAAGATCCACATTAAGAGTGCTCATCTTCTCAATATGCTCTTTAAGATGGTCCATCTTTTTTTCATATTGAGAATTAATAACTAAAGAGTGTTTTTCAGTCAGTTTTAAAAGAGTCAACTCACGGCTTAAACGTCTTGTCCCGATATAGACGGCCCTTTCTTCAGGCCTGATGGCACACAAGAAAGGAAAGAGGTCGATAACGACTTCGCGGCGAAGTCCATGTCCCCAATTCTTTTTCATCACAAAACTCACTAGACTCGCAATCTTGGAGTGCAGATTTCCTTCAGGAAAAATCTGAGATGAAAACTCTTGATAATAATGAATAGACCAAGCTATCTGGCCTTCACTCCACTCTTTACGAACAACATCTGGAATAGCAACAGCACCTAGCTCAGCGAGCGACGTTTTCAAGGGGATCCTCCTCATAGATGAACCCAACAGTTTTATCCTATTTTAAGAGTGTTCGGGAATGAAGAAAGTGAAGGAAAATTTGACGAGATGGACCTAGAAAAATTACACTTAAACAATGAGGATTCTCTACTGCCTTCTTATTCTGTCTAGCTTCCATTTCAAGCTCTTTGCCCAGGAGAAGTATTCCATGGCCGATCTTGAAATCCTGGCCCAGGAAAAGGGTTATTTAGAGTATTTTGCTCATGCCCTCGACATTCGTCCCTCAGAGAGAAATGAACGCTGGAAAGAGATGACCCTTTCAATGGCCGAAAACTGGGCCAAAGGAATCAATCAAAAATCCGGGCCGACTATTGAAGACTATAAAATGGTGGAAACCCTTTTTTCCTGGCCGGTTCTTAAAAATAATGAATTCTTCAGGCCTCTACGGTTTAGGTTTGGTCTAACTTATCTCCAAGATTGCTTCAGAGCTTCTCCCTGGGAGACATGCTGGCCTCTACTCAAGGACTTCTGGGAAGCAGACCCAAGAGATCCGGATACGGCCATTAAAACTGTTGAGCTGATCGAAAAATTTCATCCCAAAGAGACTCAATTCGATTACTGGCCATGGTTAAGTGTGGCCCTTAACTCTCCTCTTAGTGAGTTTTACTGCAAACGTGATCAGATCAATGATCTTTTGTGGGAAAAAATCCGTATCGAATGGATTAAAGTTAATAAAGAGGGCTCTTTTGCCAAAAAACTTAAGGCCATGGTGCATCCTGATTGTATGGATGGCCTTTCTCAGTATGCCTTTAAAAAACTCGGCCCTGACTACCCGGCCCTGGATAGAGAGCAGGCCTTTGCTATTTTAAAAGAAGAAAACAAGCTCACTCCCCTTCAGACAAAGCTTTTTTATGTCTACTATCTTATGGATAATCCCTCACAAGGCGAGACGTTCAACTACGCTTGGAGTGGCCTTCAATCCCTTGGTAAATCTATTGAGCTTCGAGAGAAAATCATGGAGAAGATTAAGTCTTTTAAAACTCTCCCAGACGAAACTATGAACACCTTAGATGAAAGTAAACGGAAGGTAGTCTTAAGAGAGATAAGAAAACAATTTCCTGAGCTTCTTCAGCATTATGGACACTCTTGTTTAAGCTATATCACCGGAATAAAGAAGTTTGAGCAAGGCAACCCTACACTCTATTGCAAACAGATCATTCAATCAGATTTAGGCCCTGAGCTTTTCGGGTCAGACCTCACTGAGCAAATTAAAACTAATTTTAAATTTTAGATTTTTTATTTTTTTGAGACCCAGAAAATAGAAAGGCCACTCTTGCGAGTGGCCTGACTTATCTTTTTAACTCAATTGAGCTAACAGATTACTTAAGGTGACCAGAAACTAGTTTCGTCATTTCGAACATAGATACTGATTTTTTCCCACCGAATACTGCTTTAAGCTTGTCATCAGCATTGATGTTACGACGGTTTTTTGCGTCTTGAAGATCATGCTTCTTGATGTATCCCCAAACTTTCTTCATAACTTCTGTACGTGGAAGAGCAGCAGCTCCTACGATTTCAGCAAGCTCTTTAGAAGGCATAAGCGGCTTCATGAAAGCTGGATTTGGCTTACGAGCAGATTTTTTCTTTGGAGCAGCAGCTTTTTTAGCTGTAGCTTTCTTTGGAGCAGCAGCTTTTTTA
>JBMLQL010000047.1:0-110480 GCA_049241565.1 Bacteriovoracaceae bacterium | reverse complement strand
TTTTTAGCTGTAGCTTTCTTTGGAGCAGCAGCTTTTTTAGCTGTAGCTTTCTTTGGAGCAGCAGCTTTTTTAGCTGTAGCTTTCTTTGGAGCAGCAGCTTTTTTAGCTGTAGCTTTCTTTGCAGTTGCTTTTTTAGGAGCAGCTTTCTTTGTTGTTTTCTTTGCCATAATTCATTCCTCCGGCTTAATTAGGACTTAACGTCCCATTGGTTAGTATTGGCAACTTATAACGGTTTTACCCATTCGATGATATTTTTATGTGGTCCATAGCAATTCCCAGTTCTTTTATAACCATGACTCTCATTAAGAGCAATCATACGAAAATTATCTACAGGACAATAGTTCACAACATTTCTAAGCTTCAATCTCTCCGCTTCTTTCTCATAGAAATCTTTAATCTGATGAGAAAAGCCGTTCCCCTGGAAGGCCATCTTTATAGGAGTATTCTTAGTTAGAAGCGTATCCTTATCATTCTTGAGAAGTAAAGCAGCTACTGTTTCTTTGCCAAATTTAACCGAAAATAGTTTCCAGCCAGTCTTTAGTTCTCTTTTAACATTATCAACATCCCAGCTAAAATCCTGAGACTCGATAAATACCTGCATATCAAAATTGGCGAGAGTTTCAATATCGCCTTCTTTTTTAATTTCTGTAAACTGAAGCTCTGATTCTTCCATGTCTCTCTGTATTCCTTCTAAAACCTTACTTATGAACTATTGTATAGATAATAATTTCATTAACGCAATCACATTTTTTAGGCCTATCTCTTAAAAAGCCATTTTTTTACTCTGGGATCAAATTGAGATCGGGTTCCTTAAGAGTGAAAGAGAGCCAAGAATGGAGATCATCCAGTCTTGCACGTTGATCATCTGTCTCATAGGGCAGCTGTAAATAAACCGTCAGTTCTTCGACATCTAAGAGGTTAATTGGCCCTAACCCACGGTAAAGATTTTGAACAAAAGGGTTCGAGAACATCGATTTTAATGTTTTTATCTTCTCCGGAAGGGATAATTTTTTAAATTGTCCTGGGGTCCACGAGCTCGGAAGAGTCACTTCAGTATAGGAGAGGGTCACTCCAACCTTAATATTTTGGATATAGATATGGGCCTCTTTTTGTTCGGCCAGAGAAAGCTCCCATCCTGGCTCAGAGTTTCTATCACGAATAAAAGCATCGATTTCTCTGAAGTCCAATTGCTCCAATCGATCCATCTCTTTTCCTTCACAAAGTCTGGCCATGGCCTCTGAGAGAACGATTTTCCAGTCGAGATTCTCTCCTTTAAAGCGCAGATGAAGTCCTGCCCCAAGGCCCTCGGCCTTCCAATAAGTCCAATCTGAGGGTTCCTTCAGGACATATTTGGGAGACTCAAATAAAGTTTTAGCTTGCTTAGAAATTAATATCCCCACAATAGAGACTCCTGATTGGGAAAGAGGTTGAGGTCAGTGAAAATTAAGCTTAAAATGAAGGAAATAAAAAGCCTAGGGCCAAATTGTGAATACTCTTATTCCCGAGTCATTAAATGAAATTGTCTTAGTAGGGCCGGTGGGGCCAGATATTATCCATCCTTTCTCTGTCCTTCCTCAGATTGCAGTGGATGGAGGTGAGACCTTTGCTCATGCACCTTTTTTATGGGTAGGAGACGGTGATTCTCTCGGAAAAAATCCTCAAACCGAACAAACTTATAGGCTCAATCCCCAAAAAGAAATGAGTGATCTGGCCTATACTTTTTCTCTTCTCAAAAAACATCCCCTCAAAAAACTTCATCTCTGGGGCTTTTTAGGGAACAGACGCGATCACGAGCTGTTTAATTTTGGAGAAAGCTCACTTTTTCTTGAAACACGCGAGCAAACAGAAATCCACTATTATCACGAAGACATTCATCCCATTTTTCAGTTCTACACCAAAGGGAGCTGGATTTTTGATTTTAACGGAGCTTTTAGTCTGGCCTCCCTCGCTGGGGCCGTGGTGAAAATGCAGGGAGATATTACTTATCCGATTCCTCACCCCAAAAAGCTCTCCCCTCTGTCTAGCTTTGGTCTCTCAAATTCTTCTCAAGGCCGCTTTTTGGTTGAGGCCGATGCTCCTTTTTTCATTATAAGAGAGAATAAATGACCACCAAACGAGCAGACCTTATTGATGTATTCAGAACAATCGCCATTATATGGATGATTATTTTCCATGGGGCCTACGATTTAAAGGCCCTGGGGTTTACACAAACTGATTTCTCTAGTGGATTCTGGTATTTTTTTCCAAGAATAATTGCAGGGAGTTTTCTTTTTATTGTCGGTCTTTCGCTCCATCTGGCCTATGAAGATGGAATTGATTGGTCAAAATTTTGGCACAGACAAATAAAAGTGATTCTTTCGGCCCTTCTTATTTCAATCACAACGTTTTTTATTTTCCCAAGTAACTGGGTTTATTTCGGCACTCTTCACTGCATTTTCTTCAGCACTTTATTTGGTGTCTTTTTAGTGGGCCGCAGAGGACTTATTCTTCTTATTATTGGCCTTATTGGAATCGGCCTACTCAGTGGATTTGATTTATTTTGGGTGTCTAGCTTAATTCAAAAACCAAGCATGGACTTTATCCCAATCTATCCTTGGTTTTTAGGCACACTTTTAGGCCTATTAGTGGCCAGTTTTAAAGGCTTTTGGAAATTTGTATACAATTGTCGCACCCATCCTCTTCTGGCCCTCCCAGGACGGCATTCTTTAAAAATTTATCTTTTGCATCAACCCATTATTTTTGGGACTTTGACATTGATTAAAAACCTCTTCTAGCAACCTGCCTTCCGTGGACAATGAGTGAGCTGTATGAGACCTTATTGCCACTTATGGACACACTTCTCAAATACTACCGCAAGACGGAATTATTCTTTGGTAATCTTAAATTTGCCGTCATCATTATTGCTCTTTTTGCTGTGGCCTTGGCCTTCGGAACTTTCATGGAAAGCTACCACGGAACAGATTACGCCAATCGCTTAGTCTATAAATCTATCCCCTTCATGGCCCTGCAACTGATGATGTTTTTGAGCATTCTTTTTGCCACACTTTTAAGACTTCCACCTAAAAAACATCTCTACGGCTTCTATACTATTCACGCCGGGCTCATTACTCTTTTTATTGGGTCATTTATCACTTATAAGGCCGGAGTTGATGGCACGATGACATTAGCGCCGAATCTCGCCACCAGAGAAATTGTGTTAAATAATGATCTTCTTAAGATCCAATACCCTCAGGACGGTAAAGAAGTGACGGTGGATCTTCCTTATACTCCTTTTGAGAAAAACCTTAATCTTGAGTACGAAAATATCAAGATTGGACGATACCTCCCTTTTGCTGATCAAGAACTGACATGGATCAAGTCTGAAAATCAAGACAATGAAAGAGATCACAGCTCACGCTACCGCCTTTATAATGATAATTTTGGCGAAGAGATGACCTTGAGTCTTAACCCCAACTCAGATTTCCAAAATACGATGCAGCTTGGTCTTCTCAATGTTCATTATATGCCTGATGTCCTGGCCAGCTGTTTTGGTGAAAACTACCCTGAGGGTTTGATTATTTGGGATGTGGAAGAAGGGAAATGTAATTCACCTTCTCAGAAAAATATTAAAAAGACCAAGGCCCTCACAGGGAAAAATCTTTTTGAAATTAATTTTGATGAAAAGACTCTTAGATTCTTCCCTGAAATGTCACCTCTTCCTCTTGATGAGAAGATGCAACTCATTCAAACCTCTCCCTACCGCATTTTGAGTAAAAAACTTTTTGAAAAAAATCCACATCTTTTCCTTTTCGGGAAGCAATTGGCCTATTTTGATAAAGACTCACAACAATGGAGCACTCATGCCATTGAAGACGGTAAGGCCGTGGATCTTCCTTGGATGGGTTTTAGAATCGAAGTTCTTGAGCATAAAGAAAATATGTATCCCACCCTGGCCCCAAATTATATCAAACCTATTCAAGAGAATAGTCAGATTATCCGTGGAGATCTCAAGGCGATTGAAATAGAAATCGATAAACAAAAATTTTGGGTTAAATCAAACGAGCCCATTGCATACACAAAAGATGGTGGGCGCATTCAGTTTGAACTGACTAAAAAATCGATCACTCTGCCCTACGAGATAGTGCTCGATCAGTTTAAGATGGATAATGATCCAGGGACAAATAATCCGGCCAGCTACGAGAGCTTTATTTCTCTTTTTAAGGGCAATGCTGGAACCACCAAGCACCATGTTTATATGAATAATCCTCTTAAACATGATAATTTTACCTTCTACCAAGCCTCTTATTTCCAAACCAATGCAGGCCCTTACGGCTCCGTTTTAAGTGTGAACTTTGATCCAGGACGCTTCTGGAAATACCTTGGCTCACTTTTACTTGTTCTTGGAAGTATTTGGCATTATGTTCTCAGACGCAGTCATTTAAAAAAGAAAGGGGCCGACGATGCTCAAGATAAGCTTTTTACTTTTTAGTCTATTCTTAGGAACAGCTGCCCTGGCCCAGCCAGAGCTTTGTAAACCTGAACTTGAAACTCTCCCGGTTCAAGCTGGCGGACGAGTTAAACCACTTCATGTTTTTGCCACAGAGAGTTTTCGCTATATTTCGGGCTCATCAACCATTGAAGAGTCTCGCACAGCGGTGGAGAGTCTTTGTCGTTTGACATTGAAAGCCTTTGGCATGCCTGCTGATATTCCCGTCAAAGTTAAAGTGGAACATATTGAGGCAAAAAAACTTCTTGGCCTCAAAGAGGATGATCATTTTATTCTGGCAGAAGAGCTTGAAGGGAAAATGGGCCTTATTGAAACTGAGATCATGAAGCTCAAAGAAAATAATGCCTATAAAAAAGAACTCAATAAAATTTCTGGCCGCTACAAAACTTATCTCGCTATTGCTGAGGCCCGGGGCTGGACAGTTCCTGAAGTGATCAATAATCAGATCGTTTGGAAGCCCATGGGTGAATTTCTAACAGAAGAAAAAGTTCAAGAAAAAATGAGCTCAGGGGACTCAACTCCTCTTCTTACTATTTTTAGAGAAGTCGAGGCCAATTATAAAAAGATTGAAGGAGATCATTATCTCTTAGAGCTCTCTTATGTGAAATGGAATCTTTTCCAATGGGCCATGATTGTCTCCCTTGTCGGTGTCCTGGTCACAGTTTCAATCAGAAATATGACATGGGGTCTTTCCATCACTTTTATTTCGGTTATTATCCAAATTGTTAACGTGACTCTCAGGGTTCTTATCTCTGGACGAGCTCCTATCACTAATATGTACGAAACAGTGATGTTCTCAGGTCTTGGTGGTCTTATTATTGCCTTGATTATCTTTGCACTCAGAAGAGAGAGAATTTATCTTATCGCTGGTCTGGCCTTGGATATTCTTTGTTTAATGATGATGAAGTTTGCCAATAATATGCTTGATCCAGGAATTTCTCCTTTGGTTCCCGTACTTCGTGATAATTTCTGGCTTTCAACTCACGTGACTTCGGTGATCCTCTCTTATGCGGCCCTTGCCCTAAGTTGGGTGATCGCTAATATCGTGTTGATTAGGGCACGTTTTTTTAAAATCTCAAAAGAAGATTATAAATATCAAACTGATCTTATCTATACTTGCATTAAGTTTGGTGTAGTTCTTCTCTCAGCAGGAGTTATTCTTGGCGGTGTTTGGGCCGATTATTCTTGGGGAAGATTCTGGGGATGGGATCCAAAAGAAACTTGGTCCCTTATTGTTCTTCTTGTTTATATGGCCATTCTCCACGGACGTTACACCACATGGATTAGAGAACAACGATTCGTTCCTCTCGTGGCCGGGGCCTTTATGAGCGTGATGATGGCCTGGTTTGGGGTGAACTATATTCTTGCTTCCGGTCTTCACTCTTACGGATTTTCGGAAGGGGGAGCGGTCTTTCTTGGAAGCTTTTTTCTGATTCAGATTCTGGTGATTCTTTTAGGGGTGATTAAGAAGAAAACAATTTAAAAAAAGACATAAAAAAAGCCGGGTTTCCCCGGCTTTTTTTATTACTTTAAAATAATATAAGGATTGGCCTTCTGGCGGTAGATCTCTCTGGCCATATTAGCGTCACCTTGAAGCTCAAAGTAGGCCACAAGTGCACCTTCGGCGCGAGATTGATTCACATAAGTTGAACTAATGAAGGAATCAACATTGTTCTTAATCCAATTAGGAAGAGTGATAAACCCTAGGGCCGCTTGACCTAATTGAAGAAGAGCACGATTTTGTCTTACTTTCGCAGGAGCTGAGTAATCAAAAGAAACTGAAGGTTTCCCTGAGAACTGATGCTGAGTTTGAGTCAGACTTAAAATTTTGCGGTTTCCATCGATCTTTGCTTCTGCATAACCAAAATTCATTTTTTTGATATCTTGATAATTGAAGCTTGAGAATGGAGATTGCCATTCACGGATACGAGTATTTCCAGCACGTACTGTTTGATAGAATTTATTCCATCCATAAGCTGCCCAATTGGCCGAAGCATTATTGGACTCAAAATAACCTGAAACAGGAATTTGATACTCATAAATTGAAGACATGGCCCGATTCACTTCTTCTTTTGTCATTCCAAGCTCAGCTTCAGGAGCGTTTTCAAAATAATGTAGAAGCATATTGTGGTGGTATGTTCTTGAATCAAGCATCATGCTGTGAATGCGAACAATCACGTACGAAGCAAGGTTAAGAAGAGGTACATTTGAGAACTTCTTCTTGGCCTGGTTAAGGGCCCAGTTGACGACTTGGAAAGTCACTTGCTTCTTATAAAAGAAGCGAGAGTCATCAAGACGACACATTACTGATGGGTCAATAAACATCAATGCTTCAGTCATTTTAGATTCAAACTCTTTCCAGAAATCTTTTACATCAATAGCCGCGAAAGACTCATCCACATTAATATTAGGGATATTCAACAAAGATTCTTTAATACGACGGCCATTTGAATTTTCAACAAAGGCGTAAGGGTCTTCACCAAGCTCAATAAGCATCTCATCAATTTTCTGCTCTGTAGAGGCCAGAGACTGTTGACGAAATTTTTTCTGAGCATCAATCAAATCTTCTTTGATTTGAGCAATATAAGGGGCCACTGAGAAAACAGGAACAAACTGCTTGAGTTTGATAGCTGTTACTTCCCCACTGTCGTTTTTCACTAATTTAAATTTTTTGTGAAAAGCTTCAGCCGCTAAGCTTTGAGCATAACCCGAAAGTGAAAAACACAGGGTCAGCATAAGGGTCAGAGTCTTCATAATTCCTCCTTGAAATATAAATAACCTTAGACAATATTGGTTTCCTAAATAATTAATGGTAACTTTTTCATTGTCACAAAGACAAACTTTGAACCGTCTTTATTGGCATAAATATTCTCAATTTTTCTTACACTCTTTGGATTGGCCCTATGTTAATTGTATTTTTACTTCTTATTGCTCACTGGTACCTCTCTTTGTTTTGCCAAACATTCTATCTTCACCGTTACGCGGCCCATGGAATGTTCTCTATGCCATACTGGCTTGATCGTGTATTCTACGCTCTCACTTATCTTACTCAAGGCCCTTCATTTCTAAACCCTCGGGCCTATGCTCTTCTTCATCAGGCCCACCACAAATACTCTGATACGGACAAAGACCCACACTCTCCCCATTTTTTTCCTTCGGTCTCGACGATGATGCTTCAGACTTACCATGACTATCATGCTCTGGTTCGAAACCCTCAAGGCATGCGCTCTGATCATTACTACCCAACATGGAAGAATCTAGATTCTTTTGCGACTACTTGGTGGCACACAATTCTTTGGATTGCTCTTTATGTTTGGGGTTATAGCTTTGTGGTCACTGCCTGGTGGCAATATTCATTTTTAGCCATTCATTTTTTGATGGGACCCATTCAAGGGGCCATCGTCAATTGGTTTGGCCACAAGCTTGGGCATCGCAATTTTGATCTTCCGGATAAATCAAGAAACACACTTCCAGTAGACTTTCTTCTCATGGGGGAGCTCTACCAAAATAACCATCACGCCAGACCAATGAGTCTGAATTTTGCCTCACGCTGGTTTGAGTGGGATCCCACCTATCCTCTGATCAGGACCTTGCAAGTTTTTAGACTAGTAAAAATTACAAAATAATAAAAGTTTTGAGACTGTAATCACTGAGCTAAGACATAATGTCGCCAAACTTTTTTTTTGGAGACTTTACGAAGCACTCATTTCTGGCCTTGAGTCTTGGTTTATGGGCCCTGGCCTCTCAAGCTACTCCTCTTGAACTTGAACAGTACCCAGAAGAGAGAATCTATACCTCAGCTGATCGAGGTTACACTCAATATGGAGCTCCCTCCCGTCATGGTCGCTCTCGTTACTCACTTACCTTTGATGACGGCCCTCATGAAATCTATACGCCTAAGCTTTTAGATGTTCTTAAAAAACATCAGGCCCGCGCCACTTTTTTTGTGATCACTTCTCGTATCGGGGACAAACAAATTCCTCTTATTAAAAGAATGCTCGATGAGGGACATTTAGTGGTAAGCCACGGCCAGAGTCATGATAATTCCAACACCATTTCTAAACTTGATTGGAAAAGAAAAGTGAAGCAATCTTTTCTTGATCTAAAAAAGATTTATCAAAAAGCCGGGCATGAATTTAAAGGTTTTTACTACCGCTTTCCTTATGCGGCCTATGGAATAAGAAAAGATCATCACCATATGAATACTCTCAAAGAAATCTCAGCTGAACTCTTTGGTGGAAACTGTATTCAATTTGCTTTCTGGGATATTGACTCAGGAGACTGGATTCCTAAAATGACTTCAGCGGAGGTGGCCCAGAATCTTATCAGTAATCATGAAGGCGGAAAATATATTGATTATAAAACAGTCACTCTGCCCAATGGATCTAAGACTCAAATCAAAGTTCCCAAGACCATCACAAATCCTCTAGGGGGCGGCGTGGTTCTTGGCCATGATGTTCAAGGGCACACACCTCAAGGAATTGATCAATTTCTAAGTTACGCTTCTCAAAACGCTATCTCTATTATCCCACTTCCTGAGGTAGAGGAGTTTGCCCTGAAAGAGGGATGTCAGTTTAAAGAATAAACCTTGGCATTCATGGACTCTAGAACGCTATCCCAGAGCATGCCTCTCATTTGTAGAGCTTTTACTCCCATCTTATAGGCCATCTCTTTTTTCTCTTCTGTTTCGGCCAGAACATCTAGGCATCTTTCGGCCAGTGGCCCATGCTCCCCACCATCTACTTCAATATGGCGTTTAAGATAATAAATCAAAGTCGGGGCCTTCACGTTCTCTTTCTCAAGAGTTTGCACGATGGCCTCAAACATATCTGGAATAAGTTTTTCTCGGCCGTAAAAAAAACTCGAAGCCACTTCAAGAACTGAACCATTGGTGGCGGTCTCAAGGTTAAAACGAACAAACTCTCTGGCCCCTTGTGGAATAAGATCAAAGTCCAAAGTTTCCATGAACATTTTTATTTTTGTCGTATCAGCTCCCACTTCTTCCATGGCCCGAAGATAAAGATAAAAGTGTGAGCAAGGTTTTCCGTACTGATCTAAATCTGACTCCTCACCCACGACGATTTGATTAATCAGTCTCACCATTTCCGCTGGATACCCTGATGGTCTCCAAGGGAGCTCAACACAAGTCAGCGAGCGCTGAAGAGATTTGAGCAAGCTCATAAAATCCCAAACCGCAAACACATGGTATTCCATAAAATGTCTGATATTTTCTATTTGATTAAAACTCGTATAAACCGGATGAGAAGAGAGATTTTTTTGAAGAACTTGAATTTGATTTTTCATGCATACAGTTTAGCTGAAATCACGGCCGATGTAAGGCCCGTATCACTCTTGTTTAAGCTCCTGAGGACGCTGCCCAAAGGGATGACCAAGGTCGTGATCTGCTTCCCAACGATCGGTCATGAGCTCTTGGCGCTCCACTCGGTAAAATTTCAAAGATTCATCTAAATCATTAAGTTTTCTCATAAGCTCATTTTGCAGAACAAGCTTCTCTTGTTTCTCAGTAATGAGATCATCCAGGGCCTTTTGCTTTTGACGCTGAAGTTCATTAATTTGGGCATCATAATCAGACCCAGTTTTGACTTTCTGCTGATCAAAAGTCCAAAGGAAGTGATTTATATCGTTCATCTGCTTAAGAAAATTCTGTTTACGAGTCACCAACTGACCACGAAAAAGTGAAGCCTCTAAAATTCGCTCGGCCAGGACCTTAGAATAAAAATTGAGAACTGTTCCTCGGCGAAAATATTTTTCATCGTTATAACAGGTATGAAGAGTTTCAACATAGATAGTGAAATAGAAATCTTCAATACTGCGAACAAAGCCCTTACAGTATTCACGATTCTCTTTGGTGTTCACTTTGAAAAGAACCATATCCCCTGAGCGGAAGAACTTCGTGTTATTATTCTCTACCTGAATTTTGAAAACGCGAGATTTATCGTCCTTATCAGAAACACGACCTGAGAAATGCTCGTAATCCACATTAGGATCAATAATATTATTAGAGTCAGGAGCAAGAACTCCCCCATCAGGGTAGCTCGAAGCAGCCACCACGGCCCAGAGAGTCAGTGGAAAGCTTAAAAACAAGAATGAAAAAAGAGTGCGAAAGTACGTCATCCTTTTTATTATGATCCAGATTCTAAATCTTTTAAACTAACTTTTACCTGACTATAAGGAGCAACTATGGAATTTTTTATTGATACTGGGGATCTTAACGAGATTAAAACTGCCTACGCTTGGGGATTTGTGGATGGCGTGACAACCAACCCATCTCTAGTGGCCAAGACAGGAAAAGATCAGAAAGCTCTCATCACAGAGATTGCAGAAATTGTGGATGGCCCGATTTCAGCTGAAGTGATTGCTCTTGATGCTGCTGGAATGATCAAAGAAGGTGAAGAGCTTGCTAAGATTCATAAAAATGTCGTGATCAAACTCCCTATGACAAAAGACGGGATGATTGCTTGTAAGCACTTCTCAAAGAAGAATATCAAAACCAACGTGACTCTTATTTTTTCGGCTAATCAAGCGCTTCTCGCTGCTAAGAATGGGGCCACTTATGTTTCTCCTTTTGTTGGACGTCTTGATGATGTAGGACAAACTGGAATGGATCTTATTCAAGAAATTCGCGTAATCTTTAACAACTATGGATTTGAAACAAAAATTCTAGCGGCTTCATTGAGACACTCAACTCACGTTAAAGAGTGTGCCATGCTCGGTGCCGATACCGCGACTCTCCCCTTTAAAGTGATCGAGGGCCTCTTTGCCCATCCTTTAACTAAAAACGGTTTAGATCAGTTCATGGCGGACCATGCTAAATCATTGAAATAACAATCCTAACACCCTTTTATTTCTTCGCACTTTTTAATCTAAGAATTCCCCTGGCAGCACCGATAAATATATTAGTGCCTAGCTTGGGGAGTTCATGTCTAAATCATTACCTGCTGTTCTTATTTTAGTTCTGCTGTGTTCGTGCATAAAAAAAGATGAGGTCAAAGTCACAGTTGGTGGCTCCGCCAATCCTTCTGCTCCAATGTTTTGGGATGGAAATCCCTTTCCACTTAATATCTATGTTTCCCAATCCTTTGAAGACAATGAAAAAGAAGTCCTAAGAGTTGCTGCTGAGAAATGGGAGACTGCCCACGGTATGAGTGAGGACTGGTTTAATTTTCAAGCGGGCAAAGTTCCAGAGATTAGTACAAGCAATTTTTTAGGGATGAGCTCCGATAATAGAATAGGAATCTACCAGACAAGTCCCTGGCCCTATAATAGTTATATTCTTGCTCTCGTGAACATAAGTTATTTTGCCTACAATAAAGGAACCACAAGCGAGTATCACGTGATGGTTCAAGCTGATATGATGTTCAATACTCAACATAGTAACTTCACCATTGATGGATCTGCTGGGTATGATTTAGGAACTGTGGCCCTACACGAATTTGGCCATGTTCTTGGACTTAAGCATACAAGTGACACTCCCTACAGCTTAAAATCCACATCAGTGATGTACCCATCAATCAGTTTTGTCGATATTCGCCCAGATCCCTTTCAGGCAGATATCAATAAACTAGCTGATCTTTATAATATCAATACTGGTAGTAATTCTCTCTTAGGGGCCAGTGCTTTAAGAGGCCCAGCCGCTCAGAGTAAGTATGTTGCTTTTGATGATGGAGTTCCAGAAGTACTTCAGATCGAATTAAGACGAGATGGTGAATGCGTTCACAAAACGAGCAGTGGTGAGATTATTCATCGTCACCAATCTGCTCATCTAAAATAATAATTACAGTAAATTCTTAAGCTCTTCTAGGCCAAGTTTTTTATGAACTGGATGCTCATCTTTCATTTTCATGAATTTGTTTGAACTTCCAAAAGTATAGCGTTTGAAATCTTCTTTCACACTCTTTCCATAATGAGCTTCCATCTCAGAGATGTATTGATCAATTGAAAGTGGCGAGAAAAGATTATTATCTAGCATATAACGAAGATAAGTTTTTAATCCGCCTTGCTCCTTGAATTTACCATCAAGGAAGGCCATAAAACGCGCTCCAAACGAGTACGCCGCTGTATCTGTGATACGACGGTAGTATGGGTGAGAAGACATGCGAGACGAGCCACTTAAAGATGAAAGTGTTGGATAATTATTATCTCTCCAAGAAGCAATCGCTTCATCCATCCAACCAGCATTTCCATTGGCCGGCATGACTCCACGAGCAAAATAGCTATGGATAAGCTCATGCCCAAGAGCACTGAATGAAGTCATTGTTGCCCCATGGTACTCCATACCACCCTGACCAGCATTATAGATAGTCACAGATGGGTGTGGGAAAGGACCGTAGTCAGCTTCAAGTTCTTGAAGGATTTCGATGGTGGCGCTCTTAAATTTCTCTAGAGTTGAATTTGTCGACCATCCACCTGCAGGAAGATAAATCACCACTGGAAGATCACGTCCGTCAGTTGATTTGAAGACAAAACGAGTTTCGGCCACAGTGTCTTTAGGGACTGTATGGAAGAAAATCGCTGAGCAGTTATAGTATTCTGGATAGGCCACAGAGAAATTCTCTCCTGAACCAGTCACAACACCATTTGTATAAATCATTTGAGAAGCAGAGATATTTTTGAAGCTGATATTGAATTTCATTTTTACTGTATCAAATTCAAGATTGGCCGGAAGGTATCTTTCAAGGAAGTTTCTCTCAGAAAGATCTGAAGTCCAGAAGGCAGACTTCACGCCTGAGTTTGTAAAGCTTACAAGTTCAGAAACAGGGGCCTTAACCACAAGTTTATGTTTTCCAGCTGCAACTTCAGTGCTGATCACACGTACTGTTGTTTCCGATGAAGGAGTCTTTACTGCTGGAGCTTCAACTTCAGATGAGTCAAGAACCACAGATGTTGGAGTCGCCACAAGATCGAAAACAGGATGACCTTTTTCGAAAGACTCAAACTCAATAGTCGCTACAACAGAAGCTGATTTAGATGCTCCATCATAAGTGATATCGTAGTTAGCAGTTTTAAAATCAACAAATACGGCCTTTGATGATCCGTGAGAAAATGACTTAGGTAGATTGGCCGGTGCTTTTGCAAAGGCAGAGACAGATGCCATAAGGGCAAGGACGAGTAACTTATTCATAAAAAACTCCTCTGATTCAATGAGTTATTGAATCAGAAGAGTCAACTATGTGTCTATCTGAAAAGTCTTACTTCTACTGTCGCGTTTTACTGGCCGGCTTCTGCCCATGGCCTTTTGCCGCAACGCGCTTTTTCTCTTTTTCTTTCTCATCCATGATAATTGAGAGTTTTTTACTCACATCTTCAAGCTCGGCGATAAGTTTTTTCTTAATCATTTCGGGCGATTTAAGGATCTTTCTGAATTCATTAAGGGCACTTGTCTCTTCCTTGATAAGAAGAAGACGCTTCTCTACTTCTTCTTTAGTCATTCTATAGATGGCCATATCAGCGAGGTATTCAGCGTAAGTAAATTTAGATTTCGTGAGGTAATCGATATAATCCTTACGATTGGCCTTCTTTTCAGCGATAGCATAATGCTTTTCTCTGATGAAGCGAATGATCTCATTATTTTTTGTGAGACGCTCTTCATAATCTTTAATTAATAGCTCGTAACGTCTCTTCGTAATGATCAATCGTTGGGCCGTGAAAACCTCAAGGATCTCTTCCACTTCTTGGAAAACTTTTACACCTTTCTCGTTAATAAGAGTGAAGTTTGGAGCAATCGATGAAGACGCTCCCATGATGCTTTCCACTTCCTCTAAAGAAGGTGTCTGCCCACGCTTAAAGATAAGCTCGATATTGATGGTGTTATCTACTGATGAATCGATATAGTCTTTAAGGAAATCCGCATCCATATGCTTATTTAAATGGCGATAAATTTTCTGAGCATCGTATCCCTTAGGCACTTCAGTGATGAAAATCTTCTCTCCCACTTGCTTAAACGCCATACGAGTAATGATTTTGCCTTTCTCGTCCTGCTCCACTTTTCCAGTGTAATAGCGGAAGTAAGGCTTAATCTTTTTGATCTTTCCAGTTTCCACAAAAGAGATCATCGATTTCACGATATCTTCATGGTTATAGCTTGGAATAACAGAAGAGAATCCTGTTCCAATTCCTTCGGCTCCGTTTAAAAGCATAATCGGAAGTTTTGGAAGAAGACCCACTGGCTCCATCACTTTTTCATCATAATTGGGAACCATCTGAACTTGGTTCATATCATCAAAAAGAAGAAGCTCAGCTACTTTTCCTAATTTAGCCTCGATATATCGGGCCGCTGCTGCCTGAGTCTCCATTCTCTCTCCGAAATATCCTTTCTTATCAACTAGAGGATAGTTGTTAGAGAAAGCATAATCCTGGGCCAGGTTAACAATTGATTGCTCTACTGAAGCCGGGCCATGGGGATGGAGAGTAAGAACAAGACCAGTTAAAGAGCTGACTTTAACCAGACCTTTATTTGAGTTCTTCCAAAGAGTAAAAAGAATACGACGTTGAGAAGGCTTCAACCCATCTTGAAGATAAGGGATCGCTCGGTCCATCAACGTATAAATTTGATAAGTTCTATACTCCTCTTTCACAAGATCATGAAGAGGAACCGCAGTCATTGAGTGGATGTATTTTTGTTCGGCCATAAAATTTACGCTCTCGCTTCAGGTTTCTTTTTCTTTTTTGCTACAGTCGTTCCAAGAAGACTTGTTAAGTCCACTCCCACATCATCAGAATCAATGAGAAGATCTTTTCGAAGCTGCGACTCTTTGCCGAAACAAGTTTCAAGCATTGATTTTGAAGCTTTCATGTCTTTCACTGAAATACGTGTGTATTCCTTGCGACTCATCACGTGTTTAAAGGCTTCCTGGCTCATTTCTCCAAGTCCCTTATTTCGCTGAATCTCTTTAATTTTCACATCTTTTTGTTTTTTTAATTTTTCAAGATCGTCTTGAGTCTCACAGTAAAGAGTTCCTTTATCTGTAATGACCTCAAATAGTGGAGCTTTCGCTACTTGAATCATTCCTTGCTCAAACATTTCGGGCCAGAATGTAAAAAAGAAATTTGTTAGAAGAGTATTGATATGACCACCGTCCACATCTGAATCGGCCAGGAAGACAATTTTTGAGTAACGCATTTCTTTTGGATCAGCTTTCTGCCCAATGGCGAGTCCTACGGAACTCATAATGTCAGCGAATTCTTGATTCTCAATCACTTCTTTAATCGAGGCCTGAGAAACGTTCATAGGCTTACCCTTCAGAGCGATTCCACCTTGATAAAGTTTATCTCGCGCCGAACGAAGACCACCAATAGCCGAATCACCCTCGCAAATAAAGAGCGAGCACTTCGTGCGATCTTTTCTCTCATTAGCATCAAGGAGCTTTTCAACTCTTTGCTTCTTCCCTTTTTTAGCAAGTTTCGAAGCATCTTTAAGGTCCATCATGCGCTGGCGTGACTTTGCTCTTTCAACAACAAAATCCATGAACTCTTTATTCTTACGAATAAATTTTTCAACATGATCATTCATAAAAGTTTCAAGGGCCTTTTCAAGATGATTATCTCGAACCAGCTTTCTTTTCGTCTGAGATTCAAAGCGTGGATTTGGCATAATAATACCAATCACTATCGTCATCCCTGCAAGAATATCGTTATCCACAATTTGGATCTTATCTTTACGAGCGATTTTATCTAGTTTTTCTTTAAGAGCATTGATGAATAAACGCTTAATACGGTCATGATGAAATCCGCCATCATAAGTCGGAGTTGAATTCACAAATGAAATCATGCGCTCACGTTCATCACTTTTTCTATCAATACAAAGAGAAAGATGAATATCAAACTGCGCTTTATATTTTGCGTTTCTTCCATTCACACCTTCATAGATGAATTTTTCTTCACCAAAAAGCTGGGCCGTTTCAGGATCAATACGTTGAGCGAACTCAAGAAGACCTTTCTTATATTGATATTTTTCGGCATTAAAGAAGAACGTTAGGCCTGGATTATTATAAGCAAGGTCAATAATACGTTTTCTTAACAGCTCTTCATCGACAATATTATTTTTGTAAACTTCTTTGGCGAGAACAAATTCAATCTTAACTCCAGAGGGCCCCTTAAATGGCTTCTCTTTTGTTTTATTGATCTTAAGAGCTCCATCAATGAACTCATAGGTTTGCTCTTTTTTTGTATTATAATGACGAACAGTGGCCTTAAAGCTATCTGATGTTAAACATGTCGCACTGGCCCCAAGACCATTTTGGCCGAGAGTTCTAAAAAGAAATCCCTTTTCATCCACATCTTCATCTTTAAATTTCGAGCCTGTTCTAAACTCAGTATAAACATCCTTGATTTTTGTTGTCGGAAATCCGATTCCATTATCTTGGACTGTGACTGTTTTTTTATCAGCTGCAATATTGACGTGAATCTCTGTGACGTGTCCACGGTAGAACTCATCGATACTGTTATCGAGGATCTCTTCAATGGCCTTAGATTTGGCCTGGTGGAAATTTACTTTTTTAAAATCGATTGAATCTTTCGTATAAACGTAAGTATCCAGCTCTTCAATATCATTACTTCCAAACACTAATGAGACACGGTTACGGCAATGCCATCGCTGATCTTTACTTTCGATTAAGGCTTCTTTAACTTTACCGCCACGGCGCTTAACTTCTTCTACCGCCATAGTACTATCCTTTGAAAAAAATATACTTGAAAACTTGCTGATAAGAAAATCAATAGGATAAGATTAATCATTCAAGGAACACTAGGTCAACCAATGATGAGAATTTTTATTTTAACGGCCATGTTTTTCGGCAAGTTGTGTCTGGCCCAGGTTCCAGAGCGTGTGAAGCTCAACACGGCCCAGCTTACGCGTTTGGAAACAATGCTTTCAAATCAAATTTCTTTAACCTCATCACAAAAAAAAGTTTTTAGTCAGGGTGATATCCTGGCCTATGCCGATGTTAATTCTCCCTCTGAAAAACAGCAAAAGTTAGATCTTATTGTGGCCGGTGTCCATCCACGAAATTGTGTCCGGGCCATGCGAAAGATCGGCCTTTACGAAAATTATAGTAAGTTTATCGATTTTATTAAGAAGAGTGATTATAACCCAAGCACCACTCAACTCACCTTCACTATTGATCACACACTTCTCCCTTATGCGATGATCATGAGCTTTAAACTTCCACGAATCAATGGTGTGGGTAACTATCCTTTTGTTTTCGAACACGGGTTTCTTAAAAATCTTAAAGGTGAAATTGGTGTCCAGGAACTAGATAAATTTTGTGTTTTGACTCTTAAGGCCAATTGGCAAGGCCCTGATAGTGGACTCCCTAATCTTGCGCTTGAAATGTTTGCGCAAACTCTTTCCAAATTGGGCCTTGAACACCTGATTAGGCTCTCTCTTTTTTAAACTTTTCAAAGACTTCCTAGGCCGTTATCTTATGCGCCGTGGAAGTTTTAAGAATAAAAGCCGTAGATACTCATCCGATTCGCCATCGCATCCTGCGCCCGCATGGAACGATTGAGGATTGTATTTTTAATGGTGATACCGACGAGCTTACTTTTCATCTTGGTGCTTTTGTTGACAAAAAACTTGTCAGTGTTGCGTCATTTTATTTCGAACGAAACACTCAATTCCCTGACCCCTATCAATTTAGACTTCGTGGGATGGCCACTCTTCCTGAACATCAGGGACAGGGTCTTAGTTCAGCTCTTCTTCGCACGGCCCTTCCGGCCATTAAGCAAAATCAGTGTACTCTTTTATGGTGTAATGCCAGAGAATCGGCCATGGGATTTTACCAGAAAGTGGGATTCGTGGCCCATGGAGATGTTTTTAATATCCCAGGTATTGGCCCCCACTATTTAATGTCTATTCAAATTTGATTGTCTGAAAACGCCATTTATCGACGGTACAAGTCCATGTCGGATCAGTAGCATTTGAAACTAACGACTGCTGGTAAGTGAAGCACTCTTTTTTGGATTCAAAAGTTCTAAAAAAGGTACAAGTTAACTGACGCTCTTTTTTAAGCCTAAGCTCATCCCGCTCAGCTTCGCAATTTTTCTTCTCATCATCGGCCACGCAGACCCAATGTTTATCCTCACAGTCAAAAACAAGATGGGGCCCGGCCATATACTTCTCAGAAAGCTCATCTCTGGCAGTGTCAAACTCTTCAAAGTTTTCTGTCTCTTTTGAGACCATAGAATTCTCTTTCTCTTGCTCCTGGGCCAGGACTGGCAGAGCAAGAAAAGCGGTGATAAAAAGAAGTCGTTTAATGACTTTTTTCACAGATTCCCTTAGAGTTTATAAGTACAAATTATTTATCGTCACAAACGGATGAAACCTGATGTTTTTACAACATGATCCTCTGAAGAATTTGGCCACGAAATCCATCCAACCCCTTCTCTCCAGACTTGGAGTAGAATGGTCGGATGCTGACATTTATAGCGCCTTAGGTCCCACGCCCAATCGAGACCTCGGTCATATGGCCTTTGCTTGTTTTAAACTCTCAAAGGATTTAAAAAAATCTCCGGCCCAAGTATCAACTGAACTAGCAGGTTTTGTTGGTGATCTTCCTTCTGGTGTGGCCCAGATTAAGGCAGCCGGGCCTTATTTGAATTTATTCTTTGATACAGGTGCCGTGGCCAAAAATATGCTCCCGACTATTTTAACCGGCGAGCTTTTTACAACTAAAATCACCAATAACACACCAAAGACCATGGTTGAGTACTCCCAACCAAACACCCATAAGGAAATGCATGTGGGACATATGCGAAATCTTTGTTTGGGTGCGGCCGTGATTGAGATGATGAAATACGCAGGATTTGAGATCATCTCATCGACTTTTCCTGGAGACGTAGGAACTCACGTCGCGAAATGTCTTTGGTATATGAAAAAACATAATACCGAAAATCCACCTGCTAGCCGCAAAGGGGCCTGGTTAGGACAAATGTATTCTCGTGCCCACAATCTTCTTGAAGATCAAAAGGGATCTGAAATGGAAGATAAAAATCGTGCAGAGCTCACCGAAATTCTCAAACAACTTGAAAAAAAGCAGGGAGAATATTTTGATCTTTGGATCGAAACTCGTCAGTGGTCTATTGATCTCATGAACGATGTCTATCAATGGGCGGGAGTCAAGTTTGACCAGTGGTATTGGGAATCGGAAGTAGACTCAGCTTCACTTAAGCTTGTGGATGAGTATTTCAAAAAAGGTCTCTTCATTAAAGATGAAGGGGCCATAGGTTGTGATCTATCAGAAGACAAACTTGGTTTCTGTCTTCTCGTCAAATCTGATGGCAACGGGCTCTACGCCACCAAAGACATCGAGCTTGCAAGGCGGAAGTTTCAAGATCACAAAATTCAAAAAAGTATTTACGTCGTTGATAAACGTCAGGCCCACCACTTTGCTCAAGTTTTTAAAGTCTTAGAGAAAATGGGATTTAAAGAGGCCAAAGATTGTTTTCATCTTCAGTATGATTTTGTGGAATTACCTGATGGACCTATGAGCTCGCGAAAAGGAAACATCATTCCTATTCAAGCTCTTATTGATCAAATGAAAGAGATGATTAAAACAGAATATCTTGCACGCTATATTGGACAGTGGAGTGAGAAGGAAATTGAGGAAACCGCTCATATTGTTTCTGTGGGGGCCATTAAATTCGGAATGACTCGAGTTGATACGACTAAAAAAATTGTTTTTGATATGAAAGAGTGGCTCAAGCTCGATGGAGAGTCAGGTCCCTATATCCAGTACGTTTATGCTCGTATTCAGTCTCTTCTTGAAAAACAAGGACGAATTGAAAAAAACTTTGGGGCCTTAAGCGCACTCTCTCACCCTTTGGAATCTCAGCTTGTACAAAAGCTTCTTGAATTTAATTCCGTGGTCGAAAATGCGGTGACTCATTATAAAACAATTCCAGTGACAGGGTATTTGTATGACGTGGCAAAAATGTTTAATAGTTTTTATGCTGAGCTTTCAGTGGCCAATGCTGAGACACCTGAATTAAAAGTGGCTCGTTTAGGCCTATGTGAGGCCACGGGGATCATTCTTAAGAAGGGATTAAGTATATTAGGGGTACAATCTCCTGATAAGATGTAATTATGAGTTATTATCGGCGTTCTGATACTATTAATGACCTGAAAGAGAAGCTTGCAAGTTTAGCAGAAAATGAAACGATAGGTTTCATCTGGCAGTCCCATGATGATAGTAAAATAATATTTAAGATAACAAAATTCGAAATTCAACCAGATGGACTTATGCTTTTTCTAGATAAGGCCATTACACTCGACCCTGCAAAAGATGTCTATTTCAAGACGGATGACAATGAGGTGATTTTCAAATTAAGCAATACGGATCTCACGACTGCTGGCTCACTTCTTTATTGCAGATACCCTGACCTCACACTGAATAAAGACAAACGGAAGAAAAATAGGTTTATTGTTCCTGCGAATAAAAAACTCTACTTTACGATACAAAAAATCGGTTTTAACGCCGAACAGATAATATCTTGCCGCATTGAAGATATTTCTGCAGAAGGTTTTAGGGCCTCAGCTAATATTGGACAAAAAGATCTCATCGATGAGACTTCTCTTTATATTATTAAATCTTTCAACAGCACGAAAACATCGCAAGATATCTTCTGTAGAGTCAGATTTAAAGATGTAAAAGGAAGCAGTTTAACAGTAGGATTTGAAGCAAAAAATGAAACCTCAATTCAGGGTCTTGAAGATATAAAAAACCAGATTATTAAAATCTGTGACTAGGCTAGCGAGTTTTATTGTAGGTATCAATAATTTTTTTCATCAACTCTTCTGTTTGCCATGGCTTAACGATATAATTATTTACACCTGCTTTGGCCGCATCAATCACTAAAGAGACATCAGATTTTGAGGTAATCATTAGTATCGGCAATTTTTTTAACTCATTGACAGTTCTTAATTGTCTGACAAGTTCAATACCGTCTCCATCATCCATAGCAAGATCAGTCAATAGAAACTGGACAGGGTCAGCCGCTGTAAGTCGTGACTTAATAATTGCAAGTGCATTATTTCCTGAATTCGCAAAAGATATATTATTGACGCCTAATTCTCTTAGGTGTGTTGCAATCATGATCCTCATGCTCTCGTAGTCATCAGTTACTAGAAAATTTAAATTCTTAAGACTCTCTGGTAATTGGTTCATAGTCCCTCTTTTTTAAGCTCTTCAATAATACCAAACTGGATATCATCAACATCTGTTGAAAAGGAGCCATTTTTTTCATTAAAAAATAGATTAAGCTCAATAAGAAGCTTGCTCATTGTGGCAGGTGAAAATAATTGCAACTTTAGTGACTGAAGAGATTGTTGCATATTTTGAGGCAGTACCTGAGGAAGCGCTGGCAAGAAAAGAATATTTAAACGAGGGTGAATACATTTGAGCCCATCGAGAAAACTTTGTGGAATTTTTTTACCACCAAAAATGAGAACGACCCTTCCCTGTTGATAGCCGATTTGATCAATCTCATCGTAATTAACAGTGGAGACACATTGATAGTTTTGTTCAAGAAGTTTTGCTTTTAAAAAACTCAGCTCTTGACCCATCTCACTAACAAAACAAATCATCTGCATTTATGCTACCATCCTTATTGATCTAAATAATGGCAATTCAATTATAAAACGTGTTCCCTTACCTGGAGTCGTATCAACTTCAAAATTACCACTGCGTGCGACAACCTCAGCATAAAGTGATGACACTCCAACACCTCTTCCAGAGACATCAGACACAGCCTCTTTGCTTGAAAGACCTCCTTTCAGGATTCTATCAATGGCATCTTGAAGAGAATTAATTGTTTGATCCTTGTGTGACATCTTCTCCCAATCAATTCCTCTACCATCGTCAGCAAATATAATTCTTAAAAAATCTGAAGTTTTTTCAAACTTAATCATGATTTGCCCAATTTCTTCTTTCCCGGCCGCTTCTCTTTGGGCTGCATCTTCTATACCATGATCAATAGAGTTTCTCACCAGGTGGATAAATTGTGAAAACAACCCATCCCAATCACCTTCAGGGAGCCTGATGTGATCGCCAATCATTTTAAGTTTCACTTTTTTATTGAGACGAACAGAAAGGTCATGTACTTGAGACGGGTAAGACTCAAAATAAGGAAAAAGATCAACTCCCATAAATTTATCGGCAAACTCCTCACCTAGTCTCAAAGAGGATGTCTCTAGTTTCTTATAAAATTTCTTTAGCTCAAAAGAGCTGACCAATGTATGCCCTTTCTCATCTTTGTATTTAATGATAGACTCATATTTCTCAACAAAATCAAGAATCTGATCTTTTAAAGACTTAATACTCGTCTCGATTTTATCGCCAAGAACACTATCTTCAACAACATCTGATTTAAAATATGGCTCAATGAAAGATTCAATTTCGTGGCAACTTTGACGAATATTTTCAATATAAAAATACCCAAAACTTCCCTTGATTGTATGTACTGCCCTCTGGATTCTTCGATGATAATCACTCTTACGTAAAGCCATTTCGGCTTCACACTGAGTTATCATTTCAAATGATTCACTAATAACTTTTTTAAGCGTAAAACGGTTACTTGCAATTTTAGTTATCATTTGTGAAAACTGCCATTGCTCTTGAAGTTTTTCGATTGATTCCATCTCAGCAGTCTTATCAGAGGCCACAACCATAATATATTCGAGATTGGATGAGACAGTGTTTACAATAGGAAAGTATTCAAAAAATATCTTCTCTCCCTTACTGTTGGTAGTTCTCTCTGGAAGAAGTTTGGCCATATCATCGAATTCAAAAAAACCTGAAAATACAAGTTCAACGAGCTCTTTAAACTTATCATTATCGTCTTCAAGGTTGAGAATCTTCTTCGCCCCAATTTCAACAGGATCGCCTTCAAACATAGAAAAGGAAGCCTTTGAATACACAGACGAAACATTAAACTGACCATCAATAAGAACAAATCCCTGACCAAGTGATTCAAGAATTCCTCGTTGAATGTCAGTAACCTCTCTTAACTGTGCCGTTCTTGTATCCACCATTTTTTCGAGCTCAAGATTATATCTCTTCAATTCACTTAGGAGGCCGACTATTTTCTCTCCCATTTGATTAAAAACACTACCAAGAGTACCAAACTCATCTTTCGAACTAAAACTCACTTTTGCATCAAAATTTTCAAGTCCGAACTGTTCTGCCGCCATCGTAAGTTGATCAATATGCCAAGTGAGCCATCTGGCAGAAATCGTTCCTATAATTAATGTTATTGAGATAATGGCCACGAGAAAAAGAATGGATTGATGAGTAAATGTTTTTTGAATGAGAAAGACACTTTCTTTATCTATGAGTCTTACATAAATTAAGTTTTCAAGCGTTAATTTAGAATAGGCAACAAAAAAATCTTTTTGCTCAAAAGAGATATCAAAAACACCAGAAGAAATCGGTAATTCTTTGTATTTTTTGTAAAGATCTCTAGATAATTCACTGTAAAGAATGGATGCGTCCTGAGATTTGTCTAAATAATTGAGACCAAAGAGAAAGCTTCTTTCATTTTTTGAGTTAACGACCAAGCGAGACAGTTCAGTGTTTTTGAAGATGATAACACCAAACCCTCCATCATTCCCCTTAAGCTTTTTTTTGAGAGAGAATGAACCTGTATTAATATCTAAAACTGATAATCCGAATGGAATGGCTTCATAACTGTTAGCTGTAACCTCGGTTTGTGGGCCTGCATACAAGGCCTGGGCCAGTTCGGCATTATTTTTCTTAAAGACTAGTCCCTGAATATCCTTTCTAGATGATAAATACCTGAAATGGTTGTAGGTAAGAGAGGTCGTTGAAAACTGTATTCCTGAAACAATAGACTGAAGAACATCATCATAACCATTGACAGTGACTGCAAACAAGTCTGCCTTGCTCTTCGTTTCGCTCGAGAGAGTCGAAAAAAAATAGGCCATCTTATCTTTCATGTACAAATTCATGCTTAGATAAGCAAAAATAGTGACACTGATCACGGACATGGAGATAATAATAGATAGAACTTTGGATTTTACCGATAAGTACTTCATAAGAAGTTTATCGGATTATTAGGAAAAAATATTTGTGTTATTTTTCAAACATTTTGATAAGCCTTCAAAATTAATAATTGGACTAAGTTTTGCCATTCTTCTCCTTAGTATATTAGGCCTTTTTTTCTATGAAGAGATCATATCTCGCACTTTCGACATGTCAGACTTAATCGGTAAGGTAAGCCAATACAAACAAGATACCCGACTCAAAAGATCTGAAAGTCTTAATTGGTCTGTTGTTAAAAGCGTCAAAGATGTTCAGGAAAATGACTCTCTTTTTACTGGAGACCAATCATCTGCAAAGGTTGAGCTAGTTGATAAAAATACTGTAAGACTTGAGCAGAATTCTCTCATTACACTACAAAAGAGAAGGATAATTCTAGAAACTGGATCCATTGATCTCGAGATTAAGAACACACCGTTTGAAATTGTTAATTCAAGCGGAAGCACTATGATTAGTAAGCCAGGTAAATATAAAGCAGATGCAAACTCTATTTTTGAAGACAATGGGATAACACTGTTGGCCCCACTAAATAATACATTTTATGTTTCTGATAAACATGGCGAGGTAAGGTTTCGCTGGGAAAGTGTCGCTTTGAATGATGTGTATGAGTTAACAATCTGGAATCAACGCGACGTTAACTCAAAGAGACTTTTTAGTACAAACAAGAAAGATTTTCTCATTACAAATCTAGAGATATCTTCACTAGGAAAAGGGATCATTAACTGGCAAGTGAAATCAAAAATCACAGGTGCTAGCTCCAAGGCAAGTTTTTATATGGGACACTCATCGGGTCTCTCTCTTCTTCAGCCTAAAGATCAATTCGTTTTTGATATGATGGATAGCTTATCAGTCAATTTAAGCTGGCTCAATGAATTCACTGAAAGGAGCGTCTATTTACAAATTAGCTCAACGGAAGACTTTAATAACCTAATTCTAAACGAGCAAGTGACGACATCAACGGCTGTGAATCAATTTTTTAAAGATGAAGGAGTCTATTACTGGAGAGCTGGAGTGATGGATGACCAGTCCAGTATCATATGGACTCCAAGTCGCTATTTTACTATCAGAAGGAATCAGGACCTTAAAGATATCTCTCTCAGTGTTCCTGATCTTTTAGATTTTGGAAAAGAGTATTTTTATAAAGCAGCAATAAATGACCCTAATAATTGCCATGATTATTTGTATACCCTAAAAAACAATGAAGAGGTCATAAAAAAAATCGTAACAAAAAACCTTACTTTCCAGATTGAGCGTATCAATGACGGTGAATATACCTTGATTGCTTCCTGTCGATTCAATAAGATAATAAAAAAAGAGACGACAAGACATATTAAGGTAAAAACCACCCCACGTCTCCATAGACCTAAGATCATCAAGAAAAAGATTCATCTGTTCGTGGAGCTATTGAATCTCATATTACCATCAGCTCATGCAGAAGATACAGACAAGCCGGCCACTGAAAAGCTCTCATGGGAGGACTGCCCTAATAAGACCTGCTCATCTCAGATCATTATCATCGACTTTAATTCAAAAAAAACTATCATTGATAAAATTGTTAATGGAAATTCTTTTGTATTCCAACCTCCCTACCCAAGTATCTTTTTTTGGAAGGTACGGCAAAAAACTCATGACCAATGGGGCGAATACTCTGACTGGGGAGAGGTAAATGCTGAGGATAAGATTTATCAACTGACTGATCATTTAATGATTTACCCAAAAGACGAGGAGATAATTACTGTTCCTATTGAAGCAAAAAAAACGCCAATCACCTTTCAATGGGAGACGCCCCATCCTGATTTTATCTATGAGCTAGAAGTGTTTAAAGCACCAGACGAGGCGCCTATTTTTAGAATTGAAATGTCGAAAGGATCTAAGAAGCTTTATCTTAAAAAGCAGGACGTAAAAATATGGTGGAGAGTAAAAGCAAAAAGTAGATTCGGAAATAAAAATTTAAGCTCAAAGATGTTTTCTCTACATCTTAAAAAGAGTCTAGAGATGAATACTCCCAATCGCTTTGTTTTTCCTGATACAGTTATCTCTGTAGGCGGTGGACCTATAAGCATTAGACCAAATCAAACATTTAACGACAAAGTTAATTATGATATTTTGCCTTCTCCAAAAATAAGAACTTTTCAAACAACACTAAATCTAGAAGTAAGAACAGAACCTAAACAGAACAGACAAAATTTTTACAACCTTGGCTTAAAAAGACTTAGCTCAAACGAGAAAGGGCTACTGTTCAAGAGAGAGGAGTACTTTGCCACATACGGGCATATATTACACGTTACACCAAGACACTCTCAGTTTATGCACTATGGATTACTATTGAACAAGACTTTTAATACAGTGACATACACTAACCAATTTGATCAAGCGTCCATTGGTGGAGAAACATCTAGTTTGTTTTTGGTTTTTAAATATTTTTATCATTTTAACTTCAATGATTTTATTTCCCTGAAACTTGCTCCTGAGATTAGATTGAGGACATCGTTCGAAATTGATGACAGCCTTATTTCTCATATCGTATCACCGTCTCTGATTTTCCATTTTACAAAAAAAATTTGGCTTGATCTTTATGCTGAGAATGAACGGCAAAAAGATAAAATTGTTGCAATCAAGCCTGACAAGACAAGGTCCCAGTTACTTATCAAGAATTCATTCTTTTTATACGGAATTAAACTGAATTATATTTTTTAATCAAAGCTTACTTAATTTCGTTTTATTCCCCACGATCCAAATGAAATCATCAGCCTCAAACACAGTTGTTGAGTCAGGATTAACTATCCTCTTGGATTTTCTTTCAAGCCCCACAACTAATCCCTCTGTTTTCTCCCTAATGCCAGACTCTCTAATTGTTTTTCCTACAAAGGGTGAGTCTGAATTAAGAATATGTCCATGAAGAACATAAGCATCACTGACTGTATGTTCGGCTTCTTGGTATGAGCTGAGTTCAATAAAGCTTTTAAACCTAGCAAGCTGATCGTCATTTCCGATGGCGCTGATTTTATCAAAAGGATAAATGACCTCATGACGGCTAGGGGCCTTAATTTTTCTTTTCCCACGTTCAATAAGAACAATGGAAACACCATATCTCTCTCTGACTGAGAGATCCACCAACGTTTTTCCGAGAAAAGGAGAATGAGGAGAAACTTCATAGGTTTCAAGATGGGCATCCCAAGGCATAAGAGGCATCTCTTTATTGTCTGCTTTCTCTTCTTCTTCAATATGATGAAGATTTTTGACAAATGTCTTCTCAAACCAATCGTATACTCCGCCCAAATGGTTACTAAAATGTGTGACACTTAAGATTGAGATTCCCACAAAAACAAGAGCGGCCACAAGACCTGAGAAAAAGATGGAGAGCTGGATACTTAGAATCGCTGAAGCGATCATATACCTGAAAAAACTTAAGGCATAAGGCAGAAAGACATATCTTCTTGAGCTCCCAAAGGCGACAAGAGAATCGTTAATTGTCCCTCTTGAAAGGGCCCAGAAAAAGGGTGCACTTGTGAGAAAAGTAAGAGAGAACGCAATAGATGAAGTAAAAATATTTATCCCAAACTCTTTGATGACAAATTTTAAAATCACTTCACGCCCAAAGGCCGTGATTCCTACTAAGATCACAATATAAACAACTAAACGAACGAGGAAGTCTTTCAAGGCTTCACGGGCCCGAGTTGAAACAGACACGGCCTGAGTTGAAGAGCTATAACGATAGATACTCTCCACTAGTTTTTTGGGAAGCACTTTCTCCAACCACTCAGCAAAAGGACTAGAATACTTGATAAGATAGGGGGTGGTAAAAGTCGTGATCACCGAGACTGCCACGGCCACTGGATAAAGAAAACTACTGGTCACATTAAGAGTAAGTCCCAGAGTAGCAATAATAAAAGAGAACTCCCCGATCTGGGCCAGGCTAAATCCTGTTTGAATAGAATGCTTAAGTGTCTGTCCAGAGAGAAGGGCCCCAAGAGATGAGCTGATCACTTTCCCAACAATAGTAATAAAAGTAATGATGAGAACACTACCCCAGTTTTCAACAAGAATTTTGGGATCAATAAGCATTCCCACTGACACAAAAAAGATAGCTGCAAAAAGATTTTTTACTGGCCCAATCAGATGCTCAATACGTTTTCCTTCAGAGGTCTCGGCCAGAAGAGAGCCCATAATAAAGGCCCCGAGAGCAGGAGAGAATCCCACAGAAGTCGCAAAGAACACCATTCCTAGACACAAAGAAATAGAAAGAATGAGCATCATTTCATCGTTGAGAATTTTCTTACAGTTTCGAATAAGACTAGGTAGAAGGAAAATTCCGAGAATAAACCAAATGATTAAAAAGAAAACAAGCTTTAGTGAAGAGAGCATGAGCTCATCCCCCTGAAAGTTTTGCTTCACAGAGATTGTTGAAAGAAGCACGAGTAAAAGAATCGCCACTAGATCTTCTACAATAAGAACACCAAACACCACACTGGCAAATTTTTTGTGTTTCACCCCAAGCTCTTCGAAGGCCCGAATAATAATAGTGGTGGATGAAATAGAAAGAATTCCCCCAAGGAAAATACTATCCATCTCACTCCAGCCCAGAAGTTTTCCAGCAGCATAACCAATGGCAAGCATGAAGATGACTTCCGTTACTCCAGTGATTGAAGCTGGCCCCCCTACTTCTTTGAGTTTTTTAAAACTGAACTCAAGACCAAGACCAAAAAGAAGAAAGATCACTCCGATCTCGGCCCAAATCTGAATTGTTTGAGCTTCAGTAATACTTGGAATAACGGGAGTATGGGGACTGACCATGAGGCCCGCCACAATATAGCCTAAAACAACTGGTTGTTTTAATTTTTTAAAAAGCATCGTCACAATGGTGGCAGCACCGAGGATAATACCTAAATCTGTAATAAGAGCAGGAATATGAACCATAGAGTTTCCTCATCAATAAACAAGTAAAAGGAGAAAGGAGGTTTTGCTTTTAAGCGGTGAATTGCTTTTGCGAGATTTCTTTGAAAATAATTGCACCAGATGAAACAAAACAGCTCTGAAAATTATGAACTTGAGAGAGGCAGAAGACTTCATTTTTTTTGCTAAATTTTGCTGAAAACTGAGAAGACCCAAACAGCAAAGTAAAATGCACAGGTTTTAACTTTAACTTGAGTGGTGCAAAATCTTTCTCATCCATGAAAGTGAAAACAAATGTATTTTGATGAACAGGACCGTAGTACTTTTTTTTGCCACTAAAAGAGACCTCATCAAAGGCAGAGGCCGTGAGGAAATAGCAAAAAAAGGTAAAGAGAACGAAGAGGTTTTTCACCCTAAGACTGTACCTTAAGAGCTCCTCAAAGTCTAGGTTTTGGCCTGAACAACTACAAAAATATCAATGAGTTAGTTTATTTAAAAAGTAGGTGCAAATTCGCCCTATTTAGGATAACTTAAGCTATTCACTAAAGTAAGTGTTATTTTGCCGTATTTAAAGAAAGGATCATTTTATGATCAAGATTAATCGCAAAGTTGAATATGCTCTGATGGTTCTCAAGCTCATGAATGAGCGTGAGACTACAACTCTGACAACGGCCCGTGAAGTCTGTGATCTCTTTAATACACCCTTCGATACAACAGCGAAGGTTATGCAGCAGCTTAACAACGAGGGCATTCTTCATTCTCATAAAGGAGTGAAAGGTGGCTACACTCTGGCCCGTAATCTAGATCAAGTTTCTTATAAAGAGCTCGTGGAAATGATTGAGGGGCGAAAATTTATGATGGACTGTCATGAAGGCCCCTGTGAAATGCTGGGGACATGTAATATTTCTCAACCAATTAAACGTTTAAATGATTATTTGATTACAATATTTAACTCTCTAACACTGAGTGAACTTCTTGCTGAAGATAATCTGCTGGCCCTAAAAAAACCAAAAGAGATTCATATCGAGAACTGTCCTCTTGTGACGAAGGCCTAATAATGAGTATGAGACCAGAAGATAAACTGAAAGAAGATTATAAGTATGGCTTTGTCACAGACATTGAGACGGAGGAATTTCCTAAAGGTCTAAATGAAGATATTGTTCGTCTTATTTCATCAAAGAAAAATGAACCAGAATGGCTTTTAAATTTTCGTCTTAAGGCCTATCGACACTGGCTCACGATGACTCATCCTGAGTGGCAGTACTGTCATGTTCCACCCATTGATTTTAATGATATCTACTATTATTCAAAACCTAAGGCCAAAAAAAGTGCCATCGGTGATATTGATGAAGTAGATCCAGAGCTCCTTGAAACATTCGCTAAATTGGGAATTCCTTTAACTGAACAAAAACGCCTTATGGGTGTGGCAGTAGATGCCGTGTTTGATTCAGTCTCAGTGGGAACCACTCATAAAGAAGAACTCGAAGCTGTGGGAGTTATTTTTTGCTCAATCTCAGAGGCCGTTGAAAAACATCCTGATCTAGTCAAAAAGTACTTAGGTACAGTTGTTCCTCATTCAGATAATTATTATGCGGCCTTGAATGCAGCCGTCTTTTCTGATGGTTCATTTGTTTACATCCCTAAAGGTGTAAAATGTCCGCTTGATCTTTCAACGTATTTTAGAATTAACGCCAAAGAATCAGGACAGTTTGAGAGAACTCTTATCATTGCTGATGAGGGCTCATTTGTGAATTACCTAGAAGGCTGTACAGCTCCGCAACGTGATGAGAACCAGCTTCATGCGGCCATTGTTGAACTCGTGACTCATGACGATGCTGAAATCAAATACTCTACTGTTCAAAACTGGTACGCCGGAGATAAAACAGGTAAAGGTGGGATTTATAATTTTGTGACGAAACGTGGCCATTGTGTCGGGAAAAATTCAAAAATTTCTTGGACTCAAGTTGAAGCAGGATCCGCCATTACTTGGAAATACCCTTCATGTGTTCTTATTGGCGAAGGCTCTCAAGGAGCTTTTTATTCAGTGGCCCTGACCAATAATTTCATGCAAGCCGATACTGGAACTAAAATGATCCATGTCGGGAAAAATACTAAATCAACTATCATCTCTAAAGGGATTAGTGCAGATAAATCACAAAACGTTTACCGCGGACTTGTAAAGATCATGCCTTCGGCCACTGGGGCCCGAAACTACTCTCAGTGTGACTCAATGCTTATCGGAGATCAGTGTGCGGCCAATACTTTCCCCTATATAGATGTGAAAAATAATACTGCGGTGGTTGAACACGAGGCCACAACATCAAAAATTTCGGCCGATCAAATTTTCTATCTTCAATCACGTGGTCTTTCTGCTGATAAAGCGGTGAGTCTTATAGTGAATGGATTTTGTAAAGACGTCTTTAAGACTCTTCCACTCGAGTTTTCAGTGGAAGCCGTTAAACTTATCGAAATGAAACTCGAGAACTCAGTAGGATAATATTATGATTACGATTAAAAATCTTCACGCCACAGTTAATGGAACAGAAATCCTCAAAGGGATTAACCTCAACGTCAAAAAAGGTGAAGTTCACGCCATCATGGGACCCAATGGTTCAGGCAAATCAACTCTTTCAAAAATTATCGCAGGACATCCGGCCTATGAAGTCACGAGTGGTGAAATCCATTATGAGATCAACGGAAAAATGAAAAATATTCTCGAATTGGATCCTGCTGAGCGCGCTAAAGAAGGTGTTTTCTTAGGATTTCAGTACCCGGTGGAAGTTCCAGGAGTGAGTAATTTTACATTCCTTAAAGAGTCTTTCAACCAAGTGTGTGAGCATCAAGGGGCCGACAAACTTGATGATCAAGCCTTTTTAAAACTTCTTCGTGAAAAATTAAAAATCCTTGAAATGAATGAAGCGTTTCTAGAGCGCTCAGTAAATGAAGGATTCTCAGGTGGAGAGAAGAAGAAAAATGAAATTCTTCAGATGGCGATCTTAAATCCTCGCCTTTCTTTACTTGATGAAACAGATTCGGGTCTTGATATTGATGCCCTTAAAATTGTGGCCACAGGAGTGAACTCTCTACGTTCAAAATATAATGCTACTATTCTGGTCACTCACTATCAGCGCCTTCTTGATTATATTGTTCCTGATTATGTTCATGTTCTTTATAAAGGACAGATCATTAAATCAGGGGATAAGTCTCTGGCCCTTGAGCTCGAAGAGAAGGGTTACGACTGGCTTATTGGAGACAAGGCTTAAAGCATGACAACAACAGATCAATACCTCACTCTCGCTGAGGACTACATACAGGACACTCCCCTTTCTGCCCTTTGGGCCGAACAGGTGAGAAAAAATGCTATGGACTCATTTAAAAAGAATGGATTCCCCGGCAAGAGCGAAAACTATCGTTTCACGAACATTGAAAAGTTCTTAGCTTCAGGAAACTGGAAAGCCCCTCACAAAGATTATGACAATCGAGTTATTGCTGAAATTGTGAACTATCAGTCTCATTATGAAAACTTAGTAGTTTTTGTGAACGGAATTCTGGCCACAGAACTCTCTCGTCACCCTTCAATTGAAGTCAAACCAACTTATTCAAGTCTTGATAACGAAGAAACACTCTGGAAGAGTTTTACCAATTTTGCCAGTGATGAACTCACCTCATTGCACCACTCATTTCTTTATGAGGGTGTGATCATTAAGGCGAGTAAAAATACAAAATCCACACTCAAAGTGTTAAGCCTTATTACGGATGAAAATCTATTCTCTCACCCTACTCTTTTAGTCAAGGCCGAGAAATTCTCAGAACTCACCCTTATTGAGGAGTGCCATGCAGTTTGTGATAAGACCTATGCTCAACAAGTCTTTGCTCTTATTCATGTTGAAGCAGGGGCAAAAGTAGAACATATTCAGCTTGTTCATGAGAACAATTCAACTCATTACCTGAATACCACTGAAGCCAAAGTTCAAAAAGATGCCATCTACCGCAATATCACTCTCCATCTTGGAGCGGCCATGGCGCGGAAAAATCTGGCCATTGAACTTTTAGAAGCTGGGGCCCATGCTGAATCCTTTGCTCTTTATGGACTCAAAGGAAAACAGCATTCAGATATCTCAACACAGATTCTTCATAAGGCCGCTGATACAACTTCCGCGCAAATAGCTAAAGGTATCCTGGCCGATGAGTCTCGAGGCGTTTTTACAGGGAAGATCCATATTTTTGCGGAAGCTCAACGTGTGAATTCTTCCCAGTTAAATAAAAATCTTCTCCTCTCCAATAAGGCCCAGGCCCATTCACAACCTCAACTTGAAATTTTTGCTGATGATGTGAAGTGCTCTCATGGATCAACCACCGGACAACTTCAAGACGATGAGCTTTTCTATTTCCAAAGTCGCGGGATTCCGGAAGACAAAGCACGGACTCTCCTGGCACATGCTTTTGGAAATGAAATTCTCATGAAAATTGAAAACAAAGTGATCAGAGAAGAGATTAATGACCGAGTCCTCAAAGAGTTTGAATCTCATTTAGGACACTAAGGATTTTTTATGAGTATTGCCAATAATCCATTCAGATCCCAGTTTCCTGTTCTTTCAGAAACAGTTTATGGAAAACGTCTGGCCTATCTTGATAGTGCCGCCACAACACTTAAACCTCAGATCGTTATTGACTCGATTAACCACTATTATGCTCATGGTACGGCCAATGTTCACCGTGGAATCTATTATCTCTCAGATCAGGCCACTAATAAGTTTGAACTCACTCGCGAGAAGATGACTAAATTTATCAATGCTAAGACCTATAAAGAAGTTATCTTCACCACGGGAACCACTGGTTCAGTGAATCTTGTGGCCCAAAGTTACGTGAAAAACTTTCTTAAAGAGGGTGATGAGATTCTTCTTTCTCAGATGGAGCACCACTCAAATATTGTTCCTTGGCAACTTGTGGCCGAGGAGAAGAAACTCAAAATCAAAGTCATCCCTATAAATGAGAAGGGCGAACTTTTAATTGAGGAATACAAAAATCTTTTTACCGAAAAAACGAAATTTGTTTCAGTCACTTATGTTTCAAATGCTCTCGGAACGATTAATCCCGTGAAAGAGCTGATTCAAATCGCTCATTCACATGGGGCCAAAGTCTTTATTGATGCGGCCCAGGCCATGACTCATTTTAAAGTTGATGTGCAAGCGCTTGATTGTGACTTTCTGGGATTTTCTGGACATAAAATGTTTGGACCAACTGGTATTGGTATTCTTTATGGAAAAGAAAATCTTCTTGAGATGATGCCGCCTTATCAAGGAGGCGGGGAAATGATTGATCAAGTGAGTTTTGAAAAAACGACTTTTAACGATCTTCCACACAAGTTTGAAGCGGGAACTCCTCCTATTGCCTCTGTGATTGCTCTCGGCGAGGCCATTAGCTTTATTGAAAACGTCACTCACGCTAAGATTCATGAAATAGAAACAGAACTTCTGACCTATGCCACTGCTGAGCTTTCAAAAATTGAAGGACTCAGACTCATTGGAACGGCAGCAAAAAAAACGAGTGTGTGTTCATTTTATCTGCGTGATATTCACCCCCATGACGTGGCGGCTTTCACAGATAAGGAAGGTATTGCGATCAGAACAGGACATCACTGCGCCCAACCTTTGATGAAGTTTTTTGGAGTTCCGGCCACGGCCCGGGCCTCACTGGCCTTTTACAATGACAAACAAGATATCGATCAACTTATAGCCTCACTTCAAAAAGTGATTAAAATTTTCGGGTAAAACTTATGGAAGCACTAGAGATTACAGTTCAGCCTACACCAAACCCTAACGCTCTTAAATTTATCCTTAACAGGGATATAAGAACCGAAGGAAAAGTTTCCTTTAAAAGCCCTAATGACTGCAAAGACGTTCAGCTCGCGGCTGCACTTTTTGATTTGCGTGGAGTGGATCAGATTCACTTCTTTCAAAACGTGATCACTGTTTCAAAATTTAGTTTTGAAGACTGGGAAAACCTTGCTCCAACGATTGAGACGACTATCGAAAATATGATTGAAGATCATGATCCTCATTTCAAAGTTTATAATCCTGAGGCCGATCGAAGAAGTAATTTGAGTCCTGAGCTTCAAAAGATTGAGGAAATCCTAGATAAAAGAATCCGTCCCGGTCTTCAAGGTGATGGTGGAGATATGGTGGTCAATGATTATAAAGACAATGTTTTAATCGTAAAATACCAAGGGGCCTGTGGAACATGTCCAAGCTCAACTTCAGGGACCCTAGAGGCCATTCGCTCTATTCTTCGTGAAGAGTTTAATCCTGAGATTGAAGTTTATATTGCCCCAGAGGTTTGATTATTACCAATCTCGAGGGGTATAATAGGCCCACATTTTTTCATGAACTGACCCTTTAGGGGGTGTGTACTTATAAGAATATTTACAACGCGCTGGAAGAGAAATCAAAATTGAATCCACTCTCCCATTAGTTCTGAGACCAAATAATGTTCCTCTGTCGTGGAGAAGATTGAATTCCACATAGCGGCCACGACGGTGAAGCTGAAAATCTTCATCTTCAGCAGTATAAGCTTCAGTCATTCTTTTCTCGACGATGGGAAAATAAGAACGAATAAAAAACTTAGACATCTCTTTAACCATCTCAAAATCTTTTTTCGTATCACCAGAGTTAAAGTGATCAAAAAAGATTCCACCGATACCACGCATCTCCACACCACGGTGGGCATTATTAAAATACTGGTCACAAGTTTGTTTCATGGGCTCGTAACACCCATAAGGAGCACAAGCCTCTTTCCACACCTGGTGGAAATAGCTGAAATCTTCTTCATAGGGATAAAAAGGAGTGAGATCAGCTCCTCCCCCAAACCAAAATTTCTCCCCCTGATGAATCATGCGGAAATTAGCATGAACGGTAGGGATACGTGGATTTCGAGGATGAATGATAAGCGAAATCCCAGCGGCCCACATCTCATCCCCAGTCCCCTGGAGTTGATTAGCAAACTGAGGATCAATTTTTCCAAAAACGCATGAAGTATTAACCCCAGCATTCTCAAACAACTCCCCTGAAAAGGCCCGGGTAATTCCCCCACCACCATCCTGACCTGCGTGGTCCTTACGAGACCATACGTCCTCAGTCAGTTCAAGAGACTTGTCCAATCTTCTCATTTCTTGAGTGATTTGGTTTTGAAGTTCTTTAACATGGTCATGGAACTGTTTTTTTAAATCGGTAAGCATATATCACCTTAGGAAGAAGTTTTGTTGTAAAGTACAACTCCCAGAATTATTATAAAATGATTTACATCACTTTTTTATAACCTTTGGTAGGCGCCATGGTCAAATTTATTACTCGATTTATTCGAAATCTAGGGCTCTTTTTTATCATCAGCTTTAGTTTTCTAAGTATTTTCACCAGCTCATTTATGAGTGACGTCGATAATGATACTTTCCTAGGAAAAGTGCTGGAATACACCAGTTTTATGGAAAACCGGTTTTATGATTTCAGGATGAAGGCCAGCCTTGATCCTCATTTTAAAAGTAAAGAGATTGTCCTCGTTAAAATCGACGATTACTCCCTTCAAAATATTGGGACATGGCCGATTCCGAGAACGGTGCATGCCACGATGATCAATAAGCTTAAAACATTTGGGGCCAAAGTTGTTCTTCTGGATGTGATGTATCCAGAAAAAGCTCCTGTTTGTGGGCCTTCATCTCCAGATACTGAACTCGCTGCTGCTTTTAAAGATTTCCAAAGCTCAGGTCAATCCAAAGTGTTCCTCTCTTATACATTTGATAATGGATTTGAAGAACCTATGACGGAGCTTCCAGCCGTCATGTATGACTATATTCTCGACTCAAAACAGACATCTAAAGAAGGGATGTCTGCGATGAGTATTTCAAAACACAACTTCCCTATTGATGAATTACTTGAATCAGGTGTGGGCGTGGCCCATATCGCGATGGTAGAAGATCTAGATGGTATTTTTCGTCAATATCAAATGGTGGCCAATGTTGACACTCTCTATTTCGGCAGCCTTGCTCTTTCGGGTTATGAATCCTACGTAGGAAAGCCTACACAGATTTTGATTGGCCATGATGGCAGTGGGGAATTGCTGGTTAATGACAAAAAAATGGAAATCAATAATCGTGGTCAATCTAAGGTTCGTTTTATTGGAGGATCTGAGCAATTTGATAATATTCCGCTTTATGATGTAATCTCGGCCAAAGATGACGATGAAAAAATGAAGGCGAGACTTGAAAATAAAATGGTCTTTGTTGGCTCTACCGCCACTGGGGCCCACGATCTTCGTCCCACCGCTCTTGATCCAAAAATGCCTGGGGTCTATGTCCATATGAATATGGCCCATATGCTTCTTCATCAATACTTTTTTCAGAATGTGAATGACTCCATTAAATATTCACTTGTTATGCTAATTGCAGGTGCTATCTTTCTTCTTTTCCTTCAGCATTTCTCAAGTGCTTATTTAGATTTATTTTCTACCATTTTTCTTATTGCCGGAACTTATTACGCTGACAGTGTTTATTTCATGCCTAATGGTTATGAGATGAAGCTCTTTTATTGTTATTTCTGTTTTATCGGTTGTTATTCATGGAGCACATTTTTAAATTTCTCTGAAGCTTCAAAAGAAAAAAAGCAAATCAAGGGAACTTTCGCTCGTTATGTTGCGCCCACTATTGTGGATGAGATGCTTAAAGAGCCTGACAAACTAAAAGTTGGTGGCCAGAAGATGGATATAACCTGTCTTTTCTCTGATGTGAGAGACTTTACAAGCATTTCCGAACAGCTCTCGGCCACTGATCTTGCCCTCTGTTTAAATCGCTATATGGGGGCCATGACTGATGTAGTTTTTGAAACAGGTGGAACACTTGATAAGTATATTGGAGATGCCATTGTGGCCTTCTGGGGAGCTCCTCTTCCACTTAAAAATCACGCTCAATTTGCCGTAGAAGGGGCCATTAAGATGATTGATATTCTTCCTGCTATCAACGAAGAATTCAAGGCCCAAGGGAAACCTGAATTTAAAATTGGAATCGGACTTAATTCTGGGGAGTGTTCAGTTGGCAATATGGGCTCTGACCGTATTTTCTCTTATACCGCTCTTGGGGATAATATGAATCTCGGGGCCCGACTAGAGAGTCTTTGTAAGTACTATGGCGTTCAAATTAATATCTCAGAATTTACTTATGAGAGGCTTGATCACACTAAGATTAAAACTCGTCCTATTGATAAAGTAAAAGTGAAAGGAAAAAGTAAACCTGTTCTTATTTATGAAGTACTCCACTCTCATCACCCCTTTACTAAAGATCCTGAGGCCCTGGAGTTTTATCTCAAGGCCTACGATCTCTTTTTGGATAAAAAATTCATTGAGGCCCGAGACCTTTTCGCCCAGATTCTCATGGCCTATGAGGATGATAAGCCTTCAAAAAGACTTAAAGAGGCCTGTCAAAAGTTCATCGATCACCCAGAGCTTGTGACTGAAAACCATGATGTGACCACTATGACTGAAAAATAAATGGCTGATTGTTAAGATTCTTCACCTATTCATAACAATCAGCTAACATTACTTTTGTCATCACCCCTGCTAAAAATTTCTCAGAAACGACTTTAAAGGGGTTAACATGACAAAGTTTTTAATATGTATTTTACTAACTATCTCTTCACTTCAGGCCACTGCCACAGAGATCAATCTCCACACAACCAATACTGATGACTATGACTACCAGAGCTTTAGCTCTGGAGATTATGGCATCAATAAAGACCTTGGTCGTGCCTGGGTGGTGCTTAAGTATTCTGGGTCTGATGCAGAGGCGCACGGACAAGAAGTTAAAATTAGGATCCCAGGGATGAGCTTTGATAAAACAACGAAAGAAGTGATTATCGAAACTGAGCAGGGACGTATCGTGTGTGCGGTAGAGAAAAAATTTCTTGGAATGAAATCACTTCGTGCGACTAAAGAGTGTAGTTTCAAAGAAAAAATCTTCACAGTAAATTATGATGATGGATTTGAAATAAAAAAAATCCAAAAAAGAACGATCGTTTTTAAGTACTAACTAACTTAAGAGGGCAGGAACTCCTGCCCTCTTAAAGTCTTAATTTTGAGGATTATCTTTTCTGTAATCTTCATCAAAACACCAATGTCTCCAAGAATGCTTCTCTTTAATTTCTCCACGAACATAGTCTAGAAAATTCAGCTGCGAGAAAACCTTAACCTGCAGCGTTCTAAGAGTCGTGTCTGGAACAAAACCTAATTGTCTCTCATTCCAGCGGCGACACCAGAAGGCGGCCAGATACTTTGCGTTGGTTACATTCTCAGAGACATTGAGATAGAATTTTCTCCATTTCTCATTTGGGATTTGTTTATAAAAATCCATATTTTTCACACTGTAGAGATCCTTAGATTGAGTCAGAACTTCAACCTGCTCTCCATTGCTCAGGGTCCCATAAACTTCCACCCAGATATTGTCCGTTTTCGGGAAAGGGGCAAACATATTCCACTCTTGATAGAGGTGAATCCAGCGAACCATACTTTGCAGCTTGGGAAAGCTCACATCTAATCTTTTGATAGTCGAAAGATTCCAAGCAAACAACAGAATAAACATAAAAAGACCAAGGGCCTCCGTAAACCAGCGCCATGTAATGATCTCTTTTTTAGCACTACTCCAGTCTAAGAACTGAGTCATCTTGCCCATCAGAGGTCGATGATTTGAAATCCAGATATAAATTTTATCTCCTATACTGAAGATTAAAGGAATTCGAAAAAAAGGAGTAAACCATTTTAAAATGGGCGAGTGCCTGAAAAGTTCAACGGCAGCCGCAAATCTAAAAAATTGCTCCCCTTTTCCATTCACGACTACCCAAGAGTGATTCTTCACCATCTGGTCAAGAATAGCAGGATAATCCTGGGCCTGGTCAATGATAACGTTTGAGAGGAGGAAAAACTCTTTTAAAAGATAGACACCTTTTTTACAGAACCCACACTCGCCATCAAAATAAATTTTAAGCTTTGGATAATGCCCACGATTTAATTTATTAAAAATGAGATCCCAAAACTGTGGTGGCAGAAAGATCATCCAAATACTCATGCACAAATAAGGGAAGACTCCTATTTTCATAGTTGTCGCGATCCCAACATGAAGGGCCACAAAGCAAATGATAGTGAAAAGACGAATGAGCCACCAGAATCTTCCTCCTAAAAAAGAGAAATAAATAAGTAGAGGCCCCAGACACTCAAGGAGGATAGTAAAAACCGACATTCCCATCATGAGCGCAGGAAATTGTCTAATCCAAAAGCCAAAATCGCTCTGGAAAATATCTAACTGAGAGGCATAATAAACGGCGGTAAAATCACTTCTCCAGATAGCATGATCTTTTAAAATATAGCTGATGAAGTAAACAGCAAAAACCTGAAAGAAGAAGGCCATTCCCCATGTTGAAAAAAAACTTTTGGCAGGATTTGGATTTTTAGTAAGGGCACGATCCACAGAATAAAGCTGACCCAGAGGAAGGAAAATGGAGAGACATAAAACGGCGCGAAGAATATCGTCTCCGCCATTATTGATGAGCCAATTTCTATTATGAAGTGAGACCGTCATCACAAAAGCACCGATGGTACTCAACCGAGTCTTAAGCCCAATCATCAGACAGAACCCACATAAAAAATGAATTCCCATCATAATCATGGCCCAACCGGAGGAGCCATTGACCAAGTGAAATGAGGCCGACCAAGGCATACTCATCTCGTTTAAAAAGAGCGCCCTGGGAATAAGGCCCACGTCCGTGTAATGATCAACTAAGTCAGGAAGACGATAAAGCACGTCACTCATGACCACAATTCCCATGAGAAAGCGGTAAAAGGCCAGGGAACGAGGATCAAAAGACCAAGTTTGTTTTATCAGACTCAAAAAGCGCATCATACCTTCCTTGAACAATACTTAAATTCTAACTCAAATCATGACAATTCCTAGAATTTAGTCTAAAGTTTTTGCTTATTTTACACTCTGATACAGATCACTATTTTGCACTGCGAGAATACCCATGCTTCTGAAGGTTCATGAACCCATCACCAAAGACTATGACATCATCGTTATAGGTTCTGGCCTTGCTGGAATGACAGCGGCCAATATTCTTGGAAGAAACGGTCACTCTGTGCTCTTGCTTGAGTCCCATAACAAGCTTGGGGGGTTTGCCACTTGGTTTTTCCGTGAATCTCGCAATCATGTTTTTGATGTTTCACTTCATGGATTTCCAGTGGGAATGATTAAGACTTGTCGCAAATATTGGAGTAAAGAAATTGCTGACTCTATTGTTCAACTAAAAGATGTGAGGATGATCAACCCTCAGTTTAATATTCAAACTGAATTTACTCGCGAAGATTTCTCAAAAAAACTAGTGGAACATTTTAAGATTGCTCCAGAAGTTGTTACCGCTTTTTTTGATCATCTGGCCAATATGAATTTTTATGATAACTCTCAGATGACCAACGGAGAGCTTTTTGAAAAATTTTTCCCAGGCCGCAACGATGTGACTCGTTTCCTGATGGAGCCTATTACTTACGCGAATGGCTCCACACTAAAAGATCCTGCCATTACTTATGGAATCGTTTTCTCGAATTTTATGAGTAAAGGTGTTTATACTTTTAAGGGTGGTACTGATTTACTTATTTCCAAAATGCGCGACGAGCTCCTCAAAAATAATGTTGATATCAAGATGCAGGCAAAAATTGAAAAGATTCATCTTGAAAACGGGAAGGCCGCTGGAGTTTACGTCAAAGATACTCTCGTGCGCTCTAAGGCCGTTCTCTCTAACGGCAATATCATCTCCACTGTTCTCACAATGGTTGGCGAGGAACACTTCCCTGCAGACTTTATTGAAAAAACAAAAGCAGTGAGACTGAACTCATCAAGCTGCCAAGTTTATATGGGGCTCAAAGAAGGTGTACGCATTCCTCATATCGGGGATCTCATCTTTACTTCAAGCTACCCGACTTATAACCCTGATCGTCTGCTTGATCTCAAAGTCAGCTCAAGAACTTTTTCAGTGTATTATCCGGAAGAGACTCGCCCTCAAGTTGAAAATGGCCGTGTGGCCATTGTCTCATCTACAAACTGTCATTGGGATGATTGGGCCAATCTGTCACCTGAAGAGTATGAGGCAGAAAAAAAGTTTATGATTGAAGAGACGATTAAGGGCCTTGAAAATTTTATTCCAGATATTAGAGATCATCTTGAAGTGGTTGAAGCCGCGACACCACTGACAGTGAAACGTTATACAAATCATTTAAAGGGTTCTTCTTTTGGAACTAAATTTGAAGGCCTAGAAGTATCTATGAATCTTCATAAAAACCTTCCTGGTCTTTTTCACGCAGGCTCAGTGGGTATTATTATGTCTGGCTGGCTTGGTGCCGCTAATTATGGTGTTATTCAGGCCAACGAAATTGAAAGTTATCTTATTAAAGCAGGAGCTACTCATGTTTAATTTTGAAAATCAACATGTCATCGTCACTGGAGGAACTCGCGGTATCGGTGCAGGCATCACTGAGGCCTTCCTCAAAGCTGGGGCCACTGTGATTGCCACTTACTCAGGAAACGATACTGCTGCTCAAAACTTCAAAGAAAAACTTTCTCATTACGGCCGTAAGCTTGTGCTTAAAAAGTTTAATGTGGCGAGCACAACAGAAGTTGAAAACTTCTTCAAAGAATATCAGCATGAGTTTACGACTTTAGAAGTTCTTATAAATAACGCCGGCATTCGCCGTGACCAAATTATTGCCTCAATGACAGAAAACGACTGGGATAATGTCATCGATACTAACCTCAAGGGGTCATACAATATGACTCGTTTTGCTGTTTTAGAGATGATGAAGAATCGCTATGGCCGCATTGTGAATATGTCTTCTATTGGAGGCAAGCTCGGTCTTCCTGGCCAGGCCAATTACGCTGCTTCAAAGGCCGGACAAATCGCCCTCTCTCTTTCAGTTGCCAAAGAAGTGGCCAAGAGAAATATCACTATTAATAATGTGTGTCCTGGATTCATTGATACTGAGCTTTTGAGTGATCTGCCAGAAGAGCAAGTGAAAGAATACAAATCACAAGTTCCGATGAAAAGATTTGGAAAAGTAGAAGAAGTGGCCCACGCCGTTCTATTCTTTGCCGCTAAAGAGTCGGCCTATATCACTGGGGCCCAACTAGATATCGCTGGAGGACTCAATGCTTAGTGAGATTTTAAAACATATTCCGCAACGTGATCCCTTTCTTTTCATTGAAAATATTGTTGATCGATCAGAAAACTCAATAACCACATCTAAAAAACTAACTGGTGAGGAAGATTTTTTTAAGGGACATTTTCCTGGTCAACCTGTGATGCCCGGAGTGCTCTTATCTGAAGCCTGTTTTCAAACAGGAGCACTTTTGATGAGTCTCAAAGGTGAATCGGCCGGTGGAAACAAAACGGCCCTTGTGACGCGTATTCAAGGGGCCAAATTTAAAAACATCGCTAAACCTGGAGATCATTTAATGATCACCGTAGATTTTGTGGAAATGCTGGCCAATGCCGCTTTCATGAAAGGCAAGATTACTGTGGATAGTAAAACCATTATGACCATTGAATTTGCGGCGACTTTAGTCGACGGCGGAGTACTTTAATGGATTTTCTAGGGATTAAAGATAAAGTTTTTTTTATATCTGGAGTGGCCAATAAAAAAAGTGTCGCCGCCTTTTCTGCCAAAGCACTTATTGAAAATGGGGCAAAATGTCTTTTCTCTGTTCAGAAAAACGAGCAGATTGATGCAGTCAAAAAACTTTTTCCAGAATCAGAAGTTTTTGTTTGTGATGTTGAAAACAAAGAAGATCTTAAAAACTTACCCGTCATGATTAAAAAGTGCACTGACAAGCTTGATGGTTATCTTCACTCCCTGGCCTTTGCTAATTTCTCTGAAGGCCCTAAACCGTTTATTGAAACCAATCGCGCGGACTATCTTCAAGCCGCTCAGATATCTTGCTTCTCTTTAGTAGAAGTCTCAAATGCTCTTAAAGAAATGTTTAATCCAGATGCTTCCATCGTGACTATTTCTATTTCAAATACCAAAGCAACCTCATACGGTTATCTTGGCCCTATCAAGGCCATGCTTGATGCCACTGTTCCTTATTTGGCAAAATCTTTCTCAGAGTTTTCAAAAATTAGAGTCAATGCCATAGGAGCAGGGCCACTTAAAACCTCGGCCTCGGCCGGCATTCCGGACTATATCGATAATTATCTTTTCGCTGAAGCACTCACTCTTCGTAAAAAAGCTTTAGAGACAAGTGAAGTGGCAAGTACGGTGGCCTTTCTTCTCAGTCCAAGGAGTTCAGGTATTAACGCAAGCACAGTGCTAGTAGATGCAGGAATGAGTTGTAATCATTTTGATCAGCAAGTCGTGAAGACATTTGCTCAAGAGCAAAATTAATTTATGGGTCTCTGGCAGCCAAAAACTCTGACAAGCTTTTTTCATTTTGTTAGACCGCCTGAGCAAGTCATTCATGAACGGAATAAAATAAAAATTCTCCGAGATCAACGTTACTCTAGTCGTGACAAACGACTTCTTGCTGATATTTATCTTCCGCTCAATGGAAAAGATCATAATCCAGCTATTCTAATGGTTCATGGTGGAGGCTGGGCCTCACGTTCAAAAGAAGATATGAACTGGAGTGCAGAGTACTATAGTAAACGTGGTTATACGGTTGTTAATATTAATTATCGTCTTGCCCCTCAGTATCTCTACCCCGCACCTCTAATGGATTTAAAAGCGGCTTTTGAGTGGATGCTCTCCAACAAAGAAAACTTTCGAGTTGATGAGAATAAAATCATTTTGATGGGCTATTCGGCGGGTGGACATCTTACTTCGCTTTTTTCTGGGCATGTGACTTCAAACAAAACAGACTTCGCTCATCTCAAGCATCGTGCTGTTATCTCTGGTGGTGCACCTTATGACTTTATGGTTTATCCACAATCTCCCTACATCAATCGTTTTACAAGTTTCTACCGTGATGAAAATCCAGATCTCTACTTAGAGGCTTCACCTTTGAGTTATGTCTCCTCGCAAAGTGTGCCGCATTTTCTCTATCATGCAAAAAAAGATCGCTTAGTTGAATTTGAACAAATGACAAAATATGAACTGGCCCTAAAGAAAAATGGTATAAAAGTCGCCAGTTTTACTGTGGGCCGTTTTGATCATGTGAGCACTTTCCTACTCGCTACAGCTCCCATAGTGAGCTCTCTGCATTTCGTTGAAGACCAAGTCTTCGATTCATTTAACTCGAGGGCGCAGACGTGGTGATAAGTTTTCTCACCTCTTCCCGCTTTTGAAAATATCTCTTGAGCCCTTCTTCAATCGTAATAGATGGGGAGTAACCAAAATCTCTCTGCGCCTTAGCATGGGAGAAATAATGTGACTTCCCAAGATTGAGGGCCACAAATCTTGTCATAGGTGGTTCTGGTTTTTGAATTCCAGCAAGACTCCACATTTTTTCCATGGCCCAACCAATACGATAAGCCGCTTTAACGGAAATTGACTCCATCACAGGATCAATACCAGATTTGGCGAGGACTTGGTTGATAAAATCCCAAAGCTTTACCGGTCTCTCTTGCCCGATAAAATAGGCCTGACCACAAACGCGAGAATGAGGGGTGAGTTTCTTACTGGCCATAATATGGGCCATGGCCGCGTTCTCCACATAAACAATATCAACAAGATTTTCTCCATCACCAACAACTTTAAGTTTTCCAAGCCGTCCACGCTGAATCACGCGAGGAAAAAGGTGCGGATCTCCTGGTCCCCAAATAAGATGAGGCCGAATAGCACAAGTCATAAAATCTTTTGAATCATTGGCCTCAAGGACAAGTTTTTCGGCCATGGCCTTTGTCTCAGCATAGGCCGTGAGATATTTTTTAGGAAAAGGTGTCTCCTCATCCACACCTAACAGATCATCCTCTCCAAAAACGACTGATGGAGTTGAAGTATAAACGAATCGTGGGACACCAAAAGTTTTGGCCGACTCCACCATATTTTTTGTTCCGAGATAATTGATATCTAAAAACTCTTTATAGGTTCCCCATACACCGGCCTTGGCGGCCACATGGAAGATCACATCAAAACCATAACTCATCACCTTATCAACATCTACTTTATGACGAATATCACCACGGATTGTTTTCACACCCATGGCTTCAAGCTCGGGATAAACTCCTCTGGCAAAATTAGTAATCTTGTTTTCTGGATTTTTAAGAAGTTCTTTAATGATGGCCGTTCCAAGAAAGCCACCACCACCCGTGATAAGAATACGCATTAGGAACTCTTTTCTAAACTCTTTGAAAGTTTAGTTCGATCAATTTTAATATTATGGCGAACATCCACTGGAAAGCCCTCATGGAAGAAGAAATCTTTTATATTTTGGGTATGTGGATATTTGTAGGCAAGGGCCTGAAGCTCACTGAGCATTTTCTCTTTCCCTTCAAACTCGACTCTTTTATCAAATCTCTCAATCATCACGGCCGGAGCATTATTAAATTTCACCAAAGCGGTGCGCTTGATTTTTGGATGCTGATTAAAAATGGCCTCTACTTGGATTGGGTACTGCTCATTCACAACATGGGCCTTACGTCCACAAAACCATAGGTCCCCCGTTTCATCGAGATAACCCACATCTCCCATTCGATGCCAAAGAACACCTTCACTGAAAATTTTGGCCTTCTCTGTTTCAAGAGGCATATCAAAATAAGCAGGCGTCACTTGCGGCCCACAGACTGTAATTTCTCCTATCTGCCTTCTTGGGAGTTCATGGAGTGAACGCTCAGGAATATCCGTAGCTTTTATAATTTTTATCTCTATCCCTGGAGCAGCTTTTCCAATGCAAGTTCCGGCCCCTTGTCTCATCTGATCCCATTTCGACTCAAGAATTTCTTTTCCTGAAATCAAGGCCACAGGTAAACACTCAGTGGCCCCATAGGGTGTATAGGTCGTTCCAAAAGGAAGGACTCGCGAGAAAAGCTCATGGATCTCCCCTCTCACTGGGGCACCAAACATCACTACTGAGCGAAGGGAAGGCAGCGAAATATTTCTCTCCACACAATAGCGACCAACTCTCTCCCAAATCGCAGGAGAGCCCGCGGCAAAAGTGATTTGTTTATCAAAGATATGCTGAACAATTTTGGCGGGATCACACTCAGCAGGCCTAGTAGGATCCATATCAGGGATAACACTTGTCATTCCCATGGCCAGAGTAAAAAGAGCAAATAAAGGAAAGCCAGGAAGATCTGTGTCTTTAGGAGAGAGATGAAACATCTCTTGCAAGGCCGAAGTTTGGTGATTAAGAATACCGTGAGTATAAATCACTCCCTTAGGAATCCCAGTCCCCCCAGAGGTAAAAAGAATAGCCGCTTCAGTGCTAGGCCCAACTTCAAGAGGAGAAAATTCCTGAGGATAATCCGAGAGATTTTCATAAAGATGATGAGTTCGTCCACCCACAGGGTCCAAACTGATTTTGATTTTTACATCACGAAAGCTTGATCTCAGCACACGTCTGATCCAATGAACTGTCCCAATAGAAACCATGGCCTCAGGACGCACTTGTTTAATCGCCCCTAAAAGATTTTTCATTCCCATCCCAGGATCGATCAAAACAGGAATGGCCCCTAATTTAAAAAGAGCAAAAGTGATCACAGAGAAATCGAGGCAAGGTTTCACAAAAAGAAGAGTTCTCATTCCAGGGCGAAGGCCTGCGGCTTTCAGGCGGTGAGCGATCTGGTTTGAGCGTGTCTCAAACTCACTAAAGCTCAGCGAAGTATACTCATATTTATTCGTGCCAAAAGGTAGCTGGCACCTTTTGGGAAAAACGACTGATTGCTTGTGAGGATGAAGCTTAGAGGCCTCAACTATGCGATGAGCGATGTTCATGACGAGTTCCTCTGAAAAAATTCATGAGCAGACCACTGATCTCTTCGAGTTCATCTTCAATCACATAATGGCCAGCATTCTCAAAATAATGGGCCTCGGCCTCAGGATAAATATCCACCCAGCGATCAAAGAAAACTTTATTGAAACAGAAATCTTTACCACCCCAGAGAATGAGCTTAGGTATTTTTATATAAGGAAGAGACTTCTCAATGGTATCAAGAGTTTTGCGGGAAGGATGATCAAGCTCCATAGGGATATCTTGAACAAAACGGGCAACAGCGATTCGGTTTTCATAAGAATCATAAGGAAGAAGATAACCATCCTTTATCACTTTAGGAAGACGTTTTACAGTTGTCATAAAAGTCGCGGGCCAGGCAAAAAGATTAAACTGTCGACTGAGATACTCTCCAAACTTACCTTGGCGGAGAAGATTAATCTGCCAAGGGATACGATCCACAAAGAAGGCCGATGTATTAAGGATGACCACGCGATCAAAAAGTTCAGGATGTCTTGAGAGAACACCAAACCCAATGGCCCCACCCCAATCATGAACAACAAGAATAATTTTTTTCAAATCTAAAAACTTAATGAGCTTCACAACATTCTCGATATGATTCTCAAGATTATAAGCATAATCCTGAGGCTTATCAGAAAGCCCACATCCAATATGATCTGGAACCACACAGCGAAAGCGTTCTCCAAAAGTGGCCACTAAATTTCTATAATAAAACGACCAAGTAGGATTTCCATGAAGCATAAGAATTGGCTGCCCTTCGCCTTCATCAACATAATGCAAATTATGTCCACCCAAGTTGAGGTAGTTTGATTTGAAGGGATAAAAATTCTTATAAGGCATTTGCTTTAATTTTTTTTGGGCCGATATCATGACCATTGTACTCCGAGCATTGTAGAAGTGAGTCCAGAACCAATTCCTAAGAGGACAACTTTATCCCCACTCTTTAAAAAGCCTGCTTCAGCGGCCTTAAATAAAGTAAGCGGCAAGGCCGCAGAACCTGTATTTCCAAAAGTTTCAAATGTTGAATAATCGCGGTCTACCGGAAGCCCAAGACTAGAGAGCATATTAGCGCGATGAATATGTCCTACCTGATGAGGGATAATTTTATCCACATCACTATTGCTCCAACCAAGAATAGCTGAAGCTTTCTCCCAATTAGACTTTGCAAGCTTGACCCCAGCAATCATCAGGGCCTCAGAATCAGTCTCCATGACAAGATGATTTGTATCCCCACTGCCTTGACATAAATCCACCGCAGAGGAGTCAGTCATCGTTGATCCACCCATAATTTTTGGGCCATGAGGAGCAAGATCACTATGAGTCAGAAGAAGGGCCACTCCGGCCGAGCCGATAGTAAGACTGGCAATAAAGGGTTTTATTTTTTTGCGATCCATCTCTGGATCGGCCTGAATCTGATTAATGGTATTGAGTAAAAGTGGTCCAGAGTTTTCTCCACTGACAATCAAGGCCGAGCGAATCTGGCCATTCTCAAGAAGCTGAGAGGCCATAAGGACTGAGCTTAAAACACCAAGACAAGCATTAGAGAGATCAAACATCATACAATGAGCAGAAAGCTTTAAAAGATGATGAATATTAGCAGCAGTGGCGGGCTCAAGATAGTCACGACAAACAGAGGCATGAATAAGAAGATCAACTTTGCTGCGATCAAAATTCTTAAGAATTTTTTCTCCGGCCTCAGCAGCAATCACTGAAGGCCTTGTCCCCAGAGGCCAGAAACCACGAGTTTTAATTCCCGTTTGAAGCTCTAAGCGTCCAGCACTGAGTTTACTTTTCTCATAAACTTCTTTGAGCTCTTCTTCAATTTCATCAGAAGACATAAAATGAGGAGGTTCTACGTAAGCAAAGGAGTGAAGAGAGGTTCTATTAAATTTCACGCTTCACTTCCTTCCATGAGTCCATGGAGATTACCCATTGAAATTCCAGAGAGAATTGAGCCCACGATTCCTAAAAATCCTTGATCAGTGCCAATAATAAAAAGACCTTTTACAGGCGTTTTTCCATCGCGAGTTTTGTCTATAGATCCGTACACTGTTCCATTGAGATGCCAAGTATAGCGCTCAATAGTCATGGGAGAAAAAATATCTTTAAAAAGTAATTTTCCGTCAAATCCAGGGGCCAGTTTTTTTACTAGCTCCAAGGATGAGCTTCCTACCATTTCTTTTTTGGCCTCATAATCATCGCGGCCAAGCTCTCGCCACTGATGATAATTACTCATATAGGTCACTCGAACAGTGCCTTCGCCTTCAGTTTTTAGCGATTCATAATTATCAGGAAAGCAAACCACCGCTGAAGTTGGATCAAAATAATCCTGAGCAGGTCTGTAGGCATACTTAGGAGCATTATTATAAAAAACAATAGTTGATTCATTCTGATTCAGAGGAATTTTTTTATCAAAAATAAAAATACTCTCCAAGAAAGTCATCGCTCCCACTCGTGGTGAAACTTTCTCATTCATGCCTTGAGTGAGCTTAACTGTCTCAGGGTAACCAATACTTGAAAGAATCACTGGGGCCAGAAGCTCCTCTCCTCCAAGACTCACTCCGACGGTCTTTCCCTCTCGTGTAATGATCTCAGAAACAGCGGCACGAAAACGAATTTCGCCGCCCACTTCTTCTAATTTTTTCATGAGTAAAGAAATAATAGTGCGAACTCCACCTTCAGGTCTTGAGAAGCCTTCAAAGTATAAAGACTTAAACATGATCACGAACTGAGCAAAATCCATATCATCTTCCCAGGCCGATCCATAAATCAGCAGAGGACAAAGAAGCATTTCAATCAAAAGCTCGTCCGAAAAAATTGTCTTCAGGGTCTCTCTTGAAGATGAATAACCAAGAGTAAGATCGAGTTCATTAAAAGAGCGCACCCTTTCCACAAGCTTTCCAAACTGATCAATTTGATGTGGAAATTTTTCGGCGACTTCATTTAAAAGCAATTCAAAATCATTGGAGAATTTGAGTTCCATTCCGGGAAAAGAAATTTTCGAATAAGTTTGAGGACAGAGTTTAAAATCATCGTAGGAAAGACGAAGCTGCTTGAGAAGTTTTGAGAAAGGTTTTCCCTTCTCTCCTTTCTTCATAAAATTTGTCAGCGCATGAAGACCCACATCGAATTGGCGAATGCCGCCTTTATCAAAGTTTCGGCGCTGGTAATAGGAATTGAGGCCGCCCGGTATCGAGTGTTTCTCTAGGATTACAACCTTCTTATTAAACATCGCGAGGCGGATACCGGCCGCAAGACCTGACATACCCGCCCCTATGACTATGGCATCATAATTCATGGATGAATTTTGATTAGGCAAATTTTGGAGAAAGATACTCTACGCAAGAAGCAAGACTTGCGAGACGAGGATAATCTTCCTGAGGAACTTCTACTTTGTGACGCTTTCTTAGTTCCATCACGATATCAAGAAAGTCCATTGAATCGAGATCAAGTTGCTCACGAAGAGATTTTGCATCATCAAGTGCCGTTGTATCTTCATCAGGGGCGATATCAGCGATGATATCTAAAACGATTTGACGAACTTCAGAAGCTGTCATGTGTTGGTTCTCCTTACGCTAAGTATTTTTTTACAATCAATGCGGAATTAATTCCAAGCATTCCAAATGAATTATTAAGTATTGTGTTCACGTTTCCAACAAGCTTTGGCTCGTTAATTACTAAATTTGGAATCTCACACTGAGGATCGAGTTCAGTACAATTCATCCCAGGATGAATGATTCCGTCTTCAAAGCTAGGGATATTTCCTGCTAGTTCTAAAGACCCTGCTGCACCCATGCAATGACCAATATGTCCCTTAGTGAAATTCACATAAGTCTTTTTTGAATCTGCAAAGGCCGTTCTCACCGCCAGCGCTTCATTCACATCTCCAGTCCCAGTTCCTGTAGCGTGCATATTCACAAGATCAATATCGGAAACAGTAAGACCCGCACGCTTAATCGCTTTATGCATACACTGAACCTGGCGCTCAGAATTTGGATTCACAAAATCTGTAGCATCAGAGTTGATAGCATATCCTACAATCTCGCAGTAAATTTTTGCATTTCTTTTCTTAGCGTCTGATAAACGTTCAAGAACATAAACAGCTCCACCTTCAGATATGGCAATACCGTTTCTGTTTTTATCCATAGGGCGAGACGCTTTTGAAGCCTCATCATGATGAGCGAGAGCTCCTTGGGCCGCAAAGGCCGCAAAGATTCCAAAAGTTTGTGATGACTCTGAAATTCCACCTGCTAGGGCCAGATCCACTTCTCCTAAAAGAAGTTGTTGAACACCTTGAATAATTCCCACATTTCCCCCTGCACAAGCTGAGCCAAGAGTATAATGAGGACCTGTGATATTTAAATTAAGAGTGACCTCACCTGCAGGAGAATTGGCCACCGTTCTTGGATTGTGATGAGGAGACCATAATTTCCAATCCAAATTATTCTGGTGCATTTGATAAATTTCTTCTTCAGTCTCTACATTCCCATGCTCAGTAATGCCGAGATAAACACCTACTTGAGATTTATCAACACTAGTCCACTCAATACCAGCATCTTGAATGGCCTCATTGGCACAATAAATAGAAATACTTCCAGCACGAGTTCCACGACGACGAAGTTTTTTAGATTGATATTTGTATTCATCAAAATCACACATTCCTGCCACTTGTTTTCCCATATAACGAATCTCATGGTGCTTAACACCTGAAACACAATTGAGAAGATTGCTGCGGAATTCTTGTAAATTATTGCCGTTCGGAGCTGTAAGCCCGATTCCTGTAATCACGATGCGCTGAGTGTCATTCATGAGAAAAACCTCTCCAAAAGTCTTGAAATCTGAGGAAAAAAGTTAACGTAAGAACACTAAGATGTCACGCGATCAATTAATCTTCATTTAAGAGTAAATTATCTTGCCCACCGGCCCTTCATTTACGGTATATTTAACCGCACATGTTTTTTTAAACCCCGTGGAATAAGGAGTTACTATGGAAAATCTCGTTGTGATCTCCAAAGTGAAGAAGTTCATTAAAGATAAAGCCGATTTCAATACATCGTCTGCTTTCTTTGAGCCGTTAAATCAGGATATCGTTAAGGCTTGTCGCGAAGCGATGGGTCATGCTCAAAAACTCGGTCGCAAGACTGTGATGGGGAAAGATTTCAATCTTTTCAAAGACAATCCTCAGATTGATGAGGCTTTAGTAGTTGCGTCAAAAGTAAAAAAGATGATTAAAGATGAGAGTTCACTTTCAACCTCATCTCAAGCTATCGATCAGCTTACCCTTCGAGTTCATGCCATTTGTTTAAAGGCCATTGAAAACGCTCAGGCCGATAAGCGCAAGACGGTGATGGATCGCGATTTCCAAGCACCGACAACACTTTCTTAATTTTATTCTTTAACGACTTCTTGGGTAATTTCACTTTGAGTTACCCAAGGAATTGTGATCACGTAACCTACCACACAAGTCATTACCGTTAAGATCACCGGGGCTTCCACTTCGATCACAAAATTGGTGAGTATCCACACAAAGACACTACTTAGAATTCCAACCATCGCACTGGTCGCATTCCCCTTCGGCACAAAAAGGGCAAACACTGTTATAACTAGAACCGTTGGCCCACCGAGAGTTGAGGCCAATTCCACCAGTGAGATAATACTGTCTGAGCTAAAAGCAATAATATAGGCCACCACACCAGAGGCAAGAACACCTACGCGTGCGATAATAACTTTTTTTCTTTCCGTCAGATTTTTCATCTGAGGATAAATAAGATTGTGAGACATCAAGGCCGAGGCCGAGAGTAGAGTTGAATCTACCGTTGAGAGGATGGCCGAAACAAGGGCCCCCACAAACATCACATAAAAAACATAAGAGAGATGTTTCTTAGCGAGAAGAGGCATGATTGTTTCTGGATCGGCCAGATTGCTCATTTGCATCGGGCCCAAAAGACCAATCATGACAGGAATACTTCCTACAAGGAGATAGATCAGTCCGGCACGCATAGAACTTCTGAAGGCCACGGATGAAGATTTTGAGGCCACTACTCTTGAGACCAACTCTTGGGACATAACTGATCCCAAAATAGGGACCATCCAAATTTCAAGCCGAGAGAATAAACTCATCTCTCCACTCCCTCTAAAAGTCAGCCGTTCAGGCCCTATCATGGCCAGAGAGGAAGAAATTCCTCCTGCATCTAAAACAATCGCAATCAAAAGAAAAAGAAGACCTGCAATGAGAGCAAAACCTTGAATAAGATCAGTATAAGCATCGGCCAAGAGTCCACCAGAGACGGTGTACATAATCACCACCAGAGCGGCCACAGTCACGGCCACCGTCACCCCAAAATCAGTGGTGGAATGAATGATTTGCCCAAAGGCACGAATCTGGGCCCCGGCCCAAATAATAGAAGAAGGAATAATAATAAAAGCGGCCAGCTTCTCTACGTTAGGCGAGAAGCGGTCACGAAAAAGATCTGGGATCGTCGTAATTTTTTTGTTCCAAAGAATTTTGGCAAAAAAGACTCCCATGACAAAAATACAAATCGCATAACCGAAGGGATCGGCCCGTGATCCAGAAAGACCATTCTCGTAAACAGCCCCTGCTGTTCCGATACAAGTCTCGGCCCCAAACCACGTGGCAAAGATAGAAAATGTCGCTAAAAATGGGCCAAGAGAGCGTCCGGCCAGAAAATAATCATCGTCAGTTTTGATTTTTTTGGAAACGTAAAATCCCAGAATAAGCATTCCAAGAACATAGAGAGAAATCCCTACAAGTTCAGCATTCATCTCCTAAATCACTTCTCCTATTTGAGCAGGTAGGCCACACCAATTCCCAAAAAATTTCCTACAGCATAACCAACTAGGCCAGTGGTTACACCTGAGACAAGCATCTCACGGTTTTTGAGCGCTTGGGCCATGACTGGCACAAAGGCGGGTCCGAAGATTCCAGCTATGGATGTTATTATCGCGGTATCTCTATCAATCTTTAAGAAAAAACAACAGAGAATATGAAAAAAAATCGCTCCCAGCATCACAAGTCCCATAAAAGCAAAATACCACCAGCTTGCAGCCGCAATATTCGACAGATTGGCCAGACTTCCGATGGCCACACAGAAGACGAGTAAAAAATAATTTCCCCACTCCTGGGAACCTTCTAGACTTCTGAGCTTGGGAATAAAAGAAACCACAATGGCAAAACTCGTGAGTAGCAGAATGATCACACTCACACTCATGCTTCCCACCGTCAGCAGTGTCAGCCCTACGGCCAGCCCCACACAGATTCCACTAAGAAGGATTTGTTGAAAAAATCGGATTAATTTTGTTTTAGGATTGAGTCTCTCCCAACCGGCCTCATGACCAGCCTCCTGAATCTCTGCTCCGGTAGATTTGAAAGCGGGGAGAATTTTTGTCAGGAGCTTGATTCCCACAGACATAATAAACAGAAGATAAAGCCCCCCCATCACCACATCCACCGCATTAAGAATAATGAATGTTTCATCCCTCACTTCAAGGGCCTTTCCGATGGCGGTCAGATTGGGTGTTCCGCCGGTATAGACTCCAACCATCATCCCGGCCATTTTCCAAACTTCATCAGAATAGCCTTGAAAAATTTTTCCCGCCAAAAGTGCCATGAAGCAGACTGACAAGCACACCAGAGCAAAAGAGAGAATAGTGGTCCTGGCCAGCCTGAACCATCCCAGTAAATTGGTAGAAAATAAAAGCATGGGCAAGGCGATCATAATGGAGATCTCTGAAACCTCAGTACTAACCTTGGTTGGCCAGTCACTTCCAAGGACATTGCCAAAAATAATCCCGACGGCATAACAACAAACCACAGGCCCCAACCAATCAATCAGTTTGACTCTAGTGGAGTATTTAGAGATAAGCCAAGGCAGACCAAAGAGGACAAGTATTGCGATTATATTCATCCTCTTATGAAAACGAATTCCCCTTTTGATGTAAAGTCTTTTTGAGATTAGAATGGATTCATGAAAAAGCTTATTAAACTCCTTCTTCTTGCCCTTTGCCATCAAGGATTCGCCATGGCCGCAGAATCGTCTCTTACTCTTTATTTTATCCCTTCTCCTCACGGAATGGACTGGTCTACTCCTGCGAGCCTGGCCAAATCCGCGGCGATGAATCGCTTCTCTTTTAAGTCCCGCTTTATTGGACATGTTTGGGCCGAAGTTCAATGTGGAGAGCAACATATTCTAACTGGGATGATTGGAAAAAAATTCGATTACTTCAATCAACTCTTGGTTGAAAACAAGGGCCTAGGGATTCTTTTCCATAGTTTTGAAGGGACACTCGAAGATAAAAAAGATATTCAAGAAGAGATGGTGGAGCTTACTAAAGCAGGACGTATCAATTACGCTCGCTTTATTTTGAATCAAAAAAACTGCCAGCGCCTCGTGACTTATGCTGAAGAATACAAAAAAAATAATATCGGAAGACACTACGGACTCTCTAATCGCCCACGATATGCTGAAGGAGCGGGCTGTTCTGCTTTTGGAGCGAGCTTTTTAGATGTGGCCGGAATTCTTGATACTGAAATCATCGAACAGTGGTCTAAAACAATTAATATCCCTCTGGAACTTTCTGGTCCCCCTGTAAGAGATGAAGGTGTCTCTCTTTTAAAAGTAATCCTGTCGGCGTCTAGCTGGGCCATGCCCACGGATGACCATAAAAAGATTTTTTTCTTTGATCCTGACAGTATGTATAACTGGGCCCAACAGAGAATTAGCTCTTCGGAGTCTTTAGGCGACTACAAAACTGAAGAAAAATATGGGATGAAAGGGATTGTTTTTGATCGCTCCAATCGACCTGCGCCAGAGTCTCCGATCTGGATTCAGTCCAAAGACCCTCAATACCATGAGGCCTTGAAAAAAATGCAATTAAGAACTAATCCTTTAAAATGAAATCGACCGTCTTTTTGTTAAAATCTACAATTGTTAGATTAACTTCTTCCCTCGTCGATATAGGCTTTTTGTCAAAAATGAGACGATGACAATCTTGGTACGACGGAGAAGTAGGACTATCTCTAAAACAGACAGGTCTTTTTAATGACTCATCAGATAGATGCTTAAGATTTTTTATGTAAGACTCTCTTAAGTCAATCCTCACCCCTTTATTTATTAAAGAGGTGCTCGGATTATAAATTAAAAAGATTCCTTTATCATTTGTTAGTAATACTCCACTTTGATTTAGTTTTATTTCGTTGCGAAGCTTAACTTTTCTACCAGTCAATATTCCTATATTTGAAACACTAACAGACATTTCTTGAACTATTTTTAATTGATTATTTTGTAAGCTCACAAATGAATCAGATAAAACTTTGACATTAAACTTTTGCTTAGGTGCCATTAAATCAGCATAATCTCCATAAATCGAACGATCCATTGAGTATGTACTGTACTGGTGGAGATAAGCTTGAAGATAAAAATCTGTAGATGATTTTTCTATACTAAAACCACTCAGACCATAAAACGGAGATTCTGTCTCATCAACGATCCTAAATCCAGGGAATTCCTCAAAATAAAGTTCTTTGGCTTTGCTACGACATTTTAGCTTCTTTGCGATATTAAAATCTTCATAAAAACTAACCTCAAAACATTTTTTTCCTTTTCGATAAAACCTCTTAGGAACGGTACCTTGAATATAGAAAGGTGTTTGAGGAGTTCCCAATTCAAAACTGTATATTTTTTCTTTAAAAAGTAAATAATCTCTAAAGGTATCGTTAGAATTAGACTTATGGATAGCATCTTTCAATGTCGTACTATCAGTAATTATCTGCTGAGAAAGAGCGATAGTTGGAGTCAACAACAAGATGTTTATCAGTAGATTCCAGACCATACTAAGCCTCCGGATTATAAATAAAATAGATTAAGCTCCGCATACCATGAATCTTGTAAAAATTCAAAACACGACTTTGCTCCAAACTGAGCCGCCCTAAAATAGTGTATTTTTTTCACTCATTTCACATATATGCTCTAAACAACGCGGGATCATATATACTGGGCAAAAATATTCTGAGGAGAACTTCCATGAAAAAAATGATGATTGCTATTGTGCTTGTCACTCTATCACTTTCAAGCTTTGCTCAAACAATTGTAAAAGCTGAGAAAACAAACCAAGATGCCGATCTTTGTTTCTATAAACAAGTTGAACTCAAAGGTTACGCTTACGCTAATCTTGTTGGGAAATGTGCTTGGGACCCGGCCATGAATGGTTTAAATCTTTCTTTGGTTGCTGTCACAGAAGACCCGACAGAAGATGCTCAGAGAATTGAGCTTGGTTATATTCGTCATGTTGATCTTGTTCAAAATAAATCAGGTCAGCTTCAAATTTCGATTTCTCAAGATAATCTTGATCGCAACGACAATCTAGTTTCAATCAAAAAAGTTATCTATGTGAGAAGTGTGAACCCGGCCAAGGGAACATTCAGTGTTGTGACAAAATAATTGATTAAATTTTATCTCAGTCGTGCCTGTTTAAAACAGGCACGACTCATTTAAAATCCTTGGGCCAGCCCCTCGCCTCTTGGATCACTCACACCTACCCATCCTTTCTTCTCTTTTTTTATCGCCTGAACTGAACAGCCAAGCTTAGCATGAGTTATTTTATGTCCCCTCTCCTCGAGTTTGCGTTCTGTTTTTGGACTCAAAAAAGGTTCTTCGATTTTAATTTCATCAGGAGCAAACTGATGATGAATGCGAGTGGCCGCCACTGCCTCATAAAGTGGCATTTTAAACTCAAAGGTATTTAGAAGAGTTTGGGCCACACAATTTATAATACGCGTCCCCGACGGAGAACCAAGGCCCATGATGGCCTTGTTATTTTTATCTATAAGAATGGTGGGCGACATACTTGAGAGCGGTCTTTTTTTCGGGGCCACTAAGTTTTTGGTCCCCCCAAGAGCACCAAAAAGATTTTGGGCCCCAACTTTTTGAGAAAAATCATCCATCTCGTTATTCATAATAATTCCCGTCCCCTTGGCCGAGAATCCAGCTCCAAACCAACCGTTAATCGTTTGAGTTGAAGCGATCATATTTCCCTGCTCATCAGCAATCGTAAAATGAGTGGTCTCGCTCGATTCGTATGGAAGATTTGCCTGTTTTACTTCACCAGAAGGGATGGCCTTATCTGAACGAATCATCTCAGACATTTCTTTTAAATAAGTAGGATTAAGAAGTGCCTGAGTTGGAACAGAAGAAAAATCGGGATCTCCCAAATATTCAGCACGATCTTTAAAGGCCCGCTGCATGGCCAAGGCCGTACGATGAACACTCTCCACTGACTGAGGGCCACTCTTACTCAATTGATAAGGCTCAAGCATTTTTAAAATTTGAAGAACATGAATCCCACCTGAGCTCGGAGGTGGCATTGAAACAACTCGCATTCCCTTATAATCAATACTCACCGGTTCTCTTTGCTTCACTTCATAAGTGCGAAGATCCCTGAGTGAAATCAGACCACGGTGCTGACGAATCGATTGAGTGATTTTTTGGGCCACTGCCCCCTGGTAAAACCCTTTCCGCCCTTCCTTGGCAATAATTTTTAAAGTGCTCGCTAATTGAGGCTGCACAATAGGCTGACCGAGTTCAGGAATATCTCCTTTATCGGTAAAAAATATTTTAAGAAGCTCATTATCTAATCGAAGCAAATGAGAGCGGTTTTTAATCGCCTCTTGAAGATGAGGATAGAGAGGAAAACCTTTTTCCGCCAAATCGATAGCAGGTGCCATGACTTCGTCCCATGGAAGCTTTCCAAATTTTTGATGAATCTCATAGAGACCGGCCACAAGACCTGGAACACCTACCGCCAAAGCTCCTTCTTGAGAGAGCATAGGCCTGGCATTCCCCGCTTTATCAAGATACATATTCTGTCGTGCAAGCAAAGGGGCCACTTCTCTGAAGTCAAAAGCGTAGGTTTTATTTTCTTTTTGATTAAAAAAAACAAGAAAACCTCCGCCACCAATTCCTGTGGACTGCGGACGCTCCACCGAGATAGCAAATGAAGCGGCAACGAAGGCATCAATAATATTTCCTTCTCTGGCAAAGATTTCAAGAGCAGCAGCAGTTGTAGCACGTCCTTGAGACGCCACCATCACCTTGGGAGCATGGGCCTCATGATGGTCTTTTAGCTCTCCTTGAGTCAGGGGAGCAATTTTAACTTCATGGGAACAAGCGGTTAAAAGACCCAGAGAAAGAAGAATATATTTCATGAATGCTTTACCTTTTTAAGATACTCACGCTGCTTGAGATTTTTTCCCAAGAGGAAAGACTGAGTAGGATCAATATAAAAATGCCGTAAGGCCGATCTCCCGATGAGCATACGGTATTTCATACTCAAACGGTTGGTTAACGTCAGCTCGATTTTCTTTTTAAGTCTACCTATAACCATCGTCGCCTCAACCACGTAGCGCTCTTCCTTGTGTCCCCCTGAATCGGTGACGGCCCTCACTTCAATAAGTGGAGCCTCACATTCTGTCTCTACCGTGAGGTCATTATGCAGAGGATGGACCTTGAATCTTACGTATTCTCTTCCGTGCTTTTCTACCAGATGAATATCGTAAGCGTGAAGGCTTGATGTTTTCGCTCCGGTATCTACCTTGGCCTTAATAGCAGGAAGCTCTAAGGAGGGAAGAGAAACCCATTCTCTCCAGCCAATAATTCGATTCGATGTTGTCTTAGGTTTTATTTCTGTCATAGGCAATATTTTAGATGAAAGTTTTAAAAACAAAAGGAAATGATTTTCCGCATGAAAGAATGGTTGCCAAGAACTGTTATCCGACTAAAATAAATATTAACACGATGTTATTCTCTCAAACACAACATGAGGTTGTTGACTATGATCAAGCTTCCAATCACTACCCTAAGTTTATTCCTTGTTCTTGCCGGTTGCTCTCAGATGCAGCGTCAGATGAACAAAGCCCCAAATCCAGAGATAGCCGACTTGATTGATACGGTTGATGTGGAGGATGCTAAATCAGAAGCTGTGAAAGAATACACTCATGAGCTGGCAGAAGCAGATGCTGACGATCAGGCGATTAAAAGTGAAGTGGGTACAACTGCTGATGTAGACGCTGAACTTCCCACAAATGAAGTTGTTAGCAAGGGACATTTCCTTAAGAATAAAAAAACTCAACGTATGCAGTTCTGGGTGGATTACTTCACTAAAAAACAACGTGACCGCTTTCAGAGATTTATCAATAATGGTGAGGAATACCGCCACCATATTGAAGAAGTTTTTGCTGAGCATGGTCTTCCTAAAGAGCTTTATTATGTAGGTCTTATTGAGTCTGGATACTACCTAGGAGCGAAGTCTCACGCTTCAGCTGTAGGTCCTTGGCAATTTATCCGTGGCACAGGGAAGCGCTACGGGATGAAAATCACTAATGAATATGATGAAAGACAGGATCTTTTCAAGGCCACAAAAGCAGCGGCCATGTATTTTAGAGATCTTCATAATGTTTTCTCTTCTTGGGAGCTCTCTCTTGCAGCCTATAACGCTGGGGAGTATGGAATCATCAGACGTATTATGAAACACGGAACTCGTGATTTCTACGAAATGTCTCGCCGAAAACTTCTTCCTTCTGAAACTATTAATTATGTGCCAAAAGTTTTAGCAGCAATGCACGTGGTAGAGAATGCTGAAAAATACGGCTTTGATATTCCAAAGAAGAAACACCGTCTTTTTGATCGCACTGAACTTCGTCCTATCAAAAAGAATGTTTCACTTAATACAATCGCTTCACGTCTTAAAGTTCCTGTGGCCCTTATCAAAAAACTTAATCCAGAGCTTCGTGTTGGAAGAACACCTAGACATTTTCCAGGAGCGTATTACCTTCGTATTCCTGAGGCCCGTTATGCCTATAATCTAAAGTCTCTTGAAGTTCAAGGAGCCTCTCCAGCTCCAGTCAAAGTTATTGCGGAAACGATTCTTGAAAAATCATCTGAAAAGCAGGCCAGTGGCCCAAGAGCAAGACAAAAAGAACTTAATAGAAGGACAGCTTCTGCATCTCCTAAGTTTCATAAAGTAAGACGTGGCGAAACTCTTATTTCTGTTTCACGCAAGTATGATATTTCCCCAAAAGATCTTGCAGAAATGAATAACTTCTCTTCTTGGAAAACAAGAATTAAGATCGGTCAACGCCTCAGTCTTCAAGGTGAGGTTTCGGCCAAAGATCTTCCGTCTAATGTTAAAGTGACTCATAAGCCAATTATGTACAAAGTTCAGGCCGGAGATCATTTAACTCATCTTGCAGAGCTTTTTAAATCATCAGTCAAGGAACTTAAATCGGCCAACAGACTTAAGCGTGGTCGTGTTCTGGTAGGACAAAATCTTGTGATTCCTAATACACAAAAAGGAATCTACACTGTTCGTCGTGGAGACTACCTCATAAAAGTTGCCGAAAAACTAAAAATGAATCCAGAAGCACTGATTAAAATCAATGCCCTAAAACGTAGAACGATTATTCCAGGCCAAAAGCTTATTGTGAATATGGATTAAACTGAACTGCACCTAATTGAAAACTTGCTCTCATCGGAAAGTGATCAGATAAGGTAGAGGCTTCCCAAAGAACCTCTACCTTTATAAATCTTAACTGCTCATTATAAAAAATATAATCTAATTTACGATTCGCTTTATCTGTTGGGTAAGTCCAATAGAGAGACTCATTTTTATTATAAATATCTTCTGGAATTACGTCTTTAAGTGATGTTCTCTTCAGGAGATCATAGGACATATCATTTTCGTAATTATCATCTCCATCAGGAAATTTATTTTTCTTACTGGCCTCAGTGGGAACCATGTTAAAGTCTCCGGCCACGAGATCAATTTTTCCTGTCTGCATTCTTGAAGAAAGAAGCTCAGCTTGTTTTTCACGATTCACACGATCAAAAGCCTCGAGATGAAGATTCACGGCCGTAAGAGTTTTTTCTCCCAGCTTGATTTCAACAGTCTGCAAATAACGGTGAAGATAGAATAAGTTATACCACCACGCTTGAGACTCAGGTTTCTGAAGCAGATCCACTGTGTTTTTAAGAATAGGATACTTACTAAGAACCGCCCCACCCGAGTTCATTTGACCAAAATGGTTTCCAATTGGAATATAAGGGAAGGGGATATAACCGGCCACCCAACTTGGAGCATAGGCCACATGACGATAACCTGCCATTTCGGCCAAAGCTTTTGCTTGATCCACATAAGTTGATCTCTTTGAATCAAAATCTATCTCTTGGAGAAAAACAATATCCGCTTCGGATTTTTGAAGAAGCTCTCCCATTTGCTTAAGCCTAACTTTAAAAAAAGCTTCGTCTTTCTGCTCATATCCACGCCCCTCAGACCCAAGTCCATAGGCGTAACCCATATTCCAAGTCACAACCTTCAGAACAGGTGGTGTGATCTCCTCATCAATATGGGCCGGTATATGATTAAAAGTTTGAATCTCTCCCTCAAAGGATTTTTGAGAAATAGTCCAAGGAAATGAGGCCCACAATAAAAAGCCAACAAGAAGAACTGGCGGACAAACAACGAGAAGTATTAAAAATAATTTCATATCCATTGTCCCTTTAACATGACTTTTTCTACTTGCCCTGGAAATTCAATTCCAAGGAACGGTGAGTGTTTTACTTTAGTTTTAAGATGATCGGCATCTACTGTCCAAGGCTTTTTCAAATTCAACACAGTCAAGTTGGCCGTATAGCCTTTTTCAATAAATCCTAAACCTTTTCCAAATGTGTTAAATCGAGAATCATAATGTCCCCAAGATTCTTTAAATTGATTAAAAAAACTTCCAGGATTTTCAGCGCAAGTTTTAGCAATAAGCTTTGGTGAAATTTTTTGATTCACAATTAGCCAACTCACAAAGCCACCATAAGTGTCAAGGCCTGTGAGTCCCGACGTTCCTTTAAGTTTTTCTTCATGAGTATGAGGAGCATGATCGGTAGCGAGATAATCAATTTCACCATTTTTAAAGGCCTCTAGCATCTCCATTCGGTCTTCTTCATGACGGATAGGAGGATTCATTTGGTAGAAATTAAAATCTTTTTGCCGGAGAACTTCTTCAGAAAAAAATAAATGCTGAGGAGTCACTTCAACTTGAACCACTCCCCCATTCTTTCTAAAATGACGAATCGCCTTGAGCCCTTCACCTGAACTATAATGACAAAGTTTACCGCGCAGACGGTATTTTTTTATAAACTCCAAGGCCTGATGAGTGGCCAAAACTTCTGCTTCGACGGGACGCCTCAAAAAATGATCCGCTCCCTCTTTATGACTCTCTAAAACTTCTGGGTCTTCACAATGAAAACTAATCGACTGTCCTTGATAATGAGTCAGGACATCATCCAATTCTTGATGATTCTTAAAATAAAGCTCACCCACTGACGGTCCCATATAAACTTTGTAAGGAACTTTTTGAGAGAGTGGTCTTGTCTTCGGACCCACCCCTGCATAAATCCAGCATGTATTTAAGGCTGTTGAAGTAAGCTGTAATTTAGTTTGATAAGACTCATCATCAATCGGAGGAATAGGATTATTTGGCATATCTCCAATATGAGTCACTCCTCCATGAAGAGCAGCACAGGACGCGGAATGAAAGTCTTCTTTGTAAGTATGTTTTTTTGAAGCATCTTCGCGAGCGTGAATATGAACATCTCCCATTCCTGCAAAAAGAAGACAGTCATCATTAAACTGATAATCAATCTTCCCAGAAGGTATCCCTAAGTCTCCCACGGCCTCTATGAGCCCCGTGATTTCATCCACTACAATCTGAACTCGTTTGTGAAAAGAACTTGTAGCGACGATGGCCTCAATGGATTTCATCGCATCCCCTTGCGAACAATTGTCGTAGGACTTCCTTGATCCGTGGGCATAGTGACGATTTCATCAATCGTGACATGTCTTGGACTCTCAAGCATGAATTGAATCATGCGAGCAATATCATCGGCCGCGAGCGGAGTCATATCGGCATAGACGAGATCTGCTTTTTTCTCATCACCTTTAAATCGAACTTTACTAAATTCTGTTTCAACCATTCCTGGTGAGACCTGCATGACTCGAATATTTTTCCCACAAGTTTCTTCACGCAACGCTCGCGTGAAAGCATGAACTGCATGTTTAGTGGCGCAGTAAACCGCGCCTCCAGGATAAGTATAAAGGCCCGCGACAGAACAAATATTAACAATATCCCCCTGTTTTCTTTCAAGCATCCAAGGGAGAGTAAGATGAACTAATTTAAAATTGGCCGTGATATTAGTCTGAATCATTCCTTCCCAGTCAGACAAAGATGACGTCTCGACTTTATCTTTCCCCAGGGCCAGACCAGCATTATTGATAAGAATATCAATATGTTTTCCCGTTTTCTCTTCGATCAGTTTTCCTATCTGAGAATCATTAATATCACCCACAATCAACTCAACCTGAGTTTGTGGATACAAGGCCAAAATTTGAGTTTTCACTTCTAAAAGTTTTTCCTCACGTCTTGCTACTAAAAACAGATGGGCCCGACTTGCAGCAAGCCTGATGGCCGTAGCACGACCTATTCCGGCCGAAGCTCCAGTGATAAGAACACGTTGATGAGAGAGATCGAATAAAGCAGTCATAAAAAACCTGTCGAAAAAAAGAAAGGGCCCAAAAGAGGGCCCTTATTAAAATTATGCATTTAGTTTTCTAAGAACGTAGTGGAGAATTCCTGAGTTCTTATAGTACTCAAGCTCATTAATGGTATCGATTCGTGATTTGAATTTCACTTTTAATACCTCTCCATTGCTACGCTTAATTTCCGCATCAAGTATATCTTTAGGCTTCATGTCTGTTAGACCATAAATTGTCACTTCTTCAGAACCATCAAGACCTAGAGTTTTTCTATTGGCCCCATCAGTAAATTGAAGAGGAATGACACCCATTCCGATAAGGTTAGAGCGGTGAATACGCTCAAAGCTCTCAGTGATCACGGCCTTAATTCCTTGAAGACGTGTTCCCTTCGCGGCCCAGTCACGTGATGATCCAGTTCCATATTCTTTTCCAGCGAAGATCACCAGTGGCTTTCCAGCAGCTTGATATTTCTGAGAAGCTTCAAAGATTGTTGTCTCTGATCCATCAGGGATATAAGTCGTAAATCCACCTTCTTTCCCAGATTTCACCATTTCGTTTTTAAGACGAATATTAGCAAAAGTTCCACGTGTCATCACTTCATCATGACCGCGACGAGCACCATATTGGTTAAAGTCCGCAGGCTTTACCCCACGAGAAACAAGATAAGCCCCTGCCGGTGTTTCAGGTTTAAATGATCCTGCAGGAGAAATATGATCCGTCGTAATTGAATCCCCAAGAAGAGCAAGAACATTGGCCTTCTCGATATTTTTCACAGCGGCTGGATCTTTTGTCATGCCCTTAAAATAAGGAGGGTTATTAATATAAGTTGAATTTGTATCCCAAGCAAAAGTCTCTCCTTCAGGAACAGAAACTTTTTGCCAAAACTCATCACCTTTAAACACATCTGAGTAACGAGACTTAAACATGGCAGGGGTCACTGATTTTGCGATAGTCTCAGCAATCTCAGCTGATGTAGGCCAGATGTCTTTTAAGAATACATCTTTTCCATCTTTACCTTTACCAATTGGGTCTTTAGTTAAATCAAGTTTTGTATTTCCTGCTAAAGCATAGGCCACAACAAGAGGAGGAGAGGCAAGATAGTTTGCTTTTGTATCTGGTGAAACACGTCCTTCAAAGTTTCTGTTTCCAGAAAGAACCGCTGAAGCACAAAGATTTCCTTCTTTGATTGCTTTAGAAAATTTCGGCTGAAGTGGTCCAGAGTTCCCAATACAAGTTGTACAGCCGTAACCTACAAGATTGAATCCAAGCTTATTAAGCTCAGACTGAAGACCAGCGGCCTCAAGATAATCAGTGACAACTTTAGATCCTGGGGCAAGAGATGTTTTCACCCATGGCTTAACAGTGAGGCCAAAAGCATTGGCCTTCTTGGCCACAAGTCCAGCGGCCACCAGCACTGATGGATTTGATGTGTTTGTACATGAGGTAATAGCGGCAATCATCACATCCCCGTGAGTGAGAGTATAGCTCTCTCCATCAACAGGCTGCTTGTGATTGATATCATCTGCTTTAACTTTGAATCCTGTCTCACTGACGAGGTCATTCATAAAACCTTGAGCAAGATTTGAAAGGGCCACACGGTCTTGAGGACGCTTAGGTCCGGCCAGTGATGGTTCAACAGTTGTTAGATCTAATTCAAGAGTATCAGTGAAAATAGGATCCTTAGAATCGTTTCTCCAGAATCCTTGCTCTTTAGCATAAGCTTCAACTAACTGAACACGGTCCTCATCACGACCTGTGAAACGGAGATATTCAATTGTTTTTTCATCTACTGGGAAGAACCCACAAGTCGCTCCGTACTCAGGGGCCATATTTGCAATCGTTGAACGATCAGCAAGAGAGAGATCTTTAAGACCAGGTCCAAAAAACTCCACAAATTTATCAACCACACCTTTCTTACGAAGCATTTGAGTCACAGTAAGAACAACGTCAGTGGCCGTGACACCTTCTTTGACTTTCCCAGTGAGTTTAAAACCAACCACTTCAGGAATAAGCATTGTCACCGCTTGCCCAAGCATGGCCGCTTCGGCCTCAATACCACCAACACCCCAACCAAGAACTGAAAGACCATTGACCATTGTTGTATGAGAGTCTGTTCCAACACATGTATCACAATAAGCTAGCTCAACTCCGTCTTCTTGTTTCGTCCAAACCGTCTGAGCTAGATACTCGACGTTTACTTGGTGACAGATTCCTGTTCCAGGAGGAACAACACGGAAATTTTTAAAAGCTTTCTGTCCCCATTTTAAAAACTTATAGCGCTCGCCGTTTCTTTCATACTCAAGCTCCATATTTTTTGCAAAAGCATCTGGGCTAGCTGAGTAATCCACAATCACTGAGTGATCGATCACCAGATCCACTGGAACAAGAGGATTAATTTTTTGAGGATTTCCTCCAACCGCTTTCATGGCATCTCTCATCGCTGCGAGATCCACTACTGCTGGAACTCCTGTAAAGTCCTGCATCAGCACGCGTGCTGGATAATAATTAATTTCGCGAGTTGATTTTTTATTTTTAGTCCACTCACCCATGGCCTTAGCATCATCAGCAAAGACAGAAAAACCATCTTCATTACGAAGAAGATTTTCCATCAACACCTTAAGTGAGAAAGGAAGATTTTCAACATCACCAATACCTGCAGCTTGAGCAGCTTTTAGGGAAAAATAGTCATAAGATTTGCTACCCACTTTAAGTGTGCGGCGTGTTTTAAAAGAGTCCAATCTCTTAGTTGTAGTCACTAAAAACTCCTTGAATTGAGAGAATAAAAAAATGTATGAACCATTTTAACGCCAGAGGGCCAGAGTGGCAAAAGATTAGCGAGGAATTTTCAAGGTAAATGTCGTATTTGGGGCCCCTTGAACAAAGAATAACTGACCGCGATGATTCTCCACAATCCCTTGAGAAATATAAAGACTAAGCCCGATACCTTTCCCAATAGGTTTTGTCGTGAAAAAGGGCTTAAAAAGATGCTCACGAGTCTCCACTGTAAGCCCTGCGCCAGAATCGGTGATATGAAAACTGATATCTTCCTCACTAAGTTCCACTGTAATTTTAACCCAAGCATTGGGGCGTCCGAAGGTAGCATCAAAGGCATTATGAAGGAGATTAACAAGTACCTGAGAGATTTGGTTATATGAGCCATTAAAATCTGCTACCTCAGGTAAATCAAAAAGAAGCTTAACTCCAGAATTGCTAAAACGCTCTCGCAAAAGAGTCACTAGATCATGCATCAATTCATGAACATCTACCTTTTTGATGACAAGATCATCATCAAGAGTAAATTGTCTCAGTGTCTTCACCATACGCTCTATACGACGTATATTATTATCAATGCCCACAAGATTTTCCAAGAAGGCATTTTTATTAAATCGATCAGCTCCAGTCGCGTCCATAAGCATTTTTAAGAGCCCATCAATTCCTGTGAGAGGATTTCCTAGTTCATAACAGATCCCACTGGCCATGGCCCCCATAGTCTGAAGCTTTGCCGATTGAACAAGAGCATCTTGCTGCTGGTTAATACGCTGATTGGCCCGGGTAAGATTCTCATTAAGGGCCTTAATATTTTTAATGCTTAGTCTTAACTCAAGGAGATCAACGATCTGGCGAGCAAGAGTTCTAAGTCCTCTTTTCTGATTTTCCGTTAATTGTCTCGGGATTTTATCAATCACACAAAGTGTCCCAATAGCGTGCCCCCGAGGAGTAAACAGAGGAACCCCGCATAAAATCTAATATGGGGCTCACCAGTCACGAGAAGATTATTCTTGAAACGATCATCAACAAGCGTGTTTGAAACTTCAAAAATCTCATTACCATGAATAGCATGACTACAAAAAGAGAGCTCTCTTGAAGTCTGTTGAACCTCAAGGCCAACTCTGGCCTTAAACCATTGCCTACTTTCATCTACAAGACTTATCAAAGCAATGGGCGTCTCACAAATATGCGAAGCAAGACTGACAAGATCATCGAAACGACCTTCAGGAGGCGTATCAAGAACCTCATACTCAAAGAGGTCTTTTAAGCGGTCACACTCATTGGCCGGGATTTTGGATGCAATCATAACTTTTTTTTCCTACTCAAGAACTTGTCGGATATGTCCGATGATTCTCTTAGATAATTAGAGGCAAAAAACAATGAAAGAAATCTTAAGAAAAATGACTCGAGAAAAGCACTTAGACCACATGGTAAAGGTAACACCTTTAATTTTCTTAGGATACGGACTTCAATGTTATTTTTTGATGGGTATGAATACAGAAGGTCACCTCACCAAACACCTCATTGCTTTGGGTGTGGCCCTGGCCTCCATGATTGCCCTCTTCCTCATTCATGACGTTTATCATCAGGTAAGTTTTTTTGATGATCACCTCGAATCTGGTTGGCGATTCTTTGGGAAAAAGAGAACAATTAATTATAACGAGATCTCAAAAATCGATATTTCAGAAGCGGACCAAAAATTTGCTTCCCTGATTTTGAGACTTCAAAATAATAAAAAAATTGTTTTCTACTTTGTAGATGCACCGGAAGAGCTCAAAACATGGATCGAATCACAAAAAGAATCTTCCTCTCCTTTATCCTTGGCTGCTTAAGTTTTTCAGTAGAGGCCCAAAACTTCGTTCAGCATCAGCTCGGTCAATGGACACAGATCCAAGGACACTCTAGCTTTCTTCTCTATAAATCTGGTGTCCACAAACCAAAAGCTGTTGTAGGAAATGACAAGATCTTAACAGATGGCTCTTATCTTTCCCATGATGAAGGCTTTATGACTGGAAAACTTTTTGAAAACTGCTGGATTCGACTGGGACCAAAAACAAAAGTTGTTTTTAATTTTGATGCTGCAACTAAGATTCTTTATCTAAAAGTGTTTACAGGGTCAGCGAAAATTCTTTTTAACAAAGACTGGACCGCGGGAAAGGTAGAAAAGCTTATTCTTGAAACTGGTGAGAAACAAATCGAAATAGAGTCGGCCAAAATTGTTTTTATTAAACGTCCCTTTTTCCATGAAAATAGTCTCTATGTAGAGAAAGGACTTGCTGGGGTCATCCACGAGAACAGACTTCAAGCGAGCTTTGTTTATCAAAATGAAAAAATTAATTTTAATGATAAGACAAGACTGACATCAGAGATTAACAAAATGAGTGAAAAAGAGCAGAAAGAAATTTCAAGTAATCAGTACCTGAAATATCTTCAACAAGATCTTTAAAGAGAGTAGGGGCCAAGCCGCCACTACCCTCTTTAAAAACTAAAATTAAATATTAAGACCCTTACCAGACCAGGCCATAAGAGAGGCTTCTTTGAAGGCTTCTGAGTATGTCGGGTGAGCGTGAGAAATTCTTCCGATGTCCTCGGCAGAGGCCCTAAATTCCATGGCTACCACAGCTTCTGCAATCATATCTGCTGTTCTTGGGCCAATCATATGAACACCAAGAATCTCATCGGTTTTTTTATCAGAAAGAACTTTTACAAAACCAGCAGATTCATTCGAAGCTTTAGCGCGTCCAGAGGCAATAAAAGGAAATTTTCCTACTTTGTACTCAATACCTTTCTGCTTAAGCTCTTGTTCAGTGGCCCCCACTGCGGCCACTTCTGGCCATGTATAGACTACACCTGGGATGAGATTGTAATTGATATGAGGTTTTTGACCGGCGATGATTTCGGCCACATAAACACCCTCTTCTTCGGCCTTATGAGCAAGCATCGCTCCTTTCACAACATCACCGATAGCATAGATATGAGGGATTTCTGTTTGTAGATGATGGTTCGTTGGGATTCTTCCACGATCATCAAGCTTTAAGCCGATATTCTCAAGACCTAATCCTTCAGTATATGGACGACGTCCTACAGACATGAGCACGTAATCTCCTTCAAGAGAGACTTCAGAATTATCTGCTTTATTTTTTGCTTTAACTGTCACTTTGTCTTTCTTGCGATCAACACCAGTCACTCCATGGCCAAGATAAAACTCTACTCCATCTTTTTTCATTACTCGTTGAAGCTCTTTCCCAAGATCAAGATCCATCATGGCAATAATGGAATCAGCATACTCAACCACTGAGACCTTCGCACCTAAGCGACCAAAAACGGAACCAAGCTCAAGCCCAATGACTCCGCCACCAATAACGATTAAATGTTTTGGGACAACTTCAAGCTTTAGTGCTTCAGTTGAAGTGATGATACGCTCTTTATCAATCGCAATATTAGGGAGGGCCGACGGTTTAGAACCAGTAGCAATGATAAAATACTTCGCTCCAAGCTCTTTTGTTTCAGTCTCAGACTTAACAATGACTGTGTTCTTATCTTTAAAAGAACCTAGTCCATTAAAAACTGTGATCTTATTTTTCTTCATCAAAAAAGCCACGCCACCAGTGATATCACTGACAACCTTAGCTACGCGATCACTCATTTTTTTTGGATTTAGCTTCACTGGACCAACATCAATTCCATGAATCTCATGGGAGTGAACTGTCTCATGGTAGCGCTCAGAAGAGTCTAACCATGCTTTAGAAGGAATACAGCCTACATTTAAGCATGTGCCGCCAAGAGTTTTATATCTTTCGATAATGGCCGTTTTAAATCCTAGTTGGGACGCTCGTATAGCAGCGATGTATCCACCAGGACCAGAACCAATAACAACGACATCAAATTGTTCCATTATTTTAACCTTTTTTATTAAACATCAAGAAGTAGACGAGAAGGATCTTCTAGCATCTCTTTAACCGTTTTAAGGAAGCTCACAGACTCACGACCATCTACAATTCTGTGATCGTAAGATAAAGCAAGATACATAATAGGGCGGATCACCACTTGACCGTTAATGGCCACAGGACGCTCCACAATATTATGCATTCCAAGAATTGCCGACTGAGGAGCATTAAGAATCGGTGTTGAAAGCATTGAACCAAAAACACCACCATTAGTGATCGTAAACGTTCCACCTTGCATATCCTCAATCGTAATTTTATTGTCACGGGCCTTAAGAGCAAGCTCAAGAATTTTACTTTCAATTTGGGCCAGAGACATACCTTCAGCATTTCTTACCACAGGAACAACTAGTCCTCTTGGCGTTGATACGGCCACACCCACATCAACATAATTATGATAAATAATATCTGTTCCATCAATTTGAGCATTCACTGCCGGATAGGCCTTAACGGCAGCACAGACAGCTTTTGTAAAAAAGCTCATAAAACCAAGACCAACTCCATGCTTTTCTTTAAACTGCTCTTTATACTTTTTACGAAGATCCATCAAAGCCGACATATCAACTTCATTAAAAGTTGTGAGCATTGCTGTTGTATTTTTTGCGGCCACAAGACGAGAAGCAATGGTTTTACGGAGACCTGACATTTTTTCACGACGAGTATCACGAGAAAAGCTTCCAGACATTGTTTGAGAGGCCAGTGACTTACTATCTGAAGAAGTTGCTGGTTTTGATTCCGCTTTCGCGTTAATAGCATCTTCTTTAGTGATTCTTCCGTCTTTCCCTGAACCTTGAACAGAAGAAGCCTCAATACCTTTCTCCGCTAAGATTTTTCCAGCCGCAGGAGAAGGAAAATTCTTAGAGCTATCTGATGAAGTTGCTGAAGGGGCTGGCCTTGCCTCTTCTTTGATCAATGGTTTCTCTTCAGTTTTAGGATTAGAAGCCGCTGATGATGCAGACTCATCAACCTCGGCAACTTTATCACCGATTTTGACTACTGATCCTTCTTCGGCAAGAATTTTTAGTTTCCCAGCTTTAGGCGCAGAAATTTCGAGCGTGGCCTTATCTGACTCGATAGAACAAATAGCTTCGTCCATCTTCACAATATCGCCATCTTTTTTAAGCCAAGAAGCAATTGTTACTTCTGTAATCGACTCACCAACTGCGGGAACTTTAACATCAATACTCATATATCTTCCTTTTTAAACTGATTCTACTTTATCTGCGAAAGCAGCCTCTACAATACCTGTCTGCTCAGTGGCATGAACTGAAGCATATCCTGTGGCAGGGCTGGCCGATGATTTTCTTGCAATAAGTTTAAAATCATCAAACTGTGTATAACGGCGTAGGAAAGTGAAAGCTCCCATATTTTTTGGCTCTTCTTGAACCCATACTTTTTCGGCATGAGCATATTTTTTCACCAGGGCATGGGATTGAGTTTCACTCATTGGGTATAATTGCTCTAGACGAACAATGGCCACATCAGTGCGGTTATCCTTGACTTGCTTGGCCTTAAGATCGAAATAAACTTTTCCTGAACAGAGGACAAGACGCTTTACTTTTTTCACATCGACTGATGAGTCATCGATGATTTCTTGAAATCCACCATCTGTGAGCTCTTTCACTGAGCTCACACAATCTGGATGACGGAGAAGAGATTTTGGCGTTAAAACGATAAGAGGCTTTCTGAACTCCCACTTCACCTGGCGTCTCAGCATATGGAACATATTGGCGGGAGTTGTCGGGTTGGCCACCACAATATTGTATTCAGCTGCAAGTTGTAGAAATCTCTCTGGGCGAGCCGATGAATGCTCTGGTCCTTGTCCTTCATATCCATGAGGAAGAAGCATCACTACTCCAGACTGTCTTTGCCATTTCGACTCACCAGCTCCAATAAACTGATCGATAATTGTTTGAGCACCGTTAGAGAAATCTCCGAACTGAGCTTCCCAAATATTCAAGTTTGCTGGAGATCCATAAGAGTAACCATACTCAAATCCAAGAACAGCATATTCTGAAAGAAGTGAGTTATATATTCTAAATCTTCCCGCCTTATCACCTAAATTCTTTAGAGGTGAATATCTTCCATTCATATTTTCATCTAAAAACTCTGCATGACGATGAGAAAAAGTCCCGCGGATACAATCCTGACCAGACATACGAACATGGTGCCCTTCTTCAAGAAGAGTTCCATAGGCCAGAAGCTCACCTAAGGCCCAGTCTAATTTATTCTCATTAAATCGCTCAGTACGCTCTTCAAGAAGTTTTGTAATTTTTTGAAGAGGCTTAAAATCACTAGGGACTGTCGTCAACACTTTGATCAATTTTTCAAGAACATCTTTCTTTACATTAGTCTTAGGCGAAGAATCAAAATCCTGAGGAGTTGATCTTCTGAAGGCTTTCCATTCTTCCTCAGGTTTTTGATAAGTGTATGGAAGTGCATTTTGCTTTACATAATTAAAACGGTCCTGAAGAAGATTTTTAAATTGCTCTTCCATTTGAACGGCTAATTGAGCTTCAATCTGCTTCCCCTCGATAAGTTTATCTTTATAAATTTCACGAGGGTTGGCATGTTTTGAGATCAATTTATAAAAACCTGGCTGAGTAAATCTTGGTTCGTCAGATTCATTATGACCGTGTTTACGGTAACAAACCATATCCACAAAAATATCTTTATTAAACTTTGCTCTAAACTCAGCGGCGAGTTCGACCGCATAGACCACAGCTTCAGCATCATCTCCATTCACATGAAGAACTGGAGTTTCAAGAATACGGGCCACAGATGAACAATAAATTGATGAACGAGCATCATCAAAATCCGTCGTGAAACCAATCTGGTTATTAATCACAAAGTGAATCGCTCCACCAACATTATAACCACGCAAAGCAGACATCTGAACTGTTTCATAAACAATCCCCTGTCCTGCAACGGCAGCATCACCATGAATAATGATCGGAAGAATTTTTGAAGGATTCTCTTTATACAGATTATCCCCTTGAGCACGCACATAGCCCAACACAACAGCATCAACTGCTTCAAGATGCGATGGATTTGGCATAAGTTTTAAATAAACTTCTTTCCCATTTGGTGTTTTCGTTTTTGAAGAATACCCCTTATGGTACTTAACATCCCCATCCCCCATTGTCAGATCGGGCTTAGCAGTTCCTTCAAATTCATTAAAAATATATTCGTAAGTTTTTCCAAGAATATTGGCGAGCACATTCAATCGACCTCTATGGGCCATACCAATCACAACTTCTTCCACACCAAGGTCAGAAGATTTTGTGATGATAGCATCAAGAGCGGCAATTGTATTTTCTCCACCTTCAAGCGAGAAACGTTTTTGACCTACATATTTTGTGTGAAGGAAATTCTCAAAAGCCACTGCTTCATTAAGCTTAGAGAGAATGCGCTTTTTCTTCTCAATATTGAATTTTTTGTCAGCGGCTCCTGACTCATACTTCGTCTGAAACCAATGAAGAATTTCTGTATCGTTGATATGGGTGAATTCCACTCCAATTGATTCGCAGTAGATATTTTTTAAGTGCTCAATGATTTCTTTGAGTGTGGCATTGCCCTTTCCAATACTCTCACCGATGGCAAATTTTTCATTTAAGTCTGAATCAGTTAATCCAAAATCTGAAAGATCCAGATGAGGAAAACGATTTTTCCTCTCGCGAATAGGATTGGTTTTAGAAAGTAAGTGTCCGCGGGCACGGTAACCACTAATTAAATTATAAACCTTAAGCTCTTTGGCCCAGTTTCCAAGTTGTGTTGTAGGTGATCCTGAAACCTCAGCAGCTTCTGGTTTGGCCAGAGCGAAATCAACACCTCTAAAAAACATTTTCCATGACTCTTCAACTGAGTCAGGATTTTTTTGATAGCTTTGATACAAACCATCGATGAAAGCATTGTCCGAAGAAGAAAGATAAGAAAAATCATGTGAGAGCGCCATAAATCTACTCTTTGAAGATGGGTTAAAACTTTTGCTCCTATTATAGACCAGTTAGCCTTTTGTGGAAATCCAAAATCCAAGAAAATTCGACTGGTTAACCTGAGTCTTGAAAGGAATCTTAAGGAGAGAGTCAAAGAAGGACTTTAAACAAAAAAATGATTAATTAATGCGATGCTCTTATTTTTTTGGCCTGTGTTTATAGACAGATCATATCGACTTCAATAAAGATTTAACCAACAATAGGAGTCAACTATGACAAAGTTCCTTACGGCCTTGCTTGCAGGCCTTCTTTCTTTTTCTACGTTTGCGTCAATCGCTTCTCCCACGGCCAAAGAAAAGGCCAGATCAAACGATCTTATTCGTTTTATTGCTGAGACTGGATTCTTTAGAGATATCGCGATGCATACTCTTATGAACACAAGATGTGAGCGCTATGCAGCAACAGCGAAAATTGCCCAGAACTGCTCTTATACGATAGCAGCAATGCTTGATCTTCTTGATTACGATATCAAAATCATCCAAAGAGAAGGAACACCGACTTCTAATAGCTGGAAGCCAGATGCGTTTGTTTTTGTGGCCTTCAAAAAGAATCTTCTCGAACTTTTAAGATCGCCAAAGACAACGAAATATCTTGATCAACTCAACCAACATCTTAATCAAAAAATCTTCAACCCAAGCTATGAATTTAATATTTGGGATTTCACAAAAAATTTTTACGACTCAGAAACTCTGGCCAATACAGTGATTGCCACTCTATTCCAAGATACTTCGACACTAATGCTTCATGTTCAGTACCTTGAGTATACAAAAGTTCCAGGGAATCAAACTTTCCAAAACAACAAGGGCCAACTTGTTCAGGTGATTCAACTTGTAAACCAAGTACTGGATGCTTCAGAAGAAAACTTCGGAGCTCTTTTCTATCCAAAAATATTCCAAGGAAAACTTAATAGAAGTATTTACCACTTCTTTGTTCCTCTTTATCTTGCTCAAACACTCAAAGATCAGGGGTTCTCAACAACGATGGCGAAAACAGCTCCATTTATGATGACTCTGACTTATGAATTTGTGACGGCCAGTGAAGACTATCAGTATCTTTTAAATGATCCTGAATATCTTGATGCCGCTAAACATGACTGGAAATTAAGAGATATCTTTGGTGGCTATTGTGGAACACGTTTTGCGATAAAAGAGAAGTTTTTCTCAAGCTTCAATGACCTTTCAACAAAGTTTGACCGCTCAACGGTTGATGCCGTGAAATTTCTTCTAAAATAATTTCTTCAAATACAAAGAAGCTTTTTCGATAATGCCCATGGGAATCTCATGGGCACCTTTAAAAGAATAAAACTCCCCTGCTATTCCATTCTCCATTAGCTTCTCACTCAATGACTGAGCTCCCGCAATAGAGAGAATAGGATCGTGGGTACCGTGGGATTGAAAATAGGACCAGCTCACCTTTTCTATCACCTTTGGCCATTTTTCCACGGCCACTAAGTTCCCAGATAAAAGAATAAGACCACTCAAAAGATCAGGTCGTCTCATGGCAATATGAGAGGAACACATGGCCCCTTGAGAAAATCCACCAAGCACAGTGAGAGGATACTGTTTTTGAATCTCCTCTAACAAATGCACTTGCTGGTCAACCATTCGATCAAAATTTTCAGGAACTTCACCAGAGAGATCACGATGCTGCCCTCTCTGCATAGCAGCCTCGAGAGCGGCCATATTGATAGGAAACCAGGCCCGCCCTTCATACATTTGTCCCATGGGAATTCTAATGGGCCCATTAGGAAAAAACCATGCCCATTCTCCATGAGGATCTAGATATTCATGCAACGAAAACAAGTCATGCATATTAGCACCATACCCATGAAGAAGGATTACGGCCTTCGAGGCGCCCTCTGGTCTAATACATAAACATTCAAGATCTGCGATCACTTCATTTTTCATCTAAAACCCCTTAGCCAATAGTTGAAAACAAAAGGGGTGTTTATGGCAAGACTTGTTTTAAGTTTGATTCTTACATCTTCAGACTAAAAAGATTGGATATTATAAAGAGAAAGTCTATTTTCTTCTCTTGGCCACGAAATCAGTGAGAAGTTTTTTAATCATCATGACTTCATTCTTTGCATCAGGATGTTTAGCATTAATTCTTGAAAGGATTTGAGTGATCTGATGATCCATTAACTTTATATCACTTAATACATCACTCATAATTTCAGCTTTAAACTCAGCCACACGCACCTTAATTTGTGAATCGACTTCAAGTTTTTGAACTTTTTCTCTTAGTTCTAATAATTCTTCATTTACATCCTCACTAAAAACTTGATCGGCCAGAGCAAGAGAGCCTTGCACTTTAGGTTGAGATGATGGCGTTGAAGGATTGGCCTTTGCCACAGGAGCAGTTTGTCTTTGGGGTAAGGCCGTGACCTTGGCCACAGTCGCCGCAGGATTTAACTTCTGAGGAGATTGAATCCTTGGATTTGTTGATACTGCAGGGCCATGATTTATATTCGGATTTGTCTCCGCAACTGTAGTCCCCGCAGCTTGAAGTGCAGTTTTAGCAGATGCAGAGCGAGGTTTCACCGATTCATCTGTTGAAAATTCTAGATCCACATCCAAATGGAGGGCATCCTTCTTTTTCTTCGATTCATCCTCATCTTCATCTTCAAATTCGATTTCAAGATCTTCTAAAGGCATAATCTTTATTCCTTGCTTGCTTATCGCCAGATTTGCCTTATTACTTGAGGTTTGGACTCAAACCTTGTGTTTAAGCTTAATTTTTCTCTCCAACCTGCCGAAATGAGATGTACGAAATCAAAGGAATATGACTATGTCTGGTGGTGACGAAGACGATAAGCCAACCGTTGTTCTTGATCTGAATGCGCTCAAAAAGCAAAAACAGAAACAAGAAGAAGAACTGAATAATATCGTCAACGAGCTTGAATTTAATGTTGGTGAAGAAGCTATCCCCTCTAGTGAGGACTCGGAAGACTTTGCTGAAAATTTTCTGAATGCAAGAAAAGAGACACAAGAAAAATCAGTCTCTCAAATAAGTCCTTCTTTGAATAAAATAAAGATTATTCTCTTTGACCTTCAGAGTGATTTTTTCAAAAAATCACTCCTTAACTTACCCAAAGGGCCTGACTATAAACTGATTGCCTCTCTGAATGATCTTAACCAGCAACTTCGCATCAAAGAATTTCAAATTGCCGTTTTTAATTATGATGGAAATCCTAAAGCCGTGAACCAACTGACGGCGCAAATTAAGGCCAAATTCACTCATATTAAAACAGTGATCATGGCCAAAAATATTTCACCGGAGAAGGCCAAAATTCACGCCAAAACCCCCTCTGGAGCCGCGGGGTACTATCAATTACCACTTGATCCGGCCAAGCTCATGAAGGAATTTGTTCGTATCCATGATGAAGTGAAGAAAAAAGGCACATAGATTTATTTTTAGAAGACAGGCCATAAACCGGTCTAAAAGTTTATGGCCTCATCGTTCTGGGAGGTGAATTAAGGCAAAGAAAACCTTATTCGATGGCATAATTCTCCAAATCCTGGGCCTCGTCAACAAAGCAAAAAGCTTTTTTTACTAACACATAATCCCAATCACAAACTTGACGCCTTTTAGTTGACGTTAACTCTCCGCTATGGAGATGATTACTAGATGAAACTCATTCTTTTAAACACTATTTGTTTACTATGTTTACCTGTTTGGGCCCAAACCCCAGATTGGTCTTCAGAGGCCAGCCTCCCTGGTGGTAATGGAAAAATGAGCCCTGAGAATAGGGCCAATATCTACCAACACTCACCTGATGATTTTGAAACTCGAATTAATGAGGGAAAAAAGCACGCACTTTTTTATCCAGTGACTGTTTCAGATCTCCTCATTCCCTATAGACCTCTTAAAAGCTTCTTTGAGACTGATCCAGAGAGTCCTATCAGAAAAATGATTTATGACCTCACCAAAATGGCCAGCCCCTTTAAATCGATGAAGGAGGTTTACACTTGGCTTGGTGTTCATGATTATCCTTCTGCTCCTCAGTCGGAAGCACCTTACTCTATCCCTAATCTCACTAAAGATGAGCAAGAGCTCCCTATGGGTGCCACACTGATTAATACTCCAGATGGAGTGGCCCTTACTTTTGGCTGTGCCGCATGCCATACCGCTGATCTTTTTGGCGTGAAAGTGTTGGGACTCACCAATCGATTCCCAAGGGCCAATGAATTATTTCGTCACGGAAAAACTCTCGCTCCTTATGTAAACTCATTTATTTTCAAGGACATTTTTCAAACCACTGAAGGTGAAAGAGAAATGTTTGTTCGAATCAAAAATACCACTCCTTCAGTTGGAGTGTTAAAGCCCCAGGCCTTGGGCCTTGATACTTCTCTGGCCCAAGTGGGACTCTCTCTGGCCAGACGAGAAAAAGATCCCTATGCCACAAGAACAAAAAAGGCTTCTCTTTTTCCTCGTAAGAGTTGGCTAGATAAAAATCGAGCGGATTCTAAACCTGCGGTTTGGTGGAACGCTAAATACAAAACTCGCTGGCTGTCTGACGGCTCCATCATTTCAGGAAATCCCGTCCATACTAATTTTTTATGGAACGAAATCGGACGTGGGACTGATCTTAAAAAGCTAGAGGCATGGCTTGTTGAAAATAAACAAACTATTGATGATCTTACTGCCGCCGTATTTGCGGCCAAGGCCCCTCGTTATGAGAAGTTCTTTGGTGAAAATTCAATCAATATTGAAATGGCCAAAGAGGGACAAAAATTTTTCGTTCAAAGCTGCCAGGGATGCCATGGTATCTATGAAAAGAACTGGGATCATCCAGAAGCTGCATCAATGAAACCCGCCCAGCTCGTTTTAAATTCTAAAATTTGGTATCACAAAAAAACTCCTGTGAAAGATGTAGGCACGGATCCTGGAAGATATTTAGGAATGAAGGCCTTTGCCTCTGATCTTAACAGTCTTAAGATCTCAAAAACTATTGGAACAATCGTTGAGCCACAAAAAGGCTATGTTCCGCCTCCGCTTGAAGGAATCTGGTCTCGCTATCCTTATTTCCATAACAACTCTGTTCCTAATCTTTGTGCGCTTTTGACACCTGCAAGTCAGCGTCCCAAAACTTATTGGGCAGGCCCTGCTGTAGACAAAGAAAAAGATTTTGATCACGATTGTGTTGGTTATCCAACGGGTGAGAAAACACCAGAATCTTGGAAAAAAGTTGATGATTATTTTTATGACACCAAACTTAAGGGCCTAAGCAATTCAGGACACGATCAAAATATCTTCATTAAAGATGGACGTGAGATCTATTCTCAAGAGGAGAAACGGGCCTTAATTGAATTTTTGAAGACTCTTTAACTAGTAGATTCGAACGTATTTTAAAATCGGATCCAAAGTGAAGAGACCATACTCCTTCACTGTTTTTAAGGCCGTGGGCCTAATACTTTTAAGTATATTAGGTAAATACTGGGCCTTCATGGCCATAACTCCACTCACACTCACTTCACCCTCTGTGCTAATAAAAATATAATTAATATTATTATTGGCCAGAGCAACAGGATTGATTGTCGAGAGTTTACTACTAATAAAGACAATGAAGGCCATTTTGAGCCACTGCTCAGGAAGATAATTTGATTTCTGGATCTCTTCAGGTGTTGTGATTTCCAGTTGAGATCTCACCTCAGCGTAATAGCGATCTTCTGGAAAAAAAATATTGATAAATCCCGGAGACTCAATTACTCCCTCGAAGGAACCAGCGCCATCAGGAAAAAAGAGATCACATAATGACTTCTCCTTCGTCGTCGTGCATTTCATACCCTTAATAAGCTCATTTAAACTCTCCTTACTGAGTAAATCAGATTCCGCAATGAGGCTGATTTCTTTAGTGACAACAGGAGCTACAGTAGCAGTGACCTGCACCGGCTTGACGGGGGTCACAACTTCAATTGGTGACTGTTCACTATAAAAAAATTGAAAATAAACTGCACCTATTACCATAGAAACAACTAAAACCTGAGTCATAAGCATGCGTTGCTTATCCAGAGAGGGTCTAGCCGTTTTTTTTCGACCTATGGGACGTCCAGACTTTTTATCTTGGATGACTTTTTTTCGCTGCTCTTGAAGTTTCTTGGTGGCCTGGGATTGCTGAAGTTGTTTGAGATTAATCATCTTCGTTGATTCAGGCGCATCCTCTATAGCTGGTTTTTTCAAGGCAGGATTTGTTCGCTCTTTACGAACAGCTTCTTGAAGAGAGCTAAAGGGTGAATCTTCATCATCACTTAAAAGCGAGAGTAAAACCCGATCACCCATTCTCACTGGAAAAAAAGAGGTAAAATCTACTTTTTTCCCAGGAACTAAACGCTCTTCATTAATATAGGTTCCGTTGGTACTTCCCTGATCAGTGACAGAATATTGATCACCTTCAATCGTAAGAACAAGATGCTTCCGACTAACCCCATCCACATTGATAATAATATCCGAGGACTCAGATGAGCCTATAACAAGCTTACTTTTATTCAAGGGATAAATGATTGGTTCTTCCACATCTATCAAAACTTCTAAACGCATAACTAAGATTATAAGTTAGATTTTAAAAAAATATATCTAATTATGGGCTAGGGCACGCATAAGCATCAGGCGGTGGAAGTGGTGTATCACCGCAATAAAGGTAAGTTGGACTAGTATCAGGGCACTTTTTGATGGCCACACCATGTGGAGGAATAGCCGCAGGGCCTTCTCCATAAACACAATCATAACCAGCAACAAAACAATTATTATAACACGAGGCCGGTGGGGCAGGTGTACAAAGACAGAGATCAGAAGCACATGTATTGGGATTAATGCCTACGATCACCGGACAAGTCCCCCCACAACCATCATCATCTCCTCCAGCTGAGTGACCAGTACAAATATCATTGGCCGTTACTGGCGAACATGAGGGCGTGCAACCACAGGCCTGAGTTTGAAAGTCTGAACTAGGTCCAACACAGGGCGCTCCACAGGCATTTGGGGCCGGAGAATTACATGTTCTTGTTCTTGTTCTTGATTGAGTCCCACTCGCACATAGGCCCCAGGCCGGTTCTGTCCAAGCACTCCAACCACCATTGATCGGTGTGCATGATGGAGGTAATGATGTAGGAGAACAGCTGATACTAAACAGCCCTCCAGATTCAACGATCTGGAAAGTATCCGAGCCCGAGCAATTTTTAGGTGTCGAATCCACCTTAACTCCTAAATCGATATAGCGCGTAGAAATAGGATGACATTTAAGTCCTCCAAGGCTGTCTATTTTTATCGGGGCTTGTCCTAACGGACAGCGAACATCTTTGAGCTGGCACTTACCATTTGGATACTGGGCCAGAAGGTCTGCTTGAGAGAGCGTCCCTGTATAAAGTGTTGGGTAGTCCGCAGGATTTAACCATTCAGCATTAACTGCTCCTAGAGCATCACACATTCTTTTTAAGCTCTCAGCTTTAGTATCTTCAAGAATTGAGCCACACTCTCTGAAATTGCCAGCAGCATCCATGGTCATAAAAATATGAGTCGATTTTGTAATGGTTTCATTTGAAAAAAAAGACTTATTAAGCTCGTAAGTGACCAAAAGCTCTTTGACTTTATCTCTCAGAGGGGCATAGCGTGAAGTCGGAAGAGGATTTCTCAGTCTAGTTGATGTGACACTAAAATCACTCGAAACGACAGGCAAAATGGGTGGGATATTAACTTCAGTTGAAACACCTGTAGGAAGATTAACTCCCATGAAAGTGGCTTTACAAAAATCTTGCTTCTTAATCTTAGTCTGCAAAATCGATTGATACTTATCAATCTCACCCATAAGTTTTAGATGATTTTGATTAAATTGCTGATCAGACAAAAGCTTGGCTGCGAGGACTGCTAGCCCAGCAGAAATCCCAAGAGTGATCATGATCTCAATAAGTGAAAAACCTTTATTTTTATTTAAGGAATACATTCTATCACCACTTGGTTTGATGCATTAACACTCAGCTTAACTTGTTTACCAGCACAACTTGAAGCCGCAGGTCCCACAGCATCGTTTGGATTAAGACGATTATCAGTGATCTGGCAGTCTGCAGTTCCATCGTTTCTTAGGCCAACGAATGTTTCTCCATTCGAGCACAAATAATTACCAGAAGAATCAAATTCAAGATCTCTTAAAGCACAGTTTTGTAAGTCTGGTTCAAAATCACCTAAGTTAACGAGGGCCTCACAACCCTCTTTTTGAAGAGTCTTATCGACTCCCATTTTATCATCCATACACTCATAGCTGTTTCCAGTGCCCTGATTACCGGTTACCTTAACAGGGATAAAAACATTTCTCTTTACAGAACTTCCAAACATTCTTGACTCGTAAGTCATTTCAATTTTCAATAGTCCCGTCGTAGTGGGAGCCGGATCTAAGGTGATTGCCGTGAGACGATGAGTATTTTGATCGTTAATTGAGTCACCAATTGAGATGAGATTTGACTCTGTATTGGCCCCAATAATCATCTTTATCGACGATAGAGAGGAAGGAAAACTTGTGAGTGGTGCAGCTGAGGTTCCAAATGGAATCCCCATCGTGATATTACAATTGGCCTTAATGGCCAAAGTTGACTTGATTGTACTCACATGAGCATCAAGAACTCTATCAAGCTCAATTCGTTTTTGAGTTGAGCGTTGATCACTGAATATTTTTACAGCGGCAAGAGATACTCCTGCGAGCAAAGCTCCAGCTACCATTAGCTCCATTAGTGAAAACCCAGAGCAGTGCTTGAATTGAAATTTGTCAGCCTTGATTTTTATCATTTGTTTAATTAAAACATGGACAATCTTGAATCCCAAGTAAAAAGCCTTTTAAACCATTTATCCAGTTTTGAGACAGGACAATTGCCAACAAAAAGAGTCAGTCTTATATCTCAACAAATGGTCGCTGAGGACGTATCTTATTCATATTCTATGTTTTTTTAGAGAAACACTTTAATTATAAGATAAATAATCTATGCTTAATTTATGAAAGTTAAAAATCAGGATGGTATTTCGTTAATTCAGCTCTTATTAATCAGCGCAGCTTTGGCAGGAATGGCCCTTGTTGGAACAAACATGCTGAGCGATCAGAAAAAGACTCAAAAGGGATCTCAGACCACAGACGATATCAACTTACTTCATCAAATGGTGACGAGTGTTCTTCAAGACAAAAAACACTGTTCAGCAACCTTACTTAGAAATATGGCCTCCGGTCATCTGACGTCAGGATGGAAAGCAGTGACTAACCCAGGCCCGCTACTAGATAAAATCTACCTTGCGCAGATTGATGCTGGTGGAGCCCAGAGTGCTCGTTCGTTTATTAGAACAGCCACGCCCTATATGAATGGAAATATCACTATTGGAGACATTCGAGTCGATTTCCCACAACAAAGATTTTCAATCGAGTATATCAAGATCAACTCTGGATCAACTTCATCTAAATCAATCACTAAATTTGTTGATAATATTACCTTCAAAATCGACTCCGGTATTGATACCTGCTACGCTGATGCCGAAAATGTAAACACCTCAACCGCCCAAGAGTTTTGCCTGAGTTTAGGTAGTCTATTTGTCTGGAATGCCGCTACCAAAGACTGTTCTCTGGCCAATCATGTCTGTGCAGACCCTGACACAGTTTTTGTAGGAATTAGATCTGATGGAGAAACGATCTGTAAAAAGACAGGTCAATATACAGATTGGGCCAATTTAATTGATACATCAAGTATGTGTGATGCCACTGCTCCAGGAGTAACGGTAAGGCTTGAGTATTCGGGTGGGAGAATTCGACTAATATGTACTCCTTAGAATGGGTAAACCACCACCGCCGCGCTCATTTTATTTTTTCCCCAACGTGATGTTTTAAGAAACTGCTCTTTAGGAATAGGAGCATGAATTCTTCCTACCACTTGTTCATGCATTCCCACGTCTTCTGCATCAGAGTCATGAATATAAATAAAATGATCATCGTAAGCCGTGACAATCACCCAATGAGGAACTTTATTTTTATCAAAATGGTAGGTCGTAATAAGAACAATAGGAATTCCACCGGCATCAAGAATTCTTTCTATTTCATTAACTGATAATCTTTTGTGATGAGTTTTTATCTTTGATTCTTTGACTTGTTTTTCGAATTCTTGATGAACAAACTGAATCACCTTTTTCTTTTCGGGACTTCTCACTGAGTCCACAAAAAGGGCCCCTTCACGAGAAAGATAAAGCTCGGGACGATAACCTCTCCTGAAAGCAGAAAGGGCCAGACCTCGTGGCCCGCATCCTCCATGGCCAGAAGTCATAAAAATAGTAGTGGCTTCACGCCAAATTTGCAGCTCTTGCTGGATGGTCATTTTAAATTTTGAATCAAAGGCCTTAATGGCCATCATCAAACAAGCCGGGCCGCAGGTGAAGTTCACTGACTGCTGATAATAAGGAACATTATTGCGAGGCTTTTTCTTTAAGAAACGAATTCGTTTTTCAAAACAAAGAGCTGTTTCTCCATTATCGTAATAATCTTCTTTCTGAGAAAATTTAATATAGCCAAGTTTTTCATAGAGTTTAATCGCCCCCTTGTTCGACTCCTTCACTTCCAGCCTAAGATAAGCACAGTCCTCGTTTGAACTCATCTCTTCAAGTTCTAAGATGAGTTGCGAGGCCAGCCCATGTCCTTGGTAAGAATCCAAGACAGCAATAGAATAAAGGCGCGCAAGACTAGTCCCTGAGTTGATAAGAACAAGCCCATACCCGATTAATTTTGTTTTATATTCAATAACCAAAAAGATCGAATTGGCCTTGGTGATCATCCAGTGAAAATTCCGTCTCGTTAATTGATCATAGTTAAAACAAGCGTTTTCAAGCTCTACCAGCTGCCCTAAATCGGCTAATTTGGCAGGCCTTAAAATCACCCCAGAAGGATCAAACCCATCGGTAGATTTCTTGTTTTTTTTCATCTTATGGCCCTTTGAACTGGTAACTGATTCTGCTATTGTACTTGAGATACTAAAACTTTCACTACCAAAATGGTGGTGACTTCCTTGGATGCCTTGTGGCCAAAATCATCGTTATTGTTGAGAAGAAAAAAGACTGGAACTCTTATTACCCTGCTGAACAACTCCTCACTCCAGATGATTATCTCATTAATTGGGATGAAAACGCTCCTGAGAATAAAGATGATAAAGAGCGAATTAAAGTGATTAATCTTTGTCGCAGTTATAAATATTTGAGTGCTGGTTATTATTGCTCGCTTTTGGCCGAGGCCCGCGGTCACTCTGTTATACCTGCCGTCAAGGCCATCAGTGATTTGTCTCGTCAGTTTCTTTATAACCTCGAAACTGAAGATTTAGATCAAACAATTCAAAAAGCATTGAAAGGCCAAAACCACCAAGAGCCTTTTGCTATTAAAATTTTCTTTGGTAAAACGGAACATGAAATTTTCCAAGATGTGGCCAGACAGATTTTTGATCTTTTTGCCGCTCCTATTCTTTTGGTAGAATTCACATGGGATCAGAAATGGGAGATCAACTCGATTAAAACGGGAAGCCTCAACGGACTCTCAACCACCGATGAAGATAAATTTGCCAGCGCTCTTGATAATTACTCCGCTAAAATTTGGAGAAAGCCCAAGGCCAAGAAAAAATACCGCTACGATCTGGCCATTTTGCAAAACCCAAATGATCCCATGCCACCAAGTGACAAGAAGGCCCTTAATAATTTTATCCGGGCCGGAAAAGAAAATGATGTTCTAGTGGAGCTTATTGAAAAAAAGGATTACTCACGTATTGCTGAGTTTGATGCCCTTTTTATTCGAGAGACTACGGCCCTCAATCATCACACTTACCGATTTGCGAAGAAGGCCCAATCTGAGGGCCTAGTGGTTATTGATGATCCTATGTCTATTCTTAGATGCACGAATAAAATCTACATGGATAATATGCTTAAATCCAATAAGATTAATGCTCCTAAGACCATTGTGGTCATGAAGGATAATCCCGAACATCTTAAAGCCGCTGTTGAAGAAATTTCTTTTCCTATGATTATTAAAATTCCAGATGGAGCCTTTTCCAAAGGCGTTTATAAAATTGAGGATTATGAAAAACTCATGGTGGTGACTGAGGAGCTTTTTAAAAAGACCGCCCTGCTCCTTATTCAAGAATATTTTTATACCGATTATGATTGGAGGATCGGGATCCTTAATGATCGCCCAATTTTTGCCTGTAAGTACTATATGACTAAAGGTCATTGGCAAATTTATAACCATAATGGTGGTAAAGGCCCTGAGGACGGGGACTCTGAAACCTTTCCTATCAGCAAGGTTCCCAAACATGTTATCTCTACCGCTCTTAAAATTTCAGGCAATATCGGGGATAGCCTTTATGGAGTTGATCTTAAAGAAAAGAACGGTAAGGCCTATGTTATTGAGATCAACGACAATCCAAATATCGATGCTGGTATTGAAGATGCCATTTTAGGTGATGAACTTTACCACCATATAATTCATGATTTTGTCAGACGAATTGAGGAAAAGCGATGAGTCGGGTCCTAGTTTTTGGCGGAACTCACGGCAATGAGTGGACGGGAATCTACCTCGTTCAAAACTACGCCACCGAACTTTCCGCTAAATTTCCTGATCTTCAAATTGAATTTATTCATGCCAATCCAGAGGCCTATAAAAAAAATAAGAGATTCTGTGATGAAGATCTCAATCGAGTTTTTGAGCCAATTCAGAAAAATGCAGTCCATCCAACTCTTGAATATAGGCGTGGTCTCGAAATCCTAGACAAAATCAAAACATTTAACCCTGATTGGGTGATTGATCTCCATACCACCACTGCCAATATGGGAAAAACGCTCATCATCACTAAAGAAACTGAAGAAATCCATAGACTTGCAGGACAAGTCCAGATCGAAGACGCTGATGTAAAAGTGATCTACGCTCCGGATACAAATCAAAAATACCTCACCTCCCAAGTGAGTAAGGGCCTCATGATTGAAGTAGGTCCGGTGGCCAATAGTCTAGTTGATCCGCAAATTCTTTTAAAAACCAAATCAACCCTTGAACATTTACTCTCTCTTATTAGTAAAAAAACCTATCTGAATTGCCAAAAAGTTGAAGAGTACCTAGAGGTTGAAGATGTTTTTTACCCTAGTCTTGGTCACAATAGAAAAGTGATGATTCATCCCGAGCTTCAAGGGAGGGACTTTACCCCTTTGAAACAAAATGATCTCCTCTTTTTGTATCCATCTGGAAAAGTAGATTCTTATAACAAAGAAGAAGGACTGTTTCCTATTTTTATCAATGAGGCTGCTTACTATCCCTCAGATATGGCCTTCACTTTATGCCGTAAAATGATCAAAAAATTTACGACCTACTGCGCCAGAGATTAATATTCCTTAATCTCTCCCCCGAAAAAATATCTTTAATTCCTATGACTTCACTCTTGTGAACTCATTACACATCAAGTAAATTTATACTTAACTACTCATTCAAAAATTCCATACAGGAATAGGAAAAAAAGGGAGATTTTATGAAATTTGCTTTGATCGCTGCTGCTCTAATCGTTGTCGCTGTTGCTTGTAACAAAAAAGAAGAGTCAACAACAACTGAAACAACTACAACAACTACAGAAACTGCTACTGAAACAGCTCCAGTTGATGCTGCTGCTACAGAAGCTGCTCCAGTTGATGCTGCTGCTGCTACTGAAACAGCTCCAGCTACAGACGCTCCAGCTACTGACGCTCCAGCTGCTCAATAATCTAAAAAGATTTTTTAGCAATAAAAAAGAAGGGAACCATTTGGTTCCCTTTTTTTTTACTTATTTTTTTATGCGTATCCTCGAAGATGCGCTTGATAAATAACATAAGATCCTGAGCGCTTGCCCTCATAGGCCACATCTAACCATGGATGATGAGCATCGATGATCTGTCGAGTGTATTTACCTCTCACAATCAAACGCACAGGTCTTTTTTTGGCCAATGTATGAATTTGATTCAACGTATGGTTAATGTGTTCAACCTGACCATAATCATAAATAAAATAGAGATCTGCTTCAGGGAGTTGGAACTCTCTATCAAAAAGATCTTGTTCTACCAATTGGCAATTGGTGAGTCCGAGTTCACGATAAACGCGGTTACCTTCATCCACACGGGCCTTCACATATTCATAACCAGTAAAGAGGGCCTTGGGATAAAGACCTCCTATAAGGGCGCCCATTCGTCCATAGGCCGCTCCGAGATCAATGACCTGCTGATAAGGTCGCAGCTTCAGCAAACTGAAAATTTGGGCCATTTCAGAATAAGGAGTCTGTAGAGTGACTAAATCAAGACCTACCCATGTCTGAACTCCTTTATGCATCAAAGGTCCCCATGAATCATGCGACCCATTTGGATCAAAAGCGCTGGCCTCGGCCACTAGCATCTCTTCCACATATTTCATACGGAAGCCTAAAATCCGATCAATAATTTGTGAGTGCTCGTGAGAAATAATCTCATGAGATTTTTGGAGATTAAAAAATTGAGGAGTTTGAGAAAGCTGTCGACGTTCTTCTAGAGACAGACTTAATCTGTCTAAACGCTGAAAATCACCAAGCGACTGAAATTCCTTCCGTGGAAAAAAATCTAATTGATACACAAACCTATCCTTAGGGTGAACTTTTCTAAGTTTAAACTCTCTCAAAAAGCACGTCAAACGAGGTAAGCCTTAATAGGTTTTTTATTTTGTCTAATATCGAAAGAATATTTGGCCCCCATTCAATTAAGTTTAATCAAACAAGTGCCGATATAGTTATTATGAATGATAAACGATGCTTCATTTGCAAATTTAAGAGTGGCTTAACCGACGATATCACTCATGTTAATCATATCTATTCTCAAAGTGGTGAGGATATCAAAATCAATTTGTGTTGGTCTCATTCGGTGGAATTTTTTAAGCTTGGACAAGTCAGCTTCTTTTTCAAATATAAAGCCGATTTTCATGGGCACTACGGTTCAGAGATGGATGATGCCATTATTGAAAAGTCAGGTGTTTTCAAGAAAAAAAATAGCAGCTATTGGTTCGGAACATAACAACATCTTTCCTTTGGTCATAATCCTATGGGTCTATTAATAGATATCAAATAATAATCAATGCTAGAAAGAAGTGAGCAAAAACTCCAAACAAGAAAAAAACTCATCGAAGCTGCTCTAAGACTTAGTGCTGAGAGAGGTTTTGGCGCCATAAGCCTACGAGAAATCAGTAAAGAAGCAGGCATTACTCCCGCAGGTTTTTATCGACACTTCCACAATCTTGAAGAACTAGGACTTATCCTCATTGATGAAGTCGGTTTGGGTCTCAGGCAACTTTTAAGAGAGGCCAGGCGGAAACAGCTGGATCACAAAGGAAGCGCGATTCAGGCCTCAGTAGAAACATTCATTCAATACATCACTGAAAATGCCAATCTCTTTCGGGTTCTACAAGGTGAAAGACAAGGACCTTCAAGTGCATTTAGGAAATCTCTTTTTGCTGAGATCAATCGTTTTGTAGAAGAAGTGGCCGAAGATTTAGACCGTGGCTCAAAAATTCTTAACCAACCTCTTCGGGATACGGCCTTGGCAGCTGAGGCCATTGTGGCCGTGGCCTTTACCGTAGGGGCCGAGGCCCTTGATCTTCCTAAGCATAGACGCAAAGAACTATCAGAGCGCCTTATTAAAGAATTAAAAATGATTCTAAGAGGGGCCCGAGATTTGCGTCCACAGGCAAAAAAGAAAATTATTAAAAAGAAAAATTAGCCGCTTTCACCACCGCCACGAAATGACAAATACTTCCCATCAAAACAAATAAATGCCAAATAGCATGAGTGTAGGGAATTTTTTTAAGTAAATAAAAAATGGCCCCTAAGGTATAAGTTAATCCCCCGGCCAAAAGCCAAGTCATTCCTGATTCACCGATGGCAGCACTCAGTGGTTTACCTGCAAAAACAATAAGCCAACCCATCCCAATATAAAGAAGAGTTGAGATAAGTTTAAATCGTCCTGTAAAAAAGAATTTAAAAATCACTCCCAAAATGGCCAAACTCCAGATGATCAAAAGTAAGGTATCCCCCAAATCTCCTCTCAGATTAATGACCAGAAAAGGTGTGTAGGTCCCTGCGATAAGAAGATATATTGCCGCGTGATCACAAATCTTAAAAATCCTCTTGGCCTTTTCAGAAGGTAAGGAGTGATAAAGTGTGGATGAGGTATAAAGAAGAACTAGCGAGAGTCCATAAACTAAATAACTTAAAGAATGCATGATTGTGGCAAAGTAAGAAGATAAAACAAGAAGGACGGTGAGGCCGATAATGCTCAGGATAATACCTAGGCCATGGATCACACTATTAGCAATCTCCTCTCCTTTTCCATACTGAAAATGGGCCTGCCTTTTTTCCATGATTCCTCCAGAGTCAAATACCTACTCAGTCTACACTTGTTTACTTAAAAAGAATAGGCTTCTAGAAAGGGATTTAACTAGCTAATTTTTTGGACAATTTTTTAAAGTATCTAAAGACAACTCAAACCTCTATAATTACTTCATGTATTGATGACGATTCTCAAAAAAAGTGGTAACCACAATTTATGAATCTTTTTGCTCTGTCTTTCCTAATCTTAATAAGTAGCGTGGCGTTTGCCGACACCCCTAAAAACATTAAGCTTCTAGTAGAAAAAACGTATCCTCGTGATAACACCTTCTGTCGCTTTAAAAATAAACTCATCGAAATTGAGATTAGAGGCGACAGCCGAGAGACAGAGAAACGAGATGCTGGTTACGGTCAGTATGTCTTTCAAAAAGATGATGCTCAATTCTCACTTCTTCCAATCAATAAAGATAAGTTTGGACGTTACCGTTTTTACAAAGGAAAAAGCCAAACTTGCTCTAAATCATTGGCAGTGGAACTAGACTCAAAAACCATAGCGATTCTTTTTCTCAAAGACAATCGCCCTTTTAAAGAGAAGCTCGTCGTCCAGCTGTACGATATACAAATGGCAATCCCAAAAGAAGTGATTGAAACAGATTATCTTTCTGACCAGCTCGAGATTATCAGCGGTGGATTTCAATTTCGATCAGCTAGTGACCGAGTTGATAGAAAGTTTGGGAAAGTGAAGATAGCCGATCATGAGTATATTTTCCAAGATGAGGACATGTCCCCTATTGTTAAATACTCGGCCAAGGGATTTGAAATTCTTCCCGATGAAACTTTTGAAAAGTCTCCATGGAGGAGTTTTTTTAAAGATAAAAATGATTTTTTTATGTTTACCGGCTGGAAACCCGAAGAAAAGAAATTTATCAATTTCTTTGTCTACACTGCTGTCAACCATGACCTTAAAAGGGCCTGTGTACTCTTTTCATCAACTTCACAAAGCACACTTACTGGAAGTGAATTCTGGCGTTGTAAAGATAACTAATAAGCGTATTTCTTAAAGTTCACCATATCAGCAATCCCACCAGGCAAATCGAGGAGATTTCGCAGGGCCGGAATTGATTGCTCTTTTTCAATTTTTTTTCCGTCCACATACATCATAATCGTTTCATAATATGAAGTTGCTCCTTTCCAGGCGACATGATCAGGGCTGATGGTGTATCTGCCAAATTCTCTTTCAATGGGCCATTCTTGATCATTAAAAACAACATAGACAAGCTCAGAGCAAACAATCTCTCTTTCCGTTTCAATATCAAAATTAAAATCGTAAAGCTTACCTACTTGCCGAATAGTCTTTAAAACATACTCACCCGTTAGGCGAGAATCAAGATCGCCTCTTCTTAAAATGAGAAGATCATCAATATCTAGGAAGTGCTCGAAGGTATTTAAAGTCACGCCAGGCTCACGGAGGACCTCTACAATCATTTTACCTTGAGAGAGTTTTTCAAGATGAGGAAGAACATCAGGATGAGACAGTAAGGAAATAGTTTCCCCTTTGTAAACGACAGTCATCTCACTTAGCTCTTCTGGAGATCCAAGCCAGATGGCCACATGACCGTAATAACCTGGAATAAAGCGATCAGTTAATCTAAAGGGAGTCTTTTCTAAAAAAACATCCAGAGGTTTAAGCTCTGACTTCATTTTTTTCATAAGCTGAGCATCTTGGGCAAAAACTTTAAGTTTTCCATCTCTAGATTGAAATTTACCCGCGGTATTTCCAAAAATTTTACTTAAACTTCCCACCACTCGGTTCAGTGTTTCATAAAATTTTGTTTCTGATAGCTGTCTTTCCATAGAAAGACCTGTAATAAGACGGTAATACAAATCGTTCTCACGCATTCTTTCTGCGATAAAAGATTTTTGAATATACTGCTGAAAAAAACCTTCCTCACTGGTTTGATCATGAGGCAGTCGAAGCTTTGATTCATCATCAAGGAATTGGATGGACTGTCTTATCCCTTCCCAGCGCTCTTTATTCATGGCCATACCATACGTCTTATTAAGAACTGGCCCAACTTCAGGCATATCAAACTGTAAAATAGCGCGAATTTTTTTGGCCTTAGAAAGCATATCTGAAAGACGGAAAAAACTATCTAAAAGCAGAAGATTGATCGCCACATGAATTCTTTCTTTTTGAACAAAGGCCCTAGACTCAAGATGTTTTGGATTATAAGTGATTTTAAGATAATTCTCTGAGCGAAGAGTTCCTGGTCTAAGACGACGTTTAGTCTCTACAGAGAGCTTCTCTCCCTGATGAAGGGCCACAGGAAGTCCTCTAAGAACATTGGCCCTATAAGAGAGTTCTTCAAACCCTGAGACTCTCCACTCTTCAAGTTCTAATAAAAGATTTTTCATTTTACCAATAGAGCCACTAGGCATAGGACGGTCACAGTCCTTTTTAATTCCTAACTCACAAGGGTGATCTAAAAAAAAATCGAATAATTTTTCATGAACATTAAGGCCGCGGCTTAAGACCTCCATGGCCTCAATTGAAAAAATATTAATATCTTCATCTTGTTGTGAAAAAGTGGGAAGACTGAAAGAAACAATAAAAATAAGGATGAAGATTTTTTTGACCATGATATAGGAGAACAAGACAGGAAGAATGTGTCAACGAGGACAATATCTGACAAATTCTGTTTCGAGATCATCTTACTCAAAAAAATTCGTTTTTTATTTCCTTCAATTCAGACCTAACTCCCTGTACTTTTTACAGTTTATCTCCATGAATTTCTGAAATCTGTTATTAATAGGTATGATGACGAGTGAAGAAATTGGAGCTCTGGCCCTGACCTTAGGTATTTTTATTACCTTAGTCCACTCATTGGGTTATATCGCCGAAAAACTCAAACAACCTAAACTTATTGGGGAGATCCTTGCAGGAGCTCTCCTTGGCCCCTATTTTCTTGGGTCTTACTTTCCTGAGTTTTCACTCAAAATTCTTGGTGATGTCAATGTTCCTACGAATAAAATTTCCATTATTCTCAATTTTATCTATTGGATCGGTCTCTTCCTCTTGATGTTTATTTCTGGAAGTGAAACAAGAAAACTTCTGGGAAAAGAAAATCAAAAAGAAACAGCGTGGATGCTTGGAGTAGGCACACCTACTCCCTTTCTTATTATTATGATTCTAGGGCTCTCTTCTCTGATTCCACTTCATCTTATCACTGGATCAGCTGGCCAGGAAATGTCGGCCCTCCTCATTTTGGCGATTGCTGTTTCTGTCACTTCTATCCCCGTCATCTCTCGTATTTTTTATGATCTTGGGATTCTTCAAACAAGATTTGCCAGTCTTATTTTAGGAGCCGCTGTTTTGGAAGATATTATTCTTTGGGCCGTTCTTGCCGTGGCCACAAGTTTAGTTCAGCCCTCTCATCTTGCCCAAAATCTCATTGTTCAAGAAATCACTCAGCATGTTGGAGTGAATCTTCTTTATATGCTCATTGGCCTTTTTATCGCTCCTCTTATTTTAAAGCGAATTAATAATTTAAAACTTAATATTCTTCTTAAAGCCTCATCTCGAGGTTATGTCTTTGTTGTTCTTTTCCTCTATATAGCCATGGCCTCTGCCATGGGAGTGAATCTTGTTTTTGCCGCTTTCCTTGCAGGGTTTGGTCTTATCGGTGGAATTAAAGGAAGTGAGCGTGAGCGCTTTGCTGAGCCTCTTGATACTATCGCTAAAATTGCTTTTGCCTTTTTCACACCCGTTTATTTTGCTCTCGTCGGTTACAAACTCTCTCTAGGAAAAGACCTCTCTCTTCCTATGCTTCTTTTTTTTCTATTTGGTTCTTCTGCTCTCTCACTTCTGGCCAACGGAATGGCGGCTAAGCTCGCCGGTTTCAGAAAAAGAGATATTATCAATCTGGCCGTGACCATTAATGCCCGTGGAGGCCCAGGAATTGTCTTGGCCAGTGTGGCCTATGAAGCAGGGATAATTAATGCTGCCTTTTACACCACACTTGTCATCACAGCGATCGTGACCTCTCAAATGGCCGGGGCCTGGCTGCGATTTGTTTTAGGTAAGGGCTGGCCTTTATTAAGTGAGAAAAACTAATTATTTGTTCAGTATCTTGAAAATCCATTTAATGTATGATATACCAAACACATATCTGACACTTCATACGACGAGACCATATAATGAAATTAGCACTTTTTTTTCTTTTCTCACTTCCAGCTTTAGCTCAAACAACTACTGATGAAAATCTTCGCTCTTACATAAAGGAATTCAATTTAGTTCCACAGTCAGCTCCGGCCCCGAGAAAGGATCATCTTTGGCGCCTTGGCCGTGCCCTTTTTCATGATCGCGCTTTATCTGGAAATAATAATATCGCCTGCTTGGATTGCCACCACCCTAGAGTTTTAACTCATGATGCACTCCCTCTTTCATTAGGAGAGGGGGCCATCGGTCTTCAAGTGAATGGTGGATCAAGAGTTCAGGCCTCGGGAAAAGTTTTGGCCCGTAATACTCCGGCCCTTTTTAATCTTCATAACGTGAACGTGATGTTTTGGGATGGAAGAGTAGAGATGAATCTAGATACAGGCCTTCTTTCAACACCAGTTCCACTTCGGCCAGATATTCAGGCCACACTAAAATCGGCCCTAGCGGCCCAGGCCATCTTCCCTCTTGTTGACCATGATGAAATGAGAGGACAAAAAGGATCAAACCCTATCGCTGATGCAAAAGATGAGCACGAGGCCTGGGATCTTATTACTCAAAAAATCACAAGTATCCCGGCCTATGCAGATCTTTTTGAGAAGGCCTATCCGGGAGAGAAAATTAATATTGGCCATATTGGTGAAGCCCTGGCTGAATTTCAGGCGCAAAACTTCTTTTTTGCTGATACTCCTTTTGATCGCTACCTCAAAGGTGATATTGAGGCCCTCTCGCCTAAACAAAAAATCGGAATGGATGTTTTCTTTAATAAAGGTAAATGTGGTGATTGCCACCATAGTGAACATCTTTCGGCCTTGGACTATGATGGCGTAGGCTCACCTCAAATCGGGCCCGGCAAACAAAACGGAGACGATTTCGGTCGCTATCAGTGGGATGGAGATGAAGGCTCTAAGTATGCTTTTAGAGTTCCACCACTTCGTAATGTGGCCCTCACGGCCCCTTATTTTCACAACGGCTCAATCCCTTCACTTGAGGCCATGGTAGAGCACTACGACGATATTAAGGCGAGTCTTGAGTCTTATAAAATGATGGATCAGCTCATGAATTATCTAGAACCTCTCAAGGACCATGATCATTCAACTAATGAACTAAGATATGCTAATCTCCCTGAAGATCTTCCTCTTAAGCTTTATTTCACTGAAGAGGAAGAAGACGCCTTAGTAGACTTTCTTCGCTATGGGCTCACTGACATGAGACTTCAAGAGTTTATTCCTTCAACAAAATGACTTGCCTAGTCATTTGAGATCGATAAACTAAAAACTTCTGTAGGGGTCTTTGGCTGTTAGCTACGGTTAACTCAATTACCGATATAAAATTCTGCCTCATCTTAATTCTTGTAATACCAATCTTGTTCAGCTACCGTTTTATTCCAAACTAATTAGGTCGGATTAACTATTTGTACGGAGGTACTATGCTGTTGCATCTAAAAAGAATGCTTCTATGCTCGCTGATAATGTCCACAGTGGCCCACGCTCAGCTTTCAAAAATTTCTGTCTCATCAAAATTTGGAGGTACTCAAGCTGAAAAAACTGAAATCATAAAAAAAATCGAAAAACGTCTGGCCGACCAATTCAATCTTCAAAACGTTCAACTTCTTAATGAAGTCGCCGTGAAAAAAATTGAATCAGATAAAATGAAAGAAACTTTCACTCGTGAAATTTCATTCCGTCAACCTGGTCAATCTTCTCAAGACTTTGGTCTTGCTGGCCTAAAGTACGACTTCATATCATGCAAAACAGGAGAAACATCTTGTCTTGAAACAGTGACAGTGGAGTTGACTCAAAGTTTATCGATTGAAAAATCGATTGCTCGCCTCGGAGAAAGAAATATCAAGGGTGATATGATCCGTGCTGTTTCAACAATTAGCTACTCAGGCCAATCTATCTCAACTGAATTTGAAACTCTTAAGCTGACATTTTATGACTGGCTTTTAACTAAGAATAAAAATCTTAACCTGGCCGATTATCAAGTTGCGATGAAGGCCCAACTTCAGAGTCTAAATGAACGTTTAGCTTCAGATCTAAAATAGAGGTTTAACATGAAAAAATATATCATTCTTCTTACATCAATCGCCCTGGTTGGTTGTTCACAAGACATCAAAAAAAGTTCTGCTCCGGCAACTTTTGGAAATGGCCAGGTCATAACAAACCAAATCAATATGAAAGGTGACCTTCAAGCAGCCAAATCTCACTTAAAGTCTAATGGTATTACTATCAAAAAAACTGAAACAGTAGATTCGTCTGAGAATATCCACTCAATCGAAATCGAGCCAGTGGCCGAGGAAAAATCAACTCTTCTAATTAAAGAGCTTGAAGAAAAAGCTTCAATCGAATTCGCAGAATTTGGATACAGAGTTCACTCAAACCAACTTCCAAAAGATCGCTTCACTCTTCAGCAGTGGGGTCTTTTCAATCAAGGCCAGGATCTCCCTATGGGAATCCAAGGTAAAAAAGGCGCAGATATTAAAGTCGCTGAAGCTTGGGCGATTTCTAAAGGAAGCAAAGAAATCATCGTTGGCGTTATTGATTCAGGAATTGACTACAAACACCCGGACCTAAAAGGGAATATGTGGATCAATGAAGCTGAAAAAAATGGGATGGCCGGAATTGATGATGACGGCAACGGCTATACTGATGATGTTTTCGGATGGAATTTTGTCTCTGAAGGACAAAAAAACTATTACGGTAATCCAGGAACTCCAGATCCTATGGATGACAATGATCACGGAACTCACTGTGCAGGTGTGATCGGAGCAACAACTAATAACTTCCAAGGTATTTCAGGGATTAACTGGAATGTTCGCCTTATGGCCCTTAAGTTCTTAAACAAAGACGGCTCAGGATCAACTCTTGATGCTTACCGTGCTATTGTTTACGGAACAAAAAATGGCGCCCATGTTCTTTCAAACAGCTGGGGTGGCGGTGGAGAATCAAAACTTCTTAAACATGCTATCCAGAAAGCTGAAGAAGCTGGTGTTCTATTCGTTGCCGCTGCCGGAAACGATAGTGCTAACAACGACTCCGCTCCTTCTTATCCAGCATCATATGAAGTAGAAAGCGTGATCTCAGTGGCGGCCAGTGATGGACAAGACAATCTTGCTTATTTCAGTAACTATGGTGTGAACAGTGTTCACCTTTCGGCTCCTGGGACGTCAATTCTAAGCTCTGTCTCTACAAAGGTTCACCCTGATCTTGCTGAGCCCTATATGAGCTTCTCAGGAACATCAATGGCCACACCACATGTTGCGGGTGTTGCTGCTCTTGTTCTAGCTCACGATGCCAGTCTTCGTGGAAATCCTATCGCTCTTAAGAAAAGACTTCTTGGAACTGTTGACTATATTCCTTCACTTGTTGGACGTGTTTCAACGTCCGGTCGACTTAATGCCGCTCGTGCTTTAAAAGGTGATATGAACGCTGAAATTGCTGAAGGTGAACCAAAATTCATTTCTCAATCTGTTGTGATGCCTTCATTTCCAAATGAAATGGTTGATAAAACTTGGACATTCACTCACCCTGGAGCAAAAAAAATCCGTCTTAAATTTAGCAAAACAATGATTGATGTTGGCTATGACCTTCTTGCCATCTACGACAAAAACCACAAACTGATCCAGAAAATGGATGAACTCATGGTAGGAGATTTCTACTCTGCGTGGATTGATGGAGATAAAGCAAGTCTGCGTTTTGCCAATGCCCTTGTTATTGATTCTGATTTCTTCGCAGGAACTGAGTCTGAGCCATACGCCAATAACAAGAGTGAAGGTTTTGAAATCTTAGGCTACGAAGTAGTTGAATAATGAGGAGTTTAATAATGAAAAATATATTTATTGTTCTTGTGCCCCTGTTAATGGTGGCCTGTGTTTCTAAAGAAATCAAAAAAGCTCCAAAGGTCACTCTTGATCCTGAGGCCACAGCGATTCTTACTTCTAATGAAGTGAGTGACCTCAGTGTTGGCCAGTGGAATACAAGTAAAGTAGAAATGAGTAAGGTTTGGGAAAAATTCACGACAAATAAGGCCATGAGAATTATGGTTATCGGCACTGGTGTTGATTATCGTCATCCAGAACTTGCTGATAATATCGAAAAGAGAATTACTTCAGAAAAAATTGAAGTAGGCTTTGATGTAATCGACCACGATAACATGGCCTTCGATCACCATGGTACTGGAACTAAAATTGCTGGAATCATCATCGCGGCCCACGACGGAAAAGGGATAAACGGTCTTCTAAAGAACGCTTCTCTTATTCCGGTTCGCTACCTTAATGAAAATGGGGCTACTAACTACCAACTCCTTCTAGAAGCTTTGGACGTGGCCATTCAAGAGAAGCCATCAATTATTCAAATTGTACTTCCACAATCTCTTGAGACTAGATCACAAGCGACTAACGAGGCTATGGCCAAGTCTGCTCGTGAAAAGATCAAAAAACTTGCTGAACTTGAAATCCCTGTGGTTATCGCCGCAGGAAACGGGATGAGTGATGTGGCACAGCTTCCACTTATCAGTAAAGTTTTTAAGTCTCAGAAGAATGTTATCATCGTGACAAGTGTAAATGAAGCCGGAAACAAGTCATCTCTTGCGAACTTCTCTTCTAACCAAGTCACAACTTCTGCTCCAGGTGAAAATATCCTGACAACAGCTAAAGACGGTGGTTATGAAACAGTAAGTGGAACTGACTATGCAGCGGCACACGTGACTGCGGCCATTGCTTTCGCCCTGGCCAATTTCCGTGGTCAAATGTCCCTAGAAGATATCCATCAAGCTCTTATGAGCGATGAAGGATCAGATGCAAATATGAATATGACGGCCTATACCCTAGGGCGTAACCAACTTAATATTTCAAAGTATCTTAACTATCTCGATCAAAAATAGTTTTATCTGGCCCTCAAGATCAATCTTGGGGGCCATTAAACTGCATTCTTATTGACTCACCAAATCTATTAATATAATTAATGGCCATGAAACTTCCAAGCCATCAAATAAGTGCCTTTCTTGAACTCGCTAAAACCAAGAACTTCTCAAAAGCTGCTGACAATTTAGGGGTCACTCAATCGGCCCTTTCTCAAAGAGTCTCTAATCTTGAATCTGATCTTGAGGCCACTCTCCTTATCCGTGGAACTACTGGCCTTCAACTAACACCTGCCGGAGAGCTTCTTCTGCGCTATTGTCAGACAGCGGAATCCTTGGAAGACGAGCTTTTGGGAAAACTTAAATCATCCTCCTCTGCCCTCAGCGGAGTGATCCGTGTTGCTGGATTCTCATCAGTCATGCGCTCGATGATCATTCCATCCCTCGCTCCCTTTTTAAGGGCCAATCCTCAAGTGACTTGTGAGTTTAAAAGCTATGAAGTGGATGAGCTTTTTGAGGTTCTTAAAAGCTCCAAAGCAGACTTAATTGTCACCGATCACCCCCTAAAAAAGACCGGAGTCATTGAGCATATTTTAGGCAAAGAGGAGTATGTTGTGATTGAAAGTGTCAAACATAAAACCCCCGCTGATCTTTATCTTGACCACGGACCTTTTGACACCGCCACTGAAGACTTTTTCCAAGCTCAAGGTGGCATACCTAGAAATTATCGCCGCTCCTTTATGGGAGATGTTTACGGCATTATAAATGGTGTAGAAGAAGGACTCGGGCGTGCAGTGATGTCAAAACATCTGATTAAAAAAAATACAAAAGTAAAAATCATCTCTGGATATAAAAAATTTTCTAAAACGGTGAGTTTGAATTATTTCGACCAACCATTCTATTCGGCTCTTCACAAGGCCGTGGTTCAAGAGCTTCAAGAACAGGCCTTGCAGCACTTAGCTTGAGAGGATGTAATCAATATTATAGTTTAAAACCATTACTTTCTTATAGGGTACCCCATTTATAAAATGGGTCTGCAGTATCATTACCTCATTAATCGACTTATAGAAAATAATGGAGTTTTTATGATACATCTTACTGCTTTAACCACCATCCTTTTACTTAGTACTCAGGCCATGGCCATGGCGGATAATTTTAGACCTATTAAATTTGTCCCTCTTAAAGCTGCTACTTTCCAAATGGGAAGCCCGAGGACTGAGCTTGCACGAGATAAAAACGAAGCTCTTCGCACGGTTACAATCAAAGCTGATTTTGAAATCCAAGAAACTGAAGTCACTCAATATCAGTGGTACTCAGTCATGGGGACCAATCCATCAGGAGATATCTACTTCTGTCAATCGATTGAAATCGATGGAACACTCCTTTGCGCAAATTCCCCTGTTAATCATATTACTTGGAATGAAACACAAAAATTTATCAAAAAATTAAATGCTAAAAACGATGGTTATACTTACCGTTTACCTACAGAGGCTGAATGGGAATATGCTGCTCGTGCTGGATCCAAGATGGCCTTTTCCTTTGGTGAGATCCAACAGGACCAGTCCAAAGAATTTAATTATTCATTCACAGCTAAATCTGTGAACAAATATGCCTGGTATGCTGAAAATAATCGCAGGTCCGACTCTGCTCCAGTGGCAAGCCTTAATCCAAATGCGTTCGGACTTTATGATATGCATGGAAATGTCGCTGAGTGGACTGCTTCTAAAGAACTTATAAACGGTGTCCCTACACCCGTGGTTCGCGGGGGGGCCTGGGATGACTTTCTCCATGAACTGCGTTCTGCGAGAAAAGAATTCAAAAAAGCTGATGAGCATGATTATACTTTAGGGTTTCGCTTAGTGCGCACAAGGAATCTAAAATAATTTTGGACATAAAAAAAGCCACCCAAAAGGTGGCTTTTTTTTAAATTTGGAAATCAAAGCTTGCTGGGACAAATATTAAAATTACTAACTATTTTTCTGCTGTAGATATGCTTAAAGATATTAAATCTATCCCAGCGACTACACTTTTACTAAGCGACTATGAAACTATGGATGAAAATCTTAATGGGCTTCAAGCCATTATAAGACTTAACAATATTCAAAACAGTATTCTAGTTACTGCAAGAAACGAGGAATCTAAAATCCAAGCTGAGTGTTCTGCTCAAAATGTAAGACTTCTTCCTAAATCGATGATTGAGTTTGTGGAAATAAATACAACGAAGCCATTTGTCGTTCTTATCGACGACGAGCGACTTGTTCATATTGACTGGTTTAATTACTTCAAAAGTCTTGAGATTAATTTTAAGTCATACTTTAAGGTAGAAGATTTTATCTCCGAATCACCAAACATTCCTAAAGAGGCTTTGATTTTTATAGATTCCAACTTAGGAGGAGGGATTCAAGGTGAGGTTGAGGCAGAGAGAATATTTAAATCTGGATTCATAAATATAGGAATAACCACAGGCTATGATAATCATTCAAAATTTGATTCACCTTTTTTAAAATAGAAAATTGGAAAATCACCTAAAGAGGTGACCCAGAAGATTTAAAATCATATTTTAGTCACTACAAATCGAACATGAATCATCAGTGGAGCAATCTCTTAGGCTTTTGAGATAAATTCAAACGGCTAACTTTTCTGACTTTAGATAAGGATTCAAATCAACAATAACACTATTATGAGGATTATTCTTATCAAATAGTATAGCTAGCCTGGAACCAATTATCATAGGCTGAACCATTTTATAGTTTTTCAGAATTAAATGCATTTTCTCGTTACAAGACTCAATCTCAATTGATGGATAAAAGAATGGCACACCTCTACTCCCGACAATTTTATTATTGTCAATGACAACACCTTCTAATAGTTCATAATTCGCAATTTTAAAAACTTCAGTAAATAATCTTAGTAGACCAGTCCCCCAAAGGAAAAGCAGCGTAACTATCAAAGATAAAAATATCAGTTTAGGGAGAGACTCAATATGATTATTTATCAAACAATAAAATATTAAAGCAAGGGTAGGAAGTGCCACTAATATAAAATCTCTCACTAACTTAATCTTATGTAGCTCAATATTCATTTTTAAATCCCTAATTGAAATTTCATTTTTATTTTCAAGTCTCTAATCGCTTTTTTAGTCATCTCATCACCAACATCATTTTGTGGTGCTCCTAGTCCTTTGGACTCTGTTCCCACTTCAATTCCTTCTGCTACTCCTAATGACTTAAAGCCAGTTCCCAGCGCTCCTCCAATTGCTCCATTTGTAAAATCTTTAACAAAGTTATCGGAATTCCCCCTTAAAATACTCAGCGCTGAGGCATTAAATAATCCTGATAAGAAGGCTGAAACTGCCATCTCAGAAACAAGGGCCCAGACTCCAGTCCCACCACCAGTTAATAGCCCTGCAGACCAAATTCCTGCACCAATTGCAACACCTGATACAGCTCCAAATAAAGCCCCTTGAAGAACATCTCCCCCACTAGAAAGTGCATCAAGTGTCCCTAGTCCTGCACCAATTAGAGCAGCTACAACTAGAAATGGTAAGTCCCCATTAGGGTCCACATAATTCACACTGTTGTTAGCTGAATAGACGTATCGAGAATTAAATGATATTGGAGTACTAAGTTTCCCCGGATGCGGATCTTCCTGCAAAAATCTCCCCGCACTCGCATCATAATATCTGGCACGTTAGTGAAATAACCCAACACCTAAATCCTATACTCGACTTATGTAAAAGATAATGAAATCTTTTAAAAATCAATTAATCTAAAAACTGATTTCGTCCTAAACATTTTCGTGTTATTTCTGGTAGTCTCTTGTCTCATTAACTTTTCCAGTATTTTTTCTTATCAATTCAAAAAGTTTTAACTTCTCATCGTCACCTAACAAAACAAGAACAACTCCTTGGCTGGACTCAATATAAACATGATCAAGGATTGAAAAATGTACAGCCGGATCCATTCTTAGGCTTCCTTTCTCTACTCCATATGAAATAATATCATTCTGACTAAATCGTATCTTTTTCTTTTGCCTAAAGTCGTAACCTTTAAAAAAATTATCTTCCCATAATATGCGACTCTTTTTATGAGTATAAATGGAGATTACAGGAGATAGCGAGACTATTAGAGAAAAAGCTACCAACCAAATATCAATTACTAATTCTCTATTTTTGAAATAGTTGAAAGAAACAAACCAAATTAAAACGATGGTCGCCAAAGCGGCACTTTTCAAAAAATGCAGCATTCTTAACCTAAATTTAAATATATACATAGAATTATTCATCCTACTCTCCCTCAGTCGGCTTAGGTTCATTGCCTTTAATTTGTCGTATTAAGTCTGCGACATCATTTCCAAAAAATTGAACGGCAGAATCAGAAAGAGCACCAGTATAATCAATCAAGAACTGACCTATCTTCCCATCTACAACTGTTCCCATGTGACCTAGATATCCACCCAACAACATTGAAGCACCAACCTGACCAACCTCTCTTCCTGTTAGTTTACCATCATTAAAATAAGAAGTTCCTAGAGAAAAAATCCCTGAAGAAATAGCGCCGGCAGCGAAATAACCTATTTGACCAGCAAAAAATGGCATAACCAAACCGGACAAGAATCCTGTTCCAAATGCACCTAATGCATCCCAACCATTATAACTCTTTCCACTTGCTTGGTTATTTAAAAATTGAAGAGTAACATTTGCTAATCCTACAGTGATAGCTGTATTCAAAGCCGCAACCAAAACTGAAGACCCTACCCAAGCAGCAACAATAAAAAACTTACCTGATGGGTCAGTGTAATTTACTGGATTATTCGAAACATATGTATACTTAGTATTAAATGTAGCGGGATTCCTTAAAATCCCCGGATGCGGATCTTCTGTAAGGAACCGACCTAGATCAGGGGCATAATATCTTGCCCTGTAATAGTAGAGTCCTGATTCCGAATCATACTCTCGATTCGTATAAGCAAAATTGGTTTTAATAAGTGGATTGGCGGTATTATCCACTGATCCATTCATAATCTTTAAAATCTTGCCAAAGCTAGAGTAAACATAGTGCTGGATGATGTTTCCACTAGAGTTAGTAATCTCAATCACTGAACCAAGTCCATCCTTATGGAAGAAATATGAACCTGCTGCCTGAGCAATTCCCTTAGAGACACCGTAGCTTGTCACATCCATTGAAAGCACATCATCTGTTCTCATTCCTGAGTGAGTGTATCTCACAAGTGTATTATCATTGCGGCCTAACCCAGCAATGATTTTATAATTTTTGAACAAATCATTTCAAACAAAATTAATCCACCAAACTAAAAAATACTTCACTCACCTCATTCTCAGGTAACTAAATTTTTAGTCGATCTCCCATATATTCTAATCCATTTTTGCTTATGATCCGATTCCAAAGATGCAAGGAATCATTTTTTCACTTCCATATCTCGCTCAAAAAAATGAGCAAAAACTTTTTTAGCTCCAAACAAGCCCACGCCAAGGAGTAGTAGAATTAGCAATCCAGCAATTGTAAAGTGAATCCCTAAATAAGCCGCAAACAAGTTGGCATGATTGGGAAGATTTTTAAATATACAAACCATCAAATAATAAAAGAGAATTGTTCCAGCAATTTTTGTATTTCTTTTTCGTTGTTCAAATCTTGACAAGACAAAGCAAAAAAGGAGTCCAATCACGATATTAACATAGCTTGTAATCACGTTAAACATTCATTACCCTTATCAATTACAATAATAAGCTATTACTTGGCTCTGACTATTAGTTACTTTACACCCTTGATGCAGGGGCAATACTTATATACAATCTCATCTTTCCCGCGTTTACGGGGAGAATACCTATCTTTTATATCTAACATTAATACTTTGTACTTTTTTAATTTTTGCTACAATTAGATCGAAGATATCTTCTGGATGTCCTACAAACTTAAAATCAAAAGGAAATGAAAATATTGTAATTGCAAAATTTGAACTTCCTTGTTTTTCAATTACTCGTATCTCGGAATAAAATATTTTCTTTTCGTTAATAGTAAAAAATTCTCAAAAAACTCAACCTCTTTGTCCTTATTAATTAAGTAATATAGCCACCAATAGAGTGGAATTACAGTTGCTAGCCCCAGAAATACAAGTCCTAAATCAACCCAAGTTTCAAATGGGATGACTTGTTTTTTTAAAGATATAAAAATAGCTAATCCCAAAAAAAGGAAAGTAAAACAGGTAACTTTTAACAGATACCTTTTGTCTACTTTCTTAAAAATGTAAATATATAGGTTAATCAAGCTGTTTAAACTTGGATGAATTAATTTATACTTCATTTTATCCAGAAACTATCCTGAATCTTTAAATTATTATTTTTATCTTTTAGTAACTTTACGATTTTTTCTACTTCGGCCTTATTTAACCCCCACAATCTAATACTATTATTTACTCCAAATGAGTTCTTAAACCATATATCGATCAATAATTCTTCCACAACCACAATCTTTGTTAACAAACTATAAGGGATTTCCACACCAATTCTTACTTTCTTTTCTCTATAGATCCCTGACTCTGTGAAGACGACATCTACTGTCGCGAAGTGAGAGAAAGCAAGTGGCAAAACCATAAAAACAAAAAATGCCCCTACAGAAAAACAAATCAACAGGAAATTCAGATATTCTAGAAGAAAGTCAAAATTACTTTTCTCAATCTCTGGAATTCTTGCAAAAACAAAACAAAGCATTACAAGAAACATTATAAAAAATACAAGCTTATATATTTTAAATAAATGATTACTCTTAAGGAATTTAGCGTAGAAATCGAGCCAATTCCTATTTTGAGATACTGACAATTGCCTAAATCTTATTTCTTGCACACTCTTCTCCTACATTGGGCCAGGTACATATATTGGACCAGGCTGTGGACTTGCAGGTGGTGGAGTTGAAACTGAACCTGCTCCAGCCGCAGGAGAATTAGAAGGGAGATCAAAAAACCCTTGAACTGTTCCCCTATTTATATCTCCTGTCTTCCACTTCTATAGATGATTATAACCGTTTGTTCGTTAAGTAGTCTTTGACTATAATACCGTTCTCTTTAAAAACTTTAATCACTCCTTCTAGAACTGTTTGGTCTCCATAAATGAAAAATGATTTAAAATAATTATCATTATTCACTATCTCAAGACAAAATCCCTCACGATAAAACACAAAAAAGTTTTGAAAATGTGATACGATTTTTTTTTCATTCCTTAAAAATATTTGACCTTCACTCAAACTGAACTCCATCTTCTTTGAAGAGAGAATCTTCACAAATACGACAAATGTCAATATTAAGAAACTTCCAGTCGTTAATGTGAAAAATCCAATTGAAAAATTTAAATAAGATACAAAATCTGCATGCCTTTTAAATAATACAAAAAAACAAAGCAAGATACTTATCCCATAAATTCCTGCTACCTTTACAAATATCTTAAGAACAGATTTAGATTTAAAAGTCCTGAAAAAATTTTCACTAACTGTTCCAGTTACACATTTATAGTTATAATTCATTACATTGGCCCCGGTACTTTTACAGGCTTGATCGATGAAGGTTTTGAATTATTAATAAGGCCCTCGACAGTTCCCTTATTTAAATCACTTATCCCAAAACCTACTCGACTACCTTGAGTAGCAAAAGCTCCTAATCGTTGAATATGAACAAACCCTCCTCCTAATGCACCAAACAAACCTGCAAAAAGATAATCATTGGAAGATGCGGTTTCACCCAGAGCTGAATTTGTTGCCCATGTTCCTACAATTCCTCCTAGAGCACCACCGATGATTGCACCACTGCCGCCAGCAAGAAAACTACCAGCAACTCCACCGCCAATAACAAGCCCTGTCCCTATGGCGGCTTTAAACGCAGCCTTACCAGCGATATCCCAGGACATTAGATTTTCAAAAAAATTTCCTTTGTGCTGAGCTGAAGCAATCACAGCATTTATCGCTGCTGAAATGAACATTGCAATCAAAACATCGTCTATTCCAATCACTTCTCCTGAAGGATCAGTAAAAGTTAGGGGATTATTTGCGACGTAAGTAAACTTATTGTTGACTGTCACAGCAAAATCAATAAATCCCGGATGCGGATCCTCTGTAAGAAACCGACCTAGATCAGGGGCATAATATCTTGCCCTGTAATAGTAGAGTCCTGATTCCGAATCATACTCTCGATTCGTATAAGCAAAATTGGTTTTAATAAGTGGATTGGCGGTATTATCCACTGATCCATTCATAATCTTTAAAATCTTGCCAAAGCTAGAGTAAACATAGTGCTGGATGATGTTTCCACTAGAGTTAGTAATCT
>JBMLQL010000046.1:0-24527 GCA_049241565.1 Bacteriovoracaceae bacterium | reverse complement strand
TCAGAAATGAAATTCAGTCTCTTCAAAGACGATAATTAGCTATGAATGAAATCATTCTAGACAAAACAACACCTCTAGATAGAGCTTAGGATCGTCTTAAGCGATTTCAAAAGAAAAAATAATGGCGGTTTTTTTCAAGAGTCATCTGTTTGAAAAAAAGATAAGAACTGTAATTGAAGATTACGACTAGGCCATGGATTCTGTAGAACTATTCACTGAGGTAATAAAGAGATGTTTTTCTACATTAGAGACAATAACAATTATCTTCAAAAAAACTTGGGTCATAGCGGTTTAATAATAACGCGGTGTTGTGCAGGTTTTGGCCTTGAGCACTTAGTGAATGCCTTAAATTTTGTTAGTTTTGAAGCCAGGGCCAATATAGGGCCACAAAGGTTTGCCAGAGGAACTTAGAGTTTGTAAACTATTGATAAAAAAAGGAAAAAGGACCTAATCCTTTAGTTTGGTGCCCAAGACGAGACTCGAACTCGTACGGTATTGCTACCGAGGGATTTTAAATCCCTTGTGTCTACCATTCCACCACCCGGGCAATGCGAGAAAAGTAGAGTAATGATGTTATGAAGCCGAGATTATGTCAATTGAAAACCCTAATGATCCTGCTGACTTTGTGTACGAGTTGTAGTTGGTTCAAAGAAAGGAAAATTCGTGGTGATGAAGAACTTCTGACGATGATTCAAGACCGTAGGGAAGTGGGTGGTGATCCTGAGTACGTTTGGGAAACCGTGAGTGGGGAGAAGCAATCCCATCTGTTTTTTGATATTCAAAACAGTTTTAGTAAGGCCTCACCATTAATGAATGTGGTGGTTCTCAATCCGGCGGGATCAAAAAACCAATATAAATTAGATCTTCAATCTGGTCAGCGCTATTTTGATCATGAATGGTGTGAGACAAAAGATGCTTGGAAAAAATACTCGGGGAGTTTGGATAAAATTCCTTTCTCTGTCGGCGTCATTCCGGGAGCCTTAGATCTATTGGGTGAACCTCAGCAAGTTCTTATTTTCGGAGGAGCAAAAAAGTATGAATCTCTTCAGGATCAGAATTATTTTCAAGTGAGACTTTTAGGGAGCGTGATCCAGCAAATTTGTGTTGAGGGAAATTGTCTAGGAAAGAAAAACTGGCCTTCGCGCTTGATTCATCTCGCGGTTGATCCCGAGGACAGAGAGTTTGGTTCTATAAAGGACCTACAAACTTTAAAAACAAAAATTAATTTTCCTGAGATCAAGGCCTTTATTGAAAATCATCAAGGGATCAATACAGCAGGAAGTAAAGAATTTCCAGCCGCGAGTATTGGTGACTTCATTGATTTTGAATCAACTTTTAATTTTCAAAAAAAATACGCTCTCCATATAACTGGTGAAGAGCGAGAAAAAATGGTGAAGTCGTGTCATGCGATTTATGACAAGGCCTGGAGAGATGTAGGACTGAAGACGATCTTTGATTTACCTTCTCAAACCACTGAAGAGTTAAAAGAAAAAATTAAAGTTAGAGCGGAGTGGAAGAAAGCAAGGATTCCAGTAGAATTCCATGAGCGTTTCCGGGCCTATACTCTGGAGTACGCCACACATTTTGTGACATGTATGAAATTTGTTCGTTTCCCTTCAGTGAATATAGAGTCTGAAAAATTCTGGTTTTTAAGTGATATTGGGATTTACTATCTTCTTCATGATGACGGACATTATTTTGATTGCTTACGTAAATCATGGACTCGTAATACTCTGAATAATCGTGGGGAGTTAGTTTATAAATTAAAAGATGGAATCTATGATTGTTCGACAAAAGATCTCGATGCTTCTTTTAATTATTTAGGCTCTTATTTAATGGGCCTTCGTAATTCGGCTAAATTTTATTACCGCTTCCTTGACTATGATTCACATCCACATGGTACTCACGCTAAGGTGTACAGCTGGATTAAGTATCGGAAATTTGAGTCTAGCTGTACTTCAAAAGTGAATGAGCAAATTTTACGGAAATCTCAACTGACTCCTGCTGACCATAAGTGGAGTCCTCGCCATCAGCAGGATGGAAAATCTAGCGATTTGGATATAATTTTATAAAATGAAAAAAACAGTAAATACGATTAAAATACATTGTTCAGCTTTTGTTAGTTTACCGAGTGACTGGGACTCTTTGATTTTACCAAAGTACGGAGATCTTCCTTTTGAGCTAGATTGGCAAAAAAATTGTGATTCGGCGGAGATGGTTATTATCCCGTCTCATTTAACTCATAAAAGTTTAGGTCTCTTTAAAAGTTTCTTAAAGACTCTTCCTAAAACGGCCACACTCGTGGTTTATCCTGAACCTCTGGCGCAATTGATGGAACTTGTGGATGTGACAACAATGCAACTAGAGCACTCTCATTGGATGTTTCCTTCATCAGTTCTTGTTCCTGAGGAAATTATTCACCAGATTAAAAACCATCAGGCAGGTCTTTAATGGGATTTAATTGGGAGCAGTACCAGAATTTATCAAAAGTTCTCGCTCATGTAGATGGTAAGGGCTACTCATTTCATCGTGATCAACACTGGGTTCGGATTAGACCTACTCAGTTCAATAAATGGATTCAGTTTTTGCATCAAGAACTAAACTTTTTCCAGTTGATTGATCTTCAAGCATCCACTCAAAGTGAGAAACTAGAAGTTTTTTATCATCTTCAAAATATTGAACAGCACCAGCGATTGAACCTTGTTGTGGAATTATTTCCGGGCGAGACTCTTCCGTCAGTTTGTGCCACTTATGCTGCTGCAGATTGGATGGAGAGAGAAATTGTGGAAAGGCTTCAGCTGCCATTGTTCGGGCGTCGTGTGGAGTGTTTTTTTGGTCTTGGAAATGAAAATGACCGTGATTTACCAAAGATAAGGTTCAATCCGAATCGCTCAGAAACTCCTTACCCCGAGGAGAGTTATCAGTGGGAATATTTTGAACTGACAAGACCTGAGCTTCAGCACTTGTTTGCGGCGAAGGTTTGTTTTGATAACGATAAAATTACAAATTTTATTCCTGTTTTAGGACTTCATCATAAAGGTTGGGAGAAGTTATTAAGTGATTCACTTCCAAGGCAACAATTAGGTATTATTGATCAGATTAATCTTTTGTCGGCCCCAAGCTATAGCACGTTAGTAAGTAAGCTCTATGAAGATATGTCGAATATAAAAATTCCTGAGCGGGCACAGGCCATTCGTATGATTTTTATCGAATTATCTCGAATCGTGGAGCACCTAACTTCACTGGGGCAGTATTGTCGTGATCTTGGATTTACATTTGAGAGCACAGCACTCTTTAGTTGTCGTGAAAAAGCGTTTGAGCTTTATGAGAAATATAACGGTCGAAGAAATGGAACTTACCTGTGTCGTATTGGTGGTGTGGCCCAAGATCTTCCCCATGGATGGAATGTGGAGCTTTTGGATTTTGAAAAACTCATTCGTAAAATTTTACCAATGGTTCGCAACGAATTGAGATCTAGTCTTGTGATTCAAGAACAAAAAAATCTTGGGCAGCTCACGGCCGGTGAGGCGATTAAGTGGGGAGCCACTGGCCCGATCTTAAGAGCAAGTGGAATCAATTTCGATCTCCGTAAATCGCGACCAATTTATTTTTATGCTGATATTGAATTTGATATACCTGTGGGGATTTACGGAACAAACTACGATCGACTTTTGCTTCGATTTGAAGAAGTTTTTGAATCTCTTCGTATTATCATCCAGGCCATGGACAACCTTCCTCTTGGAGACTTTTTGCTAGAAGCTGAGCAAATAGAGTCTCTCGTTGCTAAACCACAAGTAAGTAGCTTCTTTACATCATTTGAAGCCGGCCAGGGTGAGCTTGGACTTTATTATCTTAAGCACGGTGATGTTTCATCGATTAAATTACGGACTCCCTCATTAACGAATGCTCAGTCATTGCCACATATTTTAAAAAGTATTCCTAGAAAATATTTAACCGGTACTTTGAATTTACTGGGACTAAATAGAACTGAGATTGATAGGTAATTTATGATTTTATCTCGCGAACTTTATTATCCACCGACATTGTTAAAAAAGATTTGGCACCGCTGGCGATATCGCTCACTTCAACGTGTTGGTCGTGTAAGAAAACTCATGAATTGGGATGAATTATCGTTTGAATTAAAGCCTTATATTTATTCTCCTCGTCTGGCCTTAAATCCTGAAGTTTTCGGTCAATTGCCAAAACTTAGAGGAGATTTATGCCCCGTAGAGGCCATTAATTGGAAAAAACAAGAGGTTGAGATCAATTTTTCTCTCTGTACTCGTTGCCATTTTTGCCTAGAGTCAGAACCTGAAAATTTCCGTAGTTCACATGACTTAGATCATTTCCTTAAAACATAACTTGAGGCATTTTGATGAAGCGTGCTAGTATTTTACCAGGACGCCAAACAAAGTAGGTCAGGCATGTTTTTTCTTATATTTACACTTTTAGGCTCGTTTGCTGCGACAGCTTTTTTTCTTCAAAGCACAATGGGTGATTTAGGCCTGATCGGAAATGTGATTAGTAACAATCCCGTTATCTTTCTTGCTCTTTACACTGTTCTTATGACACATATTACGATCACTTGTATGAGCCTATCTTTCCATCGTTTTCATACACACAAAGGTGTCATCCTTAACAAATACATGGATACATTTATGCAATTGTGGTTATGGTTGGTAACAACCATGTCAAAGGTCGATTGGGTTTCAGTACATATCTATCACCACGCTCACTCAGATACAGAAAAAGATCCTCATAGTCCTGTGACTAAGGGGCTGATGCATGTTCTTTTCTTAGGAGTTTTTGATTATACAAAAGCAAAGTCTTCCCCAGACGTTGAGAGAATCAAGAAAACGATTAAAACGAATAAACTTGAAAAATTTATTTATGACAATCCTTTCGTCGGCCCGGCGATTATGACTGTGTTTTTAATGATCGTATTCGGTCCATGGTGGGGAGCTGCTCTTTCGGCAATTAACTTTATGATCTCACCAGTTTTTGCTGTGGGGGGAGTCAATGCTCTGGCACACTGGTTTGGTTATAAAAATCATGATTATGATGATAACAGCCGCAATCTTGGCTTTATTGTTCCACTTAATTTTCTTGTCTGTGGAGAGATGGATCACAATAATCACCACGCTCATCAAAGATCATGTTCATTCCGTCACAGATGGTATGAGTTTGATATTGGTTATGCTTATCTGGTGGTCATGAAAAAACTAAAACTTGCTGAGCTTAAAGTTGTATATAACTCGAAAACTCTTCGCCAGGATATCAGTGCGAAAGTGAGTGCTTTGATTGATGCTGATCAACGTTTCCGTAGGCGCTGTGAAGAAATGGCCAAAGAAATGAATTTGAATTATCAAGATCTCAAACTGCGTATGGAAGAATACATGAAAGGTGAGAAGGTAAAACTTGAAAAATCAGCTCGTCAATTTCTTGCTGAAGTTGAACGCACATTGATTGCTAATCAGCGCTTGAAACTTTCTTATAACTGAAAATTTTCTCTCTTTTTGCCTTCCAATCAACTCCCTTGAGACGATCTAAAAAATCTTCTCGAGGGATATACCTCCCTCCAAATAATTCTACCACTGGCGTCACCATCTGGGTGTCGAGAAATTGAAGTCTATTCTTTTTAAGTAATTCAATAAGTGAGACGAGAGCGAGCTTTGAAGCATTGGTTTTCAGCGAAAACATCGATTCCCCTGAGACATAACCTCCAAAACAGACTCCATAAAGCCCCCCAATGAGTGTCTGGTCATCCCAAACCTCAACACTATAGGCATGACCTTCATAAAAGAGAGAAGTGTAGCCGGTGGTGATATCTGGCGTAATCCAGGTTCCTGCTTGGCCTTTGCGAGTGACACGAGCGCAGTGGTAAATCACTGCCTCAAAATTTTCTGAAAAACTCACTCGATAAGAAGTCTTTTTCATCCATTTTTTAAATGAGGAAGGCATGTGGAAGGCCGCTACTTCTAAAATCCCGCGAGGGTCAGGAGAGAACCATGCCAGGGGAAAATCGAGAGAAATGGGCCAGGGAAAAATCCCTTTTTCATAAGCAGATTTAATCGTATCGGTTTGAAGATCTCCACCAACAGCAAGGAGACCATCATCATCGGCTTCACTGACATCAGGAAAGACAATGACTCTACCCATTCATCGCCTCAAGAAGAACACGTCCAATAATAGCAGCGGTATCAAGAGTTTGTTTTTGATCTTGAACTGAAGCCCCCGGAGGAAGAACAAAGGGGGCCACTTCAACAAGATCTGCTCCAGTGATTTTAAAGTGACTGGCCACTGCACGAATCATCGTCACACACTCATAGGGTTTAAGGCCACCCGCCTCAGGTGTTCCTGTGGCCGCCGCAAATTTTTCATCAAGAGCATCAATATCAAAAGAAATATAGAGCTCATCAATTTTAAGTTTTTTATAATGACGAATAATTTTTTCAGTCACTTCACTCACGCCTAATTTTTGAATCTCTTTGCTCCACCATTGTTTAACACCTGTGGTTTTTTCCCAATGGGCCTTAGGTTTGCCACTTGAACGAATTCCCACCTGAACAATATGATTCGGTCGCTCTATGAGTTTTGAAATATGATAAGTCCAAGAGCCAAAACATAAGTCTACTCCTAGGCGCTTTTGCATAAGATCTGTATGAGCATCAAAATGGAGAAGACCAATTTTAACTTTTTGTTTTTTCTTTGCTTCGATGTAGGCCTTCAGCAGCGGGTAGGATACAGAGTGATCACCACCAATGGCAAAGATTTTAATTTTTGGATTGAGATGATGAAGATTACTAATCGCCTTCTCAGTGATGCTCAAAGGAGAAACAGGAAGTTTAATGGAGCTCTTTCCATAAAGGGCCTTACGGCATTCATTAATAATATCTGACTTAAGATATTTATCATGCAGAAGATGTGGGATGACTCGAATATCACCTACATCTAAATAACTTGGAGTTGATTCTTGGAGGAGGGCCAGACGAACACTTAGGGGACCCCAATTGGCCCCGCGCTGAATACCGCCCCCATTGTCTGAGGGAATACCGATGACGACCAGAGGAGTCTGTGAAATATCCTGAAGAGATTTCTCCCAGGATTTTCTGACTTTTTTCTCATCAGTTTGTCCGTAAATTTTTTCTTGAAGACTTAAGCGTCTCTCTTTGGCGGTATGAACCGTGAATACTCCTTCACCAGGAGGGCAGAGAATTTGTTTGAGTTCAGCTAAATCTTTTACCATAACTCACCTTGAAACCATTTATTCGCTACTAATTGATGGTTGTATTTTACCATAAAATCTTTTTCCGAAAGATTTAAAAAATCACTGATAACTTGATACTCAAACTCAATGATATCTTGATCTAGGTCTCGGTGAACTCCTGCGATATGAGAGGTTTTAATCAGACGCTCATGATTAAGGCTTCCATTTGGAAGGGGTTCTTTCTCAAACACATCAAGATAGGCCGTCATGGAAGAGTGATCCAAATAATTCATCAGATCCACTTCATTAATAAAACCTCCTCGAGAAGGATTAATTAAAAGTGAAGGGGCGAGTTTTTGGAGCGAGTCTTGATTGATCAGATGAGTTGATTTGGAATTTAAGCTAGCCGCTAAAATAATTGTTTCAAATGACTCTTCAACTTCACTCAACTCTTTATAGTCAGCGGGCAGACGTGGATCCACTGTTTTAACATGAACACCTAAAGAGGTAAGCATCGTTTTAAGCAGCTTTCCAATATGACCATGGCCAATAATTAAGGCCGACGTTTTGTTCATGAGTTTTCGTGGATAAAGCCTCGATTTATCCCAGTTCAGGTGATGTGGTCTCTGAGTCCAGTAATCGACAAAACAGCTTAATGTATATTCGGCCACGGCCTGGGCCCGGATTTCATGGCCAATCACAACAGGAAGATTTTTGAGTGCAGAAAAGCTGCTGGCAAAATTCTCATAACCAGAATTAGGGTGAACGATTAGTCTTGCCTTCTCTCGGATCTCAGCAGGGAGGTCTTCAAATTTTGTATGGGTATTTGTCACCACGATTAGCTCTGAGTCAGCTTTGATTTCTTCCACGGAATGAAGATAGTCCAAGGGTAGTTTTTCAAGACGGTTTTTCTCTAAGTCTTTAAAACCACTTACTTGATAGGGCGAGGTATGGGTGCGAATAACGGAATATCTTTTCATAGTTAGAAACTAGCTTAAATCACTCTAAAAGTGTATAAGTGAGATCTATGATTCAAATTAAGTCGTCTCGAGAAATTGAACTAATGCGTGAAGTCTGCAAATTATCGGCAAAGACTCTTCATTTTCTTGGCAAGCAGGTCAAAACAGGAATGAGCACAGAGGATATTAATACTTTGTGTCATCAGTATACGATCAATCGTGGAGCGATCCCGGCCCCTTTGAATTATCATGGCTTCCCTAAATCGGTATGTACCTCTCTGAACAATGTGATCTGTCATGGAATTCCATCTAAGAAAGATATTCTCAAAGACGGTGATATTTTAAATATCGATGTGACTTCAAAGCTTAAGGGCTTTCATGGAGACACAAATCGTACGTTTTTTGTAGGGACCCCAAAACCTGAAGTTAAAAAACTGGTCGACGTCACTTATCAGTGCATGATGGCCGGAATCTCTGTGTGTAAACCTGGAGGACGCTTAGGTGATATTGGAGCGATTATCGAAGAGATGGCCCATGATAATGGGTTCACAGTCGTTCATGAGTATTGTGGTCATGGGATTGGACGTGAGTTCCATGAAGAGCCACAAGTTGTTCACTACGGAAGACGTGGAACTGGTATTGAGTTAAAGCCGGGAATGACTTTTACGATTGAGCCCATGATCAATTTAGGAAAAAGACACTGCAAAGTTTTAGACGATGGCTGGACAGTTCTTACTAAAGACGGCTCTTGGTCGGCCCAATTTGAGCATACGGTTTTGATTACGGAGAGTGGGGTTGAAATCCTCACGACTTTTGATGAATCAGAGTGGACGGATGCTGATGACAAAATTTAACGATCTTCTTCAAAAAAAATCCCATTCTTTTGTGAGTGATGCTCAGTTCGATCTCACCTACAAAAACTGTAGGCTGCAGATTCGTTTTGACCACAAAGAAATTATTCGTGAAGTGGCCTACGAAGCCCCTCGTGAGTGGGTTCTATGGATGGCGGCATTGGCCGATCATCTTCAAGATAAAAAAATGCAATCGGTTGGTCTTTTGCCACTTTCTTCATGGATGAATTTCTGCGAAGGAGATCTTGCGTGGCAAGAATATATTCAAGATGAACTTGGAGATATTGATCATCCTGTTTTTGAACTTTGGCGAGGCATTTGGTCTCAGTTCCAAGGAAGAGATCATTTTAAACTCAAGGCCCAGGACTTTTTAGTTTGCCGCTGTTTTGGAGTCTCTCTTTACGAGCTTCAACATGAAAAAGAAACGAATGCGGCCATGGGATGCAGGAGTTGTTTTTCGCTCGTTCAAAAAATTAAAGGATTTAAAGTTAAGCGTGATTTGAAACTTATCAAAAATCGCTCTAAAGCAGATTGGATTCTGTTGATCGATCAGAGATTAAAGTCTTCTCCGGAGTTTGAAAAATATCAGTTTGAAATTCTCTCGATGAGAGATCTTCAATTAGTTCTCAAAATTAATCAGAAACTTACTCAAGACGAAGAAGTGGAAGTGACTTTAAAGATTCAAGACTTTTTGCGTTTAGGAGTTGATCCTGACTTATCTGTTTTTTTAGCCTTCAACTGAGCCGCACATTTTTTAAGCATCACAGGATAATTATTTAACTTTTTCAGAATCTTTTCAGCAAGTCCCTTGTTCTTAAAAAGATATTTAGTCTCAATCTCTTCTTCAAGGTATTTCACATCAATATAAAGTAGATCAAGCTCAGGGATATTTTTCTTCAGGCAGTCTGCCGTAGAAGCTTCCTGTTGAATGGCCGCAATATAATCGATAATAATTTTATGAGAAGATTCCATAAAATCTTCTAGCATAGATTTTCCCATGGAAAGCTCTCGGCCTGAGATATTAGCAGGAAATTCAAAAACACTCTGTCCTTGATCAAGAAGAAGGTAGAGTAGTTTTTTTGAAGGAGAACTTACCTTAGAAGAACAAATTTCTGTGACGAACTGAGGAGAGAGCTCCAGATGACGAACTTGAATAAGCTCTGAAATTAACTGCTGATTAAGTTGATACTCTGGTCCTTGAGACTTTGCCTTATGGAGGCGCTGCTCCTCAACTCCTAGGCAACGCAGAATTTCCGAAGGGGCTGCCTTCGAGAGAAGAGGAAAAAGAAAGAAAGTGAGGAGGATTAAGTATTTCACTCACTTATTTTAACCTGTATCAAAAAAAAGACACGAGGAAAAAAGAGAAGTTTGTGTTATATTTGATCAAAATAATCAAAGGCCTGTTGTGAAGGATATGAGCTTTATTGAGCATCTAGAGGAGCTGCGTAGTCGTATTATACGAGTACTGGTTATTTTGGTGTTCGCTTTTGCCGTTTGCTATCATTTCAGCTCTGAGATTAGTCAGTTTTTGCTTCAGCCGCTCCGAGTGGCCCTGGGCTCCACAGGAAAGGTGGTTTTCACTGGTCTTCTGGATAAGATGATCGTGGAGCTGCAAATTTCTTTTTGGGCCAGTATTATTCTTTCAAGTCCGTTATGGTTTCGTGAGGTCTGGCTTTTTCTTCGTCCGGCACTTTATGACCAAGAAGCTCGTGCTGTCTTTCCATTTATTTTCGTGGGATTTGTTCTTTTTGTCTTAGGTGTTTGTTTTGGTTATTACGTTGTGTTTCCTCTGACTTTTGAAACGTTTCTCACGGCGGGAGTAGGAGACGTTGAGGCGATGATGAATCTTAAAGACTATCTGATTCTTGCAATTCAAATGCTCGTTCTTTTAGGACTACTTTTCCAGCTTCCTAATATAATGCTTATTTTAGGTTTTATGGGGATTGTCACAAAATACTCCCTTCGTAATATGAGGCGCTATCTGTCCGTGGCCTTTGCTGTTTTTGCGGCCGTGGTGACTCCAGCTGATGTCTTAAGTATGTTGTGTGTTTGGATTCCAATGATGATTCTTTATGAGATTGGAATTATCGCTGTGGCCTTAGTGGTGCATCCTTACTTACATCGTCGGACGATGGAGTAATTAACTTAATCCTTCAATATCATCTAGATCGACATAATAGGTGTGTTGTTCAATTTCTCCTGCACCTTTGTTATTCTCTTTTGAACTACCAACATGATTGACGTGATCAGAGTTGAAATTCCAGTTTTTACAATCTCCGGCGATATAAAAACCAGGAAGGTGCCTTCCAAAATCAACAATCATTGCTTCAATTCCTTGCACGCTAAACTCACTTCCGTCAATTTTACGAAGATAGCCGTTGATACGTACTTCAGATCCCGAACATGAGTACTGGCATTCAGAAAGATCGGTTCCGTGTTTGGCGAGAACTCTTCTGGCCTCTTTGTTGGCCTCCATACGGCTGAGCTTTTTCAAGTGTATGTCCTTTTCAGTAAGATTGTTGTCGGGGGTCAGGATATTGTAGAGGAGAAACTGAAGGTTTTTTTTAATTTCTTGAAAAAAACATCAAAATTAATTAAATAGCTGAAAATAAAAGAGGGCCCATATGGCCCTCTTTTCATAAAAACTATTTAAGTGACTACTATTGTTGTCCAATCATATTCTTATGGAAGTTTGAAATTGCAAAAGTCCCTTTATGCCAGTCCATATTATACCACTGAAGAGAGCGCTCAAGCTTAGTCATGGCCTCTAATTTTTCAGGGTTAATATCTGTTGGGCGGTATTTTTTCGATGAGAATCCAAATGTCCAATAAACGCCTGGATAGATAAGCATTGGAGCATTGAAAGAGTTTACGATCGGGAAGACCTTTCTCATATTATTATAAATATTCTTCACTCCAAATTCATCCAAGAATGGATTTTCTGTTTGATTCATCATGATTCCATCATCAGTAAGAGCGTTGTACACGTCAGTATAGAACTCATCAGTAAAAAGCCCAGAAGCAAAATCAACAGGGTCAGTAGAATCAACGACGATAATATCATATTCTTTTTTTGCACGCTTAATGAAGGCAAATCCATCTTCAGGAAGAACGCGAACACGTTTATCTGAAAGACCTGATGTACATTCTGGGAAATAAATTTTTGAAACTTCAATCACTCGCTCATCAATCTCAACAAGATCAATTCGTTCAATATCAGCGTGCTTAACGAATTCACGAACAACACCACCGTCTCCACCACCGATGATAAGAACATTTTTTACTTTGCGAGAAACCATATAAGGAATATGAGAAACCACTTCGTGATAAACGAATTCATCTTTATTTGAAACCATTGTTTTGCCATCGAGAAGAAGAAGTTTTCCAACGGCTTCAGTTTCAACAACATCAATTTTTTGAAATTTTGATTGCTCAGAGTGAAGGTATTTTGTGACTTTAAAGCCTTGTGCCCAAGTATTATGGAAAAATTCTTCGATCTGCCAATTGTCGACGTTCATGATTGCCCCTTGTTAAAAGTGGGCGTTTTATATCAAAGAGATCATAAAAAGTGGAGAAATTACGCGACTTTCACGGCCTTTTGAGACTGTGGCATTTCAATAATAATCTTAAATCCTTGAAATGGAGTCGAGCTGAATTGGATCCGCCCACCAGAAGAACTTATTTGCTGGGTAAGGTCATAAAGGCCTAGGCCCTTTCCACTCCAGAGAAAATCTTTATTTTCAGTAGGGCAGGGAGATTGACCAAGCTCTTTTGTTCTCTGCGAATCCGCCCCTTGTCCGTCATCACCGAAAATAATTGTTTGCTGGTCAGCAGTCATATTGACTTCAAGCCAGAGGCGGCCCTTGATGGGTTTATTTTTGGCCTGTCTCATGGCCGGACATTCAATTCCATGCTCAAGAGAGTTATGAATCAAATGAATAAAAAAAGGCAGGATCTGTTTAGGAGCGAATTGTTTTTTTATTACTGGGGAAGCATTGACGGTGAGAGGATAAATCTCTTTGCCGATTCTAAAGGAAGCCTCTTGGGACCAATCTTTGAGCCATGAAATCACCTCATCCCAAGTAAAGTTTTTGTCTTCAGGGTAAAAATCATGATTCATAAGAACTCTCTTCGTTTCAGAAATTTTATTATCTAAACAAGCATCACTGTGCTCGATCCTATCCCAAAATTCATGGAGCCAAGGCAGAGAGCAATAGCTTGAGTTCCCTTTGTAAGTGTGATGAAACTGCTGCCATAGAAGTTCTGTGGGCGCCTTTTCAAGGTGCTCGATGGCCTTCCACATTTCACTCGCCAAAAATTGATTGATTGAGATCGCTAAGCTCATAGGGGACCTATCGGCGTATTTACTTAAAATTTAAGGAAAATCCAAAAGGTGCCAGCTACCTTTTGGATCAGCCGAAAGGTAGCTGGCACCTTTTGGATTTTCTGGTAAAGTAGAGGTGAAAACAAAGGGTTGAGAGCTATGATTATCGTGACTGGAGCAGCTGGATTTATTGGAAGTGCCATCGTGAAGGCCTTAAATGAAAAGGGCGAGCAGAATATTTTGATCGTGGACCATTTTGAAAATGAAGAAAAATGGAAAAACCTTCGTGGACTAAAATACTATGAATTTATCCAAGTAGAGGATCTTTTCAATCATCCAGTTTGGAATAAACCTGGAGTGAAGGCCGTTTATCATATGGGTGCCTGTTCAGCGACCACTGAGCTGGATATGGATTATCTTTACAAAAATAATACTGAATACACTAATAAGCTTTTTGCTCTTTGCGCAGAAAAGAAAATTCCTTTTCTTTATGCTTCTTCGGCGGCGACTTATGGTGCCGGTGAGCAAGGGTATTCTGATGAGCACGTAGGTATTTCGAAGCTGAAGCCGCTCAATAAATATGGTTACTCAAAACAGCTCTCAGATGAGTGGGCCTTAAAACAATCTATGACTCCACCAGTTTGGTTTGGGGTGAAATTTTTTAATGTGTTTGGGCCGAATGAATATCATAAAGGGAAAATGAGCTCTGTTGTTTTCCAATCATTTAATCAAATTAAGTCTGTGGGGGAAGTGAAACTTTTTAAATCACATCGTCCTGATTTTAAAGATGGTGAGCAGCTTCGTGACTTTGTTTATGTTAAAGACGTTGTTCGTGCCATGATCGCTCTCATGGAAAAAGGAGAGCCTTCAACTTCTGGGATTTATAATCTTGGAACTGGGAAGGCCCGAAGTTTTCATGATCTCACTAAGGCCACATTTAAGGCCATGGGAATTGAGCCTAAAATTGTTTTTATTGATATGCCAAAAGAACTTCAAGGCCAGTACCAGTATTTTACTGAGGCCAAGATGACTAAGCTCCGGCAGGTTCTCCCTGATTTTAAATTTCTTTCACTTGAAGAAGCTGTAAGTGATTATGTTAAAAATCATCTTACTCAAGAGGACCCTTACCTAAAGGTGTAATCGTGAAAAAGAAAATTGATGGCGTTAAGGCCGCAGTCGAAATGCTCCAGCATTTAGATCTTGAGGCCCAGCAAAGACTTCTTGCGGATATCGCTAGACAAGATCCTGAGATGAGCATCAAGCTTAAACAGGCCCTGGTGACTTTTGATGATCTTCAATACTTAACGATCGCTATGATGAAGACACTTCTTCAGGAAATTTCTCTCGATGATTTAGGTCTTGCATTACGAGGGGCAAGCAAAGAAGTTGGGGACCATCTGCTTTCTATGTTCTCAACAAATATGAAGCGAGATATTGAGGATATTCTCAAGGGGCGTCCTCGTCCTCTGTCTGATGTGATGGAGGCCCAAAAAAGAATTATGGAAGTTGTTCTTAAATTAGTTGAGCGAGGAGAGATTGTTCTTTCCAAAGATAAGTCTGATAAATACGTTTAGTGTTCACTAACGAGAATTTCTTAAAAATCCCTTTTATTTTTTTAAGTTAGTGTATACTAGAAAGAAATATAACCATTTCTTAAGGATGAGTCATGGAAAAGACACGTTTATCGGGCAGTGATCGTCGCGATCAGATTCTTGAGCATGCTTCTAGACTATTCGCTCTTAAAGGTCATTTTGGTGTGACAACCAAAGAATTGGCCCTTAATTGCAGTATCACAGAGCCTATTCTCTACAGACATTTTTCTAATAAAGACCATCTTTATCAAGAGGTGAAAAAGCATCATCGCGGACAAATTAGCGAGATAGAGTCTTTGATTCATCAATTAAGTCCAAGTACAGAGAATTTTATTTTTATCACTAGCACTCTTGTCTGGTCGATGGTCCTGCATCAACGAGTAGGAACAAATCACAAACATGAAGAGACTGAGCGTATGATTCGTCTTCTTGGATTTAGTCTATTAGAAGATGGTTCAATGATGAAAATTCAAATTGATCAATTTGCTGAGAAACTAATGCCCTACTGGATGAGGCATTATCAAGCTGCATTTGTTTTAGGAGATCTTAATCTTAAAGAAATTAGTGATGAGTCTTTATGGTTAACATTTCAGCAAATGATTTCTTTTTCTCTGTTTGAATTGAATTCCTCACGTATGTTTATCGAGTGGGATACGACTAAAGAGCGCTTAACAAATACCACTCAGTATTTTTTAAGAGCGTTAGGGGTAAGAGAAGAAGTGATTAGTAAAAAGTTTTCTATGGCCAAGATGGTAGCCAAATTCGAAGGAATCAAGTCCAGCCTATAATTAATTTTTAGTTCCATTTGCATTTCTACTTTTTGATGGAAATGCAAATGGAAAAATGAAATTCTCTACTGACTATTTAACTTGGATAACAAATTTATCAATACCAAGAAAACCGCGGTTTTTAACAACATATGGTTGAACCGTTTCTTCTGCTGTTACATCATAAACAACATTCGAACTACCGTATCTCTTTTGTTTTGCGCTAACAACAAAAGTTTCTTCTTCAGAATCAGCAAGAGCTGGAAGGTTTTTGAATTTGATTGTTACTTTATCGGACTCAGAAGTTGTTACCGATCCATAACGTGAACAATAAGTTTCAGGAACTGGGCATGATCTAGCGAATCTATAAGCTACACGACGAGTTCTAGTCTCGAACCGAATACATGAGTTATTCCTTGGATTTCTTCTCGTACAGATTCTCTCATTAATAATACGGAATGTTGTGGCATAGCCACAATAAGCACCCGATGTACGGATGACATAACGAGTATCATATTGAGTACAAACAGAATCAGACATCGGAACCGTAAAAGTAAGCTTTACTTTATTAGGTGTCTTATTTGTTCTTACGAGAACAGCTTGAGAATCATTAATCGTGACGTCTTTAGAATCAAGGTAGACTTTTTCTTGGGCGAAAGCAGAAGCACAAATAATAAGTGCAAAAAGCGATGTCATAAGTTTCATAGTTATTTCTCCAGTATTAAATTTCGTGGGCGATTCATGTCATACTTTTAGATCGTTTGTCAGAGACGATGAAAATCTTACATAGCGTCAAAGTGGTGTTAAGAGAGTGACTCCTCTGGGGTCTCTTTGGCCAAAATAAGGCCCCTTTCGCACCATTTTGTAAGAGTGATTAAGAACATAGACGCTATTTCAGCTAGTTAAGTTTTGGCATGGATCCTGCTCTAAGGGTCGGCAAGGGACGAGACCTTCAGGGATTGAAGGTTCTACTCATGGATGAGTTTCTCGGGCCCCATCATGGAAGAAACTGATTTTAAGGAATGAAGTCAGGAACAAAAAGTAAGGTCACGGACGAACTTATACAAAAAAGACAAAGGAGTCTTTATGGAAAAGGCACAAATCGAAAACTTCAAACAACTCTTCATCGACATCTTGTCAGAAGAAGATATCACTGAAGGTAAGCTGCTTCCTCAAAACGATCAAGGTGATGAAATGGATCAGCTTCTTCAGGAGAAGGAAAACCAACTCGGTTTCCGTCTTCAAGCAAGAAACGCTATATATCTTAAGAAGGTACGCAAAGCTCTTCAGAGAATTGAAGACGGATGTTTCGGAGAGTGCGAGGACTGCGGAGCACAGATTTCAACTCAACGGCTTATTGCTCGTCCAACAGCTGAGCTTTGTATTGCATGTAAAGAAGACTCTGAGCGTGGAGAGAACCAAACAATCCACAAGAACAGACATTCTATTATGAATGACGGTCGAGTTCTTCCCATCAGTCAATTTCGTGGAGGCCTTAATAAAGACGAAACGTCCCATGAAAACTTTCATGTCGCTCACATGGACTACCAAGACGTTGTTGTTTAATTAAGGACTGTATTTAAAAAGGAACCAAACAAAAGGCCCCTCGAATGAGGGGCCTACTTTTTTTATAAAGCTAAGTTTGAAAGTTCTTGAACGAGATCTTGTGAGCGAGTCACAAATTTCTCTTTTTCTTCAAGAGAAAGCCCCTCAGAAGAAATCGTGGCAAGGTCTTGAACATAATATACCATTTTCGTGGCCAACTCTTTTTTCTCACCCTTATCCCAAAGACTAAAAGCATTTTTAATCAATTGATGAGACGGATTTACCACTAGAGTCTTTTTAAGAGGCATATTAAAGGCATTTGGTCCCATCGACCTTGTCATTTGCTGAAGACGTTTTGAATTTTCATCAATTTTAAAATACGCCGCTGAAGCTGAATTTTTTAAAGACTTCACTTCAACTTCAAGGCCAGCAAGCGTTGTGGTGAAGAGATCTTTAATCTTCATATCGGTTTCTGTGGCGGCATTTGATTCAAGTAGGTTTTCAATCTCAGAGTCAACTGAAACGAACTTCATACTTGTTTCGCCAATTTTGTGCATTTCAGAGTGTTGCATAAAATGAGGATCAATATAATTGTCAGTCTCAATCGTCTGAATCTTTTCAGCGAGTAGCTGTTTACGAAGTGATTCATCCGAAGCCGCTTTCTCAAAATAAACGTATTTATCTTTGAGCTTTTCTTTGACTGATTCAGGAAGAGATTCTTGGTACTCGCTTAAAGTTGTGAGTTTGTTCTCAGAGTTTTTGAAAAGAACCATTGATCTCATCATTTCATCAAATTTATTATCTTGAATACAACCGTATTTGACGAAAAGCCCAATATCTTCCCAGGCATTATTGAAGCGTTCACGGTCGTTGTTGAAAAGTTTCTTTAAACTCTCTGCCACTTTTTTGATGATATAGTTGGAGATCTTTTTAATATTTGGGTCTCCCTGAAGGGCGGAGCGAGAGACGTTGAGTGGAATATCTGTAGAATCAATGGCCCCCTTAAGAAGTGAAAGAAAATCAGGCATGATGTTTTTGATATTATCTGAAACAAAAACTTGCTTGCAGTAAAGCTTCACACCGTTTTCAATCACCGGCTTTGTTAGATTTACCTTAGGGAAATAAAGAATACCTTGAAGCGTAAATGGATGATCCACATTTAAGTGAAGCCAGAAAAGTGGCTCTTGATCCATAGGAAATAGTTTTTGATAAAAATCTTTGTATTCTTGATCCGTCACTGAGTTTGGATCTTTTTTCCAAAGCGGAGTCGTGTTGTTAATAATATTTTCTTTCGCTTCTTTTTCGGCTGTATTAATGAGGGCCACGGGATAAGGCATAAAATCGCAGTAGCGATTTAATGTTTCCCTCATCTTCCAGTTGTCTAAAAACTCATTTCCGTCTTCGTTGACATGAAGAGTGATCGTTGTTCCGATATCTGTTTTTTGCGAGTCACTAAATTCATAGTCTGTATCTCCTTGGCAAGTCCATTTTGTGGCCATTGATCCTGGAACCATTGAGAGAGATTCAACTTCAACTTTTTCTGCCACCATAAAAGCAGAGTAAAAGCCAAGACCGAATTTTCCGATGATTTCATCTTTAGTCGAGCTTACTCCTTCTGATTTCATTCTTTGAACAAATTCTTCTGCACCTGAGAAGGCCAGTTGAGCGATATATTTTTCAACTTCGGCCTCTGTCATCCCAAGGCCGTTATCGATAATTTTAATCGTTTTCTGCTCTTTATTGATTTCCACCGAAACCTTACCTTCCGGTGTGTCATGGCCGGCAGTTCTAGCGAGAGTGGCCCTTTTTGTAATCGCGTCACAGGCATTTGAAACTAATTCACGTGTAAAAATGTCATGCTCTGAGTAGAGCCATTTTTTAATAATGGGAAAAATGTCGTTTGTCTTAACTGAAATCGCACCCTTACGAGTTGTCATAAAATCCTCCGATCTAGTGTCATTTTGGCGTCTTGTCATTTTATAGTAAAATCTAATAAAAGTATGGTTGTAACTTTTCATTCGTCAAGGGTAGTGGACACATGGGCAATCAGATTATGCCACTTTTTATTCTTACAACTGGTGGGACGATCGAAAAGATCTATGATGAATTTGAGGGCTCTCTTCAAAACAGAGATACGATTGTAAAAAATAAAATTCTTCAGAAACTGCGTCTTCCTTATACTGAAATTCAAGTCAAGCAGATCATGTCTAAAGACTCGCTTTATATGGATGATAGAGATCGAGAGTTTATTTTAGATTCTATTAAAACCTACGCCAAATTTGGCAACCCCGTTGTGATTCTTCATGGGACAGACACGCTCGATCTGACGGCCAAATTTTGCTTTGATAATTATAAAGAAATTCCTGTTCCTGTCGTTTTCACAGGAGCGATGAAACCTCTTGGCTTTGATGATTCCGATGCGGCCCAAAATGTTATTGAAGCAGTCTTTGCGGCCCGTATTCTTGATCCAGGGTTCTATGCCACTTTTCACGGTAAACTTTTTAAAATTCCTAATGTTCGTAAAAATAAAACGAAAGGCACTTTCGAGGAGATCGAATGAAAACTTTTTTAGGCGCACTTGTTCTTTTTAGTACTTCTGCTTTTGCTTGGGGACCAACTGGTCACAGAGTGGTGGGGGAGATTGCTGAGAAACACATTAAAATTGAAACTCTAGCGAAGGTTAGAAAAATTCTTAATGGAGAAACTCTGGCTCAAGTATCAAACTGGCCTGATGAAATTAAGTCTGAGCCGGCAAAGTACGGACATACTTTTAATTGGCATTATACTGATTGGAAAGATGATCAAGAAACACATAATCATGAACATAGTTCAGGAAAACTTCTTCCAGCTATTGATGAGCAGATCGCAACTTTAAAAGATGAAAAGAAGACTGAAGCTGAAAAAGCTTTTGCTCTTAAATTTTTAGTTCACCTTATTGGAGATCTTCATATGCCACTTCATGTGGGGAACGGGATTGATCAAGGGGGAAATTTCTGTAAAGTTCTTTTCCATAACACTCCTTCTAATCTTCACCGCGTTTGGGATGAGGATATGATCGATTTCACTCGTCTTAGTTTTACCGAGCTCACACAGTTTGTGAGCCGTACTCATGGACTTAAATCTCTTGAGTATAAACAGGGATCAATTCTTGACTGGGCCAAAGAATCAAAAGAGATTAGGCAAATGATTTATCCACCAGCTGTTCTCATCGAAGAGTCTGGAGCAGGATCTCCTACATATTGTCTTCGTCCGTACAATCAGGTCGCTGCTAATCTTCCTAAAATTTCTTATGAGTATAGCTATCAATTCGCTCCAGTAATGGAAAAAAGACTTTTCCAGGCCGGAGTGCGTCTCGCTAAAATTTTGGATGATATCTACAGCGCTCAGTAATTAATAACTTATGGAGAGAGGTGAAAATCCCTCTCTCTGCCAACAAATAGACCCATTTTTTCCTGCACAAAGCACTCAGTTATTCATCTAACCCTCTGATAAAACGATAAAACCGAAATCAGCTCTCACTAGTCCAAGTAACGTGGGAGATAATGATGTTCAGGATTTAGCTTAAAAAGCCGAATAAGACCTTGAGGTTTAGGCCATGGATGTACGCAGTTTTAGGAATAAATTTATTGCAGTTCTTTTCACAGGACTTCTCGCAATCGGAGGTTGTGTCTCTGAACAGGCTGCTAACTCGTCTAAACGTTTCGGTTCGGTAGGTAATGATACACTTGGGGGCTCAACTTCAGGGAATGGTGCAGGTAACACAACTAGTGGTTCAACTAGCGGAGACAACGAAGCAGACATTCCACCTCGAGTTGAAATCAGACATTTAATTGAACCTAATCTTTCCACGGATCCAAATTATTCAGCAGGTACAGGTTACACAGGCGGAGGAAGTTATGTGAGAAAACTCACTCTTCCCAAAAACTACGCTGGTCGTTTGTATGTGGCCGGGATCAATATTAATACGCTGGCCGATAAAAATATCAAGGTTCGTTTTAAATTCGGTTTAAATTCTGAACCTGTGGAAATCCCTGCGACAGTTTCTAAAGCACCAGGAATCACCCCACAAACCAATGTTGATGTTCTTATTCTTGATCTTAAAGCTGAGCCGTTTCGTGACATCAGGCTCATTTATGATCTCTTTGATTACAATGATTATTCAGCAGCGGGAGCAACTCCGGCCCAGGATAACCGTAATTCTGGACTTTATTGTAGAGCTTTAAAACTTGAACATGATCCTACTTTTAATGGAGTGGGCGGCTGTGATGCGAGTAATGAAGATTGTTATTATTCTTACGCTAAAGTCTCAGATCAGGGACTCTTAAGACAAACCTCTGTGCTCTCAGGTGGAGTGCCTACAACTGTATTTGTTCCTGTGGTTCCTTCTGTTCCACAAATTGAACAAGGAACAAGTGGGTATTACGCTGATCCTATTTCTGAAATCTTAAAGCGTCCTCTTCAAGATGATTATACTTCGAGTGGTGGAAATCTTTTATTTACGCTCTCAGCTGCTTTTAGTTTTTCACAAGCTGAAGTGGCAGCTTCCACGGCCAAGGCCATTGGTACTCTTGGAAATTATCGTTATGAAGGCCCCTATGGTCTGAAAAACTGTGCTGAGTGGCACTTTAATCGCTGTACTTATGGAGTGAATGATCTTTCTTTTATTGCTGGAAATGTAGATACTCCGACGACTAAGAATAAACTTTTTAAAGAAACACCACGTTTGGTTGGGCCCCATACTCTTTATTTCAAATCATACTTATTCCCGTTGGCCACAAAGATTAAAAGTTTAAGAGCTGGTGTTGAATATCTTGGTTCAGATAATCCCTTTGATCCTAAAACCCCTCAGGGTGGACTCAGTGTTGACGGAGAGTCTAAATGGATAGATGGATCTGCTGCCCGAGTGAGTAAGAATTTTGATGGTGAGCATATTGGATCATGTAATGCTACGGCCACGATGGAAATTTTGGCCAGGGATGCTAACGGAAATTGGTTTGTGGTTTCGGAATCAAAAGATGTGAAACTACAACTTGTTCGTCCCACTCAGTACTCGGCTGAGCTCAATGATAATGTTCTCTATCAAAACTACAAAACGTGTAACAACAATTCAATGTGTGGCTCGAGTGAGTGTTGTTATAACAATCGTTGTTGGGATGAGACTCTTGTTTCACAATGTATCGATTCAAATAGTCATGTCGGAAATAAGCCAGTGGGAGATGTTTGTACAACAGATGTTGAATGTCAGTCACTGTGCTGTAACAGAACTTCAGGAAAATGTGCCGTTCATAACACACTCCTCAATCCGCAGGTTCTTTGTCAAAAACCAATTGGGGATTTCTGTATCGCTAAGGAATGGTGTCAAAAAACGCCAGTCACGACCTATCTGATTGTCAGAACAGGAACGGATCTAAGTGGGAATGTGACTTGTACACTGAGAGAATATGTCACTCAGGAGTATGGGGACTGTAAAAATGGTATCTGTGTGGCGCCTCCTCAGTCGACTCCACCGCCATTTGATTATAACAACCCAGATTGTTCAAATGCGGTAGCAGCACCAAATTTCTAGAAATAGAGACTTCTCCCTCGAGATCAGCTCTGGCATAATAGAGTCACTTATTTGAAGGACGGATTTATGTCATTACCTGAGCTGAAAGATTGCGTTTTAGATCATGTGGCCATTGCAGTGAGAAGCATCGCTTCCGCTCGCAAGGTTTATGAAGATATGGGGCTGGTTTTTGGGGATCATCTAGAAGAAGTCAAAGACCAAAAAGTCATGACCGCCTTTGCTCAAATTGATCAGCACGGACATATTGAACTGCTTGAGCCCACTTCAGAAGAGAGCACCATTCATAAATATATCGAATCTAAAGGAGAGGGAATTCATCACCTCTGTTTTCGTGTTCCTGATGTTGCTGCCAAACAAACTGAGCTCACGAACAAAGGATATCGTTTTATTTACCCTGAACCTAAAATCGGAGCAGGAGGATGTTTGGTGAATTTTATCCACCCTAAATCTGCAGGTGGAGTTCTTATTGAACTCTCACAAAAGGTTTAAGTCATGAACGGAAGAGTTCAGTTTTCAGCTCCTAAACTTACTAAAATAAATCGTTTGATCCTTATTGCGGCCGGAATCGGTTTTATTCTTCAGGCCTTGCTAACCGCTGTCGGCGCTCTTAATCTGACTAGTATTTTAGGTCTTTCATCAGCAGGTCTCTCCAAAGGTCTGGTTTTTCAATTTATCACTTATCCGTTTGTAGACTCTCAATTTATGAGTGTTCTTTTTAACGGTTTAGTTTTGTGGTTTATCGGAAGTGAACTTGAGTCTTCATGGGGAGAAAAAGTTTATACGAGATTTCTCACGATCAATGTTCTTGTCGTGGGACTTATCTACGCTCTGGTGTGCTTTGTTTTCTTCTTTGGTACGTCTCTTCATTTTGCCTCACTGGTAGGGTTGACAGGGCTTAACTACGCTCTCTTGATTAGCTATGCTGTTCTTTACCCTGACCGCGAAATGCTCTTAATGATGATCTTTCCAGTAAAGGCCCGGTATTTTTGTTTTATCCTGGCCGCTATTGAATTCTATTTTGCTCTCTCAAGTGGAGGGATGAGTAGTTGGGCCCATATTTTAAGTATGGGTGTGGCCTTTATTTTGGTGAAGTATCAGACGCAGCCCGTCGTAAGGAAGATGCTTAACCCGGGACCTAGTAAACCTAAGTCCAAGGCAAAACTTAGTATTGTTAAAGATGATGAGAAGCCACCAAAGTATTGGCAATAGGCGTTATTAGTAGACTTTAAATAATCCAAGTGATAGAAAAGTGATTCCGAAATTTTAGAGAGGTTCCAAATATGAGACTTAAAATCGCCAATGAAGAAAAACTAGTAGATGTACGTCTTCGTGACCGCCTACTTGCTCAAGGTAAAATTACAAAAGAACAATTGAAAAAACACCTTGATGGTCTTCCAGATGACTCTAAAAATGCTGTTCCTCTAGATCAGGAAGAAGCAAAAAAAATGCAGTAATTTTTTACTGTATGACGAACTTAGAAAAAAGAATTTGTTTTATAAGCGGTTGACCACCCATTCGGTCGTTAACCGCTTTCTTCAAACGATTCTCCAATAAGATTTTTCCTGTCACACTTCCCACATCATCCGGTTCCATCTCTGCAGCAATTTGAATTAATGAATCTTTGATCATCGTCTCAGCATTTTTGAGTTGAGATAATTGTGAGCTTTCAAAGGGAACAATATTCATTTCGACTTCTAAAAAGCGAAGTTTATTTGT
>JBMLQL010000045.1:0-1276 GCA_049241565.1 Bacteriovoracaceae bacterium | reverse complement strand
AGTATTTCTATTTTTAACTGTGCTCCAAAGTGGTACATAGCTATTCCTATGAAAAAAATTAACTACGCCGTTCTTAAAAAAAATCTTCTTAAAGTTTACTCAAAAAACATTGCTCATATCGACTCTGAGCTCCCTAGTGGAAAATTGAGGTCTGTTTGGGATAAACACAAAAGCATTCTCTTTGAATCCTACTCCCCTCAACTTTGGTATCTCACGACTCAGATGACGGCCTTTATTGAAATGAAAGAGATGGCCGAAGAAGTTCAGGAGAAGAATCCAGGCGTTTATTTTTCTGAAATCCAAGAAGATCTTTTTGATCTTTGGAATAAAAGTGAATTTGCCAAAGATTTTTTAGGCTTTGTCCAGAAAGGACAGTCGGTTAAAAAGGCGAGTCTCTCCACACTCAAAATCGTTGACCAGCATTTGGCGATTTTATTTCAACGAATTGTTTTAGATAAAGATATCGATCACAAACATTATCATGAAAATGAATCTCTTGGAGAGATCCGTAAGAAAGGAGTTCTCACTCACCTTCCTTATCTCAATATGAGATTTGAGTCATGTGAGCTTAGACTTCAGTATCATAATAAAAAAGAAAAAGATCTTTTTCCAGAGCGCATCCTTGTGGCCCTCACCTTGATTGAACACTTTTCTGCGACAAGCTTTGAGAGATTTGAAACGTTCACAGATACAATTATTCCCATCAAGCAAAGAGAGTTTGTGAGTTACTCGCACCAGGAACTTCCTGGGACATCAATGATTAATCTTTATCACAGAGACTTTGTTGATCTTCTTGATGACCTTCTCCATGAAAATGGTCATCACCATCTCAATTATTATCTCAATACTCAGAAACTTATTGATGAGCCTATGGATAATATTTATTACTCTCCCTGGAGAGAAACACTGAGACCACTTCGTGGTATTTACCATGCTTATTTTACTTTCTTCTGGGCGTTTAAACTCTTTAAAGATCTCAGCGAGAGTAACCTCGTCCATCCTTATTATGAATTTTCAAAAGATGAGAAAGACAAAATCTATACTAGAGCTATTGAAGAGCTTCTCATGCTTGAATACTGTTTTACTGATCTTGAGCGAGCCTTTAAAAATAAGCTCATCACTAAAAAAGGGATGGAGCTTATTCAAACTCAGCAAGACGAACTACTAGCTTCTAAAAAGAAAGTTCTCGATTTAAAAAAGATGATCTCAAAAAAATCTCTTCAAAAAATCACTCTTCTTGAGAAGAAACTTGCAGAAGCCCAAGGCCACTATCGGT
>JBMLQL010000044.1:0-2314 GCA_049241565.1 Bacteriovoracaceae bacterium | reverse complement strand
CTAACTGCGCTTGGATTGGCCCGACTTATCATATCGAAGGAACAAATTATAAAAAATCTGATGCCATGGTTGATGAATTCTACTCTCAGCTAGCGACTGTCCTTCAAGATAAATGTTTGGTGATTGATAGCCGTTCAATGGTTGATGTAAAAATCCCTAACGATGGTCTTCATCATGTGAACTCAGACTCTCAGGCCTGGGCCAGAGGAGTCATCGAGTCTCTTTTTCCTAGCGGGCCATTCCTTTCAACTCAGAGATAAATCCTTTCACCCATTTCTGCGATTCAGCAGGCCCTGGGTGAAGTTTTTTGGCCACTTTTTGGCTTGAAAAAAATGTGTAAGGAGATCTTGGGTATTGATTCAAGGCCGCTTGAATTTTCCCATCAGCTCTTGTGGCATTAATTTTTGAATCATCTGGTGGCCCGATCCAATAAATAGGAAGATCAGGATTATACTTATTAATCTTAGTCACAAGACTATTATGATTCACACTACTATCAGCATTACTTCCCAAAGCAATCACGATCATCACTGGTTTTTTTTTCTCAATCAGGGCCGATAAACTTCCATTAAACTCTGGAAGAATCACAGCACTATTTTTATTATTACTTGAAGCAATAACTTTTACTTTTCCTTCCCCCATCGAAGAAGCGCGAACCTTATAACCACAACAGATATTTTTCATGGTCCGATTATAATAAGTCGCATTCCCACCACCGATCGCAATAGACATCACATCCGCTTCATTCCATGCCGCCATTTCTTTATGAAGAGTCTCACCAAAAGATCCCACCAAATTTGAGTCTCCAATCACTAAGATCATCGGAGTCACCGAACTAATAGAGCGAGTCTGTACTGACGAGCATGCAGTGATTACAAACAAAAGAATCAAGAGAATCAATTTCATAAAATACCTCAAAGCCTTATCGGCAGGAAATGGCCATCAATAAAGCAGCTAACTCCTTAAAATAACAATCTCATTCGCTCTATCCTTTTTACTCGCCTTTCTCCACTCTCTCTCAATTTGGTGTATAACCTCTTCCATGAAATACTTGCTCCCTCTTCTTCCTCTTTTCATTGGTTCGGCCATGGCCGCTCCCACTGATCTTCAGTCATCACTGGAGAAGATCCGCCGTGAGTATAATCTGCCTTCACTCAGTGCCGCTCTTCTACAAGAAGGAGAGATCAAACACATCGCCTCAACGGGTGTTAGAAAATTAGGTCATGAAGCTCTCGTCACAACAGAAGATAAATTTCATTTGGGTTCTTGTACAAAATCAATGACGGCCACACTGCTGGCGATTTATGTGGAAGAAGGAAAACTTAAATGGGATGCCACCCTTCCCGAATTATTTCCTCAATTAGATATTCATGAAGATTATAAAAACGTCACTTTAGAAATGCTTCTTACTCATCGCTCGGGAATGTATAACGGCATTCCTTTTTATGATGAGGTGGCCGAAGAATACAGACAATCTCAAACCGCCACGCAAGATCGTGCCATCACTGCCAAACATATTCTCAAAAGAGCGCCAAAGATCACACCTAATACAGTAGATGAATACAATAATACCGCTTATGTGATCGCTGCTCACGCCCTGGAACTCATCACCAAAAAATCTTGGGAAGAGATGACTCAAGAGAAAATTTTTAATCCTCTACAAATGCGCAGCTGTGGTTATGGAGCCGTGAGTTCATCAGAGGAGAAAAGTCCTTCCGCTCCTTGGGGACACTACAAGGATAATTCAAAAAATGGAGAGATTATTCCCCTCCAAAAAGATAATCCCGAGATGTGGGGACCTGCTGGACGAGTTCACTGCTCACTTAAGGACTGGTCAAAATACCTTCAGATTCATCTCGACGGTTACCTTGGAAAAGACTCCATCATCAAAGCAGATCGTTTCAAAAAACTTCATGAGGTGAGCGCTCATAGCCAGATGAACTACACTTCAGGGGGATGGTTTAGAATAAAGCGTGAATGGGGCAATGGTGAGGTCTTCACTCACACTGGAACTAATCTTGTGAATTATGCCTGGGTTTGGCTTGCTCCTAATAAAAATGCTGCCGTCATGGTGACCACTAATATGGGTGGAGATGAAACATTCAAAGGTACTGATGAAACTCTCGATAAAACCTCTGAAGCCGTTGATAAGGCCGTAGGCGTGGTCATTGATAAGTATCTGCGCTAGAAACATCTCTCCCATCTATCGATTTAAACGATACTAAACCATCTTTTTATCTATTTTATAAATTATTTTCATGCTGTTATAAACAGCTAAGGAGAAGATATGAAAATTTACTATTACCTATGTCTT
>JBMLQL010000043.1:0-1938 GCA_049241565.1 Bacteriovoracaceae bacterium | reverse complement strand
GGGAGCAGTTTGCAAAACTGTAAGGCCGGCGGTTCAAATCCGCCCGTCTCCTCCATTTTTTTATGAGACTCTCATCCGACTCTCATCCCTTCGTGGTGGAGCACTCCACAAACCTTTTAAGAGTTAAGATCCGTAGATTATATATTAAGTGTCATCTCTGATGATTTTACTCCGTTTTTCTTCTTTCTAAAGGTTTTCCTCTATTTGACGACAAGAATGATTGAGTTTAACTATTTGGAGGTTTTCAATGTTCTGTAAGTTTTTTCTTGTGAGTCTGATTGTATTCACATCTCTCAACTCATATGCTCAATTGTCTGGTGGATTCTACGGGCCTGAAGACTGTGTTAAAGGAGAATGGCAGCAAAGGGAAATTGTTAAATCAAAAGAAAAGATTAATGTCCACACATACAAAGCCTTATGTAAAAGTAGACCCAATGGTGAAATTATAGAATCCCGTTCAACTTGTGTTGGTGAAGGAACTAAAGTGCCAACTTTTGCAGATTGTATGAATGAAAAAAAAGGTATCAAGCATACAAATTCCTCAAATGGCGAAAGCTTTAGCCCTAAGTTTTTAGAACTCTCTAAACAACTTTCAGAGCAATCAAAACCAGATAAATCTAAGAAGCCTTCTGGTGGTGGATTCTATGGAGCCGAGGATTGTGTTCAAGGCGAATGGCAACAGATGGAAGTTAGTGATAAAAATGAGAAACACATCCTTCACTCATTCACAAGTTTATGCAAATCTAAACCAAATGGAGAAGTGATAGTCACTCAAACAGAGTGTATCGGTGAAGGTGATAAAGTTCCTTCTCTGGCAGAATGTATGAAGAACTCCTCAAGCTTAGTAAGCAAAAGTTCAGGAAACGGCGATAGTTTCTCACAACGCTACATAGAATTTAGTTCTGAATATCAAAAACAACACCAGCCACAATTGTCTTCAAGTTTAGACGATTGTACAAAAAACGATGATGAAAAAAGCATTTCTTGTCCTGATGGCATCTATACCAAATCTAGTTCTGTCGTTGATTCCATCAGAGTTTCTGGAAAAGATGTTTCTTCAGCTGAGAAACAATCTAAAAATAAGAAAAGTAAAGCTTCAAAACAATAGTCTTTGAACGATTATATGATCTTTAGGATGGTCTTCCTGACCACCCTAGAGATAGTAAAAGAATAGGCCTAAGACCTAAAGGTGACTGAGTTAAGAAACTTGACATCACAAATTGTGATCTCAAGTTCCTCTTCTTCAGAATCCGGTTGGGGAGTATTTTTTTAGAAATAATTAATTCTGTCGCTAACTTTTAAAGGCTTTTTATTCCTTAGGACTATACTTACCGCATTTAAGTAGTCCATCTAATTTCAAATAAGGCTCGCCATATTGGTAGATAACCGATTTCATATCAATATTTTTTCCTTTCTTCGTATATAGGAAGAGGTAAGTTTCTGCCCTCGAAATATCTAAGATAGAATAAAAATAACCTTCATCGTGCTCAATAGGTCCCTCAAAACGTTTTCCATCGAGAATGATGATAACACTTCCAAATTTACCATTTGCTTGATCAATAACGACTTTATAATTTGGAGTTACCTTACTTCCACCCGAAGCGAGACTAAGAGTTATATCTCCTTTGCACTCAATCATTTGGCAATGGCCGGCGATTGAAAATAAAAAGAGAAAAAAGGCGATAAATGTTTTCATGAAAAGTCCTTTGTGTTTTTGCAGCTTTATGAAATTGAATTTAAATTAATCGACACTACAATGACTCATTTCATCTTTGTCTAATTCAAAAATACCATTTTCTTTACTGTATCAATTGGTATTCTGCAAACCTCTTTGAAAAAAATCTGGTTAACATGACTACCATTATCTTGTTAACCAGGTTGACCTTATTCTCATTCGTTCTCTTCACCCTTTACATGCACATATTGAACATGCCCATT
>JBMLQL010000042.1:34536-138361 GCA_049241565.1 Bacteriovoracaceae bacterium | reverse complement strand
TCGGCAATTGAACCAAATTCTTTCTCATCTCTTTTAAGACCCGAAGGCCTCAAAACTTAATCTATTATTTAATTTTCAAAGAATACTCTTGTGCTGATGTTTTAGTATCAGTTTTTGATGACCGTCAGTGCAAAAGTGTTCATGGATAATAGTTATCATCGGATTATTCGTCAAGCGGTTTACGCAAATTATTTTATTTTTTTTGTAAACCGCTTTTTGCCGAACAAAAGACTGACTAAGAACGTAGCTTAAAACCTTTTGAATCAAGAGCTTGAATCATTTGACTCTCTGCATTTTTCAAAAATTCTGCACTCAAAGTTTCTGTCTCGCTTTCAAAAACAGCGCGAAGTGTTACAGCTTTTTCTTTTTCATTCATCACAAACACATCTTTCACTGACTTTTGTTTCAATTCTTTCATCTTCACTGAATTAAGTGAGGCCAGGACTTCTCCAGCTGGAACATCCTGAGAAGCAACAACAGTAAAATCGAAGCTTGAAGAAGGATATTTCGGAATAGGATGATACTTCGTTTTATCTTTCATCTCTTTGCTCTCAATATCAGTCATATCAATCACTGCCAGAGAGAGATATCCCTTCATCTTGAAGTTTTTTAAGACAATAGGATTCACTGTCGTACACATTCCAGCAAACTTACCCATGATCTGAATATTCACAAATTCGTGAGGGTGTAGTCCCTTCCATTCTTGATCAACAACGGCACTCTTAAACTTTGGATTTTTTCCAGAGAAAGTATAATTGATATTTAAATGGGCCATGAGTTTTTCAACATGGTTGAGAAGCTCAGTAAAACGAGTCTCCTCTTTAGAGTAAAGACCTATCACAAGTTGTGATTTCTCTTTTTCATAGTCAGGATAACTTCTTCCAATTTCAAAAAAGGAGAAGCTCGAAAAGTTCTTGGAATTATGAGCAGCCATATTAATGGCCGAAGGGATAATTGAAGGACGCATACGATCAGCATCTTGAGAAAGAGCATTCACTAAAATCATTTTCTCAGAAAAATCAGTCCAGTATGTTTTTTTAAGAAGATCCTCTCCAGTCAGAGGATAAGTCATAATCTCTAGGGACTTCGCTTCCTGAACAAGAAAGTCTTGAATCTTGCGATGAAAAATTTTTGTCTGAGACAATCTAATAGGACGCACACCCATTAGTGGAGAAACTGGTGTAATATTATCATATCCAATCATGCGACCAATTTCTTCGATAAGATCGGCCTTACAATAGATATCTTTAGTCGTTCTGTAAGTTGGGATAGTGACATCATAAACATTATTATTGTTCTTCACCTTGAAATCGAGGCGAGTAAAGATGTCTGTCACTCTCTCTACTGAAATCTCCATCCCAAGAGATGAAATAATTTGAGCGTGGGAGATCGTAAGCGTGAGCTCTTTAGAGCGCTTTTCTTCATTGTAAAAAGCAGAAGGAGTTCCCACGATTTCAGCTTCAGGACAAACTTCTTTAATTTTTTCGATTAATCGAAGAAGTGTGCGGTAACAAAGGTTTGAATCCAATGTTTTCTCATAGCGCTGAGAAGAATCTGAGCGAAGTCCAAGGCGCACCGATGTCTTACGAACTTCCGGCGCTTCCCAGTTGGCCACTTCAATAAAGATATTTTTTGTTGTCTCACTCACTCCAGAGTGGAGCCCCCCCATAATTCCGGCCAGAACTAGAGTTTGCTCTTTATCAGCAATAATTGTGTCAGAAGCGATAAGTTTTCTTTCCGTTTTATCAAGGGTCTTGAAGCCCTGCTCTGATCCAGCTTTCTTAATGAAAAGCGTATCTCCAGCAATTTTATCACGATCAAAAATATGATTTGGAATTCCAAGCTCAATCATGACGTAATTGCTGATATCAACGATAGAGTTGATAGGACGAAGTCCAGCTGCAATCAAACGATTTTGAATGAACTCGGAAGAAGTTCCGACTTTAATATTATTTAAAGAAAGTCCGAGGTAGGCCAAGCACGATGAGTCCTGATCAACTTGAACTTTAAGAGGTGCTGCTTTGGAATTAAAGCTCGCTTCAATTTTCTTCTTCCAATCCTCATTGAATGGATTCTTCAGAGGCTTGGCGTGGGCAGCTGCGAATTCACGAGCAAGACCATAGTATCCCCAAAGATCGGGGCGATGAGTGAGGGATTTATTATCAACATCTAAAATAATATCTGAGCCTAGTTCAAGATAATCAAGAAGCTTCATTCCTGGTTTTGCTTTCTCGGAAAGTTCCATTAGTCCTGCTTTCCCTTCACCAAGACCTAACTCGACCTCAGAGCACAACATCCCATCAGAAAGAATTCCGCGGATTTTTTTAGGCTCAAGAGTCATTCCATTAGGAAGAGTTGTTCCAATAGGGGCAAAAGGTGCACGAAGACCTACTTTTACATTTGGGGCCCCACAAACCACTTCTTTGGTCTGACCATTACCGATATCAAAAGTCACCAGATTCAACTTATCTGAATCGGGATGTGGTTTGAAAGAAATCACTTGAATACAAAGTACAGTCCGGAGCCCTTCTCCTGTTACCTTGATATCCTCAACTTCAGCAGTAGTAAGCGTAAACGAACTTCCAATCTCTTTTGGTGAGAGGTCTGGAATTTCAACAAAGTCTTTAATCCAATTAAGTGAAATAAGCATATATGTCCTAGAATGATTTAAATTGAGAGTTAAAACGCAGATCAGCCCCGTGGATGTGACGAATATCATCGATACCATATCTCATCATCACCAGACGATCTAAGCCAAGTCCAAAGGCAAAGCCATTGTATTTTTCTGGATCGATACCTCCGGCCTTGAGAACATTTGGATGAACCATTCCACATGGAAGAAGTTCCACCCAGCCCACATGCTTACAAACCGAACAGCCCTTACCTCCACAGATAAGGCACTTGATATCAAGCTCAAAGCCAGGCTCTACGAAAGGAAAAAATCCAGGACGCAGACGAACTTCTACTTCTTTTTTGAAAATTTCAGTGAGAAGAGTTTTCATAAAATAGATGAGATTTCCGACAGAGACATTCTCTCCTACCATCATCCCTTCCAATTGATGAAAAACCATTTCGTGAGAGGCATCAGTCCGCTCACAGCGGAAAACTTTCCCTGGGCCTACGAATCTAAACGGCGGCTTTCTTTCTTTCATCCCGCGAACCTGAATTGTAGAGGTATGAGTGCGGAGTAAATGCTTTTTGTCAGCAAACCAGAATGTATCCTGCATATCACGTGCAGGGTGAGTGTCTGGAATATTTAGAGCTTCAAAATTATGGAATTCATCTTCAATATGTGGTCCATCAAGAACCTCAAACCCCATGGAAACAAAGATGTCTTCGATTTCTCGCTGAATAATTGAAACAGGATGGAATCCCGCTCCTTGAAGACCTTTATCAAGAATAGAATCCGTCAGAGAAAAATCAATTTTATCCTTAGATAAGGCCTCGTTGATATCTTTCAGCTCAAGCTCTTCAAGCTTTGAATCTAGAATCGCTTCTATTTGATTCTTGAGAATATTGGCCTTTGAACCAATTTCTTTTTTTTGCTCCACGGTGGCATCTTTGAGACCTTTCATGACTTCCGAGATCGAACCTTGCTTCCCAAGATATTTTGACTTGAGATTAAGAAGATCGGGAACACGATGAACATCTTTGAGTTCATTATTAAATTGATCGAGCAATTGATCGAGAACCTGCATGGAACTTCCTTTTTGATTGAATACGGAGACAAGGTTAACAAGGGGGGGGGGAAAAGAAAAGACGGTAAAATAATAAGGCCACCGCGTCTATGGCAGTGGCCTTATCTATCAACTAAAAATGACTTGAAGATACAATGTGTACGGGTGCTCACTTTAGCATCCAACATCATACCAAAAATTTAATGTCTGAAATGAACGTTGTAATTTGGGCGTTCGGCCCGCTATGATCCCATTTATCTTTTCCTCCTGCGGGAGTGACCATCAACGCAAAAGAGGACTTTGCGACCCGTGCAACAGAGTTTCCTTCCTGCTGCCAGATGATCATCCACACCGTTAGGCAAACACCAAGTCCATGAGACAAAATTATCTTTTAGGATGGCATCTTTGCTCCTTATGCCTTTCAGCATAAGTCACCTTTTTCTACGGGGTTAGGCAACGATTTTTTGAATTATTGCCGTGAATCAATTACAACAAAACCTGAGCTTTTTGCAACAGTTTTTCGAGAAGAAAAGATCGTCCCCAGGAAAGGAAATCAAGCTTTTGAGAGTGAAGATAGTCAGGATAGGTCCATGGGAGAGAGGACCACTTCCCCTCTTCATAGTAAAGAGTAAGTTCGCTGTAGAGACCTTCACTCATATAAAATCGATGAGCGTAAGATTTTGTTGTCGCTAAAAAAAAACTATCCGATGTCAGAAGCCCCGTATCCCAATTAATAAGACGCTGGGAGTTGGAGTCGAGATGTTTTCTTTCCTCAGCGACGGCCCAGCTCTTGCTCTTCATCATAGAATCTCGACTCACTGGAGTCGAACTAAGAATAAGAAACCTCGCTAACGGGCCGTTCATTTCTTTTTGATAATAATCAAGAGAAGGATTAAAAACTGATTCTAAAAAGAAGGAGTACCCAAATTCGGACTCCCACCAAGATTTAATCTCATTGAGGGAGAAAAGATCGGAGCGGAAAATGACACTTCCAAAAGTCAGAGCTGGAGTGGCCTCTTGAAGATTAAGCATTTTTCAAAGCGGTGCGAAGTCTTTCGAAATAGTCTTTAAGCTCATTCATGCTACAAAGAGCAGTTCCACGCTTCCCGACTACAACTCCGGCCGCACAGTTACCAATCCATGCCGCTTCTTCGAGACTGGCACCACTAATAAGCGCCGAAGTGACCGCCGCAATAGTTGTATCGCCTGCACCAGAGACATCAAAAACTTCGCTGGCCACAGTGGGGATAAGTTTTAATTTTCCATCAAGTTTTGTATCAATCATACACATACCATCTGGGCCCAGTGTGATGATAATTTTTTCGAGTTGAAGTTTTTCAATGAGAATTTTGGCCACCACTTCAAGATTTCTTTCTTTAAAATGTCCGAGTGCTTCAACCATCATAAAAGCTTCAGCTTTATTCGGTTTTAAGAGTGTGGCCCCTTTATACCAAGCAGGTGGAGTCGAACGAGAAGGATCAACGGCCACTAATTTCCCGGCTTCTTTAAACATCGGAATAATTTTCTGACACAATTGTTCTGTAATAAGACCCTTACCGTAATCCTCAATCACAAGACCACTATGGTTTTTTGAGAATTCGTTCAAACGGGTCACAATTCTTTTTTCTGTTTCTTGATCAATAGCATCTTTGGTTTCGTAGTCTACACGACAAATCTGTTGAGTCGATGTGGTGACTCTCTCTTTATAAGTTGTCATACGTTTTGAATCACGAACAAGACCCCATGTTTTTAATCCGCGCTCTTCAAGAAGAGATTCCACAAGGCTCGCTCGACTATCATCACCAATAACTCCGCAGAGAGTTGACTCAACCCCAAGACTTTTGAGGTTATCAGAGACATTGGCGGCAAGACCAAGTTTATCCCATTCTTTGGATACTTCCAGAACGGGAACAGGAGCTTCAGGGGAGATACGTTTGACTTCACCAAAAGTATATTTATCAACACCCAAATCACCAAGGACAAGAACTGGGTCCAAAGTTTGAAATTTTTGAGTGAGAGCATTAAAACGTTCAGATGTTAAAATCATAAACTTGCCTTCTTCGTTTCCCAGAGAGAAACAATTTCATTCACCATTTGATCAACTGTTTTTCCAGAAGAATCAATAATCATCGCATCCTCAGCTTTTTTCAGCGGAGCAATCTCACGATTCATATCTTCATAATCGCGCTCTTTAATATCGCTTAAAATTGTTCCATAAGAGAGCTCATCCTGACCTCGACTCTTAAGTTCATCAAAACGCCTCTGAGCACGCTCTTCAGCACTGGCCGTGAGGAAAATTTTTAAAAGGGCATTAGGAAAAATAACAGTCCCAATATCACGTCCATCAAGAATAGCTGCACGATCAGCCACAATTTCTCGTTGCCAGTTGGCCAGAAAACTTCTGATCACTTTAAATTTAGAAACCTGTGACGCAAGCTTAGAGACATGATGCTCACGGATGACATCCGTAAGATTTAAATTATCCAGAGTAATAAGTACTCCCGTTTCAGGAGCATACTTAAATCTGTGCTTATGAAAGAACTCATCAATTTTAAGGTCGTCTTCAGCGGAGAGATATTTTTGTGTGAAGTCGAGACCTAGATGTTGAACTGCATAGGCCACCGCACGAAACATGGCCCCTGTATCGATATAAACCAACTGGAGTTTTTGGGCGATAAGTTTGGCCACAGTGGATTTACCACTTCCTGAAGGCCCATCTAGTGCAATAACAAAATCTTTTTTCATTCGAAAAATGATAGTGATTTTAGTCAATTGTGCCAATGAATTACTTGATAAAGGCCTTAAATTCTTCACGGAGTGGAAGTTGAGAGAAAAGATCTGGGCGAACTAACTTCAAAAGAAGTGGATTGATTTGTCCAAAAAGCTCAGAATGGACCCCTTCAAGATGAATTTGCGACGACCAGGCCGGATAGGAATGAGATTCACCTTGCTGAGCATGATCCTCGATCATTAAGGAAATACTCAAAAGTTCCTTGATCGATTTATTAGCAAGCACAGCGCTAAAATGTTTAAATATTTCTAGCTCGCGCTCGGGATCGAATCTATAAAATCCTGGATGCTCAGACTTGAGTTGCTGGATGGACAAAGCGATCACTCGCCTTCTATCCATAAGCTCGAGGATATCGAGTGTCAGATCGGACAACTCTTTTCTTAATTCTCTGAAATTAAATTCTTGGGACGAACGTGACATTGGAGTTCTGACTTAGTGTTTTAGTAATATGATAGTAGTTTTTCAGAACTTTATTTAAATAATGATTTTGCTCACCAATAGGAAGATTATTCTTAAGTCTCTTCTTCGTCCAACCCGGTCCCATATTATAGGCCACTGTGGCATAGTAATGATTATTATTAAAACTTTCTAAAAGACCTTTTAAATAAACAATCCCGACCTCAAGATTTCTAAGTTTGGCCACAAGACCTGAGTAACCTAAATCATAAAAAGTCTGACCGTACTGATAACGAAGATACGCTTCTCCTCTATCTGACTCAAGCTTAATATCTTCCTCTTTCAGATCTCCTAAAACTTCCATATAAGTTTCAGGCATTAGCTGCATCAGCCCACGTGCACCTTTCTTAGAAGTGACGTTCTGGCGGAAGTGGCTCTCTGTCCACATCACTGAAAGAACCCAGAAGGGATCAAGCTGATGTTTCTCGCAAAGAACGAGAACAGGACGAATAACCTTTCTCACTTTTTTCTGAATTTTATCAGGAAATAGCTCGATGATTCTTTCTTCAGCATCGTCATAAGAAGCATTATTAAAGAAACCAATATCCCCAATAAAAAAACCTAAGCTATCGCTTTTAAAGCGATAAGACTTCTGGCGTTTAAAACCAAAGTTAAAAGTTTCGGGATATAGCGCGCGCATAGAAAAAGATCCGAACAGGACCAAGGCGATAAGCGGGACTTTATAATTCGAAAGCTGGTGATTGAACTTTCTAAGCTTTGATGGAGCATCATCGATCACGGCGAGATCACCGGATGTTGATGGTTCCACTTGTGCTTGAAATAAGCCATTAAACCATTTTTTCATCATTCCTCACTAGTATCCTGAGCATCTTCAAAAAGCAAATTCACTGGCCAAGCCACTATAAACCATTGAAGATTAATGTGTTTGTACATTAACACTCTGTGGTCTCTTTACCGAAATTCGAGGATTTATGCCTGATAACAAGCTTTATTTAGAAAAATCACTTTATTTGAAACAACATGCTGAAAATCCAATCCATTGGTGGAGCTGGGGAACGGAAGCCCTTAATTATGCTAGAGATAATAACAAGTTAGTTTTTCTCTCAATTGGCTACTCTTCTTGCCACTGGTGCCATGTCATGGCCCATGAGTCATTTGAAGATCACACCACAGCTGACTATCTAAACAAAAATTTTGTATCGATAAAAGTGGATCGCGAAGAGCATCCTGATGTGGATCATTACTATCAGTCTGTCTGTACAGTGATGACTGGACGTGGGGGATGGCCACTCACAGTGTTTCTTACCCCAGAAGGAAAGGCTTTTTTTGCAGGAACTTATTTTCCAAAAGTCGCACGTCAAGGAATGCCAAGCTTTATGGAGCTTCTGGCCCACATTAATGATCTCTATAAAAAATCTCCTGAAGATGTTCGAAAAAATGGAGAAGATATTGCGGCAAAGGTCCGTGAAACTGCCAAGCTTGAAAACAAAATTGATTTTCAAGGTCACTTTCCACCTCCATCCGCCATTATGAATGCACTTTCAAACTATGCAGATAAAACAAATGGTGGCTATGGCCAGGCACCGAAATTCCCCCATTTCAGTTTTCTTGAATGGGCCTCGGAGCAAATTCTTGAAGGCATGATTCCACAAGATCAAGGCCTTCATATTGTCGAGACTGTAGAAAAAATGCTGATGGGTGGTCTCTACGATCATGTCAAAGGTGGAATTCACCGTTACTCAGTTGATGAAAAATTTATGGTGCCTCATTTTGAAAAGATGCTCTATGATCAGGCTGGTCTTTTAAAACTTCTCTCAAAAGTTACTCAATTCTACCCCTCTCCTTTAATGTACGATGCTCTTATCCAGACGATGGATTATCTCGAATCTGAAATGCAAGACGAGAAAGGATTTTTCTTTTCAGCACAGGATGCGGACTCTGAAGGACAAGAAGGACTCTACTTTACTTTTTCACAAGAAGAATTTCTTATGGCCTTAGAAGAAGCCAATGAAAAAGTGAAAAATAAAAAAGATTATTTTCTCAAGGTGTTTAACATCACTGAGAAAGGAAATTTTGAGCAAGGCCTTAATGTCATTTCACTTAACCCTCAATTTAAAACAGAATTTTATACTCCAGAAGGGTGGGATGAAATTCGCGAAGTCAGGCGTGTTCTTCTTGAACAAAGAAAAATGCGTATCCCCCCGGCCACTGATCGCAAAGGTATCGCTGGATGGAACTGGATGGTCATGGCCGCCCTTGCCGATATTGTTCAGTACTGCTCTGTCACTCCCATTAAAGAGCAGGCCTTTAGGATGATTCAAAATAGCGTGGAAGGATGCCTCAAAGAATTTCTCGGCACAAACGAGGCTACAGGACGTCACTATCTCACCCATGTGAATACTCTCGCTTCTCAAACACTTTATTTAGAAGATTACACAAATTTTGCAGATGCACATATTAGACTCTTTGAAGTCACTGGAAATCCAGTCTTTAAAACAAATGCCCTGGAGTCCGCAGACTTTATTCTTAAAAACTTTATTAAAGACAAAAAGATTTATCAGGTCTCATTGAACGATGCCTCTAATAATATTGAAAATCTTCAGGCCCCTTTCTATGATCAATCTTATCGATCATCGGCCATGACTTTAATTCAAGTTCTCAATCGCCTTAAAGTTCACCGCAATGACCTTGCTCCAGCAGTAGTATTTGGAGAGGAGTTTGAAATGTTTGCTCAATATACTCTTTCAAATCCACTAGGGCACGGCGAAGGACTTCGCGCCCTCACTTATCCCACAATGATTTTCAGAAAGATTGAAGTGCCACAAGCTTGGCTTGGAAACGCTGACTTCATTGAATTGAGATCACATTTTTTCACGCGATTTCTAATGGACTATCATACGAGAGATAAAGACTCTTGGCAGATCTGTCACGCCACTGCTTGTGAGGCCCAAGGCAAAGGCTTCAGTGACTTTCAATCTCTTTTCATCGCTCCAGAGCCTCAGGAAAATAATGCTCAATAAAAAACTCATTATTGATTTTTCTCAAAGACTTCCTGGCCCTCTGGCCGGGAAAATTCTTGCTGATCTAGGATTCGAAGTAGTGAAACTTGAGGACGAACATCACAAAGACTCTTTTCTTTCTAGAGACTTCGCTGATTTCGATCCCACTTTTGAGACTTGGTATCATGAGCTGAATAAAAAAAAGAAAATTCATCGCTTCGATTTTAAAGATGAGTCTGCAAAAAATATTATTAAAGAATATCTTTCGCGGGCCTCAGGACTCATTCTTTCCGTAGGAGACAGACTTGCGACTCGACTGGGTATTACTGATGAAGAGTTACAAAAAAACTACCCACACCTCTCAGTGGTTAAACTTGAAGCCTCTGGAACAAATCTTAAGAGCATGCATGATTTAAATGCGATTGCGATGACTGGAGTCCTTCATCTTTATTTAGAAAATGAAACGAAAGATATCGTTGATCCCCCTTTTCTTCCTTTTGCAGGGATCGGATTTGGACAACAAGTGGCCACAACACTCTTAAGCGGAATTATTAAATCTGGAATCTCAGGAAAATGTGAAATTCAGACGAGCTATCTTTTTGAAAGTATTAATGAAATTTATAAATGCTTCTGGCCCGAATCATTTCAGGCCATGAAGAAAACCAAATTTCTCCATAATGGGGCGTACCCATGCTACTCTATTTATAAGACCAAAGATGGCGCTTACGCTGCGGTAGCGGCGGTTGAAGAAAAATTCTGGATAGATCTTTCGACGCTCTATAGCATCCCAATATCCCCAGAAAATCGCTTTGACACCCACGCCGAGAGCTTTAATAAGGTCTCTCAAGTCTTTTTAAGCATGACATCTCATGAAATTGAGGCGAAATTAGGCGGCAAAGATTTGTGTTTATCAATTGTGAGGCCAATGGCCTAATTTTAGGAGCAAGTTTATGACAACAAGAGTAATTGGCTTTCATTACACACTAACAGACAATTCAGGAACAGTTCTTGATAGTTCAATTGGTTCAGAGCCACTTTATTTTTTAGAAAATTCTCACCAAATTATTCCAGGACTTGAAAAAGTTATTCAAATCATGAATGTTGGCGATAAGAAAAAAATCGAAGTAAAAGCAGCTGATGCTTACGGCGATGTTAACCCAGAAATGGTTGTTAAAGTTAAAAGAACTCAGTTCCCACCTGACGCCAATCTTCAAGTTGGAGATCAGTTTCAAGTTAATAACGATGCTCACTCACCAGTTTTCACAATCACTGCGATTGAAACAGATGAAGTGACTGTTGATGGAAATCATCCAATGGCCGGAAAAGATCTTATCTTTGATGTTGAGATCGTTGGATCACGTGCTGCTTCTGCAGAAGAAATTGCTCACGGACACGCTCATGGTGAGCACGGTCACGGACACCACTAAGAATTAATTAAGCTTTAGAATCCCTTCTGTCTCAGAAACGAGATGGAAGGGTTCATCCTTCACTAACAAAAATCCATCTAAGTCCACAAACTCCACCATCCCCGAATAAAGCATCCCATAAGAGATTCCAATCGTGGTTTCAATCATACAGCCAATCATTGTTTTCATCTGATGTGCTTTCGCTTTTATCAAGAGATCACGGGCCTTCGTCAGAGAGCCAGTTTTCATTAGCTTAATATTGATGGCATGAAATTGTTCGGACAGACTTTTAAAATCTCCGACATCCTCAATCGACTCATCGGCCATGATAACATAGGGAGTTTGTTTTTTAAGAGCACGGTACTCATCTTGAAGATGAGACGGAAAAGGCTGCTCTATAAAATCAATATTAAGACCCTTAAGAGTTTCCTGAAACTTCATAAAAGCTTCAAAGTCAGTCCATCCTTCGTTGGCATCAACTCGGAGGTATGCATTTGTATGCTTTCTAATCTCACTCAGCATTTCTGTGCCAGTCTCAGCATTCACCTTAATCTTAAGACTTTTAAAACGACTAAGCGGTTTAAGGTAATCCTCAATCTCGTTCACAGGAATAATAGGCATAGAAAAAGATGTCGGGACGGCCTTGACGGCCGGAAGTCCCAAATACTGAGTCAGTGTTTGCCCTTTGGATTTTGCAAGATCTGAAATAAGGCATGATTCTAGGGCAAAACGCAGAGAGTGCTTTAATGAAATCTCATCAAGTCGCGGGAGAAGTCCTTCTGATGATTTTGTCTCGATTGCTAGTTTTTTAAATTCTTCTATTTGAACGAAAATATTTTCTAATGTTTCCCCATAACGTATATTGGGAGCAATCTCTGATGAAAAGACTCCAAGATCTGTCTTGTAGTTCACAAGAATATTTTCTTTGACTGTTGTTTGGTTTCGGGAAAGTTTCCAGTTAACTTTAAGATTTAAAACTTTTTTTTCAAACGACCAGATCATATTAGTTCCTCTAGTTTACAGAATAAATGAAAAGGAAGTACTCTGCCCTCCTTAGACTCGTCTCCAAAATCTTTCTCTCCAAGGTGAACTTGATAGGCTTTTGGTATCTTATAAATATCTTTAAAATATTTTAAACTTCTCTGAAGTGACTTTTCTCCCGTTTTACACTCAACAGCGAAGAGAGGTTTCTTATCTTTTATCACAACAAAATCAATCTCTCGTCCCTCAACATCTTTAATATAGCAAAGCTGCATCTTGTACCCATTATAATCTTCATGATAGTGACAAAATTTTAGCAGATGTCCTGCCACAAGATTCTCAAATCGTGCTCCATCACTTTCTACTTGAGACCAATCCCAAAGATAGAGCTTTTGTGTTTTTTTAATGGCACGGGTCCGATGAGTCCCATAAGGAGAAATACGATAACAAAAATATACATTTTCCAAAATACCAATCCATCTCTCCACTGTGTGTGGAGAAACACCAATATCTTCCTGCAGACTTTTAATAGACAACGGTGAGCCGACTCTCGGAAAAAGAAGCTCAACAAGCAATTCCAACAGTGAGATATCTTTAATAGTCTCTAGGTCTCGAACATCTTGAGTCAACACCCTCGATATACGTTCATTCTGCCATCGTCGTAAATGTCGCTTATCTTTTTTATGTAGAGGCTCTGGGAATCCTCCATATTGAAGTAGATCTTGTAAGACACTTTTATCAAAAGTATGACTCAGTTCTGGAAGGCTATAAGGATGTAGACGATAATAATGATATCTTCCTACTAGTGAATCTCCCCCTTTTCTAAAATGATCGAGACGCGCCGAACCTGTGACAAGAATTTTTATCTTTGGAAAATACTTATCAAAGCAGCCTTTAACAAGTGAGCGCCATAAACGGTATTTATGAATCTCATCCAAAACAACAAGACCATTATTCTTATAGAGATCATTATTTAGAAGCTTTTTTTTGTCTTCTAAATCATCCCAATTATAATAAGTTCCATTTAATCCAAGAATTTTTTTTGAAAGAGTCGTTTTCCCGACCTGCCTAGGCCCACCAAGGAAAACCATTTTTTCAGTAAGATCGTCTATAATGAGCTGCTCTAGATAACGAGTATTGTGCATATAACTGCATTTTACTACGTAGTAAAATGCAGTCAACTAGATTTTGCGAAGAAAAGAAGCAGTCTAACCTAACGTTTTTTCGTTAATCACAAGAAATGACTAATAAACAACCTTATCGCAAATTCCTTCTTCGGAAACTCTTGATGCCTGATCCTCTAAATTTGATCGCACCAATTCATAATCGTAATGATTATTAGTTAAAGCGCGTAACTTCTGTCCAGGTGCCTTTAGAACAATAAGGTAAGTGTTTGTTCCACCGCAACCACGAACAGTAGGATCAGTGGCCAGATCATAGTCACACTTTGTCATAACCTCTAATCGACATACAGATCCACAATAAACTGTTGCTGTCCTTGTATTAATCTGATTCATCATAATTTCAGAACTTGCTGGACATTGAAGCTGTAAACTTTGACCAAGCTTGAGTTGCTGGGACTGTGCCAATGCAGACATTGATAGCAATAAGATAAACGAAGCTAATATTTTTTTCATTTTAAGTCCTAGTTAATTTTTCATCTAAAGTTTAATAAATTATTCAACCTTACAAAGACGATGATTACGGTTTTCAGAAACATTCAAGCATTTATCTATAGCAGTATTTTTATCTTCGGCCTTAACCCAAAATCCATAGCGTCCACCTTTGTAACCACAAAAATCTGTCGCGAGCTGGCATCTGTAACTATTAGGACTAGTATTGACTTTATTTTTTACACAAACATCGTACACATAAGCTTTGGCAGCTCCATCGTTTGAGATTGATTTTGCCAATGTACTATTTGCATCATACTGACTTGTCTCGATAATCAGATCACCAGATTCCGTTTCTCTTATTGCTAAATAACCAGGCATATTGTATTTCGGATCAAGACTACCAATTAGCTCTTTCCCGTTAGAAACCATCGTTATATGTGAGAGTACATCAGAAGCAATAATTAGTCCGTCGAATGACTTGAATCTATATCTAGTAGATTCATGCTCGGATGTCCAAAAATTGTCCCGTACTGCTGACAGAGATCTACAACTATGGTCGTTTAAAACTAAGGCTTCTAGATTAGGAACTTTTGCCTTTGCAAATCGCTCTCTTACGTTCTTAATAACAGGGTCTTGGTCAGGAGTTCCTAATGCTCCAGCAAATACTGATAGTGAGCTAAGTGCCATAAGACCGATTAATAACTTTTTCATACATCCTCCTTTAATAATGAGCTCATTATAGTAGAGGTACAAATTCCCTAAATTAGAATTGAAAAAATGACAAAAGAGTGTAGATAAATTTGACAGCAGTTAAGCTCTGTTCTCGTGTGCGATTGTAAACCTAGATTTTACTAAAGCTAAATATCGCCTAAGTGCAAGAATTCTTTAGACTTCTCAAAATCTGCAGGAGAATTCCCCCACTCATCTCTTGGCGTTGTCCCACCAAAATGGCGATCCCACTCAGCAACATTGCGACTAAAGTGCATCCTCTTAATAGGATAATTCCATACGAGAATTTCATTGAGGAGTTTTACTACAAGCTCTGAGCAATAGAGTTTTTCTTTGCCATTTTCATCGACATTATCCCAAAGGAAATGACCATCATATTTTAAGCCTTCGTATTTTTTCTTGAAATGAAGAAGAAGTCTTAATGTCTGAGTGACTTCAGAGAGATAGTTGGCCACCTCAGGATCTTTAAAACGAAGATGCCGAAGCTTCTGACCTTTTTGTGTTTTTTTATTAAACTCGGCAAGGGTCACTACTTTCACTCCTGAACCAAATGATTCAATGACAAAAGTTTCCGTTTCACGCTCAATCACTAGTCCCATATGAGAATAAATCGACTGCTCTTCAGATTCGATCAATTCACAAAGTCTGCAGTAAAGTGGCTGAAGAAGAATATCTCCAGTTTGAAATTGAGTTTGCGCCCATAAAGAGACTGAACTCAAAGCTAGAATGCCTAGAATAAGATTTTTCATATTTCCGCCAAGTTTTTGAGTCAACTATATATCACAATTTCTCCGAATCCAAAGCCTAAGATTAGCGATCCAAGACATTGAAATAACAGCAGTTTCGACCATATTTGATGACCAAACAAAAGCGGCAATCCATGCTTAGCTCAAAAAAATCCCCTTCTCCCTTTATAATTAAATAACTTCTTGTATTTACTAAGGATGAAAGTATGAAATTTTTAAGCCGCCTCCTCCTGCTGGGAATTTGCTTCGAGCTCCTCGTAGCTCCCATTAAACCCGAGCTTGCGGTAGTCACTGTACTGAGAGCAAATGCTGATGCCAGTACATGTGGGGCTGGAACAAGTTGGAGTGATGCTGCTAATAGATGTTTAGTGAATGCAAGTACCGCACAAACTCAAAGAGATCTTGAGGCCTGTGCAAAACTTTCAACTCCCGAAGAACAAAAAGCTTGTTATGAAAAAAATGCCAATAAAGGTGCTGGTGGTGAAGGATTAACTTCTGGTGATATCCAGGCCATGTATAAAGGAAACAGCTTTGGTCTTAATGTGGCCAAGACTGCTGTCTATGCTCTTCCTTTAATGCTGTTTGGTTACATGATGGTGAAGAAGAAAATGTTTGGCAAAAATAAATGTCTTCCTCCATCAACTATCGCCATGATGGTGGCCAGTGTGACAATGCTCGGTGGTGAAGTTTATGGATTTATTAAACACAAATCCAATCTAAAAAAACTTGATGAGGCCCGCGAAAAACTTTTTACTCCTAAAACTACTGATAACCTAGATCAAAAGAAAGTTGATGCGACACAAATGCAATCTGAAGCATTCCAACTTTTATCTGATGAACAAAAATCAATCGAAGATCTCGCAAAGACTAAAAAAATCTTTTACGGAGTCGCTGCTTCTGCTTTTGCCGCTGCTGCGGGGATTGCGGCGTATGAACTAATTTCACTTAAACTCGCAAAAAGCTCATTATTAAAAATTGCAGCAAAAGAAAGTGTAACTCTTTCAGCACAAAATCCTCCTAATCAAAGAGGAGCTCAAATTGCAGGATATACTGTCACTCTTGGGACGAAGGAAGCTACTAAGTTTGCTAAGCTAGCTAAAGAAGTAAAAGATTTAAACGCTAATACAAATGTAACAACAGATGATAAAATAGTTCCTCTTGAAGTAAAGGGAGTAGCTGATACGCTGAATCAACTTATCACTCTCGGAACACCAGAAACTTCTCCTGCTGCCAGTAAATATGCAAACCTTTTAGCAAAATTTGAATGCTGGGAGCGCGACACTGCAATGACATCGCAAAATAAGCACATGGATAACACAATAAAAGAGCTTAATGAGAAAAACAAAGACCCAATGAATATCAACGACAGTCTCGACAAAAATAAAATAAAAATGCCAACGAATAGTCCTCGACAGGAACCATATAACAATTCTAACGGTCAAGAGAGTGCTTTTAATTATCATCTACCAAACCGAAAAGAGTTAATGAATCAGATTCAAATGATCCGTAATTCAAGTTCTGTTGATGAGATTCTTGCTCTTTCAAACGATTTTGAAGAAATGGTAAAGGGTCAGTCCTACTCTAGTCTTGACTCACAAACAGAAGCTGGTTTTTTTAATAAATCAACTGAAGATCAAATCTTTGTGAGAACATTTGCTGGAATTACTGCTGATCAGCTTGCTGAGAAATATTCACTCAATAAGAATGATAATACCCCTTCAGTAGGGCTTGAAACTATTATTGCCAAACTTCAATCTGAAATAGGGATTTCTCAGGCCCATGCAAAAGCAGGAATGCTGCTCGCTATTCTTCCTACTGCGGGGATGTTACTTATGAGCAGTAATATTTTTAAAGGTGGAAAAAATAAAGGCAAAAATGGAAGTTCTAGTGGAAATTCTGATGCAAGTGGATCAAATTCTACAACTGATTCAGCCTCAGGAAACAAGGAGAATTTTTTAAAAGAAGAAGAAAAGACTGATGGAAAATTTCAAAAATTCCTTCAGACTCCTACTTTCCGAATCGCCTTCGGAGGTGTTCTAGGCGTTCTCACAGGCTTTATGACTAAAGAGATGGCCGATCAGCAAAAGATAGCGAAGGCCCGCAAAGAAACTCTCCTTAAATTGAAAGGAGATTTTGAAAACACACAAGGAATGAAAATCTGTACTCCTGCTGAACGAAATGATCAATCTCAACCAGGTTGTTATTGCTATACGGCCGAAGGATCACGTAACCCAGCACGTGGAAACTCAGCTGTTTGTCAAAATATGTGGAACTCAATTGCACTAAACAACAATAGCTATCTTGCCTCTGGAGGTTCTGGACCAAAGGTTTGTATCACACAATCAAATCAGATTGATCAAAGCTGCAGCTGCAGGACATCGAATACATGTCTTAAAGCGAGCGGATTTAATATTTCAGGAATCAACCTAAGCACTCTATCAACTCTTGGAAGCGGCCTTAATCCAATTAACACCGTCGCAAGCGGGAACGGAGCAGAACTAAATGCTGATGGACTCTTGAATAATGCTTTCAAATTTAGAGAAGCTACGAACAAAATTCTTAAAGACAAAGATATGAAAAACGAGAACGCCATTGTGACGGCTGCAGAGAAAAATCTCGGAAACTTTATTGGCGCTAATACCGGAACAATCGGTTCTCCATCTGCGGGAAGAGCGATGCCGACTTCTCTTGCTAATTTCGATGCTAAAGCGGCCCTTGAAGACCTTAAAGAAGAGGTTGAAAGTACAAATAGTGTGGCGTCAACACCCGGCCCAGGAGTAGGATTTGACACTGGCTCATCTGAACCAACTCTTGAATTCGGACTGACTGAAGAAGAAGCGGCGGTGCAAGAGCAACAGGTAGCAGAAGTTCTTCAGCAAGACATGGATCTTGGGACGAATGATATCTCAGGCTCTTCAACGAATCTCTTTGAGGTTTTAAGTCATCGCTACCAAAGAAGTGGGATGAGAAGACTCTTTGATACTGAAGGAAAAACTGAAGCTGATAAACCAGCTGAGACTGATATTAATAAATAATGAATACAGATATCATCCTTGGAAAAACCATGGCTCACTTAGTGCCCCTTGTGGGCACTAAGTTTTTAGTCCACTCTCAGATGAGAGAGGATTTTTTACGACTTCAAAAGCGTGCTTCAGAAGCGGGATTTAATCTTCAAGTGATAAGCGCTTTTAGAGACTATAATCGCCAACTCAAAATTTGGAATGCCAAGGCCAGAGGTGAGCGCACACTGATGGATGATTTTGGCTCTCCCCTCGTCTATCAAATTCTTACTCCAACTGAAGTCATGTTTTCTATTCTCCGATGGTCTGCACTGCCAGGGGCCTCAAGACATCACTGGGGATCAGATATTGATATTTTTGATGAGCGAACTCAAAAACCGGAAGATGTTCAACTTACTCCCCAAGAGTGTGAGAGTGGTGGTCCAGCAGCGGAGCTTCATGATTGGCTAGATATTCAAATCAATAACAATCAATCTTTTGGTTTTTTTAGACCTTTTTCGACTGATACATCAGGTGTATCTCCAGAAAGATGGCATTTAAGTTATTGGCCTGTTTCTCATAAACTCTCTGAGCAATACACATTTGATTTGTTTCAAAAAAATATTGAACAATCGCCTTTGGAGCTCAAAGAAATTGTTTTGGAGAATCTTCAGCTCATCTATAAAAAATATGTCATGACCTTCGATTTACCCCCATTTTAGTATCACTTTGACACTGAAGTTGGTGGTGCAAAATGCCCCCTCTTACATTTGAAAAAAGATGTGAGTCTTTTTATAAGCTTATTTTTAGTCTCATTATTAATCATTCTCAGCGGTTAAAATGGCACCACAACTTTATATGCGACTGTAAGTAAAAACCCTCTTTTCAAAGACTTAACTCCCTCGTAATTTGGAAGATAAGAAGTGTGTATCTCAAACGACGGAGAACGTATGAAAACCTTATTGGTTGCTACTCTTGTATTGTCTCAATTAACTGTGGCCTATGCTCAAAGCAGAGGTCCTAGCTACAACCCAAATCGTGGTGGGGGTGGTTCTCCAAGCACGCCGCGTGGGCCTAGCTATAATCCAGGAAGAAATAATCCGGCTCCTACGCCTGGTTATCAGCAACCACCACGCACAACTACTCCTTCTACTCCTCGTGGACCAAACTACAATCCAGGAAGAAATAATCCATCTCCTACACCTGGTTACCAGCAACCACCACGCACAACTACTCCTTCTACTCCTCGTGGACCAAACTATAATCCAGGAAGAAATAATCCATCTCCAACACCTGGTTATCAACAACCACGTCCAACAACTCCACGTGGACCGAACTACGGACGTAGCTATAATCCGCCAACACATCGTCCAACAAGAACATACTACAACTCAAGAGATTACCATCGTCCATATGGCTATACTCCAGTAACGTACAGATACTACAATCATGCTCCATACAGATACACGAGTGTCTTTAACATTTTCTACACTCATCCATATGACTACTACCGCTTTGTAAGAGCTTCGTATGCAAACTATCTTTATGGACACTGGATTTTCTATCCCGCAACTGGATACATCAATGGATACCATGTTCTTGATAATTATCCATACTATGTGTTCAATGGATACAGATACCGCTACAGCAATGTTGAACAGTGTAATTATCAGCTAGTTGATCAGTATACTCACCAAGTAACTTCAAGCTACTTCAGTCAGTATTGTAATATTGGTTATGATCAGTGTTCAACAATGCGTGATAGCCTGAACTACCAAGCTGGTGACTATCGTTATGTTTGTTCAGAAACTTATAGAGATCAAAACTTTGATTTCAGCCAATCAAGCTACGACTACGATTATAACAACGATGTGAATTATGATTATGGTGATGACTATGATTATAATAATGGTGGGTATAATGACTACAACCAAAACGGTGGTCAGTACTCAGGAACATGTTACGGATACCAAGATCAATTCGGAAACTGCTACCCAAATAGCTAAACAAAAAGCCTCCGCAAGGAGGCTTTTTTTATTCATCAATTCCTATGGCATGTAGCCAGTCTTTAGGAGCTTCAATCAGTTTTCTTTCATTCAAATCAAAAAATCCCACTGTAAAGGTCGCTTCAGAAGCGACCTTCCCGTCAGCATTAATCATTCGCTGTTCAAGAACCATTATTTTTGAGTTCACGATCTGTTTTGTCTCTGACTGAATCTTGATTTTCTCACGGTTCTTAATCTCTCGCTTAAACTTCACCTGTAAATCAAGGACTACAGGCCCTTTGCGAGTTTTTTGAATATGATCAAGGCCATAACCATTCTCGGTAATGAATTCCCATCGTGCATGTTCATAGAGTTCTAAATAAACGGCATTATTGACGTGACCAAAACTATCGAGGTGCGATTCATTAATCTGCACCTCGCATTCAAACTTACGATACATGGGAGTCCTATTCTAAATTATTTGCTTCAATTCTTTTTTCACCGTGAACTTTAGCATACTTCTTTGAAATTTTCTCAAAGAGAGCAGAGTTTGAATTGTCGATATCTTCAGAAGCAATTGAGCGGTCTTCTTCAATTCCACCTTTGGCCCCATCTTGATCGAATAAGCTCTGAAGAGGATTTTCATCACTAGACCCACTACCAGTCGCTTGAAATCCACCTCCACCACTTGCATATCCACCATCACGCTTAGACGCTTTAATCTCAGCTTCTTTATCATCTTTCTCAGCACCTTGAAGGTCTCCACCAAGAGCAGCTGAACCACCGCCGCCTCCACCACCTACACCACCACCTCCTCCGCCACCTGCACCTGCAGATGTGTAAGAAGCACCACCTGCCTGATCAAGAAGGTCTGAGGCCTTATCAGCTTCATCAGCAAAAGGCGAAGTCACCCCTGCAATATTTGTAGCCTCTCCAGTTCCGATATTTCCAATTTCTTCGCCTGTTCCAGCGTTAGGATTTAAATTAAAAGCTTGTCCATTTCCACCACCATCAAGATTAAACTGACCAGCTTGATAGCCTGGTTGATTCACTCTTGTTCCAGTACCACGACATTGAACATTGGCCGGATCAATTCGACAAAGATCAAACATTGCATCTCCACCTGGATCAACAAATTGATCTTTAAGTGTCTCAGCCACTTTGGCATTTTTTCTTAATCTATTAGCATCAATACCGGCTTTTGCCGCTTTACCGATAGATTCAATGGCCTTATTTTGAAGAGCAGAGCGAGCACTACTATTAGGGAATAATTCCGTTGATTTTTTAATAAAGCCGGAATCAAGAATTTTGATACAGTTTGCTTCTGTAATACTAGCAGCTACGTTTGGCTGGTTTGACATTCCAAAAGACACCCCTGCAACCTCAACTTTAGTTGGTTGTGTTTGAGATTGTGCCCCGTTTGTATTCCCTGGGTAAGCCAAAGAAATAGCATCACCAATATTTTTTGCAACGATGTTTTTAACTTCCGCAATTCTTTTTGCATTACATACTGTTTTAACTTTTGATGGCCATTTTGTTGCGACAAAAGTTTCAAGATAAGCTGCTTGCCCACCATAAAATGAAGCTTGCTGCTCAAGAAGTTTCGCATTTGCTAAGTTTTGATCAGCCGTGGCTTGAAGAGCTGCTGTTTGTAAATTTCCCGCTTGCGCCTCTTTCATGGTCTCTTTTTGAATTTTATCTTGGGCCAGCTGACTTTGGATTCCAGTCGATAATTGCATGGCCCCATCTAATCCAGTAAGAGTATTATAAGTTTTGATTCCTTGTTGGCATACTACCCAATCTTGATTGGTAGGAGACTTCAGTTTACAATTAATCATTTTATCTTTAGAGGAATCATTATCTGTTTCAGTTCCACTTAATCCTGACAATCCTGCGGCCAAACGAATCGCAATACATCGAGGTAAACTAGTAGGTGTAATTTGATTTTTATCAATACAGTTTACAACATCAGAGTTAACTGTTGTTGATCCTGAAGGTCTATCATTTTGTGTATCAACTACTGGGTTATTTACTTTGGGATCATTCGGTTTGTTTTGATTCTGAGTATCATCAACTTTTCCAATAACTTGTCCCTTACCATCGAGCTTTTCTCTATTCATATTACTACTTTTCCAATCCCCATCAAGAATGTTGACTGCATGGGCGAGATCCGTACTAAGCGCAACGACTGAAATAAAAAGTAAAGTTTTCATAAATGACCCTTAAATAGAGAAAGCCACAAATTTTATCGGTTATTCGGACCTATCTCTTGATATTATTTTAAACCGAGTCTGTACCTTGCTGATGAACTACTCTCCACGCCCCTAAAAAACTCTTTAAAATCAATCTCTTAAAATAGAAGAAGGCCCTTTAAAGGGCCTTCTTCCTGTCAATTATTTATGGCATATTTGGGTTGTTTTAAGGTGAAGCGGCAGGAGCCGTCTTCTCAGCTGCACCTTCAGAAGGCGTGAGAGATTTCTTCGCGGCACTAAAAAACTGACGATAATTGAGAATATAACGATTAGAGACTTGCTTAAAAATCGAAACACCTGGATCTTTAGCAATATCATTTTCTGCAACTTCATACTCTCCCAAAGAATCGTCTAAACTCTTCGCAGGAGCTTCTCCACTCACATCTGCTTGCTCCATTCCTCCGCCAATTCCACTCAAGTCCATTGATGGAATATCAGCAACAGGAGCAACAACTGGAGTACTTGCTGAAGAAGCAACTTCTTCTTTAGCGGCTTCGTCTTTACCAATTGTAGCTTGTGGAGCAGCGGCTAAACTACTTGCTGGCATTCCCATAGCTTTTGCGATTTCACTATCAATTGCTGCTACTTGCTTTGCAACTTCGCCTTTAAAATCAATAGTTGGCTTTCCCTCAGCTTTCATTTGGTCATTATATTTTTTTTGTAATTGATCATTGATTTCTCTAATTTGAGCGGCTTTTGAACTTATGTCTGCAAATGCAACTTCAGCTCCTTCCCAGTTTCCAGCAGTTAGTGCATTAGCAGCATTGATAGATGAACCAGACACGCTTTGAAGTACGGGTATATTTAATCCACCTTTAAAGTTAATTGGAGATAACTTCACTGCTGTTTTACATGATGAACTTCCAAACGAGGCAGTTCCTTTATTTATTGAAAAACAAGACTTCACCTCGGCAACTTGAGGAAGCTCTTTAATATTCATTACACCACTGAGATTTTGATTGTCTCCATCTGCATAGTTTCCTGGACCAGGAGCAATACCCTCAGCTTGAGTTCCTTTAACTTTTTTCTTTAACTCTTCTAGCTTTGCAATATTATCTTTTGCAATTTTCTTTTTCGCAGACAAATCTCCCGCAACCCAATACAAGATTGCGGCATTTGCGCCGAAAAAAATTGAACGAGTAATATCAGACGAAATCATACTATCCATCATTCCAGAGATAGTGGATGACATAAGAGGCAGCGCCATTTGAATATAACTAAACCATGAACCAAAAGCACTCGTTCCACCGCCTGAGCTTGATGCAACTCCGGCCAACATGTTTACAGCTTGTCCCCAAGTAAATGTAATCGTATTACTAATTGAAGTGGCCATCGCTGCATCTTTGCTGCACGTGCAATATCCAATGAAAGGCTTAGCGGCTCCGAAACTCACTGCTTGAGCTGCTTTGTTGGCGATGAGTTCATAAATAGCAACTCCCATCGCAGCAGTCATAACAGTACCAAGTACGTAATGAAGAGTTTCTCTCTTTTTTATATTCTCTAATTCAGCTTTTTCCATTTCCAGACGTTGATCAATTATTTCTTTTTGATAATCTCCATTTCCATCTTTCAGTTCTGATTCTTTAAGTTTCAATTCACTATTTTTTTTCTTTTGATAATCAGTATATTTTTTAGCTAGGATCATATCTCCCGCAATCATTCCAATTGCTCCAGCGGAAAATATGTAAGGTGAAATTAAGCTTCCAACACAAGAGGTGATCGCCATCGTACCAGTCACACCAATTGCTAGAGATGATATCCCCTTGGCATAAGCAGCTGTGCTTGTCCCCGCACTCGCCGTTGCCGGAAAGAGGATTAATTGAAGACTCAAGATCATTGATACGATTAGTGTTTTCATAATATCCATTTTAAAAGAAAAGGCCCTACTGGTGTTACCAAGTAGGGCCTTATATGGGTTTAAACTGTTAACTTACTGAAATATCTAAAAGGCCCGAGAAACCCCACTGCCAAGAATTATTGCTTCTTTTTCTTCTTAGCAGCTCCACCCTTCTTCTTTTTAAGAATGATGAACACCACAATGGCCCCAACAACAAGAAGTAGAAGACCAAGCTGATCACCAGATGAATCTCCGTCAACACGCTTCTTTGTTTTATTAACCTGCATATCTCCCATTGCTCCTGATGGAGCAAAAGTAGCATCATTAAAATTAGCATCAGTTCCGCTACCACGAAGATCAGCAAGATCTTGCTTCTTCTGACGGAAAACACGAAGAGTAGACATCATTTTATCGATAACTGGCTGGTACTGAGAATAAAGGTCTTTGCTGACTGAGAATGTCACTGCGAGACCCAGATCTTCTTTTACTGTGGCCATATAACGAGTGTAGAAACCAGGAACCTCAGAGGCAAGGTGAAGTGAATCTACCCAGCGGTGATTATTAATGTCAGTCATTTTTGTGAATTTAGGCTCTGAGACTTGAGATTTCCCACCTGGAAGTGAGTATTCTTTATTCTTTTTTAAATAGGCCATGTACTCATCGAGGGAGTCTTGTTCTCCACGAATTTTAGCGGCAAGAATAATAATGGCTTCTTTCTTTCTATCGGCCGTCTCACTCTGACATACATAGTCTGTCCCCTCTAAGGCGCAAGACCAGCCTGGCGGCAATTCGAACTCACAGAATTTACTGGCAAAAGGCTTGGCCCAGGCCACCGAATTCAGGAGTACGAGAGTAAGTAAAAAGTTCTTAGTCTTTGCGAGCATAAGCTTTGTCCTTGTCAGTATAAGCATAAATCATTATATCTCATTCTAACCAAATTACTGGTGGTTACAAACTGATTAAAATTGCCGGGCCCTGTATGTCCATGAAGAATAAGCTTTTTATCCTAGGTCCTTGCTCACTTGAGTCTTTTGAGCAGATATCTCAAGTCGCCAATATTTTGCGTAAGCACGATGTAACGTATATCCGTACTCAACTTTTTAAGCCTCGCACTCGTCCAGAATCCTTTCAGGGCCTAGGTGTTGAGGGGCTTCAAGTTCTGGCCAAACTCCGTGAGACCTACTCTGTCGAAGAATTAAAATTTGTCGCCGAAGTCTGCTCTGAAGAGCAGCTCGCGGCCATTGCAGATGATGTTCAGGTGATTCAAATCGGTGCTCGTAATATGCAAAATTTTGAGCTTCTTAAGGTCATTGGAAAGTATTTGAAGAAGCAAGATTTTGTTCTTCTTAAACGCGGCTTCGCAAATACTTTAGAGGAATGGTTGGCGTCTGCTGAGTATCTCCAGCGCTTTGGTGTGCCAAAAAATAAGATTGTTTTATGTGAGAGAGGGTCAAGAACTCTCACCTCACCGACAGGTGTTCATCTTGATTTTATCGTTGCAATGGTAGCGAAACAATCAGGTTACCAAGTTATTATTGATCCAAGCCATGGAACTAAAAAAAGAGAATTTGTTCTTCCTCTTGCTGCTGCTGCCCTCGCCATGGATTTTGATGGAGTAATGATCGAGTGCCATCCAGAACCTGCAAAATCAGTCTCTGATGCGGCCCAAGCGATTTCATTAGAAGAAGCAGAACAATTTCTACTAGACAATACTACAAACATGTAGTATTGTCTACACAATGAAGGTCTTCAAAAATTATCAAAATGAAGATTGCATTTTGACCGACGAACAAGAGCTACACATTCGATCTCGCCACCCTGAGGCCGATGAACATTTGATTTTCGAAGCTCTAAAAGCACCAGTCGAAGTCAGAAGAAGCTCTTCCATTCAAGTATCAAATCTTTATTATATTCTTAAAAGAGATTCTAGATATTTTTGTGTTGTCTTAAAGTGCTGCTCAGATGGTAACTTCATCTCAACGGCCTATACGACGACTAAAATAAAAAGTGGCCAGGTTATATATAAGAAGGAGTCTTAGAATGTACATCTACTATGATAAAGATTTAGATTATGTTGAAGTTTTCTTCGATAAAAAAGAAAACTATCTCGTCCCATCTGAAATGAACGATCAAATAGGAGAATTTAGGTCTAATCAAAATGATGATATTATTGGCTACTCTATTGAAAATTTTAGCGAAAATTTCGATTGTCTCGACTTTTTAACTCCTTATCAAAAACTTTCAATTGTTATAAAGAAGTACCGTATTCAAAAGGGAAAAACTCAACAAGAAATGGCCCATGAACTTGGAATGAAACTTCTTCCCTACCAAAGATTGGAGTCTGGTGATAATAATCCCACTCTAAAAACTTTACTCAAAGTTAAAGAAGTCTTTCCTGATATTGATTTAAATAAGATTGCTTCATGAAATTTTTAGTCGGATTATTTTTATTATATGCCTTAGCTTATAGTGATCTTATTTTTGCTTGCTTGCCCAATGAAATACATGTTCGAGAAAGTCACATCAAAGAATATAGAAAGCAAAGCGGAGTAGTGGTTTCTTCTCATGTGCGTTCTGAACATTGTAGAGAGATAAAGGTAAATAATTATTTTGAAAACTCTCCAAAAGACAAGATCAAGGGGCTAGAGACCAAATTCAAGGACTGGACTAAAGATGAGATGGATCAACTTATTAAACAGATTGAGAGTCTACCGATATGGCTTAAAAGATACAAGCTTAATAAAATTCTTAGAGCCGCTGAACAGATAGGAAATTCTAATAATCCTGCGATGGTTATTCCTTCAGCAAGAACACTCATTATTTTCGATAAGTTTTTCAAAATGCCAAACAAAAAAGATATCATCACACACGAAATGGCTCATATTGCTGTTTGGGATATGGATCCTGTTGTATTAAAATCTTTTTTTGTTGCAAGAGGTTGGAGATATCAAGAAAAGGGAAAGATTGTTGCCCCTGATAATGTGATCCTTCCTGACTCAAAAAATTCTCCGAGCGAAGATTTCGCTAATTCAATTGAGCTATATTACTCAAACAAATTACTTCTACAAAGTTTCAATCCTCAGTCATTTCAAATTTTAGAAAAAATCATAGAATCTAAGGAGAGCCACAAATGAGATTTATCTATATTTCCCTTGTACTCATTATGTCTTGTTCTCAAATAAAGCCTTTATCTAAAGACGGTGATATTTTTGAAAAAATCATATCTCTCATGAAAGAAAAAAATCCAACTCGTCTGAACAATCTTTTCGGCCCACCAGATGAAACGATTGAAAAAGACCCGTATTCTGAATTTAAAATCTTAAGGTACAAGTTTAAAAAAATTGATGTATATGTGGATAAAAAAACAAATCTTATTTCTCATTTGACCCTTTTCTATTATAAAGACTTCGATAACTATGTCGCCTTAAAGAAAAGATTTAGGAATTATAATTGGGTAGAAGAAAAAGTCTCGATTCACATGGAAGAGCACTCATTAACAGACAAATACTTAGTCAAAATCAGTGAAATAGGATTGAGATTTGAATATGATAATTATGCTCCTAAAAGGAAAGTCATGTGGATTTATTTCGAATAATAACATCTCTTCTACTTACTCGTCATTCGAGCAATTAATCCCTGCTTAATTTCCTTTTTAGGATTGAATCGAGTTGAAATTTTAATCACAGCGGAGTCGACTTTTACTTGCATCACAACTCCACGTGCAACGAGAACATTTCCACCAAGATAATCAAATTCAAAAAGATCTACTCTCATCCCTTTATAAATTTCACTTGAGAGACCTTTATCAATTTCAACAAAGTTTTTTTGTTTTGAAACTTTAGTCACTGCTGCTTCGATATCATAAGTTTTAAATTTTCCATCAAGAAGCATTTCTGGTGGAGTTTCTTTACGGTAAACTAAGCTGATTCCAAACTGAGTTCCCATATCTGTTGAGCGCCCAGAAATAACTTGCGAACCTCTGAGTTCGGCACGCCAAAATTTTCCAAGAGCGATATTGGTACCCACATAAGGGGCCATATATTCACGATTAATACCATGATACATTTCTGAGTTTCCTCGATTATAGGCCGGCTTATTCAAAGGATCATCAGTGTAAGGATCATCTTTCATCGAGAAGACTCCATCGACACCTGCTACAAGGGCAAAATATTTCCAGCCTAAGGCCCCTTCAGCTTGATAATAAATTTCATTTGAAACTTCAGTACCTGGATCACGAAATCCACCACGAAGAGAAATAAAATTCTTTGTGGCCGAAGTATAGGAAGCAGCAAGACCAATACTGTATTCGTTCCCCCTCTCACCTAAAACAATATCTTCACGATCATAACTTGTAAGATTGATTTCTTTATCTTCATAGGGACGGTATTTATAAAGTCCTTCGATAGCAAACTGAATACGATTTACAGGATCAAAAGCAAAAAGACCGGTGGCAAAAACTGATTCTGGCCCTGATGAAGAAGCATCGACAATTTGTCCACTGCCATTACTCACTTTCATTTGATTCATACGAAAGCGAGCTCCACCACCAATTTGAAAATTTTTGGCCACACCTAAAATACCATTGAACTCTGAATCAAAGCGATTGAAAGACTCCCCATCAGGAAATTCAGATTCTTTTCCATCACGATCAATTCGTTTTGATGATTGCCAATAGTTTCCAGACAAAGAAAGTTGATATCCTTTCTTTTCTAGAGGACGAGCAAAAGGGACATAGCTCTGTTGAGCGTGGGTGAATTCTGAAAACAAAATAATACATGGAATGAGATACTTCATCCCTCTAATTATATTGAAGCCTCAAGAGATTGCAAAAACTCTTCTGTAGGTCTTTTAAAAGTAATTAAGTCGGATTCTCTGTACCAGATCCCGTGATTCTGTCTAAAAAGACAAATAGATTCAAAAGGCAGGCCCGTAAAGTGAACAAACTCCTTGCGAGCATGCTCTAACCCATAATGAAGTTCTGTCTCTGAAGAGAAGCGTCCAATAGTCATAAATGTTTTTTTGTCAGTTTTCATGCGCTTCTCTCTTTCCACAATGTACGACTGGCATATTGAAAAAAGAGATTCCTGACAAAAGGCCAGGTCAGCATCAATCATAGGGTTAAGATGAAGGAGCAAATTTTTCTTATAGTCATGAACATCGAGGTCATCAAATTTCAGCACATGATGATCGAGATTATCAAAATAAAATGAATCTAGCTCTTCAACTAGCTCTAGAGAGAGTTTTTTTCCTTCAGAGTATGGAATCTCAAAAGGAGGAACAATCGGAAGATGAATGGTTGAATTGGAATTAAATTTTGTATCAAATCGCGAACGGAAATGTTCAATCTTTTTAGCGAATGAATTATCAGGATAAAAAGTGAGTCCAACAAAGTATTTCAGCATCATGAGTGACCCCACGGTTAGAGCATCTACTTTAAATTTTAAGATAGTTTAGGACTCAGTACAAATAAAAAAGGGGGATTTATCCCCCTTCTTTGTTATTTTACAGGCTCATAGAGAGCTGAGCTTCCTAATTCCTCTTCAATTCGAAGGAGTTGGTTGTACTTCTCAATACGATCAGATCTTGAGGCAGAACCAGTTTTGATATGACCTGCGCCACTGGCCACCGCTAAATCGGCAATAAATGCATCCGCTGTTTCACCTGAGCGATGTGAAATGATGGCCTTAAAACCATTATCATAAGCAAGTTTTAATGTATCAAATGTCTCAGAGATAGATCCGATTTGGTTCACTTTAACTAAAATAGCATTGGCCTCTTTATTATCAATTCCGCGCTTAAGAATTTTGGCGTTCGTCACAAAAAGATCATCTCCCACGTTGACGAGCTTACTTCCAAGAGCTGATTGAAATTTGATAAAGCCATCACGATCTGATTCATCAAATCCATCTTCAATTGAATAAATCGGAGCAAGAGTCGTGAGATGCTCATAATACTTAATCATCTCCTCTGCAGTATAAGTCTTCCCTTGCATCTCATACACTTTTTTATCAGCATTATAAAATTCCGAGGCAGCACAATCTAGAGAAAGAGAAATATCAACTCCGGCCTTATAACCGGCCTTATTGATGGCCTCAAGAATACAAGAGATGGCTTCTTCGTGGCTTTGAAGACTTGGAGCAAATCCTCCTTCATCACCGACATTTGTTGAATGACCTTTATCATGAAGAACTTTTTTCAAATGATGGAAGACTTCAACACCGGCACGAAGATTCTCAGAGAAAGATTTTTTCATGTGAGGAACAATCATGAACTCTTGAATATCAAGATTATTTGAAGCATGAGCTCCTCCATTGATGATATTCATAAGTGGAGTTGGGAGTCTCATTTTTCCAGTCGGAGTAGGAACTTTTAAATCCTCAGAGAGATATTTATAAAGCGGCTTGTTTTTTTCAAGAGCACCGGCACGACATAGGGCCATTGAAACACCAAGGATAGCATTCGCTCCGAGTTTATCCTTATTTTCAGTTCCATCAAGCTCAAGCATCATGTGATCAAGAGCTCGCTGCTCAAAAACATTTTTCCCTATAAGGGCAGGAGCGATAATTTTGTTCACATTATCAACGGCCTTTAAAACACCCTTGCCTAAAAATTTTGATTTATCACCATCACGAAGCTCAAGGGCCTCACGAGATCCAGTTGAAGCTCCAGATGGAACAGAGGCACGGCCAAGATGACCATTATTTGTCAGAACATCTACTTCTATTGTGGGATTTCCACGTGAATCCAAAATTTGGCGAGCGTGAATTGATTTAATAGTCGACATACAATCTCCTTGAGGTAATTGGAGAAAATTGTAGTCACATGCGTGTGAATGTCCAAGACTTTAAGCAGCTTTTTTAAGAAAAGGCAGGGCCCACTCAGGTGGTTTAAAGTTTGTCTTTGGAAATGGAAGTTTATTCGCAATAAATTCCTCAAAGAAAGTCGGTACATAGCCTGTTGGCGTCATTTGACCTATATATTTGCCATTGTCATCTTTACCAGTTTGAATCCAGCGGAAAATGTCACGCACCACATAACGGCCATGCTCATCCACCCCAAGAACTTCAGAAATATGAGAAGTACGACGTCCCCCATCATGATAACGAGAACATTGAACAATAAGCTGCAAGGCCGATCCCACCATCTTTCTAATAGCATCTGGTGGAATTCTATTTTCACCCATCAAACAAAGGGTTTCTAAGCGTGTACAAGCATCAATCGGTGTGTTGGCATGGACAGTTCCCATAGAACCGTCATGACCTGTTCCCATGGCATTTAAAAGATCTAGGGCCTCTGATCCACGAACCTCTCCCACGATAATTCGATCGGGACGAAGACGAAGTGCAGATTCCATCAAATCTCGGATCGTGACTTCTTTAATTCCTCGCTCAGGGTTTCCTTTACGTGTTTCAAAGCGCACAACATGCTCAGCTTTAATTTGAAGTTCAGCTGCATCTTCGATGATGAGAAGACGCTGAGTCTTTGGCATACGTCCACCTAAGACGTTCAGCATAGTTGTTTTTCCTGAACCTGTACCACCTGACACCAGAGTGTTTCGTCCTAGGTACATACAACAATCAAGAAATCTTGCTCCTTCTGGAGAAAGAGAACCAAAATTAATGAGATCTTTAAGAGTAAGTTTTTCTTCCGAGAATTTACGAATGGCCACCGTCGTCCCGGCCTTGGCCATAGGAGGCATTACAACAGCAATACGTGATCCGTCTGGAAGTCTGGCATCTAGACGAGGATTATCAGCATCAATCACTCGTCCTACTGATTGAGCAATGGCTCTCATAGAGGCCATGAGTGCTTCATCATCAGGAAACATATTAGGGACTTTATACACAAGTCCCTTCTTTTCAATAAAAATTTCATGAGGCCCATTGATCATAATCTCAGAGACCGTCGGATCTTTAAGGAGATCAGCAATCGGCGCTAAGAGACTGGCAATGGCATCTTGAAATACACCACTCATTAATATTCCTTCGGAGTCCAAACAGCTGGGTCCATTGATCTCTCGCTGGCAATCCCACGTTTTTTTGCATTTGGATCAATCTTCTTGATAACCGTAAGCTTTCCATCATTCTTGCGATTGCTCGGGCAATAAAAAGAAAAATGACCTGCTTTCTCAAAAACCACTTCGGCTTCAGTGACTTTTCCTTTATTGGCGGCCATGAATACTTCGTGCCCTTGAACGATCATACATCCAGGGTCTTCTACTGTTGATGTAAGATAGAATTTCACTTTCTCGCCTTCGAACACTTGAAGGTTTTTAGGGTAATAACCTTCAGCTGTGAGAATCACCGAGAGCTCCCTATAAGGTTGCGCTAGCTTTTCCTCTGCTAAGGCAGAAAACGAAAAAATAATAAATGATAGACCGAGCAGCCAATGTTTCATGGAGCTTTCTCCTCTTAGTTTTCAAGAGGCTTATCGGTGGATAACTGAAAAGATTTAAATATCCTGAGCTTTTAAGACAAAATAAGCAGGTGTTTCATAAGGGTGTGAATTTTTTAAGGCCCGAATCACCTCTTCTAAGTACTGATCGGCCACGGCCATTTCAATTTTTACTTCCCTGACTTTTTCAATCAGGTTTATCGTTCCAATAAAGGCTTTGCTTCCCTCGAGGGGTCTGAATTGACCAAGGCCTTCATACTCAAAGCAGCAATAATCATAATTCCCAAGGCGGCCGCCCCCTGCTTTAAAGACAGCTTCTTTCACTATTTCGAGATGATCTTTAGGGACATAAAAAGAGAGCTGATACATAAAAATTCCTTCATCTCAGTTTGCCATGTATAACAGCGTTAATTTATCACCTTTCAAACATAATCTTACAAGCTGATCTTGTTGATCAAATAATGTAGACAGGCAATTCCCATCTGAGAAAAAATTCTTAAACGCTTAACATAATCCTAACACAAAGAATGTGATTAGTGATCACGGAGGATAATAATGAAAAATATCATGAAGACTCTCGCAGTTGTGACAAGTATGTCGCTAGCGACTTCAAGCTTTGCTTGCTCAATCGACGGTTCTAGAAAAAACGGTGGATTCGTTCCTGAAAACGACCTAAGAATTCCTGTTGGCCATAACAAAGCTATCAGAACTGGTCTTACGGAAGAAAAATTCAATGCCGTTATTGATAAAGTGGAAGGCATTTATGCCCCAATCATTTCATCAATGGGCGCACGTCTTAATGTTGAAAGAAACTGGTCTGATGCTACAGTTAATGCTTATGCTTCTCAGTCTGGAAAAAATTATAAAGTTGCTATGTTCGGTGGTCTTGCTCGTCATGAGACAATCACTGAAGATGGATTTGCTCTTGTTGTCTGTCACGAAATTGGTCACCACATTGGTGGGGCTCCTAAGAAAGGTCAACCACAGACAGGTGGCGGCGGCGGCGGATGGTGGGGTGGAACTTCATCTAGCAGCATCACTAGCTGGGCATCAAATGAAGGTCAAGCTGACTACTTTGCAAACTTAAAATGTCTTCGTCGTGTTTTCCTTAACGATGACAATGCAAAAATCGTAAAGGGTCTTAATGCTCCAAAATCTCTTGTTGATGCTTGTTCTCAAGCTAACAAAGGTAATAAAGCTGATAAAGAAATTTGTATCCGTGGTGGAATGGCGGGAATGTCTGTATCAAGACTTTTCATGGCCCTTCGTAACTCTACATCAGAGCCAAAATTTGAAACACCTGATTCAAAAGTTGTCGCCAAAACTGATGATAATCACCCAGCTTACCAGTGTCGCCTTGATACATATTTCCAAGGATCACTTTGCGAAATTGATATGAATACTGATGTTTCTCAAGAGGATGAAACGGTTGGTACATGTCACAAGCTTAATGGACAAAATTCTGGTATCCGTCCACTTTGCTGGCATAAACCTAAAACTTCTTTCACAGCTCTTTAATCAGAATTTAGATTCTAGATCTGGAATAAAAAAAGCCTCCTCTCAAAGGAGGCTTTTTTTTATCTTATTTTACACCCAAGCTTTTTATTCTCAAGATAGGCCCGATGAGTTGACCAAAGAAAACTCATCTCTACGGACTCCTCTCTGTCTTCAATTTCACCAAAGGGAATAATATCAAAGATCTTTTTTGAGCAATCCACTCGTGAATCTCCGATGACAAATCGACAAGAGCAATACTCCTTGGCCGATCGTCTTGAATGAAGACTTGGGATCTCCCAGGGAGCGGTTTCAGAGAAATAATAAAAACTAAACGCCGTAAAGACGATACCGAAAAGTATCCCGGCGGTTAAAGTGATCTTTGTTTTTTGGCCCATACTAATATCTCTTTAAAAAATTTGTTTTTATCTAATCGCCCTCTATCACTGGCCGATCTTAAAATAATTATTTGTTCATCTGGAAAAATACCAACAATTTGTCCATGATGCCCAAGCATAAAAATGCTTCCTGCTGGAAGATCTTTAAGAGGCAATTTTCCATTTCCTGATAAACCGTTCAGCCAAATTTGAAATCCATAGTTAAGATCATCACTTCTCATTCTTGACCTCTCACTAGAGGCCCTAGTTGGAGTCGTCATACTAGTAATATAGTCTTCTGAAATAAGCTGAACTCCTCCCCAGTTTCCTTTGCTTAAAATCAACTGGGCCACCTTGAGTAGATCCTTCAAAGACATATAGACATAAGAAGAGGCCACAAAAACACCCTGTCCATCTCTTTCAAAGCTTGCTCGAATATCTAAAGGATCAAATAAGGCCTTCCAGGGGTAGACTGAATACTCAAGGCCCATTTTCTTTTTTAAATACCATTGTAGGAGATTTGAATCACCGCTTGAGTACTTAAAGCGATGCCCAGGTTTATGTTTGGCAGGGATACTGAGAACATATTGGCCCATATCGAAGGCCTCTAGGCCATAAAGCATGCGCACGACATTCGATTTAAAGGGAGCCTCTTCATAGCTCTCATCCCATGAAAGGCCTGAACTCATCTCCAATAAAGACCTGACTGTTACCTGCCCTCGGACATTCTCCTCTAGTTTTAAAATTCCCTCTTGGATGGCACGACCGACAATCAGGGCGGAGACAGTTTTACTAATAGACCAAAGAAGAAATTTTCGATCCTCGCGACCGGGAGTTTCATAGTATTCGCCTATGATTCCATGAGCATTGGCGACAATGACTCCAGTGGTTTTAATTTTATCTGTATCGAAGAGAACGACTTGATCTTTGAGAGTCTGGCCTAGAACGGGCAATGAAATAAAAAGTCCGAGGATAATTTTTTTAAACATAAAAGTCCCTTAAAACAACAAAGGCCAGGATGAACCTGGCCTTTGTGATTATAAAGAACTGTAATTAAAATTACTTCTTCTTTTTTGGAGCTGGTGCAGCTGCAGCTGTCTCACCTTTAGAAACTTTGAAAAGCTCAACTTCAAATACTAGAGTTGCGCCACCAGGAATTTTTGGAGGAGCACCAGCATCACCGTAAGCAAGCTCAGATGGAATAACAAATTTTGTTTTTCCGCCCTCTTTCATTGTTTGAAGACCTTCAGTCCATCCACGGATAACACGATTAAGTGGGAAAGAAATCGTTTTTCCACGCTCAACAGATGAATCAAATACTGTTCCGTCTGCTAGAGTACCGTGGTAGTGAACTTCAACAACATCTTCTGCCATTGGAGTTTTTCCAGTTCCTTCTTTGATTACTTTATAAGCAAGTCCAGATTCAGTTTTCGTTGCACCTTCATCTTTGATGAATTTTTCGATAAATGCTTTTCCTGAATCTTTTTCAGTTTGTGCGACTTTATCCATTCTTGCTTTGAAAACATCTTGAATACGGTTTTGGTAAACGTTCATATCCACTTCTGATTTTTCATTTTTAGAAGCAGCAGCAACACCTTTGTAAAGAGCAGCTAGCTCCTTATCATTAAGGTTTAAACGCTGAAGATTTCCACCAAGCATGAAACCCATTGCATAGAATGTTTTTTCATCTTCGTTTTCAAGCTTTACACTTTTTGGGTCATTTTTGTTACAAGCTACTACTACGAGAGCAAGTAGAGAAACAGATAAAAACTTAGTCCATAGTTTCATTGTTCAATCCTTTTTGAGACATAAAAATATACAGTTGATTATCGTGATTTATTTTATCTTTGCCAACTTTCATTCGTACTATTCCACAAATCTTTCCCGACCAAAATAATCAACATTAATGTCCCCACAAATAGACTCATCATGCCAACTGGAATTTCTGCTCCCCAGATGGGAAATTCATAAACTAAAAAATCTAAAACAAGCATCATAGGTGCACTCAAGAAAAATGAAGTCACAAACTCTCTTCTCATGGTCCATGACCTTCCGCAAAGACGACGGGCCAGTATAGGAAAAATAAGGCCCATAAAACTAAAAACTCCAAACTGGGTCACCACCACTAATGTAGCGGTCATAGAAAGAGCAATCATTGAGCGACTTATCGACCAGGAATCCATTTGCAAATGTCGCAAAACCTCAGGCCCCAAAGAATAAAGACTGAATTTAGAGGCCTTACGCCAAAGGATAGTACATAGAGAGATACTCAGGATCATGAAAGGATAAATCGTCTTAGAATCGATATAACGAAAATGCCCAAACCAAAGTTCAGAAGGGAAATCCCAATTAAAACTTAAAAAAAGAAACTGCCAAATAGAAAAAACCGCTCCTACAAAAAGATTCACTGTAAGGCCCAAGATGAGGAGTGAAGACTTTGTTTTAAAGCGTCCGATTCTTTTTCCCAGAGGTGAATAAAGAAAACTGAAACTAAAAAAAAGACCTAGACCAAGACTCAAAAAGCTCACCCACTCTGCTCCTCCTAAAAAATAAGTGAGAGTGTGGGCCAGCAAAACAACAAAAACGGCCAAGGCCTCAAGACCCAAAGTAGAAGGAGTCGCTAGTTCTTGAGAAAAAGTTAACTGCATAAGACTTCCGCTCAAAGAAAGGAGTCCTCCGCTCATAAAGGCGATCATGGCACGTTCAATGGGATAACTCATATCTGCTCCACCATAATAGTCTGATCTTTTGCTTGAAGTTGGTAGTGCTTATCCATTTTGCCATCAAACCAATCTATGCGGTGATCGATAATGATCACTAAAGATTCTTTTGAGATTGAAGTGATCACGTCAGAAAGAGCACGAAGTTTTTCTTGATCGAGAAAATGGGCCGGTTCATCGAGAAGATATGTCTCAGCATTAAGGGAGAGACCCATTAAAAGCTTTAACATCTGACCTTGACCAGAAGAGAGTTCAGACCAAATCCGCTCTGACCAAATACTCATTTTAAAGAGAGAATAAAGAAGTTGATATCGCTCAAGATCAATATCTGTCCCATTTTCCTTATACAAAGCAAGAATAGAATGAACAGTTATAGGATAGATGGATCTGAATTGATTGGACTCAGTCCAAACCACTTTTTGCGGAAGAATTTTTTCTTCAAAAAGATAATGGCAGAGAGTGGATTTCCCTACACCATTTTCACCTGTTATTAAAACGACTCCCTTTGAAGGTAAGTAGAGATTCCCTTTAAGGTGGTAGTTCTGAATAAATAACGGGAGATCTAAATGAATTGTCACCATACTATAGATTCTTCACTATAAAACTCATCAGTTCAAGCTGACTCTGTCCAGGAGTCAGGGCCCCTGGAAAAATAACATTAAGGTGACGCTGATCAATTCGTATTAATGATGACGTTTTCTGATCTTTAGGCTCACTGACTCCAATAAAAATAAAATTCTTATCTAAGGCCTCTATCATTTTCTGTGACCACCTCACATAGTGCAACTCAGAGGGATAGGTGTGAATTTGATTCTGTTTTTTGAACCCTAGAACAAACCCATCATTTCCAATCACCATTTCAGGAAGTTTTTTCTGTGAGGAAATAGGACCAAGAAAAAAAACAATTTTCTTTAACTGATTAAATTTAGCTTCGATCAATTTTTTATTCTCACTAAGAAGTGCAGTGACCCTCTCTTCACAGTTCACGAGACGTGGCCTTAAAAGAGTGATCGTCTTTTGAATAACTTCTTCAGGAGTAAGTCCCATGCTCTCAATACTCATTGAAGGATAAGGACGATTTTTAAAATAGCGATCTAGTTCTCGCCCTTGATCATAAATGACTTCCGCCCCAGCAAAAACTTTATCCTCACGCCGTGAAAGAAAAAGTCCTCCACCAAGACGTGGACCTTTATACTCATTTGCAGGAATGGGATTAAAAGTCGAAATACCTTTTAAGTTTATATCTGAGAGAAGATTCAGTTTACGCAGTATCATTGTCAAAGGTCCCGACAGTGAATAGAGAGGGGCCTTAAGGTGACATTCTCCCCAGGCCGAAAATGAAAAAAATAAAATAAGACTAAGCGAAAGCTTCATCCATGGCCTTATTAGCAAGCTGATCACAGCGCTCATTTTGGGGATGACCACCATGTCCACGGACCCATTGAAATTTCACTTCAAAAAAGGGAGTTGTGGCCTCAGTTAAACTCATCCACAAATCCACATTCTCAGGAGACTTCCCGTCAGCTTTTTTCCAGCCACGTGATCTCCATCCCTCTACCCATGAATTCATGCCATCCACCACATATTTTGAATCTGTGACCACTACAACTCTCTGAAGAAGGGCCTCACGATTCAAACTTGGTAATAATTTTTTAAGCTCTTTCAAACCCTCGATAACACCCAATAACTCCATTTTGTTATTGGTGGTGTACTCATCTGTGCCGGCCCTTTCTTTTAAAACAGCGCCCTCATGGTCCTGAATCACATAGGCCCAGGCACCTGGTCCCGGATTTCCTCGACAACCACCATCACTAAAAATAGCTATTCCCAAGGGGGTTCCTGCCAATTCAGTAGGTACAGGTAATGGCCCGTCAGCAAGTTCCTTTTCTTTTGATTCCTCAGGAAGCCTTTCAATGGCGGATTTAAGGGCCGTATAGGCTTCTTGAGCACTGCCAGTATAGAGCTCATGCTTGTCTAGGGCTTTTTTAATATCATTCAGTTTAGTTAGAATTTTTTTCTTCATGGAGTTCCTGAATTACTTGGCGCACAAGAGTCTTTCTCTTTGCCATTTTTTTAGTATAAGTAGTATCTATATTAAGATTAAATTTACCCAAGGTTTAGCTTTGAGTCTTCAGTTTTCTATTAAAGTACACAAACAATACTTCAATTTTGCCTCATCGCATTTCATGATGTTTGAGGATGGATCTCGTGAGCCTCTTCACGGCCATAACTACCGTGTTCTTGTTAAGGGTGAAACTCCAGAACTTAATGATGATATGGTCTTTGATTTTCTCAATATCAAGCCTATTGTTCGTCAGGTTTGTGATTCTCTAGACCATAAACTGATTATTCCTACCCTTAATAAACACCTCCTCATTAAAACAGAGGGTAAAAATACTGTGATTATCACGAAAAAAGATGAATCACTCTTCAGTATTCCTACATCTGATGTATTATTATTACCGATACTCAATTCAAGTGCTGAGCGTTTTGCCATGTATATCTGTGAAGAAATTCGCCGACTTGTTTTTGAAAAGTATGGTTTTTATTTTGCGACCCTTGAAGTGGAGGTTGAAGAGACACCAGGCCAGGCGGCTGTTTATCTTCATCGTGAGAAATTATGATTTTTGCTGATATCGAATCTGGTGAATCTGTAGAAGGAAGAGAAATCCATGCCTTCAAAACAGATCTTAAAAGTAAGGCCCCAAAATATCTCTACCTTATCGGTGGAACACACGGTGATGAGGTTGAAGGCGTTTTTGTTCTTAAAGAGCTCTTTGCATGGTTAAAGACAGAGCACGCTCTTAAAGACATGCCCATGATTGTCATCCCGATCCTCAATGTAGACGGCTACACGACTCAAACACGAGTGAATGCTCACTCAGTAGATCTTAATAGAAATTATCCTACGAAGGACTGGACTAAAGAGTGCAAGAAGCCTCGTTATTATCCAGGTCCCAAGCCTCTTTCAGAACCAGAAAATCAATACCTTCTTAAACTTTTTGAAAAATACAAACCAGGGCTTATTCTTTCATTCCATACTTGGAAGCCCATGGTGAATTATAATGGCGACTGCAAAGATATTGCTGAAGTTATTACAAACCATAATAAGTATGAGCTCACGCCTGATATTGGCTACCCTACACCTGGATCCTTAGGCACTTTTGTGAATGAAAAATATAAAGTGGGAGTGATCACTTTTGAATGTCCTGAGCTAAAAGAAAAACCTTCGCTCAAACATATCTGGCAAGAAAACGAAGAAGGGCTCAAGGCTTTCTTTAAGAGCGAACTACTTCACAAATATCTTTAAAACAAAAAAGGCTCCGAAAGGAGCCTTTTTTTATTAACTAGCTTTAGTGAATTTAATAACTTCGACTGGACAAGCTTCAGCAGCTTCTTGGATTTTTAATCCGTCAGTGAGTGGCGCTCCAGGACGAATAATACATGTGTCAGAAAGAACTTCAAAAACTTCTTTATAAATATCTTCGCAAGCGTTACAAACAATACAGCCTGGCTCAATCCAAACTTTGAGGACAGCAAAATTATCTGCTGTTGGCCCTGCAGCAGCACCTGCACCTGCTCCAGCTGCGGCTCCTGCAAAATCACCAGCAAAAACTGGATTCGTTGCCATTTTAAGAGCTGGACCACGACCTGGAACAGTGTCAGCAATAAAGCTTCTTATAGGAATATCAATAGGTGGTTTAGAAGCCTTCACTGCTTCCAATTTATATTTTGAAACAAATCCTTGAACAGTTTCTTCTGCAGCGGCTACAAGCTTCTTAAACTTCGTTCCTTTCATATCAAACTGAAAAGCCACTCCATCTTTAGTTGAACTCACTTCAACCTGAACCATGGCATTATCAAAACCCTTGGCCCCAAGAAGTTCAATGAATCCTGGCCCCATATCAACTTCAACAGCAAAAGAATCTTTTTTTGAATCAAAAGGCTTCATGACTTCAGCTTGAGTCGGAGATCCAAACGGATTGAAGAGACGAATTCTTACAGTATCAATGGCCGAAGGTTCCTTAGCGCTATTCCAACGGAAACCGAAAGCAAAAATATTTCCACTTTTTGTCGAACGAAGAAGAGTTAGCTTTGGTTTCCCAAATAGGGTTTCAAAAGCCCCGATTCCTAAACTTAAAAGACCAAGCCCAATGACCAAGTTGATCACCACAAAACCGGCCACTCCCATAGCTATTACACTTGTTGACACGTATAACCCCTCGAAAGATAAATTCTCAATTTAGTGAAATTATAGCCTAAGATATGGATAATTAGAACTAAAAGATCAACCTCTTGCTTGACCAAATTCAATTAATTCTAAGACAATGCTTGGATGATAATCCTAACCCAAATAAAAGCTGTTTTAGTGGCCCTTGTCCTTTTTGCTTTTGTCCTTATGCCGACTTGTTTAGTCGCCATTTTCCTGCCCCTGAGAAGAAGATTGCTTGTGGTTTGCCCTGTCTGGCGTTTTGTATCTGATAAGACCCTTAAATGGGCATGTGCAGCAAACATTGATATCTCTGAAGACCATCGCTCAGAAAGTCTCAAGAATGATCTTCCCGCCAAAGGCCTCTACATCGCCAATCATCAAAGCTATATCGATATCCCTTTGATCATTACAAAATTTCAAGTCCCTCCCATCATGAAAAAGGAAGTTCTTTATATTCCGATTATTGGACTTGTAGGATGGGCCAGTGGAGCACTTATAGTCTCTCGCGGGAAAAATGATTCTCGCCGCCGCGTCTTTGAACAAACTAAAAATCGTGTACTCAAAGAAAAAATTGGAATTCAGGTTTATCCTGAGGGAACTCGCTCAAAACTCGCTCATCCTAAACCTGACAGCGAAATCAAAAAAACACTTATTTATTTTGCGTATGAAAATAAAATTCCCGTGATTCCAGTGAGTATGTATGGAACACGTGGTGTTCTCACAAAAATGGGAACGATTAGACCAAAAAGACATTTAGGGATTATTGTTCATCAAGAAATTCATCCTGATCGTTTTGCGACTCGCGAGGAGTTTGCCAAGTTCTGTTGGGATAAAGTGGTGGTGGGTTATGAGCAAATGAGAACTAAACTGCGCCCGCTGAATAATTGATAAATGGCTTAAACTTATTTTCCTCAATCTGAGCGAGACCTAACAATTTACCTTCATCGCTATACATCCAAGCATAATCATTTTTGAGTCTCCCTTCTTGAATCAGGAGCGCACGACTCATTTCAAGAGTCACTCCATTAGAAAAAAGTTTCATTTCAAACGGCTTGAATTCATAATGAGCAAAAGGAAGAACAGCATCCACGTCTAGTCCATGCTGATAAAAAGATTCGTTTCTCTCTTTTGGCCATTTGTTTTTTTGAAGGGCGTTTTTGGAATCCAGATGCCCCACAGATTCTCGAACAAGAGAAACAAGACAGCCAAGAGTTCCCAAGTAATTACTCATATCTGAAAACAAAGTGCGCACATAAGTTCCAGAACTCACTTTCACTCTTAATGACAAATAAGGGAATGCATACTTAACAACCTCAATAGAATAAATAAAGCGGCGTACTTCCTCTTTTTTTATCTCCACTCCTTCTCTGGCCCATTCATGCATTTTTTTACCCATGAATTTAGCAGCGGAGTATTGATGAGGGGCCTGCATATATTCACCCAAAAATTTCTCACGCAGTTGTTTTTGAATAAACTCTTTAGAGAAGGATCCAATTTCTTGCCTAAGATAAAGTGATGTATCCTGTTGAGTGACTGAACTTGTAAGATCTCCTGTGGCCGTTTCAACACCTAGCTTACCAATAGCAAGATAGGTCTTGGGAAGATACTCATGGATAAGATCATTAAGCCGTGCAGCTCCTCCGATCCCAATTAAGAGCACACCGCAAGCAAAGGGATCAAGTGTCCCAAAGTGACCTATCTTTCCAAAATTTTGAGGGAGGTTTTTTTTATAGTGCCGAATAACATCGTAAGATGTCACTCGGGCCGGCTTAAAAACATTGATAACTAGCGGCTTACTCGTCTGAGCTGTCATTCGAAGAGTTTTTGAGAAGATCATCGATCTTTTTTTCATCTTCAAACTGAGAATCATAATAGAAATTCAGTTCTGGAGTATGACGAACTTCCATTTTTGAAGCGAGTAAAGTTCTCATACGACCTTTAATCGATTCAATAGCGGTCTTAGCGTCACCTCTTGTCGAAGAGTTGAAAGTATCCCAGTAAACTTTGGCCATTGAGTAATCTTGAGAAAGCTCCACTCTTGTGAGTGAAACTTGGCTCAATCGTACATCAGCAAATTCACGACGGAGAGCGGAATTGAGTTCATTCAAGATCCGCTCTTCGTATTTTAATTTAGAAAATTTATTACCACGACCGGCCATGTGTATCCCTAAAGTGTGACTTCATTAGCTGAAAGAGAACGTTTTTTCTCTTCCATAATATAAGCCTCAATCACATCATCATTTTTGATATCATTGAAGTTCTCTAGAGACATACCACATTCGTAACCGTTTTTAACTTCTTTCACTTCATCTTTGAAACGTTTAAGTGTTGTCAACTTACCGTCGTAGATGATCTTGCCATCACGAAGGAGACGAATATTACATCCACGCTCAATTTTACCGTCAACAACGGCTGTACCAGCAATAACCCCAATTTTAGGGATATTGAATGTATCACGAACTTGAGCACGACCAATATACTTCTCTACCTTCTCAGGAGTTAACATTCCTTCAAGAGCAAGAGTTACATCATCGATAAGTTGATAAATAATCGAATACGTCTTAATATCAACACCTTTATCTTCAGCAAGTTTTCTTGCTGAAGTTACTGGGCGCATATTAAAGCCAAAGATGAATCCTTGAGAAGACGCGGCCATCATTACATCAGAATCAGTAATAGCACCAACTCCACCTGCAATAACATTGACTCCAACTTCAGAGTTTCCAAGCTGCTCAACTGCAGTTCTGATCGCTTCGTATGATCCTTGTACGTCTGAACGAATAATAAGATTAAGGATTTTCTTTTCACCGGCCTGAGTATTAGCTGAGGCTTGAGAGAAGAAGTCTTCAAGAGAAAGTTTCTTCGGAGCCGCTTCAGCGTTAGCAAGCTGCTTACGCTCATTGATACGGTTTTCAACGATCTTTTTGGCTTCACGCTCATTTTTCACCACGTTCAGAGTATCACCAGGAGATGGAACTTCTTCCAAACCTAGAATCTGAACAGGAGTTGATGGGCCAGCAGAGTTCAACATTTTTCCTGTGAAATCCATGAGTGTTCTAGCGCGACCCGAAGTCTCACCAACTACAATAGCATCACCTTTATTCAGTGTTCCTTTTTGAACGATAATCGTTGCAACTGGTCCACGTCCCAATTCTACTTTTGATTCAATAACAATACCTTCCACAGATCCTTTCGGATTCTCACGAAGTTCCATCACCTCGGCTTGAATCTGAATGGCCTCCAGAAGACTATCGATACCTTCCCCAGTATGTGCCGAAACATGAACGAACTGAGTTTCCCCACCCCACTCCTCAGCAATAAGACCATGGTCCATTAGACCTTGTTTTACTTTATCTGGATTGGCCCCTGGTTTATCGATTTTATTAACAGCAACAATCACCGTTTTATTAGCGTTTTTACAGAACTTAATTGATTCTACAGTTTGAGGCATTACCCCATCGTCCGCAGCAACAACAAGAACGACAACATCAGTCACATCAGCTCCACGCTGTCTCATGGCCGCAAAAGCCGCATGTCCAGGAGTATCAAGGAAAGTAAGAGGAAGTCCTTTCACCATAACTTGATAAGCACCAATATGCTGAGTAATTCCACCTGCTTCACCTGAAGCAACTTTGGCCTTACGGATATAATCAAGAAGTGATGTCTTACCATGATCTACGTGCCCCATGATTGTAACGATCGGGCTTCTCAGTGGGAAAGATGATTTATCCTCGCCTGCTTCCTTATTAAGAACAGCTTCTTCATTGAAAGCCTTATCTTCAACTCGATAGTTGTAAAGATTGGCCATCTCTGAAGCGAGCTTAATCCCCACATAATCATCTTCCTTAACAAGAAGATTCATATGGAGCATTTTATTTTGAAGTTGTTCAAAACGAACTGAAAGCTTTTGAGCAAGATCTCCTACAGTTGTACCACCATGAAGTGAAATAACACGCTTTGAATCTTTAACTTCAGTAATAAGTGTCTTTTGAGTTGGTCCTGAATAGATTTTTTTCTTCTTTGCTGGAGTATAAATTGTTTTACCAACGAGCTGAGATGCAAAACGAAGTTCTTCGTCAGCTCTTAGCATCGTAATATCTTTCTTCACGCCTACCACTGCTTTTTTAGTCATTGCAGCAGCAAGGTCACCCATTCTCTTTTTACCTTTCTCGTCCTCATCATCAACCACAGGCTCGCCTGCAACAGCTGTTTTAAGAGCAAGAGGATCAAATTTACGGGCAGGTGGTCTTTCAGAAGATTTCTTCTCTTCTTTTTTCTCTTCAGGAATAAAGATCGGAGTAAACGTATGTGTCTTCTCTTGGTAGTAAACTTTTTCTTTATCACCAGATAGTGTTGATTTAGAAGGGAGATGATTTCCTGTGGCCTCAAAGTGTGCACGAGCTGCTGCTTTCTCAGCATGCTCAGCTTCGGCTTTAACTGCCTCTTCTTCTAATTGAGATTTAGCTTTTCTCTTTACCAATGTCACAGCTTTTGCTGGTTTACTCTCTTCGCTTTCAGTCGCGGAAGAGGCTGTCACTTCAGTTGCCGGAGCAGCAGGAGCTTCAGTTACTTCAGCTTCTGGAGCGGCAGCTTCTGTTGATGCTATAGCTGGCTCAGGAGCCACTTCTTCAGGGGCCGGAGTTGGTTCAGCCGCAGCTGCCACTCTTTTCACCACAGCTTTTTTCACTACTGCTTTTTTAGATCCTACCGGCCCGCTCTTTTGTGGAGCTTCATAGGCTGCTTTAGCTTTTGCAAGTTCTTCATCCGTTAAAGCCACCATGTGGTTACGGACGTTCATTCCCATTGATTTTAGCTTTTCAACAAGATCGAGTGCACCTACACCTAACTCGTTTGCTAGCTCATAAACTTTCTTTGCCATTTTTTCTCCCTCATCTAACGTACACAACCAATGTTTCGTTTAACGAGTCATCCTTATTTAATTTTAAATGCTGCGAGCTCTTCACGAAGACGTCTTTCGGCGTCTGAGAATTTATTAGCATCGTCACCACTGTGTTGAGTTTCTTGTTTGTCTCTCTTAATGAAACCAGCATGTCCTGGAATCGCAGAAGCAGAAATAATTTCTTCAGCATCGTTAATATCTTTATTAATTTCTTCGTTTTCAAGAGCCGAAGCTGCAATATCAATAAGAGCTTGAGCATCAGAAGCAGGCTTACCTGTGAACTTAGAAATTTCTTCAGGAGTCGCAGCACTGAGGTCAACGATTGACATGATTCCTTTTTGAACAAGTACCTGCGCCATTGATTCAGTTACTCCAGTTAACTGAAGAAGATTTTCCACAGCTAATTTTACGCGATCTTGAAGTTTCGATTTAGAGATAATATTGATTTTCCAGCTTGTAAGCATGGCCGCAAGACGAACGTTTTGTCCTCTTCTACCAATCGCCAATGAAAGCTGATCATCTTCAACGATAACATCTAATGTATGCTCATCGTAGTTCACAGAAATTGACTGAATGTCAGCAGGAGCAAGAGCTGCGCGAGCGAATTGTTCAGACTCTGGGTTCCACTTAACGATATCGATTTTTTCCCCCTGCAGTTCATTCACAATATTTTGAACACGTGATCCTTTCATCCCTACGCAGGCACCAACAGGATCAACGTCACGATCTTGAGTATAAACAGCAATCTTCGCACGGTGACCCGGCTCACGAGCAGCAGCTTTCACTTCAATAGTTCCATCTTGAATTTCTGGAACTTCATTTTCAAAAAGTTTTACAAGGAACATAGGAGATGTTCTTGAAAGACGAATTTCAGGCCCACGGTTAGTCATGACCACTTCAGAAAGATAAGCTTGAATTTTATCACCTGGTTTAAATTGTTCACCAAAGATGATTTCTTTCTTAGGAAGAACCGCATCGGCCTTACCAAGATCTACAACAACATTACCTTTTTCAAAGCGACGAGCAATGCCTGAAACAATCTCACCTTCGCGGTGTTTGAATTCAGAGAAAAGAATATCACGTTCAGCATCACGAACTTTTTGGAAAATGATTTGTTTTGCTGTTTGGATATCTACACGAGAAAAACCAGGGTTTTCAATTTTAAGACCTAATTGATCTCCGATTTCACAATCTTCATCAAGTTTCTTCGCTGAAGCGAAGTCGATTTCCATAATACCGTCACGAACTTTTTCCACAACGTTCTTATATTGATAAATTTCTACTTCTGCGTCTGTTTCATTATAACGAGCTTCGTACTCACCTTGGATTCCGAATTTCTTACGAGCTGTAACCAAGAAAGCTTGCTCAATAGCACCTACAATGAATTCTTTTTTAATTCCGCGGTCTTTACCTAGTTGCTCAATGACTCTACCTAATTCTGAGAAGTTCACGGCTTCACTCCTTATTGTTTATTTATCAAACTTTGTATTTAAGTCAGGATCTAATGTTACTTTTTTAATTTGCCCGTATTCGAGGTTCAATTTAAAACCTTGAATATCCATGACAATCCCTTGCTCTGAAACAGCGCTTAGAACTCCACGGAATTTTTTCTCGCCTTTAACTCCCTTAGGAGCGCCAGCTGTTTGCTCATCCGTCAGCTTGCCCATGATGATCACCATCACGATATCACCAACAAAAGTTTTAAAATGCTCAAGAGTGCTCAACTCACGGAAAATTCCAGGAGATGAAACTTCAAGAACAATTTCTTCAGGAATCCAAGTTTCAGTTTCAAAAACTGGCGACAAAGCATTATCTACTTTTACACAATCTTCGATCACAGCGGTTTTGGTGCGAGGATCTTCAATATATAGTCGAAGAACTTTTTGACCAGTGAGATACTCAAGATCATAAAGTCTGTATCCGGCTTCTTGAACCACTGGTTCGCAAAGGTGATAAAACTTTTTCTCAAGTCCCGCGCGTTCTTTTTGTATGTCCATAAAAATAAAAAAGGGTGGATAATGTTCCACCCTTCCTTGATTAAAAAAATTAATACTCTAAGTAAGAGAATTACGTTTTAACAGAATTCATCAGAGATTGCAAACAATCAGCGCACTTAACGCAGCTCACACTGCATTGTGTAAGCTCCCTCACCATTTGAATAGAAACTTAGAATGTGTCTAAGTTGTTTGAAGCCAACCTTTTTATAGAAGTTTATGGCCGAAAGATTAGACTCTTGGACCTCTAAAAAAATTCGACTCCACGAATCAACTTCCCAGTTATTAAGAATTTCCTCCCAAAACTGCTGAGACTCTCCCGTCCCTCTAAAATCCGGGTCTACTGCAATTTTAAGGAGATGGGCCACATCATCGTGGGAGTTGGCCGCAAAAAGGGCCAGGCCAATGACCTCGCCTCCACGATGCCATAAGTAAAGGAGGTGGTCGGGACTCAGCTCAAGCCACTCTTTCTCACTCCAGCTAAAAGGCATAAGCTCACGATCAAGTCGGGCCGCCTGCAGGAGACTCTCTTTTGTCCAATTCTTTGGGTTACCAGAAATACTCATGACCAAACTGCTTATCGAGAGAATCCATAAAAATATCCATGGATTGTTTAATAGATTCAAAAGAACGGTTGTCGGCCAGCTGACTGCCATATCTTCCGCGAACATACATTTCAAGGCGGAGGAGCTGCTTAAAATTAGATTTTAAGTCATCTTTATACAGAATTTCAGTATTACATTTGTACTCTTTGGCCGATTCACGAACAAGCTTTCTAATATCCTGGCCCACAGAAGTTTGTTGATCGTCAGCATAACGAAGAAGTTTAAAAAAGAGACGCATTCTTTTGAGGAGATCTTGATGCTTATGAAGATAAGGAGAGACAAGATTTGAATCTTGAGGAAGATCTTTCACAAACCGGCTCATATCCAGAGCAAAACCTTTTCCAAAATAACGGATGATGAGTGATTGGTTATTCACACAGTCAAGACCTTGAAGGTTTCTCAAATGAAATTTCACATCGGAGATTCCAACACTTTGATCAACAATTTTAAAAATGAATCTTTCTGAAGTCAGCACCTTCTCTTGTGAAGAAGGTGCTGCGTATGAAACCTGATTAAACAGGAGAAGAAATTTCGATGTTAGCAATATTGCGATTTTTAACCAGCTCATTCTCTTTATGGAAGCGAGCATTCACACGTGGGTTAAATGTATAACCATCTTTTCCACGAAGAATATACTGACGCTTACCACCCTTAGGCTCAATAAGTTTTCTCAAGCGACTGATACTTGTATAGATCAGTTTATCGTGAATAAGAGGATTGTACTCATCTTTCCAGATCATTTTCGCAAGATCATCTTTATTATAGTAAGTTCCTGGATTCTGCGCCAATAAGAAAAGAATCTCTAAAAGCACAAAACGGTGCTTAAAGTCGATCACTCCTAGAGACTTCTCATGAATCACTCTATTGTGGCGATCAAGATAAAGATCAACACTTGAGTCATTTACATCATCGACTTCGTTATTCATCAACTCTTGAAGACGCTTAAAATTATCATCCACAGAGTTTTGAGCGATATTAAAGATCATGAGAGCTTTTGAAAACTCTCCCATTTTCTTAAGCGTGATTCCTTTATTTAAAAGGATATAATTATGGAGGTTCCAACAACGTTTGCTGTGGAGAAGCTTCATTGACATATCTAAATGAGTTATTGCTTCGGCATATTGCCCAAGTTCACGAAGAACGTTCCCCCAAAGAAGATGCATACTCCCTTTGAGGTAATCTTTACGAAGAATATTAAGTAGCTCATTTAATTGAGTAATCGTTGTGATTGCTTCATTAAAATTTTTCATCTGATAAGAGTTTGTCGATAGAGCGTAAAGCCCTTTTGACATCATCTCAGGATCATTTTCCATCTGAGCTTTTCTATAAGCTTGTTGGAAATTTTTATGGGCCTCAGCAAACTCACCTTTGTAAGTTGAAAGAAGACCGGCGTTGTAAAAATATTCAGAATGAAGAGTAGGAAGAGTTGTGACGGTTTTCTCAAGAAGATCAGAAGAGATCTTAATATACTTATTGGCCTCAGTTTCTCTTAGACCTTCAGAGCAAATACGAATAAGAAAACCATAAGTCTTAAACATGGCAAAAGCGTCTTGAGGAAACTCAGAACGCTCAAGGGCCTTCAGAAAGTACTCTTCTGCTTTTTCAAAATCGGCTTTATCATAAAAGACTTTGGCCAAACGATAGAAGCCTTGGGCCTCCACGCGTACAGAATCTTCAGGTAAGTGTGAAATGAATCGATCATCTTTATTGAAATCTAAAATTGATTTCCCCATGACCTGATCAATGGAAGTAATTGTTGTTTCCATATCTCTATTCTCCTCAAGTAAGAAAATACTTATCTTACAGTAAAACTTTCGCCCTACTTAAACCCCACCCTAAATGAAAAATCAAGGCGCTTGTTAGAAAAGCCTCATTAAAGTCTCTTAACCTAGTAATTACAACAAGATAAACAGTGTAAGAGTTGCTCGTTTTAGACTTCTCTTTTAATCTTGGCCAAGATTAATCTTGGAGCGATCAAAAAGCTTTCATCTTACAGCTGTAAGGCAGTGATTTTTAAATGCTAAGTCGTTGATTAAGCTCTCCCCCATTGATAAAGTCTAAGCTCACTTATAATGACGATGGGGGCGCCTCACATGGCCAAGTACGATCTAGACACAATCAGACACTCAACTGCTCACCTTATGGCCCAGGCCATAGTAGAACTTTTTCCAAACGAAACGGTTCAGCTAGGGATCGGTCCAACCATCGAAAATGGATTTTACTACGATATTGAGATGACGACCAAAATCACTGAAGAGCACCTGACTCAGATTGAAGAGAAAATGAAAGAGATCATCAAACGTGCTCTTCCCATTACTCGTCATGAAGTTTCTCGTACCGAGGCGATTGAGTATTTCAAAAAGATGAAACAAGATTTGAAGTGCGAGCTTATTCGAGATCTTCCAGAAGGAGAAGTGATCAGCTACTACACTCAAGGTGATTCATTTGCTGATCTTTGTACCGGCCCACACGTCATGAACACGGGACATCTTCCTCAGTTCTTTAAACTTCTTCATACGGCCGGTGCTTACTGGCGCGGAGATCAAACTCGTCCGATGCTTCAGCGTATTTATGCTGCTTGTTTTGAAAAGAAAGCGGAACTAGAGCAATACATCACTGAAATGGAAGAAGCCAAAAAGCGTGATCATAGAAAACTTGGTAAAGAGCTCGAGCTTTTCATCTTTGATCCTGTGGCGCCAGCCTCACCTTTTTTTATGCCTAAAGGTGCCCAACTTTATAATGGCCTAGTGGAATTCATGAGACGTATCTACTCGAAGTTTGGTTACCAAGAAGTTATTACTCCTCAAGTTCTAGATGTGGACCTTTGGCATACTTCGGGACACTACGAAAAATATCATGAGAATATGTACTTCACTCAAATTGATGAAAGAGAATTTGCGTTAAAGCCAATGAACTGTCCATGTCATATGCTGATGTTCTCTCACCACCGTTATTCTTATCGTGATCTCCCTCTTCGCTTTGCGGACTTTGGGCGTCTTCACCGTTATGAAAAATCAGGTGTTGTTTCCGGACTGACTCGCGTTCGTACATTTTGTCAGGATGATGCCCATATTTTTATTCAAACAGATGGTATTCAAGAAGAGATCAAAACATTGATGAATATGTTCTTTATTGGATACGAACACTTCGGTTTCAAAAAAATCAAAATTGGTCTTTCAACTCGTCCTGAAATGAGAGTGGGAAGTGATGCAGCTTGGGATCAAGCCGAAGCGGCCCTTAAGTCAGCTCTAGATGCTTCCGGGCGTGAGTATTTTGTGAACGAAGGTGATGGTGCTTTCTACGGACCCAAAATTGATATTCAAGTGGCCGATGCTATTGGACGCTACTTTCAACTTGGTACAATTCAGCTTGACTTCCAACTTCCAGATCGATTTGATCTGAAGTTTACTAATCAGCACGGAGAAATGGAGAGACCAGTGGTTATCCACCGTGCCCTTCTTGGTTCACTAGAGAGATTTATTGGTGTTTATATTGAGCACGTGGCAGGAGCTTTCCCATTCTGGCTTGCTCCAGAACAAATTGTGATTATTCCAGTGAAAAATGAACTTCACCTTGAGTACTCACAAAATCTAGCGAAAGAATTAAAACTCAAAGGCTACCGTGTTCGTGTTGATGATAGAAATGAATCAATGGGACTTAAAACTCGTCAGGCGCAAACAGGAAAAATTCCTTATATGCTCGTGATTGGGGATAAAGAAATGCAAACAGCTTCAGTGAGTGTGAGAAATTATGGTGCACTCAAAGCTGAAACGATGAGTAATGAGCAGGCCTTTGACTTGTTCAAAACGATGGATGCTGAAAAAGTTCCAGCTAAACTTAGAGATATTGTTTAATAGAGGTTTTATGACTAAGAAAAACGTTCTTCTTCTTTGTGGTGGTGGTAGCACTGAGCATGAGATCTCTCTACGCTCCGTAAAGTTCTACGAAGAATGTCTGGCCCAGTTTTCTCACCTTCATACCGTTAAAATCGAAATTGATAAACAAGGTCAATGGATTGATGGTTCAGGGAAAAGATACTTGCTGGATGGAAAACGTTTTTTACGTGCCTTTGAACAAGACGGTGATCCAGGACTCAAAATTGATGTTGCTGTTCCATGTATCCATGGCTACCCAGGAGAAACAGGAGATCTTCAATCTTATTTTGAAATGATTGGTCTTCCTTATTTTGGCTGTAACTCTGAAACAAGCAAAATGTGTTTTAATAAGATCACGACCAAAATGTGGGCCACGGCCCTTGGAGTAGAGAATACTCCTTATATTTTTATCTCTGAGCATAATTCTAAAACAGAAAAGCTTGTCCTTGATTTCCAAAAGTTTCATGGAGATTTAGTCATTAAGGCCTCTAATCAAGGCTCATCAGTAGGTTGTTATATGGTTCCTGCTGGAGAATCACCACTGAAGGCCGTTAAAGACGCTTTCACACTTTCACCCTTTGTCCTTATAGAAAAAAGAATGAGACCTCGTGAACTTGAAGTTTCTGTGTATGAGTATGAAGGGAAGCTTCAGGTTTCCTACCCTGGAGAGATTGTCACTCCCACTTCTACTTTTTATACCTACGATGAAAAGTACTCAAACGACAGTCAGTCAAAAACCTTTGTGAAAGCCGAAAATGTCTCAACAGAACAGGTCCAAGCCATTACCGACTATGCTACTAAACTTTATTATGGACTTAAAATCCGCCATCTTTCTCGCATCGACTTCTTCCTCGATAATGGCAAAATTTATTTAAACGAGATTAATACTTTCCCTGGATCTACATCTATTTCGATGTTCCCTAAAATGATGGAGGCCAATGGGCACTCATTTAAGGCCTATCTCGGGCAAATTATTGATAACTTGTAAGATTTTGCCTTCTTCGCTTAAGATTCCATTACTATGGTATTATTAAACCACTAATGACTCACGTAATAGAATCGTATATCGATCAACATAAGCTAGCCCTAAAATTAAGGCCCATCCTTGTGGGTGAGCTTTTTCTCGCCAAAAAACTAAAATCGGCAGCCTATGTATTTCGTGATCTACTCTTCGTTGAAATTATCAAAGAGTCTCAAGTTCCAACCAAAGATCTTATTACAAGGCTGATTAGAGATAATGTTCGAGAAGTTTATATTTCATTTGAAGATTACTCTGATATCAAAGGTCAACTTGAGCAGGCCCTGATTAAACTAACTCGCTCTCTGTCTGTGGGTGATCCCCTAGAAAATGGTACCAAACATTTAAAGCTTCTTTCTCTGAATATGAGTGGTCTCTATCAAGATCCTCATAACGATGAGCTCTTGATGCTTCAAGTGCAAAGTACACAAAACCTAAGCAAGTTTTTAATCGAAAATAAAAAGATGCAATCGCATTTTTTTCATAATCTGGCCGGTGAAAATTTTCATTTCACTATTACTCAACCTCTACTCTCATCAGTTCTTTTACTTTCATTTCTCCAGGCCATCCATCTCTTTCATGACAAAGAGATCGAAAGTTTATTTCTTACCAGTTACGTTAAAGACTTAGGCTTCTCTATTATCCCTGAGATGAAATACGATCAAAAGATTCTCTCACCTCATGATCAATGCCTTTTTGCCCAACACGCAGATTTCTCTCATGATCTTCTTGATGGGAGGATTCCTCTTAGCAAAAACTATCTGAACATTATTAAGTATCACCATTTTTTGAATGACCGAATGAAGGAAGTTATTAGCAAAGAAAAGGTAAACAATTCTAATCAGGATATGGTCTTTGGTCTTGAGATTGTTCTTGTCTCTGTCTTCGATATGCTCGTGGCCATGACTAATCCGCGCCCCTACAGAAGACCTATGTCACTTTATCAATCACTTGAGATCATTAAACGAATGATCGCCGATGATTATCCTCAGGAATTTAAAGCATTAGTTATATTCTTAAAGCAATTTTTCCGACAATAATCTCTTTTCAAAGCCCGTCAAATTTCTAACAATCAATTATAGATCATGCACTATTCTAAGGAGGGAATATGGCCCAAGAGATCAGTCCGGTAACAGGTATTATCGAAGAAGACAAAGTAGTCATCGATTTTGGAGAATTCGAAGGAAAGTCAGTTTTAGAAATCGCTGACACACGCCCTGATTTTTATGATTTTCTCGTTCAACAGAAAGAACAAGGAAATTTCGCCATTCGCAGAACACGCGATAAAGTTTTCCGCCTCTATGTTCAGCAAACGCATCTTCAGTAATCTGTTTTGGGGTGATTTCGGTTGCCCCAAAAAATAAAACTAAAAATTATATTCTGCCTTCATCTAAAAGTTTTTTTAAATGCTTTTGAATATTTTCCATGGCGTACGGCCACAGCTTGGGATTGATTTCAGCATAAATCTCTTTGAGCATCTCTTCAGCTGTCGCCCCTTTTTGATGGGCCCGAAGAATTTGCTCTTCTCGCATCTTACGATGTTCGAGAGTCTTCTGAAGAATATTGGGGCCACCCAAACCTATTCCATGGGATGGAAATACAACTTTGGGATTAAGAGAGATCACTCTTTCGAGAGTCTCGCAATAGGTTTTCATATTCCCTTCAGGGCCACCGATAACAACTGTGCCTACACCTTGGAAAAGATCTCCGGCCAAAAACCAGCTCATATTATCTGGGGCCAAAGCAAGTTGTCCTTCATCATGGCCTGGAACTGCGTACACATGAACTGGACGTCCTAGCCAAGAAGTTAAATGATCTCCGTCCTTGGCAAAGTCTATTTCGACACCTGAGAAATACTCAGGATCTTTTTCTAGCAAACGAGCATAAGTATACTGGCTCAAAATCAGTTTAATTTTAAGTTCTCTGGCCAGTCGTGGAGAGAATTGATGATGATCAGGATGATGGTGAGTGATAAAAATGCCGCTCACGATAAAATGAGATAAGGTATTTTTAAATTTTAAATATTCCCCTTCATCTTTTGGAGATGGATCAACAATCAGTTTAAACTGATCACCGATAAGAAAAGCATTTGTCCGAGTAGCAGGTGGCAGAGTATTTGACAGAGGCATGATCTGAATCATTCCTTTCAAATTCTCGATGAAGGGGACTTCATTATCCATATCATATTCAAAGTTTAAATCTTGAATTTCTTTAAGCTTAATATCTTTACCAAGTTCCTGAATGACTTTAATGACGGGAGGAACAGCGAGCACTTCTCCATGATTATAACGATCAAGAAGTTCTTGGGCCTTCATCCACTGCGCGAACTGCGCCTCATTACTATCTACAACGAATTCTGGTTTTGATTTAAGAGCAATTTTAAAAAAATAAGTGGCAAACCGAAGTGGATTAAAGTCTGGAGTGGTGGCCAGTCCTAAAAAGTCCCAGGCAAGAACTTCTCCTGACTGGTAAAGCTCAGAGAGATTGATACCAAGCTCTTCCTTAGCTTCGCGTACCACTGCTCCTATAAGCCTCGGATTCATGGCCTTAAAATGATTGGCATCGATAGTGTGTTTATCGTCTTCAGCTTCTACTTTTCCACCAGGAAAGGCCCAATAGCCAGGAAAGGCCTTGAGAAAATTCTGACGCTGGATAATGAAAATCTCTTCATTAAAAGTGAGAATGATAGAAACTGCATCAACGATCTTACTCATACTCTATCCAACTTTAAATTTTGCCGCCGACTGATAACGAATCTCACGGTAGCCCTTCACTTGCTCGAGCTCTCTTAAGCGCTTCTCAGTGGCCTGGGCCAATAGTTCTGACCGAATCACAAGAGCAAGCCTTCTCTCTTCCTTATGCCACTGTGGCATGAGTTTCCGAAGAATTCTCATATGTCTCATGATTTTAAGCATCCAAACCTTAGGAGAGAAATCGAACTCTACCTTTTTCCCAAAAAGATCAAAAGCAGGACGATTGATATGTACTACTTTATATGATGATCCCAAACTCTTATAACGATCTTGATCACGTGAAACTTTCACCGGAGAGATCATCTGATGAGAAACATAGACCTCATCCTTAATCCAATAAGTTTTGGCCAGAGTTCTAAGGGCCCGTTTTAAATCCTCACCTTGATAGAGAGATTTTAATTTAAGACAGTCTTCAATAAAACCGGCCAGAGAGATTCCTTGATCAAAAACAAGAATATCGTGAACATACTGGGCCAGATAATCTTCACTGATCTCTGGAAAATGTCTTACCAGCTGATCTTTATAATTGATAAAGAGGGCCTGAAATCGTTCAGGGTTTTGCCAAGGATAGGCCACCAGTTTTACCGATTCCTTCCAGAGGCTCATGGTATTTTTAAGAACAGAGGTCGGCTTCAACAAACCTAAATACCACTCTCTTCCCATCTGAAAGGCCTGCCAATTATTTCCGAATTCTGCTTTAGGAACAGCCCGTTCAAAAGCTCCTTTAAGACTTTGAAGAGAGAATGGCATACGACCTGCTTGGAACACAATTCCTAAAAGCATGGCCGAAGCGTAAACAGATTTTTCAAACTGCTCAAAACACATCTCTTTCATAGGTGCCATTATCAAACGGTCACCTAGTTTTTCCTTAAGTTCTTGCTGAAGAGTCTCTCTTGTCATCGGATCCCCGTCAATTCCACGATCAAGAAGAATAGAGAGTGGAATCTGGAAGTCTTGATCTACGACAAGCATTCCTTCAGGACCTAAATACTCCAGAGCACGGGCCCCTTCTAAAAGATCAGGAGAGAGAACAAGATCTGAGCTCGTTAAAGGAATGACTTGCCCATGAGATTTTTTATTGGAGTAAATAGTTACGTGACTTGAAACACTTCCATTTCTTTGCGCCAGGCCTTTTTGATCAACAAATTTAAAATCTAAGTCGTCTCTTCCTTCCATCTCGCGGCTGGCCTCAGCGAGGACACGAGAAATGGTTGTCACCCCTGATCCACCCACACCAATGACTAAGGCCCTAAAGTCATCTCCACTGGCCACTTGATTCATAGTTTTAACAACAACAGGGTCTGGAAGATTTTTAGTCTCTAGTTTTTTAGATTCTTCTTTATACTTAGTTGGATGGTAGTCATAAACATTTACTAACTCAAATGAAGGGCAGGCCTTAATTTTGGTACAATAAGAATCTGAAACACAGATCTGTGGATCAATCATCACTTTTGTTCCATAAGCATCAAAAGTTTGTGATAATCCAGGACATCCTGTCATATCAACACAGGCCCGACAATCTTCACAGGCGAGAGTATTGATTTGATAAAATCCTCTTACTGATTCAGTTTCACCTTTAGCAAACAGTTTTCTTTCTTCACGTTTTTTTCTTCCATGAAAAGTCAGTCCACATTCTTTATTCGATACAATAACTTTAGTCCCAGATTTTTTAACAAAATCCAAGAGAAGATTTTTATAAAAATAACGATCAGAAGGATTCACTTCAATCGCTTCAGTCACTTGAAGTGATTTAGCGACTTCAAGCATCTTTTGACGAGGACGTGCATTTCCTTCAACTGAAATACCTGAGCCTGGACTCATCTGATGTCCAGTCATCGCCGTATTATCATTATCAAGCAGAATATAAGTTATATTATGGCCAAGCTGAACTGAGTTCGAAATTGACGTTAATCCTGAGTGAAAAAAAGTCGAGTCTCCCATCAGCACCACTGACGGATTACTTGTAAAGATATCGGCCCCAGCCGCCAGAGATCCCCCCTGTCCCATGGCCGAGAGATCGTGCATCTCTTTAAAAGGCTCAAGAAAAGAAAGGGAGTAGCACCCGACATCACCGTGAGAAATAAGATTGATCTGATCTTTGACTAAAGCGGCTCTCACCTCTTTCATGACTGAAAGAGTTTCGCGGTGAGGACACCCTGGACAAAAAGTTGGAAGTCTTTTGGGGACTAAAAGATCTAGTTTAAGAGGATCTGGTAAATCTTTCAGACAAATCTCTTCTTGAGTTTGCCAATCAAAAATATCAAGAAGCTCCTGAAGTTTTTTATAAATAATTTCGTAAGTCAGACCACCAAAGGCCGGAAATCCTGAAACATATTTATCTGCGGCCTGAAATTCTTTACCGTAAACAGCATAAGAAAGTCCTGCTTTAAGCATCACGTCTTTTATCTCTGCTTCAAGAAAGCCACGTTTCTCTTCCACCACAATCAACTTCTCTATGCCTTTAAGAAAAGGAAGAATTTGTTTTTCATTTAACGGATAAGAGCTAGCCGCTTTATAGAGTCTAAACTTTTCAAGAAGTTCACTTTCTTCTAAAACTTGTTTTAAAGTTTCAAAAACAGCTCCTCCGGAAATAATACCTACCCTTGAGCTAGAATTTCCAAACTCTTCATCAAGCCCAAGAGATTCCATCACTGCTTTAACCTTAGGAAAACGATTCACAATCATTTCCTTGTCAGCAATAAGTGAATTTGGTGGAACCATCACATTGGCGCTCAGATTAAAAGTGGCGGGATCGAGTTCAACTAGATCATGAGAGAGCTCTTTAATCTCACCGGTAGTGACTCGCCCTCCACCCTCGGCCATAAAAGTCGTCAGAAGAAGCCCAGTATAAACAGAGCTTTTCTTAGAAAGCTCTAAGGCCTTACTCATCCAGTCTTTTAATTCTTGAGGAGTACTTGGTTCAAGAAAAGGCATATGGAGATGTTTAAATAAATATCTTGAATCTGCAGGAGTTGAAGTTGAAATAGACCAGGGGTCATCTCCCACTACCACAACCACTCCGGCCCGTTCACCATTTTGATCGACACCTGGATTAGCAAAATTTCCAACCGAGAGAGCATCACTGGCCACATGGAGTCCCATAGACTTCATGGCCACCAAAACATTTTGTCCGGCCATTTTTCCACCGCTGGCCATCGCAGCAGCATTGGCCTCAGAGTTAGCAATGGCCACTCGAGCGCCTTTCCTCCTAAGATCATCACGTTCTTCATGCAGAATATTAAAAAAATCGGCCAGAGGAGATCCGGGATAACCTGTGTAAAGATTAAAGCCTGCTTCGAGAGCACCTTGAATTAAAAGCTCATTACCATTGAGGATATCTATTTTTGACATCGTTATTACTTCCATAAGAATTTTTACTTATAGAAGTTATAGCGTTTAGAGTGGTTTACGGCAAATATAACGCATCACGCCTGTCTAAGGCAAGATGACATCATAACCAAATCTCAGAATAGTCAGCAGAATAACTAAACGAAAAAGAATACGAATAAAGCGATTCCCTTTCAAAAGCGCGAGTTTTACTCCTAAGAGAGAGCCAAGAATATTCATGATCGCCATGGGAATGGCCAATTTCCAAAGATAAGCTCCTTTAGAAACAAATAAAATAATGGCCGCTAGATTTGTTGTGAGATTAATCACCTTTGCATAAGCAGAGGCCTGAACAAAAGTCAGTCTGAATAAGCTCACAAAAGCGATAATTAAAAAACTCCCTGTTCCTGGACCAACAAAGCCGTCATAAAAGCCAATTAAGATTCCGAGAACAATAGATAAGACTAAACTCTCACGATGCTCTTGAGTTGCTCCTTCCATGCCAAAATGTTTATTTCTGACGGTATAAATAAACATCAATATTAGAACGACAAGAAAGACAGGACGTAAAAAATCATTAGGGACAAGCGTGACAAGATAAGATCCGAGTAAAGAAAAAAGAAAGGCCATGATGGCGCAAGGAAGAAGAGTCTTCAGACTCAATTTAATATGCTTAGCAAATCGAAATAAAGCGACTGAAGTTCCTGAGAATGAAATAAGTTTATTGGTCCCCAATAATTGGACTACTGGAACTTCAGGTAAGGCGATCAATAACGCCGGGAGCTGAATAAACCCACCTCCACCCACAATAGAGTCCACAAATCCCGCTAGAAAAGCACAAAAAGCAAGGAAGAGATAATAAGATTCAAACATTTAAGGCTCCAATTGGTCAATAATAGCTCTTTTTTTAACAAACGTTAAGATTGTGTGGGCCTAAATTCTTTACTTAATTCTCTGTTTCAAGGGCGCTAATATCCGCACACAGGAGTTTATGATGATGAAGATAGTTTTGATGATGTTTCTAATTCTTTCTGGATGCTCTCAAAAAGAGCAAGTTCTTCTTATCCAAAACAAAGGGTCAGACACTCTCGTCAATTTGGCCCAGGCCTGGTCAGAGGAATACACCAAGGTAAATCCTAATGTGGCCATTGCTGTTTCCGGTGGTGGTTCAGGAACAGGAATTGCTGCTCTGATTAATGGGACTGTTGATATCGCCAATTCATCACGTGCTATTAAAGATGAAGAAAGAGATGAAGCAAGAAAAAATAGCGGCAAGGAAGTGAATGAGTTTATTGTAGGAATGGATGCTTTAGCAGTTTTTGTTCATCCGGTGAATCCGCTTACTGATTTAAGTTTGGAAGAAGCCGCTTGCATCTACGGCGATGGTGGAGAGTGTACTTACTGGAATCAAATTAGAAATACTGTTGTTCCTGGCTGCAAAGACAATAAAATTATTCGAGTTTCACGTCAGTCAAATTCAGGAACCTACCAATATTTTCGTGAAGCGATTCTCGGAAAGAAAAAAGATCTTAAACTAGGTTCTATGGATCTTAATGGCTCAAAAGAGGCTATCGATCTCGTGGAAAAGACTCCTTGCTCGATTGGTTATACTGGGATGGGATACCTCAATCCTCGAGTGAAGGCACTTTGTATTTCTAAAAAGAATGGCGAGCCTTGTGTCATGCCTACCATGGAGACAGCCATTGATAAATCTTACCCTATCGCCCGCGAGCTTTATATGTATACCATTGGCGCTCCATCAAAGGATGTTCAAGATTTTATGAATTGGACTCAAAGTGATAATGCGACTGTCATCACAAAAAAAGCTGGCTACGTCCCTGCTCCTAAGTCTAAGGAGATCAAATGAATAACGAACTCACAGAGAAAATAAAAATGGACGCATTCTCTTGGAAAAAAAGTAAAAGAACAAAACCTTTAAGTGAAAAACTTATCGAAGGTTTTATTCATCTCGCTGGAATAAGTTCTATTATCTTTATTCTTGCGATTCTCATTTTTATTCTAAAAGAAGCTTATCCATTTCTTATAGGAAATTTTAATTTTAAAGAATTCTTCTTCTCAACAGATTGGTATCCTGCTTCTGTGGTCCAAATTCGCTATGGGACTCTGGCCTTATTTGTCGGAACACTCATGGTAACGGTCCTCTCGATGTTAATCGCCGTTCCTCTGGGACTGGCCTCTGCTTTTTATATTTCAGAATTTTGTCATCCCAAACTCAGAGAACTTCTCAAGGTTCTTATAGAATTTTTAGCAGCTATTCCCTCTGTTGTTTGGGGATTTGTTGCAATCACTATTGTTAATCCACTACTCATTTATCTATTTGATATCCCTATCGGGCTCAATATTTTAAATGCTTCAATCATTCTTGCTCTGATGTCGATTCCCCTCATTATCTCTATTGGTGAGGATGCTCTTCGGGCCGTTCCAGAATCTTACCGTGAAGCAGCTGAGGCCATGGGAGCCACCAAATGGGAAGTGGCCACGAGAGTTCTTCTACCTGCGGCCAAGAATGGATTAATGGCGGCTTCACTTTTAGGAGTAGGCCGGGCCCTTGGAGAGACGATGGCAGTTTTAATGGCCACAGGACACTCTATTCAAATTCCGACAAGTATTTTTGAACCCGGCCGCACACTCACGGCGACAATTGCTGCTGAGCTTGGAGAATCACCTAAAGGTGGAGAACATTACCAAGCACTCTTCGCTATCGGTCTTGTTCTTTTTATTCTCTCATTTGTTATCAACGTTCTCGCAGATCGTTTTATCCGTACAAAAAAGAAGCAAGGATAATTTATGTTTCAAAAATCACGCTTTCTTGCAGAAAAAGAAATTAAAGAAAAGAAATTCAAGAGTGCTCTTGGAGTCATCAGTTATTTTTTATTTCTCCCGGCCCTCTTTATTATTTTCTGGCTTTTCCTTAAAGGAGCGCCTGCTCTCTCTTGGGATTTTATTTTTAGTAATCCTACAAACGGAATGACTGCCGGTGGAATTTTTCCCACAATCGTAGGAACATTCTGGTTAGTTATTATTAGCGTGATCGTTTCTTGTCCTCTGGGTGTTGTAGCCGCGATTTATCTCTCAGAATATGCTAAAGACAATAAACTCAATCGCCTCATTCGTTTGGCCATTTTGAATCTGGCTGGAGTGCCAAGTATTGTTCATGCTCTTTTTGGTCTAGGAGCTTTTGTTCTCTTTCTTAATATTGGAACTAGTATTCTCGCGGCTTCTCTTACTCTCGCGGTAACGAATCTTCCCGTTATTATTACCGCCACTTTAGAGTCCCTCAAGGCCGTGCCTCAATCTTACCGTGAGGCTTCATGGAATGTCGGTGCAAGTAAACTTCAAACAATCCGTCATATTGTTCTTCCTAATTCACTCCCAGGGATTTTAACTGGATTAGTTTTTTCAGTGGGACGCTCTGCAGGTGAAACTGCCGCTATCCTTTTTACGGGTGTGGCCTTTTATCTTCCCTTTCTACCTCAAAATGTCTTTGATCAATGTATGTCTCTTTCGATGCACTTATTTACAATATCAACTCAAGTCGTAGGTGTTCCCGAATCTTATACATACGCCACGGCCCTTGTTCTCATTCTTCTTATTCTTGCGATGAACTCTATTTCAATTGGCCTTCGTTATTATTTTAGAACGAAGAGAAAGTGGTAATATGAAACCTAAAATAGAAATAAAAAACTTCTCTCTCTCCTACGGGAATAAAGAGCGCATTCATGATCTCTCAATGAAGATCATGCCTCATGAGATCTTTGCGATTATTGGTCCGGCCAATTCTGGTAAGAGTTCACTTCTTAAGGCCATGAATCGCATGACTGATTTTAATGATGAAGTTAGTCTGAAGGGTGATATTCTTCTTGATGGAGAAAGTATTTACGCTGCCGAGGATTCAACACACTTGCGTCGCCGTATTGGGATGGTTTCTCCTCTCCCAGTGGGTCTTCCTATGTCAATTCGTGAAAATGTCACTTTTGCACCTCGTATGGCCGGCTGTAAAGACAAGGCCGAACTAGATTTTATTATGGAAGACAGCCTTAAAAAAGCAGCTCTTTGGGATGAAGTCAAAGACCGTCTTGATCATCTGGCGACCAAACTCTCAGGTGGACAACAACAACGCCTGACTATTGCTCGCGCTCTTTCTCATCATCCAGAAGTTCTTTGTTTAGATGAGTTCTCTATCGCTATTGATCCTGTAACGACCATGAAAATTGAAGAAGTTTTGATGCAGTTAAAAGAAAATGTCACCATTGTGATGGTCACTAATGTTATTAATCAGGCCAAACGCCTAGGCGATAGGACTGCGATGATGCTTCAAGGTAAAATCATTGATCTCGATGACAATCAAAAACTATTTAATGGGCAAATTCAAGATAAACGAACGAAAGATTATATTGAAGGGTTATTTGGGTAATCAGTATGAAAAATTTTGCTGTTAATATTCGAGAATTTAGTTTTTGGTATGGAGAATTTCAGGCCCTAAAGGGCCTGGATATTAATATTCGAGCGGGAAAAATCACTGCTCTGATCGGTCCCTCTGGTTGTGGAAAGAGCACTCTTCTCAAATGTTTAAATAGAATTAATGAGAGAGCGGGGGCAGTGACTCATGCTGGAAGTATTCAAGTTTATGGTAATGATATTTATCACCCAATGGTGGCCCTGCCTGAAGTGAGAAGACAAATCGGGATGGTTTTTCAAAAGCCCAATCCATTGCCTTTAAGCATTTACGAGAATATTGTTTTTGGTATCAAAACTCATATAAAAAACACCTCAAAAAGAGATCTCGACACGATGGTAGAGATGGCGTTAAGAAAAGTTGGTATGTGGGAAGAACTGAAAGATCGTCTGAAAGAATCTGCCCTCAATTTAAGTTTAGAAAAACAGCAACGCCTTTGCATTGCTCGCCTCCTTCCTTTAAAGCCTAAACTCATTCTTTTAGATGAGCCTTGCTCGGCCCTTGATCCAGCTGGAATTGAGGCCATCGAAAATCTCATCAAAGAACTTAAAAAAGAGTACACCATTATCATTGTGACTCACTCTATGGCCCAGGCCAAACGTGTCTCTGATGAAACAATATTTATGTATATGGGTGAGCTGGTGGAAATGGATGAAACAGACAAAATCTTCACCTCTGCTAAAAATTCTAAAACAACTCAGTACATTGAGGGACGTTTCGGCTAGTTAACGCGCCATCAATTACTATCATTTTTTGACATCTATCCTCCTTTTGTGGAATTGTATTTGAACAATTTTTTCCACGATATTTAGGATAGTACGCAATGAGTTATGAAACGATTAAATTAGAAAAAATCGAAGAGACAGCGATTATTACCATTAATCGCCCCCAAGTCTATAATGCACTCAATGCTCAAGGGAAACTTGAAATCATTGCGGCCATCAAAGAATCAAATCAAGATAACTCTATCCGATCAATTATTTTAACTGGCGAAGGAAAAGCATTTTGTTCAGGACAAGATCTTAATGATCGTTCCGTGGATGCTTCAAAAGGCCCAGTTGATATTGGACATACTCTTGAAACAGAATGGAACCCACTTATTCAGGCCATCAGGTCAAGTGAGAAACTTGTGATCGGTGCGATTAATGGTGTGGCCGCTGGAGCAGGATTATCTGTGGCCCTGGCCTGCGATATTAAAGTGGCCGGGACAGGGGTGAAGTTTATTTGTGGCTTTACCCAAATTGGCCTTGCCCCGGATGCTGGGCTTAGCTACGCACTTGTTAGACAAATGGGCTATTCTAAGGCCTTAGAATTCGCCATGATGGGCAAGCCTCTGCTCTCTGACCAGATGGAAGCGTATAATCTTATCAATAGAGTGGCGGAATCACCTTTGGAAGTAGCTAAAACTCTTTCAGCTGAACTCAACGGCCTGGCCCCACTCTCTTTGAAAATGATGAAAAAGAATTTTCAAAGGGCCCAAGAAGAAGAACTCTTGGCAGTTCTTGAACATGAAAAACATGCTCAACGCTTCTTAGGATATTCAAGTGATTATAAAGAAGGAGTTACAGCCTTTCTAGAGAAAAGAAAACCGCATTTCAAAGGACTGTAACTCTAAAAAATTATTCAAGATCAAGATAGTCTTGAATCCAACCTCTGTCTTCAGTGTCAAATCTTTTCACTCTATCTCCAAGAATCAAGTCTGATACCGTTATAGGTGTGATCAATTCATCAGTAATATCCACAAGATTAAGTGACTCAATCTCAACAACGGACTGAGACTTACCTTTTTTAAGCGTGTAATAGTGAAGATACCACTCATCACCTTTTTCGAGCATCACACCAACATAATCAGAGCTATCAATAGTTTGAAAATCTTTTGGGTTATTTCGTCCAGTGGCCTGAAGTACTTTTTTTAAGAGCTTTTTTTGAGAAGAAGCAGAACCAATATTAGGCAGATTATACTCAACGTGGTTACTGGCCACAGTATCCATGCAGTTTTGTGCGTCTCTTAGTGAAGAGATATTACATTTAACATCTGAGGCACTTATATTAAAAGAACTAAAAGTAATTAATGACATCAATAGTATTTTCATTTTTTATTCCTCACACTCGAGCTCAACCGATTCTCCGATGGGCATTTCATATTGATTAACCTCAGTAAGTACAGCTCTTTTTTTATTAATCAACTCTAAAATAAATCTATCTCTATTATAATTTACACCTTCAAAAGAAATGACACCATCAATCACCGATCTTGAAGCATTGAGAGAGTATACCTCACCGTTCACTCTCAATTGATATCGACCTAAGTTTGATTTTCTACAAATATCGTACTGTGTTCCTTCGACAGAATGGCAAGAGACAACTCCCTTAGTTCCTTGGGGACATGTTGTTGAAGCAAGCGAATATGTTGACATTAAAATCAAAACTGCTGATAAAAAAGTTTTCATCTAAGGATTCTCCTTCATGTTTAATTAATAGTTACGTACATATATATTATAGTGAGTGCATGGATTCTTAAGCGCTATTTTAATACACTTGTCTGACTGAGTATCAATTTCTGGTTCTGAGAATTCATCCTCGGGATCAGACTCTTCAAGAATACATTCTTTTCTTTGGTCGTAAGCAGCGTCGTAATATGGACTTTTACATAATAAAAAGTCTCGTATTGGTCTAGCAAATGGTAATGAAGTAAGCTGAGAAACTTCAGCAGGCTTCACGACAACACAAAACTCCGTGCTCCCACTAAATTTTTTCGACCAACGTGCCAGAGATCCTGAAAAAATATCAAGACCATATTTATTTGTTCGGTCCATTATCACATTCGCTGCTGCGACACGCTTAGAAGTAATGTCCATATTAGGCCCACCATCATAAGTGTACCGCTCAACATCAACTCGCAAGTCTAATTGCACGCGCTTTTCGATATGAGGATCTTTTGCCAATTGAGATGCATTACATCCACCCGGATAAATCTGATCTGCTCTTGGAGGACTTAACCACTCCCCTAAAAATTCACTAGCATTAAAAGATTGATTGAGCTTTTTGTTAAAAAAATTTACTAATTTTAATTGATTAACGTAAATCTTTTCATTCATCGCAGAATTCCCTGGCCCCGAACCTCCTTGAGGCTGAGCATTTGCGTAGAATGAAACAAGTGATATAAATATCGACACTAACATTTTCATTTTTTAGTCCCTTCGTGGTTAATTCAATACTAATTAACTGACTCAACAAAACACCCTGCCTCAGCAACAACACCATCACCGATTAGTCTTGCAGTTCTATTTTTTCGAATCCTAATCGTATACTTTCTGTTTGTACTCTCACCAAATGACACGGCAATTCGCGCTCTTTTTGACTTCTGAACTTCAGCATCAACCAAAGCGCCGGAACGATCACTGTAAGGGAAATTTAATTCATCAATTAATTTAGCGGCATTTAGAGCAGCTCCGTAACATTCAAAAATAGTATTTTCAGTTGTAAAAGGATTAGATCCTACCGATGAATTTCCGGGTCCTGACCCACCAGAACTAACTTGTCCAAAGGAATTGGCACTTAAAATAATAAGAAACGAGGTCAACAATAATGTTTTCATTTTAATCTCCTAAGATTAAAGAGGGTTATTTTGACCGACATAACATCCATCACACTAATAGGATTATGGAGAGGTTAATTTAGGAAGTTTTGCCAACATTACCGCGGAGTGTCATCCCTTTTCAATATTGATTGTAAAACTTACAGGATGTCTTAGAATGGTAGAAGAATCGACCAAGGAGGGAAGATGCTATCTGTTTATAATTACAAAGAACCTATGGCCTATATTCAAGATTTTATTCATCTTAAGAAACGAGAAGACGACAGTTTTTCCATCAGGAAATGGTCTGAAGAATTAGGCTTTAGCTCCCCCGCTGTCTTAGTTGAAATTCTTAAAGGCAAAAAAGCTCTGAGACCAGCAATAGTTAAAAATATTATTGATAAAATAGGTCTTGATAAGTCTGAGTACATGTATTTCATGTCAATGGTTGCAAAGAGTAAATCAACGACTGATCTTGAAGAAATGCTTTACGATTTATTTATGAATGAACTTACTCCATCAAATAAAGAATCAATCAGTATTCGAAGATTCACTGATGGAGATTTTTTCTCTCATTGGATTTTTACTACAATACTCTCTCTCGCAGAATTAAAAGACTTCAAAATGACTGCTGAAAATATACAGTCTTCTCTACGAGAGCATCTACCTATTGAATTAGTACATTCGGCCCTGGATTACATTAAGGAGAAAGGCCTATTAAATATTGATGATGAAGGGACAGCAACATTAGTTTATGACTTAATCTCAACAGAGAATGATAAAAAATATAATTTCGTTGAAAATTATTATGCTCAAATGGCAGACCTTAGCAAAAAGGCAATAAAAATGCCCTTAGAGCAAAGAGAGTTCCAATCTTTTTCAATTGTTTTAAACAAAGATCAAATTCCAATGGCAAAAGAAATAATACGCCAGTGTAGGAACAAACTAACAAAACTTCACTCTCCGGGTGGGGAAAATGTCTATCAAATGAACTTAAGTTTGTTTCCATTAACCCAGTCAAATTAATTTGATACTGAAAAATCAGTTGGTTATTTAAAATTGGATTGTAAATAACCAACATTAAACTTACATATTTTCAGCAACTTAGCTCCGTCTAATTCCTTTTAGATTCCTTATTTTCATAAATATTGATACGTTTCTACTATATAGTTTAAAATCTAAGGAGTTCTTATGAACCAATACACATCAGAAGATCTAAAGCTTTTCGAAGACATCAAAAATGGTAAAACATTTGATTCTACAGATGCTATGCCAGAGATTTACCGCAAAAATCTTTTAAACCTCCTTTGGATGCAAGCAGATTCAGAATATGCAGGCGGTCTTGGTTATATGCCATGGATTGCGAAAGCCCCCAATGCTCACGAGCGCGTGCTTGTGGCCCAAATTGTAAAAGATGAAATGAGACACGCTCATGTGATTTATAAAATTCTTGATGATCTAGGTGAGAAAACTCACGATCATATGCTTGCCCATGAATTTGACTGGAGACTTCCAGATGATCTGGCCAATATTGGTTTTTCTCGTGCAAAAAGAGATAAGCGCGTAAATATCTTCTACTACCAAATCACTCATTGGGAAGATTTCTGTCTATTTAACTTCCTCATGGATAGAGCTGCAGGACATGTCCTTGAAGACACCCTGAACTCATCTTATATCCCTTGGAAGAATGCTATTGGGACAATCTGTAAGGAAGAGCATATGCATCTTGCTCATGGAGATAAGACTGTTAAATTAATGGCCCAAGACCCAGAAAAAAAAGCTTTCCTTCAACAGCGCCTTAACCTTTGGTGGCCACGTGTGATGAACACATTTGGAAAATCAACAGGAATGGGGAACGATATTTATCAAAAACTTGGTCTTAAAAACCGCTCGAACGCAGATGTAAGAGCTGCTTTTGTGAAAGAGATCAATGAGAAGTGTGCAGAATGGGGACTGATTGTTCCTGAGTATAATGAAGCTGCTCAGCCTATTGAATACAAACACTAATCATGGACATTAAATCTGTTGTCGTTATCGGTGCCGGAACCATGGGTTCTGGCATCGCTGAATGGTTTGCCAGTCAATTCGTTTCTGTTGAACTCGTCGATTCAAATCAAGAACAATTAAATAAGGCCATCACAAAGATTCATCGCTCGTGGGAAAAACTTGTCGAAAAAGAGAAGCTTACCTCTTGCAAGATGAATCAGATGAAGCCCTTTCTTGAAGTCAAACAACTTCAAAATGCCAATAAAAATGCTGATCTCGTCATCGAGGCCATCGTTGAAAATCTAGAAATCAAAAAAAATCTTTTTACTGATCTGGATAAAAACTTTTCTGAAAAAACAATCCTTGCTTCAAATACGTCAAGCTTCCCTATCACTCTTCTTTCTGAAGCAGTAAAAGAGGAAAGAAAATCAAAGTTTATCGGTCTTCATTTTTTTAATCCGGCCACAATCATGAAACTTGTTGAAGTGATTCTAGGTAAGAACACATCACCTTCTCTGGGCCAAGATCTTTATCACTGGTTTGACTCAAAAGGAAAAAAGCCTGCACTTTGCAAAGACTCACCAGGCTTTATCGTTAATCGTGTCGCGAGAAATTTTTATGGTGAACCGCTGCGAATTGCTGAGACTGAAGATCAGGCCAAACTGAAAGAGATTGATCATATCCTCAAAGAAGTTGGTGGATTTAAAATGGGCCCTTTTGAACTCATGGATCTCATCGGTGTTGAGGTGAATTATTCTGTCACTTGTTCAGTTTGGGATGCTTACCAACAGGAACCTCGATTTGCTCCTCACAAGCTTCAAAAACAAATGGTTGATGAGAAGCGTTTTGGCCGTAAAACCAAAAAAGGTTTTTATACTTATGAGTAAAACCATTATTGAATTTGGCTTTAAAAGCAAAGAACAGATTAAAGAATTCCTTGAGCAACATCCTGAAGATTCTATTTATATGGACCTCTCGTGCTACGATCCTTCAGATTTTTATTCTTCTTATAACCAGCTCAAAGGATCTTTTGCTGCCCTGTTTTGTGATGAGAATAAAAAAGTTGAAATCCATTTCAAAGAAAGAAGTGAGCAAGTTCTTCAAGACTTTAAGGCCCTTGGATACAATCCCGTTGAAACAACAATCGTTTCTTGCGGCTTTATTTTCCCAAGAACCATTGCCCAGATCGTGAATGAAGCCTTCTTCACTCTTGAGGATAAAGTGGCTTCAGAGGAAGATATTAACCGGGCCATGAAATTTGGGGTCAATTACCCAAAAGGCCCTTTTGAATGGGCCCAAGGACGAGAGAAATATTTTATCACGCTGTTAAAAGAGCTTAAAAATAAAACGCAAGACGAACGTTACCGAATCAACACTCTTCTTTTAGAAAGAGGGAATTAAAAATGAAAAAAGTTTCTTATATTATTCACGCGAAACGCACTCCTATCGGCTCATTTGGAGGAGTTCTCTCTTCAATGCGTGTGGATGATATGTTGGCCACACTCTTTAAGGATTACGCCACTCATGCCAAGCATGATCTCAAAGAAATAGATGATACAATTATTGGCTGTGCTAACCAGGCCGGCGAAGATAATCGAAATATTGCTCGAATGAGTCTATTACTCGCTGGCTATCCTTTTGAAGTTCCTGGCACAACTATTAATCGCCTTTGCGGCTCTTCTCTTGATGCTGTCATTGATGCTCATTCACGCATTCAGGCCGGGATGGGAGATTGCTTTATTGCAGGTGGAGCTGAAAGCATGTCACGTGCTCCCTATGTCATGAGCAAAGCAAACTCTGGCTTTGATCGTGGCCAGAAGATGTGGGATACGGCACTTGGCTGGCGTTTTGAAAATCCGAAAATGGCCGAACTCTTTCCATTACTCGGGATGGGTGAAACCGCAGAAGAAGTTCAAAAAGTTCACGGTATCACTCGTGAAGAACAAGATAAATTTGCCTTAAGCTCTCATCAAAAAGCTGTAGCCGCTTCTGAGGCCGGACTTTTTAAGGATGAGATTCTCCCCCTGACCATTGAATCAAAAAAAGGCCCAACAATAGTTGAAAAAGATGAAGGGCCACGTGCTGATACTTCTTTGGATAAGCTCTCTAAGCTTCGTGCCGTTTTTAGAAAGGATGGGACCGTGACTGCGGGGAATGCTTCGTCAATTAATGATGGAGCAAGCATGGTTGTGATTTGCTCAGAAGACTTTGTGAAACGTCACAACTTAAAACCTCTAGCCATGATCACTGGGGGGGCCGTTCATGGTCTGCACCCCAATATTATGGGCCTTGGCCCAGTAGGTGCTTCTCAAAAACTCATGAACCGATTTGGTTTTAAGATTAATGATTTTGATATCTTTGAACTCAATGAAGCTTTTGCCGTTCAAGTACTCTCTTGTATGAAAGAGTTAGAAATAGATCCAAGCAAAGTTAATAAGAATGGTGGCTCAATTGCCATTGGACATCCCCTCGGATGTTCAGGAACGAGAATTCTCTCAACGATGATTCATCAAATGCAAAAACATCCTGAATACAAAAAGGGCCTAGCGGCCATGTGTATTGGTGTTGGCCAGGGGATTGCTGTATCTGTTGAGAATTGTCGATGAAAAAAATAATCATTGGGATCTTAATTTTAAACTCTTTTCCTCTTTGGGCCTGCTGGAATCTTAATGGGAGTTTTAATGTTAACGGGAAGAAACTAGCGATTCAGCAAAAAGTGAATCACGACAAATCTTACTCATTTCAAAATGGTGAACTTATTGTTCATGTGAAGCTACCTTCAAAATTTAATCTCCCAGATCAGGTTAAAGATAAGAAAGATGCTCAGCTCATCCAAGTTGAACTTATTCAAAAACAAGGCGTCACACTAAAAACGCTCTCTAAAGCCGAAGTAATCGTTCTCGGTGAGAATGAGGCAGGGATGACTAAAGAAAATCCTGATACAAAGGAATTTACTGAAATCAAATTGAGCCTCAAACATATCTAAAACTGTATCGTACGAGCAATATCATCTAGAGGGATATAATCAAGTCCCTTTTTCTTAAGAGTTTTCTCTGTTTGCTTTAATTCCTCAATAAATTTTGAGGCTCTATCAAGTAGATTTTTAGACTTAAAATCATACTTCACATCAATGAATTTAGTAACAACAGTTGGTCCAAAAAAAAGTCTCATGGCCAATTTATATCTCATCAAATCGTTAGCTGACTGAAGCTTCTTTCTTGATTTGATCTTTGTTTCTTTAGTTGGAGGAGCTTGTCTCAGCCTCAGAGGAACCTTTCTGATATCCATTTTCGAGAAATTGTAATGATCAAGAGTGTGCCCGACGGTCACATCCCATATAAAATAAGACACGACCTCTGTGAATGTTTTCCCTTCAAAAATTTCATCTCCATCTGGAAATCCTGGAATCCATTGATGAATATAATTGGCCCAGTTTTTCACATGATGATCATTTTTAGGAATCTCTTTTAAAACATCATCCACAAAATGATAGATGGTCTCATAATAAGCATCTAAAAAATCTCCATAGCCCGAATAAATCTTAGGTGGACGACGCGGATACTCAAATGGTGGGTAAGAATCATTATTTTTGATCCCTTTATATCCTTCAACGAGAAGGTCTCTGATTCCATCATAGGGCCCAGGATAAGGAGCATAGGTTTTCCACCAGCCATCAGGATGCAAAAGAGACATTTTAAAATTTAAAACTGCATTTTCTAATGGAAGAGTGAACCTAAGATGCTCGTAAAGAAGTTTAAACAGAGGATGCTCTTTAGGTAGAGCTGTTTTGGTGATGGCATTGATACTATCAAGAGGAAAATGCAATAGTGGATGAACAACCAGAGTAGCACAAATGGCGCCCCCTTGAAGGACAAAGTATTTTGCCAGCTCCCAAGCCTCACCATCAGTTGAAGTCAAAATCGTTTTCGTTTTATCAACGAAGATACAGATAATGTCGAATTTGTTTTCACCTAGATTTCGGAGCAGTGTTTTTGTTGGGCTAAGATACTGCCCCTTGAAAGTTGTCACTGTCCTCAGTGGCTCTAGATCAGCAATGAAATAAGTGTCATTAGGCTTAATATAATCTTTAAAAATAGTTTTATCGACTTCATCTAACTGAGGAGTAATGAATCGAGACATCATAGAGTTTGTAAGATACTCATGAAACTCGCTATCACTTACTTCTTTGCACCCCGGATTAAATAATCCCTGTAAAAAATAAACTGGTGTAAAGACTGGCCACTGAATCATGTAACGAAGTCCAATATTGGCCCACCAATCTATCCATTCTCCCCAAGGTAAATGAATCACCCCAGGAGACTCACCATAAGGGTGATCAGGACAAGGTTGTGGCCATGGGCCTTTACGTCCATAAAGAAAATCTTTCGGGTTCATCTCTACCTCCTAAAAAGAGATATTATATTGATTATTTTAGAAATAAGTGAATAAGGATTAAGTTAAGATTTCTTAAACAAAAAAAGCCCCGTCATACGACGGGGCCTATTACAGGATGATTAATCGTTCAAATTAACCAATTAGTTTAAGAGCATTTTGCCCACTCATGTTAGCTTGAGCAAGAACAGATGTACCAGCAGAGCTCAAGATATCATTTTTAGCTTTAGTAGCAGTTGCATCAGCGTAGTCAACATCACGGATACGAGAGTTAGCTTGTGAAATGTTTTCTACGTTTACTTGTAAGTTATTCGATGTTGAAACGAGTCTGTTTTGAATCGCACCAAGGTAGGCTCTTTGCCCAGACACTTTTTCAATCGCAGCATCTACCGCAGCAAGTGAAGACTGTGATCCTTCTTTAGATGAAACATCTAGTTCAGAAACTCCAAGTGCATCCATTTTTGAGTTTGCCATACCAGCGTCGTATCCGATTCTATCCTGGAAGGAGTCGTTATTAGCACCAATTTGGAACTCAAACTGTCCGCCTTCTCCATTAAGAAGTTTTTTACCGTTAAACTCAGTCACTTGGGCAATACGCTCAAGCTCTTGCTTAAGGTTTTGGTACTCCATATTTGTCATACCACGTTCAACGTCACCTACAGTATCAGAAGAAGTTTGGATGGCAAGCTCACGCATACGAGTAAGGATTGCCGATGATTCATTTAAACCACCTTCGGCAGTTTGAATCATCGAGATACCATCGTTGGCGTTTCGGTCAGCTTGTTTTAAAGAGCGAATGTTAGCTTTTAATTTCTCAGAGATCGCTAGACCAGCAGCATCGTCTGATGCTTTCGTGATTCTTGTACCAGATGACAACTTAGCGAGGTTGTTCTCTGATTCGCGATTATTCACTGAAAGTGAACGTTGCGCTGCAATCGACGCGATGTTTGTGTTAATACGGAAACCCATGAAAATCCTCCTTGGTTTTTTCCTCATCAAAATCCTTGATGATCTACTTCCCAACCTTGAGAAATCGATAAGCTTCCGTGCTAAAGATATTTGTTAAATTTCAAATATTGTGTCTCTCATTAGTGAGTGACAAACATCATTTCGGAGTCCGCAAAATAAACTTAAGGGCCTCTTTAATTATTTTTTTAACTTTATGTCCGACTAAAGCAGTGCTGGTATATGAGCAGTTTTCTCACTTTTCAGTAAGTTAGACTCTTTGCAAGAAGAGCGCTTGACTGCTATGATTAACTATCATGATAACAACTAAGACTAGAATTGCGATTATTGAGAATAATTGGGCCTTTGGGGGCCTTCTTAAAACCATGCTTTTAAAGATTGGAGTTCTTTCCCAGTATTATTTTGCTAGCTCAGAGAAGTTTACAGAGCATATCTCTAAGAAGAGTCATGTTTTTGATCTCGTTATTTTTAACTGTGTTCACTCTGATAAGTCCCTTATTCATCTTCTAGAGTCTCAGAAAATTAAGTATGTGACCTATGGAGAAAAAGAAAAGATTACAATTGATCTGATCAATAAAGTGGGTCTCTCCCATATCATGGAACTTCCCTTCACGAGTGATAAGCTGCTGTTGAAATTAGAGCAAATTAGCTCTTAGTGATACTCACCATAAGGAAGACTTTTAATTCCTTGCCAGTGCTTTAAATCGACTTCAACTACTTCATCGAACTGCTCTAGAGTATAATCATCAGCTTTGATATAGATCTTAGCGTAAGTAAGAGCGTTACCATTATTCCACTGTCCTAGGTCTAGATTCACCATCTTAGTCCAAGTTCCAGTATTAATAAAAATAGTTCCATCAGTGTACAGACGAAGTGTTGGGTTGTGAGTGTGCCCTACAATAAGAACCTTAGACTCAGGGTTCTTATCAAAAAACTGTCTAGTGAGAGTTTCATAGTCTTGAAAAAGCTCTAACTCTCGAACAAGATCTTGAATCACCTGTCTGAGATTTTTCTTCAAGATATAATAATGCCAAAATCTCACCATAATAAAATAGTAGATATTTGAGAGGAGAAAACGAATAGTAAAAAAGGTGTCAAAAATAATACCATGAATAAGAAAGTGCTTAATCGGTCTTACTTCATTAATAAAACTGCGCTCTTGTTTATACTTATTAATAACGTTGGTCACATAGTATGACCCCCAAGGCGGGACAAAATACTTCTCTCCATTGACTGTTTCAACAATACTATTGATTTGATCAAACTGATGGGCACGCTCATACTGATGGCCATGTTGAATGGAAATGCCCTTGGCCGGAGAATAGGTCACAATATCATTTGAAAGGGTTATTCTGTCTCTGTAGTTACCAAAGAAATTAAGAAATTCTTCCTTAAGTGAATCGAAGACGAATTCAGCATCATGATTCCCAATAATATAAACGATCTTTTTATTTGGTTGAGAGAGAAAGTTCTTCATGGCATGCAAAACACCTTTATGGGCCGCCATAATCATTTTTAGCTTGGCCATGGCTGCTTTCTCACTCCAGAACTCATCATCAAAAAATTCGACATAGGGAACGGCCAAGAAATCAAGAAAGTCACCATCTATCACAAGTTCTACAGAAACATCTGCATAGTCCCCAGAAGAGTAGTAATTTAAAAAATCAATCAATTCATTATCAAAATGAAAATCTTCAAGAAGATTACGGCGTCCCTTAATCATCTTTCCGGCAGAGAGATGAAGATCTGAAATCACCAAAATGACTTTTTTGACATTATTTTTGAGATGGGATTTCATACTCTTTTTTCCCTACAATAAGTTCAATTTCTTGGAAAGCCGGACTCATCGGCACAAAAAAAACTTTCGTTCCTGGCCTGTGAGTAATCTCCACCGTCTCTGAAGCCCCACTTTCGACAGAAACATATTTTAGCGCTCCTTCTGGTGTCGAAAATTTCCCAACAAGCTTAGAAAGGCTTTTATTTTCAACTACGACAGTAAAAGTCCCTTTGACTGATTCAGGAGAAATGACTTGAACCTTGCGATCCATCATCGACACAATAAATGTATCAGCGCGAGGACCTGCTAAGACCGAAAGTGAAATCATCATTAAAATGGTCAACCGTTTTATCATATCATCATTCTCATTTCAGATAGCTGCTTTATCTCATCACGAAGTTTAGCCGCTTCTTCAAAATTTAGCTCCGAAGCTGCCTGCTTCATCATTTTCTTTAGTTCACTAATTTTAGCATCAAGTGCGTCTGGTGTGAGATGTTGATCAATCTTTTCCTTTTTCTTCTGACTTTTCTTGTCGGCTTTCGTTCCTCTAAGGACCTCAATAACCCCACCACTCACCTTTTTGGCCACGGTTGTGGCGGTTATTCCATGATCTTCATTGTATTTTGCCTGCTTCTCTCTTCGTTTGGCGGTCAAATCCATGGACTCAAGAATACTCCTGGTCTTTTGATGGCCATAAAGAATAACCCGGCCGTTGGAATTACGGGCGGCCCTTCCAATGGTCTGAATCAAAGAGCGAGTTGATCTTAAAAACCCTTCCTTATCAGCATCAAGTATTCCTACCAGTGCTACTTCAGGAATATCCAGTCCCTCTCGTAAAAGATTAATCCCCACTAAAATATCAAACTCACCTAAGCGAAGATCTCGAAGAATCTCCATTCTCTCTAGCGTATCAATATCAGAGTGAAGATAACGAATACGCATCCCCACACTTTTATAAAAACTAGTCAGCTCCTCAGCAAGTTTCTTCGTCAGTGTTGTCACGAGCACTCGATACCCATCAGCAATGACCTTACGCGCCTCAACGAGCATATCATCCACTTGATTTTTAGCATCTTTAAAATCAATCACAGGATCAAGAAGTCCTGTTGGTCTAATAATTTGTTCCACATATTCCCCACCGCTTTTCTCGAGCTCATAGTTCGCAGGAGTGGCAGACACAAAAAGAACCTCATTCATCTTACTTTCAAACTCTTCAAAATTAAGAGGACGGTTATCCAAAGCACTAGGAAGGCGAAACCCATAATCAACAAGATTTTGCTTACGGGCCCTATCACCTTTATACATCCCTCCCACTTGGGGAATGGTGATATGGGACTCATCTACTATAAGAAGAAAATCTTTTCTAAAATAATCAATAAGTGTGGGAGGAGGGTCTCCTGGGCGTGCCCCTGTTAAATGGCGAGAGTAGTTTTCAATCCCAGGACAAAACCCCATCTCCTCCATCATTTCAAGATCAAGAAGTGTTCTTTGCTCAATTCGCTGTCTTTCAACTAATTTATTCTGATCTTGTAGTTCGTTAATACGTTCTCTCAGCTCCGTTTTAATTGTCACTAAGGCATCTTTCATTTTCTCTTGTCCAACCACATAATGGGATTTAGGAAAAATCGTCACACGCGGAAGAGTCTGAAGCACTTTGCCTCTAAGGGGATCGACAATAGAAATGGCATCAATCTCATCATCAAAAAACTCAATACGAACCACCTGACTTTCTTCATAAGCAGGAAACACTTCAACAACGTCACCACGGACACGAAACGTCCCTCGATGAAAATCAATATCATTTCTCTGGTACTGGACGGCCACAAGCTCACGCAAAAATTTATCACGATCATACTTCTCACCTGTAAATAAACTCAATCGTTGGTTAAAGTATTCTTCAGGGGCACCAATACCATAAATACAACTGACGGAAGCCACTACAATAACATCATCTCTCTCTAAGATTGAGCGAGTAGCAGAGTGTCGCAGCTTATCGATCTCATCATTAATGGCGGAATCTTTTTCAATATAAGTATCTGTCCCAGGCACATAGGCCTCTGGTTGATAATAATCGTAATAAGAGACAAAATACTCCACAGCATTATTGGGAAAAAACTCTCTGAACTCGGCAAAGAGCTGGGCCGCGAGAGTTTTATTGGGGGCCAGGATCAGAGTTTTCTTTCCCCGATTTTGGATAATATTGGCCATGCTGAAAGTTTTCCCAGATCCCGTCACCCCTAAAAGAGTTTGAAAATGTTTCCCGTTTTTAAATCCCTCAGTTAACTGCGCGATAGCTTGTGGCTGATCGCCTGTAGGACTAAAAGGAGAATTAATTTGGAATAAGCTTTTCATTTTTATCCTTGCCAATTTCCACTGAATTTTAGAGAGTAGATTAACGTTCACCAGAGGATTTTTTTTATGCGGCGATTGCCTCAACGCATTAACTCGACAGCACCTCTCTATTTTAACACTTTCTTAAAAAGTAATCCCGTTTTTTTCTCTATAATTCAAAGTCTATTTTTCCTTATTTGTGGAGGTGTGTATCAAGCATTTGGTATCGCTCGCTAATTTATCTGACCAAACCATTCTCTCTCTTATTCAGAGGGCCCATTATTTTTATTCCGAACGAACCAACAGACACAGATACAACGAACGCCTCAAAAATAAAGTGGCCATGAATGTTTTTCTTGAGCCTAGTACCAGAACCAGATCATCTTTTGAAATGGCGGCTAAACTTCTAGGGATGGAAGTGATCAATTTCATGCCGGAAAACTCTAGCTTAAAAAAAGGTGAAACTCTTTATGACACTCTTAAAACGATTGAGTCCTTAGGTGTTGATACTATCATTCTCCGTCACTCGGATGATCAGGTCTTTGACCAATTAGCCCCTAAAATCAAATGCTCTATGATCAATGCTGGAGCAGGAAAAAATGAGCATCCGACTCAGGGACTCCTAGACCTTTTTACTCTCTATAATGAATTTCAAACTCTGCAGGGATTAAAACTTCTTATCTGTGGGGATATAAAGCACTCTCGCGTTGCGGGGTCTATGATTGTTGCTGCTGAAAAATTTGGCATTGAGCTTACTCTCTGCGGCCCAGAAGAACTCATGCCTGATCCGTCCAAACTTCCTGCCTCTGTGAAATTTGCTGATTTTGATGAAATGATTCCTCAAGTTGATGCTGTGATGATTTTGAGAATCCAACTTGAGAGACATGAGAGCTTTGGTCTCTCAGCTCAATCTTATTTTAAAGATTTTGGAATGAATGAAGAGCGTATGAATAAGATGAAGGAAAAATCTATTATCATGCATCCAGGACCATTTAATAGAAATATTGAGATTGCTGATGCCGTCGTGGAAAGCCCCCGTAGCCGTATTTTTTCTCAAGTTGAAAACGGTGTTTATATGAGAATGAGTATTTTAGACTGGTTACTAAGTGAAGAAGGGAAATAATGAAAAAGATTCAACTCATTTTAGAAAATGGTGATGTTTATATCGGTGATAGCTTTGGAGCTGATCTGACAAATATCTACTCTTTCGGAGAAATTGTTTTTAATACCAGTATGACCGGTTATCAAGAAATTCTCTCAGATCCGTCTTATTGCGATCAGATGGTTGTTCTCACTTACCCTCTCATTGGAAATTATGGTGTCAACAAAGACGATTTTGAATCTCTCTCTCCTGCTCTTAAAGCAGTTATTGTGAGAGAGGCCTGCGAAGAGCCGTCTAATTTCAGATCAACTGAATCTTTAGGGAGTCTGCTAAAAAAATTTAAAATTCCAGGCATCGCCGGGATTGATACTCGAAAACTCACCAAGACTATTCGTAACCATGGCGCCATGAAGGCCATCTTTGCTCCACTCGATTATCCCAAACATAATCTTGATATCATCCTCAAGTCTGACATGCCTCGAGATCAAATTAAAAGAGTTTCGACCACCTCGCCTATCCACTTTCCAGGCGAAGGTAAAAGGATCGTACTCGTCGATTATGGTTATAAGAAAAATATTTTAAGATCACTCTTAAAAAGAAACTGTGATGTAGTTGTTGTGCCCTTTAACTCAAGCTTTGAGACGATTTGCTCTTTTAATCCTGATGGAATTGTCCTCTCAAACGGACCTGGGGATCCAAAGGATGTTCCTGAGGCCATCCCTGTGATAAAAAGACTTCAAGAAAGCTTTCCTCTTTTTGCCATCTGTATGGGACATCAATTACTCGCCCTGGCCAATGGAGCAGAAACAACAAAACTTAAATTTGGCCATCGTGGTGGAAATCATCCTGTTAAAAATCTTAAGACCAATAAAGTTCACATGACTTCTCAAAATCATGGTTACGCTGTCGTCACTGAATCTGTGGCCAAAACCGATCTTGAAATTTCTGAGATCAATATCAACGACAATTCCGTTGAAGGACTAAAGCATAAAACTCTAAGGGCCTTCTCTGTACAGTACCATCCAGAGGCTTGCCCAGGGCCTGAAGATACGGCCTATCTTTTTGATCAATTTTTAAGCTCGGTAGGAGTCTAATATGCCAAAATCATCTCATCTAAAAAAAGTTCTTGTGATTGGTTCTGGCCCCATTGTCATTGGCCAGGCCGCTGAGTTTGATTACTCTGGAACACAGGCCGTAAAATCTCTCATTGAAGAAGGAGTTGAGGTTGTACTTATCAACTCCAACCCGGCCACTATCATGACTGATAAAGAGACGGCCCACAAAGTTTATATTGAACCTCTTACTCGTGAATTCATCTTAAAAATTCTCAATAAAGAGCGTCCAGATGGTATTCTCCCAACTCTGGGTGGACAAACGGCTCTGAATCTGGCGATGCAGCTAGCTGAATCTGGGGCCCTAAAAAAATTGGGTATAGAATTGTTAGGTTGTAATCTTGAGACAATTAAAAAAGCAGAAGATAGAAAATTATTTAAAGAGCTGATGCAAGAAATTTGTGAGCCAGTTCCTGCGAGCACAATTGTTCATACGGTTGATGAGGCCATGATCTTTGCGGACAAAATTGGCTACCCCGTGATTGTCAGGCCGGCCTATACCTTAGGTGGTACTGGCGGAGGGATTGCTAAGACTCGTGAAGAGCTGATTTTAACAGCGACCTCAGGCCTAAACGCCTCCCCTATTCAACAATGCTTAATTGAAAAATCAATTGCTGGCTTTAAAGAGATTGAATACGAAGTGATCAGAGATAAGAACGATAACTGTATTATCGTTTGTAATATGGAAAATATTGATCCCGTTGGAGTCCATACTGGTGACAGTATTGTGGTGGCCCCGTCACAAACACTCTCTGATCGTGATCATCAAATGCTCAGAACTAGTGCTTTAAAAATTATCCGCTCTCTTAAAATTGAAGGTGGATGTAATGTTCAATACGCTCTCGATCAACATACCTTTCAATACTACGTGATTGAAGTGAATCCAAGAGTTTCTCGCTCCTCTGCTCTGGCCTCAAAGGCCACAGGTTATCCTATTGCCAAGATTGCAGCGAAAATTTCTTTGGGATTTACTCTTGATGAAATTATTAATCCTATTACAAAAAAGACCTATGCCTGCTTTGAGCCGGCCCTGGATTATATTGTAGCCAAGATTCCTCGTTTCGCTTTCGATAAATTCGCCACGGCCAACAGACGCCTTGGAACTCAAATGAAGGCCACAGGCGAAGTCATGTCTCTAGGAAGAAATTTTGAAGAGGCCATTCTTAAGGCGGTTCGCTCCCTTGAAGTTGGTCTTCATCATCTTGATCACCCTGTGATTAGAGAATTAAATGAGGCTGAATTAGAGAAAAAAATTCTCGCTCAGGATGATGAAAGAATTTGGGCCATAACAGAAGGAATTCGCCGAAACTGGCCGCTAGAGAGAATTTATAAGCTCACGGAGTTTAATTATTTTTTCTTAAATAAAATTAAAAATATCATTCATCATGAAAACCTTCTTAAAGAAGCTAAAAAACTCGATCGCGAATTAATCCTTAAAGTGAAACGCCTCGGTTTTGCTGATAAGACAATTGCCACTCTTTTAGGAATGGCCGAGAGTGAAATTCTTACTTTCAGGATGAATCAAAAAATTATCCCTGTGTATAAAATGGTTGATACTTGTGCAGCCGAATTTCAATCAAGCACACCTTACTATTATTCAACTTATGAAGATGAGGATGAGGTTCTTGAGACAAATAAGAAAAAGATTGTGGTCTTAGGCTCAGGGCCTATCCGTATCGGCCAGGGGATTGAATTTGACTACGCTACCGTTCATGCCATTGAGGCCATTCGTGCTATGGGAATGGAAGCTATCGTCATCAACAATAACCCTGAAACGGTTTCAACTGATTTCAATATCTCTGATCGACTTTATTTTGAACCACTCACTCCTGAGGATGTTTATCATGTCATTCTTCGTGAAAAACCAGAGGGAGTCATTGTTCAGTTTGGAGGCCAAACGGCCATTAATCTAGCCGCTCCTCTTCAAAAACTCGGAGTCAAAATCCTAGGAACAAGTCTGGAAAACATTGACCGTGCTGAAGACAGAAAACAATTTGAAAAACTCCTTAAAGATTTAAAAATTGCTCAACCGCTGGGCACAGCTGTGACTTCCTTAGATGAGGCGGCCAAGGCAGCCGTGGCCTTAGGTTTTCCAGTGATGGTGCGTCCTTCTTATGTGATCGGGGGAAGGGCCATGGAAATTGTTTATAACGAGACCGAGCTTTTGAGTTATATGAAGAAAGCCGTTCAAGTGAATCCTGAGCATCCGGTTCTCATTGACCGCTATATGATTGGGCGAGAGATGGAAGTGGACGCTATTTGTGATGGAGAAAATGTCATCATTCCAGGCATTATGGAGCATATCGAGAAGGCCGGAGTTCACTCAGGGGACTCTATTGCTGTTTACCCTCCACAAAGTGTCTCTGAGAAAATTCAGATGGATCTTGTGAATTATACCAATGATATTGCCAAGGCCCTGAAGATCGTAGGATTAGTGAATATCCAGTTCGTGATTAATAATGACGAAGTGTTTGTTCTTGAAGTGAATCCTCGCTCATCAAGAACAGTTCCTTTTCTATCTAAGGTTACGCATCTTCAAATGGCGAAGATGGCCACTCGGGCGATCTTAGGTGAGAGTTTAATTAAGCAGGGATATAAACCTGGTCTTCATCCTATTGGATCAGAGATTGCAGTAAAAGCCCCCGTTTTCTCTTTTGCCAAACTCTCTGATGTAGAAATTGCTCTTGGGCCAGAGATGAAATCTACGGGTGAAGTCATGGGGAAAGATTTTATTTTTGAGAAGGCACTACAAAAAGCCTTTATCGCCGCTGGAATTTCGATTCCTCAATCGGGAACAATCCTCGCTACAATTGCGGATAAAGATAAAGAAGAGACTCTTCAACTCTTTAAGCGCTTTTATAGAATCGGATTTTCATTCACGGCCACTGAAGGAACGGCAAAACTTCTTCAAGGAATTAATATTCCAGTCAAAGTGGTTGGAAGACTTGGCATGGGTGAGCACGATATTATGGCCGAGATTAAATCAGGCAATATTGATCTCATCATCAATACTATTTCAAAAAGTAAGAACGTAGAGAGTGATGGATTTAAAATGAGACGAGCGGCCGTTGAGCGAGGGATTATCTGTATGACCTCTCTTGATACTGCCGAGGCCCTCCTTAAAACTCTTGAAATGAACTCTTTTGTGATGGAGCCTCTGACATGATGATTCCTTCACAAAAAATTATCTTGGCCCTCGATACTAAAGATGAGGCTCAGCTTCACTCACTTCTCCAAGAAATAAAAGGAGAAGATATCTGGCTTAAAGTGGGTATGGAATTTTTCTATGCCTTTGGTGCAGAAAAGGTCAAAGAGCTCGCTCTCAATGGTCAGTCCATTTTTTTAGATTTAAAGCTTTATGATATTCCCAATACTGTCTATGAGGCCATCAGCTCCCTTTCTCATCTTCCTATCAAGATGATTAATGTTCACTGTTCAGGTGGACTCGAGATGATGAAAAAGGCCCGAGACGCCACGCTCAAATTTAGAAATCCTCCTCTGCTGATTGGAGTGACAGTGCTGACTTCATTTTCAGAGCAAGAATTCACTCAAACTTATCCACAGGCCAATTTAAACAACACTGTCATTCATCTTGCTAAACTTGCTAAAGAAGCAAATCTTGATGGAGTGGTCTGCTCTCCACTTGAAATTAAACCCATTAAAGACCTGTGTGGCCAAGAATTTAAAACGGTCACTCCAGGGATTCGCTTTGATAAAACTCAAACTCATGATCAAAAAAGGATCATGAATGCTCTAGAGGCCCATCAGGCAGGAACTGATTTTATGGTTATCGGCAGACCTATTACTCAGTCCTCTTCCCCTCGTCTGGCCCTCAAAAAAATTCTTCAAGGAGAAAATCCATGATCGCTCAAAATATTGCTTCTTTGCTACTTAAAGAAAAGGCGGTTTTTCTCCGTCCTAAAGAACCTTTTACATGGACCTCTGGGATTAAATCTCCAGTTTATTGTGACAATAGACTTTTGATCTCATCGGTTGAAGCGAGAACGCTTATCGTAGCTGCCATGGTTGAAAAGATCAGCCCCATGAAACCACAAATTATTGCTGGAACGGCCACGGCCGGGATTCCATGGGCGGCCTGGGTGGCCCATGAAATGAAGCTTCCCCTTGTTTATGTGAGAAGCTCAGTTAAAGAGCATGGAAGACAGAACGCCATTGAAGGAGCGTCACAAGCAGGCGAGAGAGTTATTCTTCTGGAAGATCTTGTCTCCACTGGAAAAAGTTCTATCGCTGCGGCCCAAAGATTAAAAGAAGCGGATCTTGAGGTTCTTGGGGTGTTAAGTATTTTCACTTATGGCTTTAATGATGCGCAAAAGATCTTCGATCAGGCCAAGCTCCCTTTCATCTCTTTGTCTAACTTCGATACTCTGGCCCAAGTGGCCTTTGATCAAAATTTTCTTGATGCGGAGGCACTTCAAAAAGTATTAGAATGGAGAAAAGGTGTTTCTCTTAACTAATCAGGAACTATGAAAAAACAACTCGCTTATAAAAGTAGCGCGCTTTATTTTGAGCGCGCTAATATTGCTAAAATTGCTAAAAAATTCCCTACTCCCTTTTATCTTTATAGTGAAAAAATCCTCAAGGATAATTACTTAAACTTCTACCAATCCGCCATGAAGGCCAAACTTCATGACCCTTTGGTTTGTTTTGCTTTAAAGTCGAACTCAAATAAATCACTTTTAAAAATTCTGGCCAATCTTGGCTGTGGTGCTGATATTGTCTCAGTAGGAGAATTTAAACGTGCCGTAGAAGCAGGAATTCCTGTTGAAAAGATTGTTTTCTCTGGAGTTGGTAAAACTCGTGAAGAAATCAAATACACTCTTAAAAGTTCAAAGCATGGCCCTTACTCATTTAATGTAGAGTCTATCGAAGAGCTAGAACTCATCTCAGAAGTGGCCGCGAAACTTGGAAAAAAAGCAAGAATCTGCTTCCGTCTTAATCCAGTGGTTCAACCGAAAACTCATAAGTATATTTCGACAGGAAATAAAACTCATAAGTTTGGAATGCTTCTTGATGATGTATTCACCGCTCTTGAAGATAAAAAGATCTGGAAGCACTGTACTCTTGTAGGTCTATCAATACATATTGGTAGTCAACTTCTTGATCTTAAGGCCACAGAAAAAGCTATTATCAAACTTTGTGAGGCTTCACTTTTGATGCCTAATAATCTTGAGTTTTTAGATGTCGGAGGTGGTCTTGGTGTTGACTATCATCCTGATGATTCAAAAAAGATGCCTTCACTTCAAACTTATATGAATCTCATTCAAAAAACTTTTGAGAAGCATTACTACAGCTACCGCTCAAAACCTGTGAGAGTTGTTTTTGAGCCTGGAAGAAAGATTTCGGCCAAGGCCGGTATTCTTGTCATGTCAGTTCTTCGTAATAAAGTTTCAGAAGATAATAATTTTCTTATCGTCGATGGCGGGATGAATGATTTTATGCGCCCTTCTCTTTATGGTGCCTTCCATGATCTTGTTCCTGTAAAAAAAGCTGCTGCTAAAAAGGCCTATCATGTAGTGGGGCCAATCTGTGAAACCTCAGACTGTTTTGGCTCAGGCAGAAAGCTTCCTGCTCTTAAAAATGGCGATTTAATTGTTCTTGCCGATACAGGGGCCTATGGTTATTCCATGGGATCAAATTATAATCTTCGCGGAAGACCGGCCGAAATTCTTTTTAAAGAAAATGGTGAGCTTAAAGTCGTAAACAAGGCCCAAGACTACGAAGAGCTGCTTTAAGGTGTAAATTCAGGAATAACTAAAACGGAATAAGGGGCATCCATGATGCCTTGACCGATTATCTTAACCACTGATCCAGTGCTATTCACTCTCAGTAAATAATCTCTTGTATGGTCAGCGACCACGATATCACCATTTCTCATCACTCCCACTCCGCGAGGATCGGACAGAATTCCTTGATTATTGTTTATCAGGTGAGTCTCATTTGTGAGAGTAGAAGAATAGATTGATAGATAATCCGTACTTGCTCCAAACCAACTGACGACAACGCTACCAGAGGCAGTGACTGCGCAACCATAAGATCCAGTTGTTCCCGTCGGTGCTGTGGTTATTGTTGATGTCGCAGTAAATGTCGTTACTGAATCAGGAAAAACTCTTACTCCTGCCGACGATGAGCAACTCACCCAGCTTCCATTATCTAGTGGTACAATATGCTGAGAATTGGCATGGGCCGATGAAGGCCAGATGGAACCATAAGTAAGACGCTGACCATATTCATTAAATCTCTCGATAGTCGCTCCCTCAGAAACAAGAATATCTCTAGAATCTTTTAGCTGAGTGACGGAACGAATAGTTCCTGTTAGTCCAGCATCTAGCGCAACATCTCTGGTAGATCCATTAATTGTTGAAACGGCCACGACTCGATCTGGAGTCCCATCAACAGCGACCAGAACTTCATTGGTTGAGTGGGACCAGCTAAGCCCCCCAATCGTCTCGGCCACTAAAGGCAGTCTATAAAGAATCCGTATAAAGTCACCATTGGAATTAAATTGATAAACACTGTCAGTGACTAAAGAACCTACTAAAATATCATCTGTGGATATATAGTTCGCACTTAATGTGGCCTCGGACTTTTCCGGGATCGGGAGGCAAGAGGCAAAAAATGTGAGGACTACAAAAAAGGATAGTGTTCTCATCTTAAAAATATAGCACGTCCTTAATATATTAAGACGACGGTAATATTTTCCAATTAAGATTTCTTAAGTATTGATGCTACAATCTCAAAATGAGTGGTTTAAATCATAGGTACCCGACCTATTTACTTTCATTATTCATCCTACTTTCATCTGGTATCGCTTTAGCAGACTCTGGAATTGTCCTTTATGGAGGCTATGCTCAGCATCGACAAGAAGAGATGAACGATACCAACACCTATCCAACCGGAACGGTTTATGGGGCCGGTTTTCTCATGAGAAAGCAATTCTATGAGCTCGAATTCTACGCCAAACAAGGATCACTCAGCTCTGATATCACCCACGACAATAGTAAGAACACTATTGAGCACGACCAACTCCAAGTCGGAGCCGCTCTCAATTTTTTCTTCACCAAGAAGTTCTACGCTCGCTTAGGTTATAGTTTTGCCAAGATAGATCAAAAATTTTCAAAACCCATGTCCATCGCCAGTGAAGCCGGAGCTAAAAAGGAATACGGACTTCTAGAAGAAAAGCTTGTCGACGGGTTAAATATTGGGGCCGGTTATAATATCTACTCGGGGACGAGTGTTGATTTTCTCATTCAATATGATTTCTATTATTACAATAGTATTAAGGCCAATCAAAGCTCCGTATCAGTAGGAATAAAATACTATTTAAACTGATTTAAAGTTCACCCATACATTTTATTTTTATAAAACTACAAGGTGAAGTGATTCTTACTATACCTTTTATTTGAGAAGGAGATGATTGATTTTGTTGAGTAGGTTCAAACTCGACAACTATTTCTGTCTTCTTATAGTCGTCTAAAGATTTTTTTCCGATTCCTAAATACTCACTTTTAATCTTACCTTCAAAGTCATAAGGACATGGCCCAGATGTTCCATTTTTGTTATTTCCCCTGGAGTTTAAGTCGATTTGTAACTTATCTAGATCAGTAGAAGTAATCAATTTGGGCAACAGTTCATTTTTAGTATACTTTGCACGAGCTTCTGAAAGTCCCTGAAAGTCAAAGCCGCAAAATCCTTTACCACTCAGGATCTCATCTTTTGTTGAAGTATTTCTTAGTTGGTTAGCAGAGCTGTTAATAGTAACTTTAGATATCCGATAACCAGCTTTTTCATTTTCTTTGATGCAATTTTGCAATTCTTGCTGGTCTTTAATGATTTCATCCTCTGAGAGCTCGCCCAGATTGGCTTTATTATCTAAAAAATATTTTGAAACAGAGCTATAGCATTTAGGATGAGGAAACTGTGTTCTCGAATTGGCATTGGTGAGCTTTTCTTGAAGACAATAGCCCACTTTAACTTCTTTATCGTCAGCTGAAATACTAGAAGAAAGAAAATCATCAAAAAACTCTTTATTCTTAGTCTTTCTTATAATCTCTGACTTTTTTATGAACTCTGCACTTTGAGCTATTTTTGTCATCTCTTCAACTCGTTTAAGCTTGTCCTGAGGTCGATTAAATACAGCTTTTGCGCTTAGGTCATCTTCATCATATGATAGGCTTTGCTGAACAGCACCGAATGAAGGCTCACATTTTCTGATTTTCACAAATTCTTTAATCTTTTCTTTTAGCTTAAATTCGAAGTCTTCTCTTTTGAGGCTTGGATTTTCCTTTGAAACAGATTCAAACACATCTGAGATTAGACTATTTCTAGACTTAGGATCTCTAGGATCTCTTGATCTTTTATTTTCTCTATAAATAAGCGCGCTTGCGAGGCTTTCAGGATTTAGCTTTTGCTCATCTAATGGCTCTTCTTTGCACTTATTCTGTCTCTCAAATTCAGCGCAACTCGCCTCAATAGACTCACCTGCAAGAATATTAACAACATTTTGACCGGTTAAATCCGCTGATAAATCACAGCTCTCAGGATCTGCAAATATTGAAAGAGAGAAAAAGACTGTGATAGTGAATAACAAGTAAAACCCCCAATATGTTGAACTTTATCGGTCGGTTTCCAAAGAATATTAAGATTTTAAAAAAAAGAGCCCCAACCAAGTGGGGCCCAGCCGCTTCATATCTATAAAAACAATCTTTGGAACTATTTGATTTTTTTACGAAGTTCTATTGTTTTCACAAGTTGTCCCCCAAACTGAGCTGCATTGAGAAGCTTCCCGTTGATTTTAATTTCGTTTTTTAATGTGAAAACATAACGACCTTTTTTAAGATCTAGCCCAAGGTTAGCCAACTTTACATCAGCATTTGTTCCACTAGCCGCGACTTCTACTTTTGAAAGTTCACGGTCAAAAAGATTTTTCTTTTTAGCAAGAAGACGTCTTTTTTCGATTTTAAGAGTAGTGGCCACAAGAGAGTTCTTATCTACAGCACCGTACTTAAATGTTACAGCTGTGAATGAAGCATTAAGATCTTTTACTTCCAGGGCCTTAAGGGCAGCAGCATCAACAAGTTCAACATCATAAGATGCGTCGATAGATTTTACAGAACCGTTCGTTTGAACTTCTTCTTTTTTGTTTTTAAGAACAACAAGAAAGTTTTTTGAGCCATTTGCTTTTAAAGAAATAAGACCATTTTTTCCAAGAGTGGCCGTGATTGTTTCAGCGGCTGCTTTTTCTGAGTTATTGATCACATTGAGTTTAATATTAGCGACAACATCAAAGTCTTTTACTGTGTACGGAATTTTTATTGTTTCATCACAAGAGTAAGGGACCGTACTATAAATGGGATCATTAAAACAACTTCTTCTATAGCTAATACCTGGATTAAAGTAACCACCACGTCTTCCTCGAGGAACGTAATACCCACCATGATAACCAGCACCATAACAAACTGTTGTATACCCAGATATCTCATTACGGTAACAAGTTGAGGGACGAGATTCATAACGATATTCAGTATGAGATTCTTCTCCATTAAGAACATCGTTAAATGTGGCGTTTGAGCCATTATAGAAAAATGTCGATGTTGAAGTGGCAAACGAGGCAAAAGAAAGTGCAAGGGTAATGCTTGCGGTGATGAGCTTTTTCATTGAAACTTCTCCTTAAAGGAATATTAATGAAGTTCTTCTATCAGTCTCGTCATCACCTGGCCAAGACACAGTCTGACTATTGACCTATTTTGTAATTTTTACAAAATAGGTCGCTAATAATTAAGAAATGACCTTCCAAGTGACGGTGCCATCTGGATTATCTTTAAGCTCAATCTTTTTGTTCTTTAAGATATCGCGTATCTCATCAGCTCGGACCCAGTTCTTAGTGGCCTTGGCCGTTTTTCTCTCTTGAATAAGGACCTCAATTTCGGCAGCATTAACCCCAGCGGTTGAAGTATCTTGATCGAGTTTTTTAAGATGAGAGAGAACATCTTCAGGGGTTGAGCTGACGATTCCTGTCGAGGCATTAGCAAAGGCAATGACTTCATGAACCTGTTTTAAGGCCTCGGCCGAGAGATTGTCTTTATTCCCTTTCACGAAACGCAAGAATGAAAAGAAGTGTCCCGCTGAACCAGCAGCATTAAAATCATTAGAGAGCTCTTCTTTAATGGATGGAATACAATCGGCAATAAGTTTATCCACTCCTGTAGCCTTCGGATTCGCGACATAATTTTTCGCTTCAAGAACAAACTCATGAATACGGCGAACTTCATCTACTCCACGTTGAAGGACTTCTTCAGTCCACTCAAGACGAGCACGGTAATGAACAGAAATTAAAATATGACGAAGTACTTGCCCACCATACTTTTCATTAAAGTCACGGATACGAACCACGTTTCCAAGAGACTTACTCATTTTCTCAGAGCCAAAATTTAAAAATTCATTATGCGCCCAGTTGTTACAGAAGACACATCCGTTAGCGGCTTCTGACTGAGCAATTTCATTTTCATGATGAGGAAACATAAGATCCACGCCACCATGGTGAAGATCAAGGGTCTTCCCTAAAAACTTCTTGGCCATGGCCGAACATTCAATATGCCATCCTGGTCTTCCTTTTCCCCATGGTGATTCCCAAAAAGGCTCACCTGGCTTGGCCGGTTTCCAAAGGACAAAATCTGAAGGGTGTTTTTTCTTTTGATCGACTTCAACCCGCTGACCAGCGACAAGTCCATCAAGATCTTTTTTAGAAAGCTTGCCGTATTCTTTGAATTTAGTGACATCGTAGAGGACTTCACCTTCTACAACATAACCATACCCATTCTTGATAATATCTTGAATCATCTCGATGATCTCTGGCATGGTCTCAGAAACTTTTGGCGTATGAGTGGCCGGAAGCATTCCAAGAGAATCCATATCAGTTCGGCATTCATCGACAAAGATAGCTGCGTGCTCAATAGCATCGCGCCCTAATGAGTTAGCACGCTCAATGATTTTATCATCCACATCTGTATAGTTACGGACGAAGTTTACTTCATAACCAAGGGACTTAAAAATACGGTGAAATAAATCTCCGACAACTAAAGCTCGCGCATTTCCAATATGAAGAAAGTCATAAGTTGTGGGTCCACATGAGTAGAACTTCACTTTCCCTGCTTCAATAGGGCTAAACGTTTCTTTGCTTCGAGAAAGGTTGTTGAAGACTTTTAATGTCATATCTTTATCCTAAAAATTTTCCAATGGCCGCTTGTCTAGCTTTAATAATACTAACCGGAGTGAGAGGAATCAGAAGTTTTAAATCTGGTCCATGGGCCTTACCTGTGAGGGCAAAACGAGATCCCATAAATAAAGGCTTCCCTTTAATTCCTAATTCTTTTTTCAGTGTCTCAGTCCATGCATTTAAATCAGTCTCTGCAATAAACTCTCCTGTATAAGAATCTACTTTTGATTTCATGAAATCAAAAACCTTCAGGCTTGATTCCCAAGACTTGATTTCATCGGCTTGCTCACCTGACTCTAAGCTTGGATCAAGAATCATCTCTTGGAGATTCTTGGTAATATCAGTGACAAAATCACTGTACTGTCTGGCCAGCTCAACCAATTTATTTTTCCATTCAGGACTTTGCTTTTTGAAATGATCTGCAGCTGGACCTTCACAGAAAGTCTCTACCATTTTAATCAGCTCATCATTTGATTTAGCTTTTAAATGCTGACCATTGATGTATTTAAGTTTCACTAAATCATAAATAGCAGAGTGAACAGAAAAACGATCAAGGTTAAAAAGAGGGATGATTTCTTCTTTTGTGAAGACATCTTTTTCTTCAGGGTGTGACCATCCAAGAAGACATAAATAATTAAGCATCGCCTCAGGAAGATAATGATCATTACGGTAAAGATTAACCGACGTCGCTCCATGGCGTTTTGAAAGTTTTTGGCGATCAGCTCCGATTAAAAGTGAGACGTGAGCAAACTCAGGAAGTTTGGCGCCAAGAGCTTCATAGATCATCAGCTGTCTAACAGTATTATTTAAGTGGTCTTCTCCACGAATGACATGAGTGATATCCATCAACCAGTCATCAATCACACAACAGTAGTTGTATGTAGGCAGGCCATTGGATCTCATAATCACAAAGTCACCGACCATATTTTCTGGGTAAACAACTTTGCCCTTGGCCTTATCGTTAAGCTCATAAGATTTCTTGGGAACCTTAAAACGAATGGCCGTTTTTTCTCCGGCCGCGACACGTGCTTTGGCCTCGGCCCAATGCTCTTCGTTTCTCCACTTGGCGGTATAGTGAGGATCAAGACCATCAGCTTCGTTTTGTGCTTTCATCGCCTCTAGCTCTTCTTCTGTGCAGAAGTCGTAATAGGCCATTCCCTTCTCAATAAGCTGCTGGGCATATTTTGAGTAAATTTCTAAACGTTCTGATTGGCGGTAAGGACCATATTTCGGATTGGGTTTATCAGGACCTTCGTCATGATTGAGGCCTAACCATTTAAGATCTTCAATTTGAAGTTTTTCATACTCAGATGATGAGCGTTCAAGATCGGTGTCTTCGACTCTCAAAACGAAAGTCCCACCTGTGGCCTTAGCAAATAAGTAATTATAAAGGGCGGTACGAGCTCCTCCGATATGGAGATAACCTGTAGGCGAAGGCGCGAATCTAACTCTAACTGTCATAAAAGGAACTCCTCATCATAAGATGGATTCCATCCTACATGAGAAGGTCAGTTTTGGGAATTTCTAGCTATGATAAAGTGAGTCGATTTTATCAACCACTTCACCTTCTGGCTTTCCGGCCGAGAGCGAAATTTCTTTCACTAGAAGGTCGCGACATTGGTCAAGCATCTGTCGCTCACCGAAAGAGAGTTTTTTATTCATTTTAAGAAGAAGAAGCTGGCGTAAAACATCAGCAATTTCTAAAAGAGATCCTGTTTTTACTTTAAGTGTATATTCACGGTGACGACGATTCCAAGTAGAGTTATCTACCTTCACATCATGATTAGAGAGAAGCCCAAAGACCCCTTCAATTTCATTTTCACCAACGAGGGCACGGATACCTTCCTTGCTCTCAGTAGGAACCATAACCTTCATACCGTTTGAGATAATCTTCACAATATAAAATGATCTTAGCTCACCGCTTAGATCTTTAGTCTCTACACTGCACACCTGACCTACACCGTGGCCTGGACATACAACATGATCGCCTAAGTTAAACATGGATTCCTCCTAAAACGTACACAAGCCCTACCGTTATAACGCATTCGGACATCGGGGGATAGGCTTTTGAATTTTTTACATGTTTTGAGGTATTTTCAAGACAAAAGAGGGGGCCTATGCCCCTGTAAAAAGTACACTCCCCTATGAAAAAAACCCACCACTAGGCCTTTCCCCCCTACACTTTCACTATCTACTCGATAAGGAGCTTAAAGATGAAAACACTTATGACCCTCGCCCTTCTGACCTTCTCAACAATGGCCCTGGCCCAAGGAAGATGTGATCTTTCTGAGAACGACCAGGCCGTAGCCTCTGTTAACAAGAGAATGGATGAGGCACAAATGAGGAGTGAAGATCACCTTATCGCCTTAACTGAGCTTAAAAGAGAGAGACTAGACCTGATGCTCTTATGTGTTCAATCTGAGCTTACAGAGGGCCTTAATAAAGCCGAACTATCTGAACTCAAGGCTGAGATTGAAGCTGAATCAAGCATCATTCTGAGCGAGCTGAATAGATCAATTAAAGAGGCCGTTGAAAGTAACCGTATTAGTGTGGCCACTAAACTCATGATGGAGAGAGACATTGAGAAGCTTAATGCTCTAAACCAAATCGATCGCATCAATAAAATTCTTAATGCCTAATGAAATAAAAAAGGGCATCGATCTTGAAAAAGATCGATGCCCTTTTTTATATTCAGATTAGAAAAAAACTGAAAATTGAAGAAACGTAAACTTGAGATCCTGACGCCAATCAGCTGCCGTTGATGTCGTGTAATTAGTTGAACTTGCTGTCACCTCTGGTGAGTAAGTCAAATTCTCAAAGCCAATCATTTTTAAAGGAAATCTCTTTCCTAAAGAAAGCTGACCTACTGTTCTCTCTGAATGGAGAACTGGACTTACTCCATAAGCATCATCTTTCTGATAACCAAGATAAAGTGAAGCATAATAAGATTGTCTAAAATCTAACTCCAAATTATAGATGGCCCCTACAAAGATCTCATAATTATCTGTCTTCAGTGATCCTTCTTTGGCCTTTTCAAGCCCAAGTTTTGTTCCCACTTGAAGATGCGGGTGAACTGCATAAGCATAATTCACCTTTAAACCAAAATCTGTTCTGTTGTCTTTCTCAGAGCCTCGATCTTTTGAACTTACAAAACTTAAATCACCAATAACCAGCGAATCGTTAGAGAAATTAACCATGTGCTTTTGGGCAAAAGCACTGACAGAGGAAAGAGCAATTAGAGCTAAAAATAACTTTTTCATTTACTCATCCTTTGTTGTTGTTAATGCTGATTATAAGTCTTTAAAAGATTTATAACTCAGCGATACTGATCTCAATTTTGTTAAATTTATTGATCATTTTTTCCAGCTTCATTTTGGCCTTAACAGCACCTCTTACTGAACCACTCTTAAGCTCGAATTCAAGAAGCTTAGTTTGATTGCCAATAAGATATTCTTTATCCGCTTTAAGCTGAACACTGGCCGCTTTCAAAATTTCTTTTGAAAGATCAGCTGTTTTTCCTAAATAAACACACTCATAAGCATTTACTGCTGCCATTTTTTGAACTTTTCTTGTTTCAGCAAAATATACTTGATGAGTCATTTCTCCACGTCCATAGGCTTCATTATGTTTTTCGATTTGGTTATCCCAAAAAGAAAGACCACATTTTTCTGAACCAAATACTGAGAGTGAAGAAAGAGTAATAATAAGAGCGAAAACCAATTTCATAGATGACTCCTTTGATAGTTACCAAGAAGTTGTATCAAGAGAGTTTCTGGACGGGAAATAAAAAAGCCTCGCGTTAATAGCGAGGCTTCTTTATTTTGAATGGCTTAAATGAATTAGAAACGGTTGATGATTTCGTTTTTCTCGAAGAAGTAAGCAATTTCTCTGTCAGCTGCGGCAAGTGAGTCAGAACCGTGAACAGAGTTTTCGCCAACTGATTTAGCGAATAGTTTACGGATTGTACCTTCAGCTGCGTTAGCTGGGTTTGTTGCACCCATGATTTCGCGGTTTTTAGCTACAGCGTTATCACCTTCAAGAACCATAAGAAGAACTGGACCTGAAGTCATGAAGTTTACTAGCTCACCAAAGAAAGGTCTTTCTTTGTGCTCGATATAGAAGCCTTCAGCTTTCTCTTTAGAAAGTTTTGCAAGTTTTGCACCAGCAATACGAAGACCATTTTTTTCGAAAACAGCAATGATGTTCCCGATATTATTGTCTAGAGTAGAGTTAGGTTTAATGATCGAAAGTGTTTTTTCTTTAGACATATTAGTTCTCCTTATAAAAATGATTAGTTCTTTTACGCTTTCTTAAGCACTTCTGCAACTTTTTGTCCAAGTTCTGCTGGTGAACGGGCGATTGTAATCCCACATTCTTGAAGAACCTTGAACTTAGCCTCTGCAGAATCGTCTTCACCTGAAATAATAGCTCCAGCATGGCCCATACGTTTCCCTTTCGGGGCCGCTGCACCAGCAATAAAGCTCACTACAGGTTTAGTCATATTTGCTTTAATCCAACGAGCAGCGTCTGTTTCAGCTGTTCCGCCGATCTCACCAATCATGATCACGGCTTTTGTCTCAGGATCTTTTTCAAACATTTCAAGAACGTCGATAAAGTTTGTTCCATTCACTGGATCTCCACCGATACCGACACAAGTTGATTGACCAATCTCACGCTGAGTAAGCTGGAAAACCGCTTCATAAGTAAGAGTTCCAGAACGAGAGATAACTCCAACGTTTCCTGGCATATGAATATGGCCTGGCATAATCCCAATCTTACACTCACCTGGAGTAATAACACCTGGACAGTTAGGACCAATAAGGCGTGACTTAGAACCTTTAAGAGCAGCTTTCACTTTCACCATATCGTTTACAGGGATACCTTCTGTAATAGCGATGATAAGTGGAATTTCTGAATCGATACACTCGATGATTGAGTCAGCAGCAAACGGAGGTGGAACAAAAACCATCGCGGCATTGGCCCCAGTCGCTTTCACGGCTTCAAAAGTTGTATCAAAGACCGGAATCCCTTCGTGAACCATTCCACCTTTACCAGGAGTCACACCACCAACAACATTCGTTCCGTAGTCACGAGATTGAAGAGTGTGGAAAGATCCCTGCTTACCAGTAAGACCAATAGTAATAAGTTTTGTATTACGATTAATTAGAATTGCCATAAAATTATGCTCCCTTCGCAGCTGCAACTGCTTTTTGAGCAGCATCAGCGAGATCATTAGCGGCCGTGATTTTAAGTCCCGACTCAGCTAGAATTTTCTTTCCAAGTGCAACGTTAGTTCCTTCTAGGCGAACAACCAGAGGAACTTTAAGTCCCATTTCACGAGCGGCATCAACAACACCGTTAGCGATAATGTCACACTTCATAATTCCACCGAAGATATTAACTAAAATCGCTTTGACGTTTTTATCTTCCAGAATAATTGAGAATGCTTTCTGAACAGTTTCTTTGGTAGCACCACCCCCTACATCTAGGAAGTTCGCTGGCTCACCACCGTAAATTTTAAGAATATCAAGTGTTCCCATCGCAAGACCGGCACCGTTCACAAGACATCCGATGTTTCCATCAAGTGATACATATGAAAGACCGTATTTTCCTGCTTCAAGTTCTTGAGCTGACTCTTCAGTGATATCACGAAGAGCTTCAATATCTGGATGACGGAAAAGAGCATTGTCATCAAAGTTAAGTTTTGCATCAAGAGCAATCACATCCCCAGACTTTGTTGTCACAAGTGGATTGATCTCAACAATCGAGCAATCTTTTTGGATGTAAAGATTATAAAGACCCTCAAAGAACTTCATCGCTTTTTTTAAAGTTTCACCTTTAAAGCCAAGAGCGTACCCAAGCTTACGTCCGTGGGCCGGAGTAAATCCTGTGGCTGGATCGATATGGGCCTTGATGATTTTTTCAGGAGTATTGTGAGCAACAGTTTCAATATCCATTCCACCTTCAGTTGAAACCATGAAAGCTGGCTTACCTGTCGTACGGTCAAGAACGATACCAACATAGTACTCGTGCTCAATCGCGCAGCCTTGCTCGATAAAAAGTTTTAAAACTTTTTTACCTTCTGGTCCCGTTTGGTGTGTAATTAACTGCATACCAAGAATTTGCTCAGCATAAGTTTTTACTTCGTCTAAAGATTTAGCGACTTTTACGCCTCCACCTTTACCGCGTCCACCGGCATGAATTTGAGCTTTAACAACCCAAACACTTCCACCTAATTTTTTTGCAACTTCTACAGCACCTTCAACAGTGTCAGCAACACCACCTTCTAAAAGGGCGATGTTAAATGGGCGCATCAAAGCTTTTGCCTGATACTCATGAATATTCATAGTCTCTCCTTAAAAATGAGAAAAATGCGAATGATTTGATATGAAAGACATTATAGATATTTTGAAGGTCCTATCAACTAAAAGCTCTTGAAAAACGCATATTTCCAAGGGCATGATGAATACGCATAAAGTCAAAACAAGGAAATGTTCTATGAAAAAATATTTTGTCCTCCATCCGGCCACTTTTAAGCTTGACGGAGGAGCGATGTTTGGAATTATTCCTAAGCCATTGTGGACAAAACAGATCCCGGCTGACGAATTGAATCGAATTCACCTTAGCCTTCGCGTTATGCTTATTCAGACCAAAAATAAAAATATTTTAGTCGATACAGGTATTGGAGATTATCACGGCGAGAAATTTGACGATCGATTTGCTGTTCAAGGAGAGAAACTTCCTGTGCTTCAAATCCTGAAAGAAAATTTCAATCTCACGGCCAGTGATATTACCGATATCGTCATCACTCATCTGCATTTTGATCATGTGGGTGGCCTTGGCCAGGACACGGAATCTCATCATGAAGTTTTTCCGAAGGCCAAACTCCATATTCATCAAAAACACTATGACTACGCTCTTCAACCTACAGTGAGAGATTCTGGATCGTTTCATGCTCAATTTTTTAAACCTCTTATTGAGAAGGCCCAATCAGAGGGACGAGTTATTTGGCACAAAGCCGATCAAGGTGTTCTCATTGATGATGGTGAGGATAAACTTTTCTACCGAGTCAGCTTTGGCCATACTCCCTACCTTCTTCATCCTTATGATGAAAAATTCATCTATATGGCCGATTTAGTTCCTACCTCTTCTCACGTCAGCATTCCCTGGGTGATGGGCTACGATATCTCTCCTGGGCAAACGACTAAGGATAAAACTGATTTCTATCAATTTATTGCTGAAAAAAAACTCACGATGATCTTTGAGCACGATATCAAATATTGGGGAGCGCGCATTCAATTTGATGGTTCAGATATTAAGGCCATGGAATTGGAAAAAGCTGAAAATCAAAAGGTACAATCTATTCTGTAAGATTGGCTTGTTCTTCAGTTACATCAATAATTTTTTGCTCAATATCTTTTTTGATTTGAGAAAAAGTTTTAGTGACTTCTTTTTTGATTTGAGGGCGTGCAGCTTCCGCGGCCTTTGGAGTGAGCTTTTGCCAAGACTCAATAAAGGTCATGCTTTTAAGTCCCATCCCTTTGGCCACTGCACGGATTTTAGACTCGTAGCCCGTTTTTACAGAAAGATGCTGAGTCTGAGATTGTCTGAGTTTTTTAAAATCTTCTTCGTTAGAAACAACAAAATTAGTGAGAAGTGCCCCGTACATTCGCGTGTACTTATCCACGGTGACTTTTAACGAATTTTTCCAAGGAATTTTCTGAGAGAGAAAATCAATAAAGAGTTGCTCTATCTGGAGAGAGATGGCCATGAGTGTTTGGTATTTTTGTTGAACATCTTGCCAAAATTGATCTGCGGCCAATTTTTTACGCTGCTCTAAGCGAAATTTTTCCTCCGCTAATTTTTTGAGAGCAATAGAGAGGAACTCTACCTTCTGCGCAGTAATCCCAATTCGGTATGAAAGCGTAATATCAGTAGGAGGTTTTTTTAAGAAATTGGCCAGTCGGCTTTTGAGTCCAGACCATTCACAGTTTTTGGCAACTAAATCCATTTTATAAAAGCCAGGCACTAACTTAGGCCAGCCTTCAAACTCAAATTGCTCAAATTCTGCCACATGATCAACTAGTTTTGTTTTAGATTTAAAACTAATTTTTTTAATTTCTTCCAAGGTTAAAATATCTGATTCTTCTGCGGTAAACTGAGCCTCAATATCACACTTGTAGGCCTGGGGAGTAACGAGCCAAAACTTAGAATAATCTGGGGCCGTCGCCTCGTAGAAAAATAGATCCTGATCCCAGTCATTAAGGATCAATTTAGAAGAAAGAGTTCGGTAAGTTTCAACTGGCATCTTTTGAGGGCGTGACCACCCCACTTCACCTGGAGTGCTAAACAAAAACTTTATTCCTAGAAAAATTCCTAGAATAAGAGTCACCCCAACAATAATTCGAATCGTATTCTGGGATGTTTTTGTGGTTGCAAGTTCGACTTGAATTTCGGGCACAAACTGGGCTTCAAGAGGAAGATCAGGGGGAAGTTCTTCATCAGCGGGAACCGGCGGAAGTTCTGGGATTTCAGGTAACCCTTCGTCATTTGAGCTCAAAAGAATATCTTTAAGAAATCTCGCTTCTTCACTTCCCTGCTTCCAGACCTTACAATCTGGTGAGAGCCCCTCTTTTATTTTAAGTTCTAGCTGCTCAAGACTATAAGGCCCTTCGTGTCCATCTGGTAAAAGAAGAAACCACTCCTGCACTTGCTTGTCAGTCTGATTAAAATTTGACAACGTGATCCTATTAACTTTTGTTTTTAATGGAATTATCTTATGACGAAGGACACCAACACTCAATGGCAAAAGCGATTTGAAGAGTCTTTGGCCTCAAAAGAACTCTCTTGGACGACTTTGCCGGACCGCCAAACTTCATCCCTTTTCCTGACCTCATCCTCAGATGTGGGGGTCATGAGAAATGGTGGACGTAATGGTGCGAGATTTGCCCCTAAGGCCATCCTCAATTCACTTAAAAAATGGGCCCTTACTGATCACTTCCACGAATTTCATTGGGGACAGGTTGAAGTGGCAGATCAAGAAACAGAGAAAGCTGATTTCAAGCTGGCCCAACAGCACGAGGCGGCTCGTATCAGTACTGTTTTAGGGAAAACAAAGTTCTCTAAAATTTTTCATCTTGGTGGTGGGCACGATCATATCTACCCTCTACTTATGTCCCTGACTTCTCAGTTTAAAAAAATTATCGTTCTTAATATTGATGCTCATGCTGACACAAGAACCGACCAAGACTCACACTCTGGAAACCCTTTCAGAAAGTTTTCCGACACCTACGAAGGCGAGTTTCATTTATTTCAATATGGGCTTCACGATTTTGCTAACAGCTCCTCGACTTTAGAGCCTTTATCGCAAGGATCTCAGCATCGACTGTTTTATAAAGACATCCAAAACACTGAACTTTTTGATTCATTCCTAGAAAACATCTCTCTTGAAGTTAATGAAGAATGCGCTTTTATCTTTAGCCTTGATGCGGATGCCTTAAAGACTGAACTCATGGAAGCTGTCAGTGCGGTCAACCCACGTGGAATTGGCCGTGAACAACTTTTCTCTCTTTGGAAATTCTATCAAGGCATCACCCACTCAAAAAATCTTCGCTCCATAGCAGGAATCTATGAGGTCAATCCGCTCTATGATACTGTTTCAGCAAAATCCATTCGAAGTTTAAGCTCTATTCTCTATGAAATGGTAAATTAGATTTTTGATAAAAAAAAAGCCTGTGAGAACCACAGGCTTTTTTTTCGAGAGACAAAAGGAGAAGTTAAAAAAATCCTTTCTTTAACTCCAACACACACACACCCTTATGATAGCAATTATGGTGCCAAAACTTCAAGGCCTGTTTTTATTTTTTTCACTTATTATTTCAATAAGAAGACGCGTACAGTCAGGCTATAACTGTCAGGGGTTTGACTTTTTTGTTTTGACAGGGTCAAGGCCATGACTCCTGCGTTGCAATAAAATATTTGTTGAGAAAAGAACTAAAATAATATGAATCAGTCCTTTTAAAAACGATCTTTTACAGTGATAATAAGGCCAATTTTCGCATAATGAAAAGCAACCCCACACTTCTAAGGAGAAGTTCATGTTCACACGTGCTTTCTTTTCTACTGTTTTCGTCGCTATCCTTGCCGTAGGATGTGCTTCTAACAAACCAAAAAACGATGCTGACGCTCTTGCCAATGGTGCAGACGGCGCTAACAACGGTCTTACTCTTGAACTGAACGGCGATTCAGATTCAAACACTGCTGGTGGACTTCAGACTGTTTACTTTGCTTTCGATTCATCAACTCTTGGAGAATCTACAAAAGCATCTCTAACAGCTAATGCTGAATTCCTTAAAGCTAACGCTACAGTTGACGTTCAAGTTGAAGGTCACGCTGATGAACGCGGTGGACGTCAATATAACCTTGCTCTTGGTGAGCGTCGTGCAAAAGCTGTACGTGATCATCTAGTAGCTAACGGTGTTGCTTCTAAACGTATCTCAATCATCTCTTACGGAAAAGAAAAGCCAATGGCCGAAGGTCACGACGAGTCAGCTTGGTCTAAAAACCGTCGCGCTAATTTCGTAATCACTGCGAAGTAATGAGATTATTTCTCTCTTTTAGTTTGTTTTTTATACTTGGGGCTTGTGGTTTAACCACCACACGCCCTAAGGTCGAAATGAGTCTCGCCCAAGCCGCTTTCATGGCAGCCAAAGAATCCGGGGCAGACGTAAAATCCTCTACATTATTCAGAAAAGCAGAAGACTATTA
>JBMLQL010000042.1:0-34436 GCA_049241565.1 Bacteriovoracaceae bacterium | reverse complement strand
GAAAAGAAACTCGATAGTATTTCAGAACAGGTAAAAGATTCTCAAGGACTTGTTGTCGATATGAGCAATATGCTCCGAGATATGCAAGGCCAGCTTGATAAGCAAAACGGCAAGCTTGAAGAACTTGAGCACAAAACAAGTGGAACAGACCTTAAGCAAATGAGTGAAACACTTAATCTTGTGAAAACTCAAAATGAAACTTTGGCCGAAGAAAATAAACAACTCAAAAATCAAATGACGGCTCTTCAAGAAGAAATGAAGGGACAACGTGAATTCATCGAGAAAGTGACAAAAAGTCTCGGTTCGATGAAATCAACTTCTAGCTCTCAAAAAAAAAGCGCAAAAACTGATCTCCAAGAAGCACTAGCTCTTATTAAAAATGATAAATACAAAGAGGCTCGCTCTCTTCTTGAGCCTATTATTGACCACAAAGATCTTACACCAGGTGATAAAAACAAAGTTCTCCACTCACTTGGTAAGGTAGAGTACTACACTAAAAACTTCGAGCAAGCCTTGGTCTACTTCTCGAAAGTTTTTACTAAATATCCAAAATCATCTATCGCTCCTAACAGTCTTCTCTTTATTGGAAGATCACTAAAGGCCATGAATAAAAAAGACGAGGCCAAAGAGGCTTTTGAACAGGTGAAATCTGAGTATGCCGGAACAGCTGACGCCAAACAGGCAGATGCGGAGATCAAAAAGATTTAATGGATCGATTTATTCTTGGTGTTGAAACAAGTTGCGACGACACTTCACTTGCGATTCTTAAAAGTAATAAAGACGGCTCACATGTTGAGCTATTGAGTCTTAATAGTTTCTCCCAAGATTTTGTTCTCAAAAAATGGGGAGGCGTAGTCCCAGAGATTGCGGCCAGAGAACACGTTAAAGCTCTTCCGCTGGTAGCCGAAGTCACTCTCAGAGAAGCTGGACTCAGATTAGAAGATATCACTGAGCTTGCGGTGACGACTCATCCAGGACTTGTGGGCTCTCTTTTGACTGGTATTAATTTTGCCAAAACAATTTCTCTTATTCATGAACTTCCTCTTACTTCTGTGAATCATCTTTTTGCTCACCTTGAGGCCATTCATCTCACAGAGAAAATTTCTTATCCTTATTTAGGACTTCTCGTCAGTGGTGGTCACTCATTAGTTGTCTGGGTCGATGGCCCTAATCAGATGACAATCCTCGGACAAACTCTAGATGATGCTGCTGGCGAAGCTTTTGATAAAGGTGGAAAGATCTTAGGTCTTGGTTATCCTGCCGGGCGTGTGATTGATGAGAGGGCCAAGCTTGGAAATAAAAAAGCTTATGACTTCCCTATCAGTTATATGCGTGAGCGTCCTGGGAAGATGAGCTATTCTGGACTTAAAACGGCCTTAAAAGTTTTTATGGATAAACATCCAGGGAGATTGGATGATGAAATATTTATTAATGATGTCTGCGCTTCTTATCAAGAGGCCATCATCCAAACACTGAGAATAAAAGTTCTAGAAGTGATTGAGAAAGTTCTTTCAATAAACCCTAAGACATTTTCGACTCCCATTGTTATCGGAGGTGGAGTGGCAGCCAACTCTCGACTTAAGGCCGTCATGAAAGAGCAGTTTAAAAATGTTCATGTGGTTCACCCTCAGTTTTGCACAGACAATGCGGCCATGATTGCCAACTGGGCGGCAAGAGTTCCTCAATTAGCAAAATCATTTCCTGAATGTCTTGATATAGATGCTCAAAGTCGTTTCGTGGAGAAAAAATGAGCGATCGTAAATTTCCTTGGGCCAACAAACAATTCGGCCAACATTTTCTTCACTCTAAAACAGTCATCGAGGCCATCGTTAGTCGATGCCCACCCGATGTTGATGCTATCCTAGAAATTGGCCCGGGCCCTGCTGTCCTCACTCCTCATCTCACTCGTCATGGGAAACCAGTCTTTGTGGTTGAAATGGATGAGCGCTTCGTGGAGAAGCTTTCCACTATTATCCCAAAGGAGAATATTTTTTTGGGTGATGCTCTGGAATTTGATGGCCCAGCCTTTTTCAAAAAAAATAATTTTAAAAAAGTTTGGTTAGTCTCCAATCTTCCTTATAACGTCAGTGTTCCACTCACCACTCGTTTTTTGGAATGGCCTGAAATCGTTGAGATGAGCCTAATGTATCAAAAAGAAGTAGCCGATAAAATTCTTCCTCGTGACAAAAACGAAATGAATTCTCTTCACTGCCTATGTGCTAGCTTTTTTGATCTCTCTAATGTTTGTTTTGTTCCACCAGGGGCCTTTATTCCCCCACCAAAGGTGGATTCGCAAGTTCTTCACTTTAAACGTCGAGAAGATCAATCTCTTCTCCCTCAAGTTAAAAAGTTTGAAAATTTTCTCAGAGTTGTTTTCGGTCAAAGAAGAAAACAGCTTGGAGGAATTTTAAAGAAGACTTATGGTGAACAACTCACAGAAAAGATTTTAATGGCCGGTGGTATCGATGTTACTATTCGCGCAGAAACTCTTACTTACTCAAAAGTGATGGCCATGTATGAAGCTTATTCTTCTCATCCTTAGTCTTCTTTCAATTAACGTTCTCGCTTCTCCTTTTGAACTTTTTGGCCCCTCGGCAGTCAGTATTTCTCAAGGTCATCAAGCTGGGTCCACTCAATCGGCAGACAGACATATGTATGCAGGTGCGCTCATTGCCGAAAATAAGACATCGAGTTTTAGTTTTAATTTCTTAGAAATTATTCCCGCACTCACTGATATTAATAATATTGTGACTAAAAATCCCGTGAACCAAAACGGAAACACCACATCGTCTGGTAATGTCGATGTGAATACTCCCGCGACGACAATGTTTGCAGGTCACCTCACCACTCCACTCTTTGGAGAGCATGGTCCGATTCTAGGCTTTTCTATTATTGCTCCTGTCGATCGTATGATTGAGGCAGATACAGGAGACCCTTATCGTCCAGAGTATGTGATGTACCGCAATCGCTACCTCAGACCAACGGTGATTTTCAATCTTGCTCAGCAAGTTGAATCATGGGGATTTTCTCTCGGTGGCCAGACAGGTTTTCAGTCCAACGGAGAAAGTTATTTTTACACAAGAGCTGATAATGAGCCTTATCCCACTGTAGGAAAGATGACTTTTAATGCGAAACCTTCTCTTGGTCTTCTCATGAGTGTGAGTAAAAAATGGCAGCAAGGACAGACTTACCTCAGCTTCACTCAAGAGATGAAATCTAAATTCACGAATAAGGCCATTGGGGCCACTTCAATTGGTGGCGGAAGTGCTTTTCCTTTTGAATTTGAAATCAGCTCGCTTCTCTATTACGATCCCCAGACGTGGCGCCTAGGCCATATTCAACAAATTAATCCACGCTTCTCCATTATGGGAATGGTGGAGTATCAAGAATGGGCCAGTTACAAAACACCTAAACTTGTTTTCAAACAAGAAGGTGGAACTCTTGCTTCAAGTCGTGATTACGAAAACCTTCGACCACGTAATATTCTTATTCCTCATCTTGGTGTTGAATCTATCCTTAATGAGAATTGGGTTCTACGTGGCGGCTATTTTTATCGGCCAACTCCCCTAAAGACGGCCAATCTTAAAAATAGTGGCAACAGTATCGATCAAGACAAACACGTGGCCTCCCTCGGTCTTGGGAGATTCTTTAGTCTTTTTGGGAAACGATTCGAAACAACACTGGCCTATCAATTTCATCACTTAAGATCACAAAAGATTGAGAAGACAGCTGGACTTGAAGATGGGAGTGCTGGAGAGAAGATTGGGTCGCCAGGTTACCGCATTGGTGGTAATATCCAAGTCATAGCACTTGGGATCAACTGGGCAATTTGATAAATTATGGGCATTAAAATCATTTCAAAAAATAGCCGCGCTGGATACGACTACTTCATTGAAGATAAGTATGAAGCTGGACTGGAACTTCTGGGAACAGAGGTAAAGAGTTTGCGTGCTGGAAAGGCCATCATCACAGAGGCTTTTGTCACTTTGGATTCTAAAGGTGAGGTCTGGCTTGTGAACGCCACTATTCCTCATTACGATTTTGGAAATATCAATAATCATCCCGAGACTCGTAAACGAAAACTATTGCTTCACCGTGAAGAAATTTCACAGATTTCCAAGAAGATGAGTACTAAAGGCTATTCTATCATCCCGTTATCTTTATATTTTAAAGACTCCCTTGTGAAATGCGAAATTGCTCTGGCCAAGGGCAAAAAAGCCTTTGATAAGCGTGAAACAACTGCTAAAAAGGACGTAGAGCGTAAACTTCGCCAGGGGAAATACGACGAATGAGTCCAGAACTTAGCACAGATAATCTTCGTACGATCACGCCGCTTAATGCGCAAAAAGTCTATGGGCACCAAGAGGCCTTAGAGCTTATTCCTTTGCTTATGATCGTCACTTCAAAGGCCAAGAAAGAACTTAGTCTTCTTAATTCGCAATTAGCTTTCTTTAAAAATAATTCTGATAAGGCCAATGAGATTCAAAATCGTATTGGAACTGTTCTTCAAGTTTGGTCTGAAAAGGTACGTCGCCTCGGCTGCTATCCTGTCTCGATGGCCAAAGTACGCATTCCTGCTGAAGAAGGACAATTTCTTTGGGAATACCCAGAGAACAAACTTTTCATGCACTAATCTCTATTTTCATTTTTGATATTCTTGAAAGAGAGAACTCTCTTTATTCGATTTTTTTCCCCAAATAAATTAAAAGATAAAATTCTTCCGTGACGCCCACTGAAGGGCGCCTTTCTTGAAAGGAGTTTTTCATGGAAGAAATGATGAGGGTCTTGATTCTTGTCGTTTTGATCATGCAGCTTGCTGTCATGTTCAGAACGCTTTGAATTGGGTTTAGGAGGGTGTGCAACCACCCTCCACCTCTTCATTCTTTATCATCCTAGCAGAAATCAAAAATCCAAGCAAGTCTGGTAAGTATCGATTATTTTTAAGAATTTATAATCGCATTCTGAAATTTTATGTAATCTTATTAAATAAGTGTCATCGCTCCAGCGTAAATAGTTTTCAATGCTATCAGTGTCAGGACTCCATTCACAACTCTATCAAACCATTTATCTGAGAGTTTTTGAGAGAGAGGAATCGATAATCCTACCCCTACAACAACCGCAACAACCAAAAGAACAATTTGATTCTGGATAGCACCAAAGCTAAGTGAGCTCACTCCACCGAAGGCGATAATTCTTGAGAGCTGAAGTCCCATCTGTGCAGCACTTTTAGTTCCAAGTTGTGCTTGCCTTGAAAGTCCGAGTCGCTGAAAAAAGGGAGCCACGAATGGTCCCACCGCTCCCACCATCATACCCAAGAAGCCTGAAACAAACCCTAAAGGAATAAAAATATTTCGAGGGAGCTTTTGCCAATGAGAAGGCAGAGGCAAGTAAATAGAGACAATGATCATCACTCCAATAAGAATCTGCAAATAAGCTGGTTCAAAAAGTCCCATCAGTTTTCCGGCCAGGTAAGCACCAGGAATAAGAAGTAAGGCGTATCTTCCAACAATAGGCCAGGCAATATCTTTAAAGGATAAAAATCCTCGAAGAAAATTAGAAGTAAGCTGAGTAAAGCTATGAAGGGCCAGGGCCTCAATAGGTGGATAGAACATTAAAAGAAGAGCAAGAACAATAGAGCCACCACCAAGACCGGTTAAGGCCGAAATTCCAGAGCCAATGGCGGCCACAATAAAAAGAATAATGTCAGCGTTTTCTACCACTGCTTAAAGTCCTGATAAAGACGATTTTTCTTTAGTAATGTACTGAAGGCAATTGAGACTTCATATGTGAAAAGCTTACTAATTTTATAATAGGTATCAAAATGCAAATGAAAATCTTTCTCAATAAGTTCTGCTGTTTTTTGGTCAATAGACTTTCTGTGCCCTTTCCCTAATTGAGTTCCCACCGAATAGGCCACATCAATTTGCTCCTCTTTATTCAGCATCCCCTTCACTTTCGCCACGAAAGATGGAATCTGTCTTCCCCAGTATTGGCGATTATTATAAGTAAAAAAGCCAAGTCGCTGCTCAAGACCATCAGCAAATATTTTTGAAGCAAGAATCATTCTTTCACCATTATGTTCACAAGGTGAATAAAAATACTTCGTATTCTTTTCCACATAAACTTCTTTCATATCAAGAAGAATAGAGTCCAAATGAGAATCGGGATTTTTTGGTACAAGTGAAAAAATATAATGCTCTTTTCCTAATGTCCCCGGAGTAAAACCTGCTTCATCTAAGGTGTAATCATCAAGAAGATTTTCATCATGCCTATTTCTAAGAAACTCTGTGAGAATCTTACTAACATCAGCATTTTTAGGAGAAATAGGATAATCTCTCATTTTCTTGGCCCATTTTTTGTTGGCCTTCAAATAATCTTTTGTAGTGACCTGCCATTTTTGCGGATTCACTTCTTTAAGACTTTTAATTTGCTTGTAGGGAATATCGGGATGGAGAAAATGAACAAAATAGCCATCTATAAAGGCCTCGACCACTTTGCGATCAAGAAAACCGTCACCATCTTGTCTTTTAAGAGAAACAGAAGACAAAAAGCGGATAATATCCCAGGCATAAGGGCCAAGTCTTGAACGGTCAAAATCGACCATTCCTGCACCCTGAAAAGTTTTAATATAATTATCGAGATGGGGATTCCCATGCATAAAAACAGTCGGGATTTTACTTAAATCTAAAAAACGTCCCATTTTGGACTGCATTAAAGGTCCCATCATCCTGAAAAACAAGAAACGTGCATCCCTGGTATTAATAGACTGAGATTGTAGTCTTTTCTCAAAAAGTTGAGATCGTTTGAGGTACTCTTCCACTCTTCCTCCCTCTTAGGAGCTTCTTAACAAATATTATAACATAGGCTAACATGTTCGGATGAAAGATAAATTGTATAATCACTTTAAAAGATGGAATTCAAAGACCTTTACTCGTGTGCTTGTCCTGGTGCTTTTGGGACTAGATATCCTAAACGGCCAGTTTTTGCGCCTTAGCTGGATTGAGAAGAGCTCATCAAGGAAAATGGTGAATCTTGTAAGCTCTCAAGGTGAGCTAAGTGTAAGTGAGCTCTCTCACGACACCATGACCGAACTTCTGGCCATGATTGATAATACATTTCTCTTTTTTCTTTTTATTATTCTTCTTAATAATCTTTTCTTTTATATCTTTACTCTCAGAGGAAAGAATTGGGCCCATAGCTATCTTGTTTTTTATACACTCACGGGTGCACTTTTTTCTTTAGTCATGGTGGTGGATTCATTTGGAATGGGAAGTTTTTGGGGTGTCTTTAATATCGCGAGTATTCTTCTCTACACTTATTTTTTCTTAGGGATGAAGATCGTACCTTTTGAAACTAAAAAATGATAACTACTTCACTTCGTTAGTAAGAGGAAGCCCGTCTTTAAACTCATTAAGATTATTTAAGGTTGTGAAAGAGATCTGAGTCAGAGCTTCTTCAGTGAAAAATCCTTGATGGGCGGTAATAAGGACATTAGGAAAGCTCATAAGCCTAACAATGACATCGTCCTGAATAATATCTTCTGATAAATCCCTAAAAAAAAGACTGGCCTCTTGTTCGTAAACATCTATCCCTAAAGAGTGGATTTTTCCTTCCTTGAGGGCATTGATCATCGCCTTCGTATCAATGAGTCCTCCACGGCTTGTATTAATAATCATCACTTCATTTTTCATTAAATGAATGCTCTTCTTATTAATCAGATATTTTGTTTTGTCATTTAATGGGCAATGAAGCGAAATAATATCCGATGTTCTAAAAACCTCATCCAAAGGCAAATAAAGGACTCCTCGTCGTTCAAGATCCTCATCAGGATTTATATCATGGGCCACAACTTTTTTCCCTATTCCCAGCATGATATGACAGAAGACTTTTCCTATATTTCCAGTTCCGATGACTCCGATCGTTTTGCTACTTAAATTAAATCCGAGGAGCCCATTGAGAGAAAAATTCTGCTCGCGAACTCGATTATATGATTTATGAGTTTTTCTATTAAGAGTCATTATCATAGCAAGGGCATGCTCAGCAACAGCCTCGGGAGCATAGGCAGGGACTCTCACGACTTTGATTCCTAAATCAATGGCCTTATTAATATCAATATTATTAAATCCAGCACAACGGAGAGCAATAATTTTCACTCCTCTTCTTTGTAATATTTCCAGCACTTCAGAGTTGATTCGATCATTAACAAAAGCACAGATCGCTTCGGTTCTCACCAATTCAGCGGTTGTCTCGTTTAATTGCTCATTAAGAAAATCTAACTTAAAATTAAATTTTTTATTTTGTTCATGAAAAAATGTTTTGTCATAGGGCTGACTTGAGAAAAAAGTTATTTGCATATAGATGACCTAAATTTTGAAACTAGGAACAATGAAATTTCCTTTATCCGCATTTCCCCAAAGTGGAATCTCATGGAGACTCTCCATGAGCATGCGCTGACCTACCACCGCCAAAAGAAATGAATCAAAGGCCTGAGGGTTTCTTACGATCACATCCATATCTCTTTCGTAAATAAAGATACCAAGATTCTTTTCAATTTCTATAATAATGGTCTCTCTGGCCACCGAGGCCAGTTCTAAATCAAAGAGCTGAATAAGAGTTTGTTTACCAATAATTTTTGCTCGGTAAAGCTCAAGCAAACAGATCTGAGTACTTGATTCAAACATCGCTAAATCAACTGGTAAGTGACGAACAAGATAGTTCAATCGAGACAGAAGCATTAAAGAGACATGACCAAAAGAATCATAAGAATTTTTGAAAATATTTAAAAGCTGATCATAGTAATTACACCAAACCCAAAAATCAATGGGCCGATGCCAGTAAGGAATAAATCCTTTTCTAAGTTTGCGTTTAAAAGAACGGGAAAGAATATGATGATCTGTTTTTTTAGAAAGAAGATTTCGAGAATGATCGAACTCTTCCATTTTTTGTCTTTCTTGCTCGTAACGCTTAGGATTTTCGCTATAAAGTTTGGCGTCTTCACTCAGAAGCTGATTCATCTCATCTCTCACCGCCATGACAGAGGGTTGAGGACAAATAGTGGCCCCTGGACACTTTAAGGCACAAGATTCACAAGGAGCTTTAGAGAGAGGAAAATCCACTACGAGTTGACGAATACTATATTGCTCAATCCAACTGGTGATGATTTCATCACGATCTTGGACTTCTTCGTCTTTAACTTGATGGAGTGATTTTAAAAACCAACGATCGCGGTCTTCGTAGTACTCGAGAAGGGCCAGGAAAAAATTTTCTTTTGAACCGCCGCCGAGACTCATCCCGGCGACATTTTTAATTCCAAGCGATCCCATTCTCAAGCTTCCTTATGCCTAGAGTGGAGACTCTACATTGAAAGGAAGAATTTGCATGCCGTGCTCTTGAACCTTGGCCGAAATAAAGGCTTGATCAAGTCCATCGTGAACAAGGATAAAACATCCTCCTCCACCGGCTCCACACATTTTCATTCCTAGAACTTTCCCTTGGGCCGAAACCTCATGAGTAAAGTTTCTAATTTTCTCTGTAGTGATCCCTGGGAAGAGCTTTTCACGGGTCGTGCCCTCAGCTGCAATCCCTTTTAACATTTTACCCCAATCTTTCTGTTTTAGGGCAAGATATGTTTCATAAGAAATTTCTGCAATCTTAGTCAGACCTGCTACAACCTCCGGACGCTTATCAAAGAAACCTTTATAAACTTCCCAGTTATTAATTCCTGAAGCACGGGATTGACCTGAATAAATAAGCACAAGATGCTTTTCAAGAGTCACTTTTAACTCATCTGAATAAAGTTGCTCGACCTTAATTTCTCCTTCAATACCCTTCACTGCAAGAACGCCGCCAGTGAGAGCAGGAAAATAGTCTTGATAACCGGCCACACCTTGATTGAGAATTCTTGACTCAACCGCCTTCACACGCTGAACTGCCGTGTGGCGATCATAATTATCTCCCGTCAAATTACACAGGGCCTTATAAAGAGTGACCCCCATGGCCGATGAACCACCCAGACCAGAACCAGCAGGAGCTCCTGATGAGAGTTCCAATTTGTAACCAGAGCTAATATTAAAGAGACGAAGAATTTGAAGAACAAAAGTCATCTCTTCAAAGCGATTTGAGTAAACGACATTGTCCTCAGTAAGATCTTTGGCCTCAAACTTATAACTTTTATTATAGTCGGTTGAAACAATTTCAATACCATTGAAAGTCGACTCAGAAATAGCAACTTTGGCCTTGAGTCCTGTGGCCACATTGAGTGTTATCACATTCTTAATAATAAGATTGATAGGTTCAATATCAAGAGTTCCACCTACAAGGTCAACTCTTACACTTCCTTGATTAGTTACCAGCATTCAACACTCCAATATAAGGTAATTCACGGTAGCGACCAGCATAATCAAGGCCGTATCCAATCACAAATTTATCTTCTATTTCAAAACCAAGATAATCAATCTTCATTTTGTGTTTCAGTTTAACAGGTTTAAAAAGAAGCGAGGCCAGCTTAACAGACTTCGGCTTACGAAGGGCCAACATTTCCATAAGAGTTTTAATCGTCAGACCTGTATCCACAATATCTTCCACCACTAAAACATTTTTTCCTTCTACATTGGCCGTAATGTCCATCTCTAGACGAACATTACCTGAACTATTTGTACTATCTCCATAAGATGAGAGAGAAATAAATTCTAAACGAACAGGACGATTAATTTTTTTAATCAGATCAGAACAGAACATGAATGCACCTTTTAAAACACAGATGACAACTAGTTCTTCATTCTCAAAATCTTGCGTAATGGCGCGGCCAAGTTCCGCAATTCTTAGAGCAATCTCTTCTTCAGAGATCATGACCTCAGGGGTATACATTTCCATCATTATCTCCTAGCAATATGAATTATTTAAAATTTCACCAAGACCACCAGCACCTGGAATAATATATTGGTTTTGGTTAAGACCTTTTTCTTCAGTGGGATGAGTGCCTGGGATCGTTTGCAAAACTTTCTTTCCTGAAAGTCCTCGATCCAATCTCAGAGCAATAATCTTTAAATCAGGACACTCCTTCGTTACCTTTTGGATATACTCTGGAGTAATAATTAAATGCATGGCCACCATCAAGCGAGGCGTTCCTCCAACTTGTTTTTGATAATGGTGATAGGCCCTAACAATAGTTGAACCTGTGGCCCCCATAGGATCAGGAAATAAAACAATCGCCTTATCTACCTCTCCACCAATTTTTGAGCCGGCCACCGTGACTCCAGTCACTTGTCCAGATTCATCACTCACACGGGCCACATAAAAGTGATCTTGTCTGACGTGAATGGGATTCATCAAATAATTAAGCTTGTTATAACAAAGGTGACTTGGAAAAGTTCCTGCTCGTGCCAGATCCACACTCACCACCGGAACTTCTGGATCAATAATCTCACCTTCATACTCTGCCTCTAAATGAGTGGCCTTCATTCTTGTTTCAAGCACTGCTTTTTTCCGAGGAAAATAGAGATCAATAGTTTGATCAACCAGATAACTATAAAGCATCTGAGTAAGCTCATTAATCTGTGGCTGATGAGTTGAAGGATGACCTAGTTTACTGAGAAGACTCAGCATCAAAGGCGAAGAGAGAATCGTGACATTATCTCCATAGAGATGATCAATGACCGGCGGAGAAAACGCTAAATTTTGGTGTTGAATATCGTTAGACATGGCAAAAGGGTACCATGTCTAACGTTAAAATGTGGAGAACTTATTAGTTTGAAAGAGTCGCTGCTAGGGGCTTAATTTCCACATCTAAAGGAAGCTGGGCCTGCTCTTCGGCGTCATCAAAATGGTAGTGACCACGACAACGAGCTTCATAAGCATCAGTTTCACCTAAAAGGATTTGCTCTTTTTGAGAGAGGCTTAAGCGCTGTGAACGTGTCGCCGGAGCGCCACATACCGTACAGATAGCATGAATTTTAAAAACATCATCGGCCAGGGCCAGAAGCATCGGCATTGGGCCAAAGGGCTGGGCACGATAATCAAGATCTAACCCTGCACAGATCACACGGTAACCGCGAGCGGCTAGCTTAGTCACAACGGTGATAATGGCATCATCAAAGAACTGAACTTCATCAATGGCCACCACTCGAGTGGAGTCCTTCAGACGAATCAGAATATCAACCGCACTCTCAACTGGCTCAGACTTAATCGCCTGAGAAGAATGAGAAACAACATCTTCGATATCGTAGCGAACATCAATAGCGGGCTTAAAAATTTGGACTCTTTGCTTAGCAATTTGAGCGCGCTTCACGCGACGGATAAGCTCTTCAGTTTTACCTGAAAACATAGGGCCGCAAACGACCTCAATTGAACCGTGATGATACTGATGTGTCACCTTTGTCTCCCTCGTCAAAAAATCTTTTTTTGCATTCTGTGTGTGTGAATCGATATTTTCAGGAGGGGGGGAAATTGTCTACGGCCCCTCTTTGTTTAGTCCCTCCCAAGTCATGGGAATTGCATGGGCCGTAAGAAAATTTATGACTTTTTGATCACTAGCTCAGATAAAAAAGAGCAAGTCCTGCTAAGCACAAAACCATAGTCAATAAAATCGCTGGAGAAATAAGAATAACAAAGGCCAGAGACCGCGAGGCCCGAAGATTCTCCCTCAGACCAGCATAGAGCATAATATAATACATGAAGGCTTGAATCAGCTCCCCAATCAGAGGGATCAAAAAGAAAACATAAGAGCTCAGCGCTGTCACCGTAATCTGATGGGCCACCTCTTCACGGTCACCTTGAAAATCCATCAAATTAGCAAATAAACGAATCACCCAATTCCAAAATTCCGTAGTCACCATAGTGAGAATGGGGAAAAACACGATATCTAACATAGCAGAGAAAAGCAGAAAATAATAAGTTGTCAGTCCCGCTTCCTGGGCCACCATTTCAAAGAATGGAAAATTTTCTGACTGAAATGAGATGAAAGACTGAATCACAATATTGATGAGCACAATTCTCATCAGCCCTTTAAGAACAGCAAAGATCCATGAGAACAATAAAGCTTCTGATAAATTCAGAGCGCCAATACGCTCTCCCTCTCGACCAGGAAGCGGCAAATTCATGTGAAAATGACGATGAATCCTGAAAGGATGAACCACTGGAAGAAGATAAGTTTCGAAGAGATGAAGCAATTGTTGCATTGAAAAATTAAATCAATTGGCCATTAAGAAGTAAAGAAGTCTTCCCACTGATCCCCTATAGAAATATCAAAAAAAAAGAAATGGGCCTTAAAACCCTGAGTAAAGTTCACCACTACTAACTCATTCGTCTTCCGAACAAGCATAAGATCCTGTCCAAAAACGTTCATACGAATATGAGACTCATTCTGAAACTGCTGTCTCTCGGCCTTGGTTAGGATTGAAACTCGTGAAGCCTCTTCATATTGACTGAGATTAAAAATAAGATTGAAAAGATTCTGAAGCTTGTCTTCTTTCAGCTTAATTTGGGAATCAGGTGAAACAAAGGCCAGAGGCTCTTGGTTGATTATATTTACCGTGACTTCCTTGTCCCCAAGAACAAACTGAGCTCTCGTTTCAGTAAAGGCCTTAAAGACGTTTCGAGGAATGATTTTAAGATCCCAGTAGTCCTGAACCTGATCGAAAAAAACCTTGGCGGTATTTCCTCGAACTTTAAACATTTGATTTTTTTCCGGCACATAGACAACGGCGTCGGCATTCAAAGGGCCCACACGATGAAGCTCAAAAGTGAGAACCTTTTTTTCATCTTGAACTAATGAGAGGCTGGCCATTTTCTGGTAGAGAAGGGCCAGGTCAGGTTTGATTTGTTCGGTAAATTGAAGCAAATCCATCTCATGCCAAAACTTTTGATCAAGATGCGGATGAAGCAAAATTCCAGGGATCGGGCGAGGATTAGTTTGTTTATTAAAGAGATCAATATCAAAACTTAAAATCCCAGGAGTTTCAAAAACGACCTTGGTGAATTGGACATTATTAAAATAAGCAAAAACTCTTTTCTCAATCATATCCTGAGGCGTCTTTTCTTTGACTTCATCAAGCATCTGAAACAAATCACTTGGTAGTAGACTCATTTGTAGGATCTTATTTTCATTCACATCGAGGAGATAAAGAGATTTTCCATCAACCGTGGTCTCCCCTAGAATAAAAGAGCGATCATCAATTGTGATCGGGAATCCTTCACCTAAAAAATTATCTTTATTGGTTTGAGCATTAAGAATGATTTCTCGTTCAAATTTTAATTGAGAAAAAATTCTTTTCCATTTTGGCCAAATGGTAAGCGATAACAAATCCTGCCCACTTACCCATTGATTTTCTTTAAGAGTCCATGTTTTTCCTAGGACTCCAAAGGATTCTGCATTCTCTACCAAACTTCTTAAACGATAAGTTTCATCATGTTTTTGCCACCAAACTCTATCTGGACGTTCAATCCAAACATAGGTTCCAGTGAGCAACAGAATAAAAACCAAAAGAAGACCAAGATTATTCTTCATCATAATTGACGTCTCTTTCGGTACATCAAAAAGGCCAGGGCCCAGAAGACAACAGGGAGAAGAACAATAGACACCACAAAAACAATATTAAGATGAATACTACTTAAAACCACAGGAGAATCATTTTGAATAACTTTATTAAAAGAGAGAATCCCTTCATCAAAGGCCAGCCAGGCCACTGATTGACTAAAGAGTTTGCGATTTCCCTCTTGCTGAATATAAGCGTTCACCAGAGCTGAACTTGAACCACTCAAAACAAGACGAGTGTCTTTAACTTTAGCATTATGTTGATGTTTTTCAGAGACAGCAAGGACAGCAATAGGTCCTTTAAGATCTTTTTCATCAAACTCGGCTTTTCCCTTTGTCACTGTCGACAAATCACTTTCGGCCCAGCTTCCTGGAAAGCCAGAAGTCATGGCCAGAAGTGAAGTATGAATATCTTCCTGAGTAAGCTTAGAGATGGATGAGCTCATCGGAAAAAGACTGCGAGCAGTTAAATCTTTCGTCAGCTCATGATCAGAAGCATAGCTATTGATTAAAGGAATAGTGGCATCGGCCCCTTGAACCGTAGAGAGGCGATCAAGCACAAGATCATTTCGAAGATCCAGTCCCCATTTCTGAAGAAGGACTCTTAAGTCTTTATAGCGGTCAATCTCAAAAGAAGGGGCCAGGGCCATTAGCATCGATCCCCCGCGATCCAGATAATCACTAAGTCTTGACACTTCTTCAGGTAGAAAAGCAGAATCTGGACCGGCCACAATGACCACATCAGCGTCATCTGGAATTTTACTCTCTTTCATCAGATCGAGTTCGGCCAATTCGTAATTGGTTAGTGTGAGAGTATCGCAGAAGAGAGAGAGTCCATCGGCTTCTTTGCTTTTACAGGTCAGCTCATTATGCCCAATCGTAAAATAGACCTTAATAGGCTTTTCTCTCAGAGTCTTAAGGAGAATATTGGTCAGAGTCAGCTCTGAATCAAGAAGCACCTGTAATTGAGTTTTATCCGTACTCACTTCAATAGTCCCACTCTGAGTAATTCCCTTCTCTCGGGCCAGGTGAGGTTTTAAATCAATATCAATGGCCTCAATTTGAATCTTGGGATTAGCACTTGAAAAAAGTTTTAGTAGACCGAGGTACTGGGCCCACTCTTCTCTTTTCGCGTAAAGAGTGATCTTAACGGGATTCTCAATCATCTCAAGAACTTTTTGAGACTGAGGGGCCACGGTATTTAGTTTCTTTTGGGTGATATCGATCTCGAGTCCTTTGCGATTTCCCAGATAATTAATCAGGGCCGCAATGGCAAAGACGAGAAAAACATTAATAAAAAGATTAATTAGTTTTTTGAAATAGCTCGATTTAACAAAAACTTTAATCTCGTTTCGCTTAGGATAGAGAAGAATTCCCGTTAATACCAAAGAGAACACCGTTAAAGAAATATTCAAAGTCAGCATGCCTGGAGCTGCTAACCACAAAGATAAAGCTGAAAGAATAATAAGAAGGTCAATAATGGCCCAAATTCTAATAATCCAAATTTTCATTACCACGTCCGACGTTCTAGGTTTCTCACTGTTGTAAACAACATAAGACCTATAAAAGAGATATAATAGATAAGATCATTACTCGAGATAACTCCACGAATGAGTCGCTCAAAGTGAGGAGTAAAGGAGATATAAAGAAAAATTTCTGAGACCATATAATTTGAAGTCACATTTCCGGCCCAAGCAAACATATGACTCATCATAATCCCAATCACTGCCAGGATTCCCGCTACAATTGTTTGATCAGTCATGCCGGAGCAGAAAATACCAAGGGCAAGATAACTAATTCCATTGAGAAAAACAGCAAGAAAACAAGCGCCAAGATGAGACGAGTCCTGAATTCCTGCTCCCATAAGGACCACGGGATAAACAAGAATAATAAGGAGCATACAAATAAAAAGAATCACTGAAGACAAGAATTTCCCCATGACTAATTGCCACTCTTTGACGGGAGAGAGCCAGTAAAGATCAAGAGTATGGGCCTTTTTTTCATCGGCCAAACTTTTCATACTGATCATGGGCATAAAGAGAACCATCAAAAAATTAATATTGGCAAAAAGCTTGTAGACGACTTCTTCCATAAAAGAAATCCCACTATTCTGTGCCACCTGGGCGGAAACCACTTGAAGCTGGTCAGCATAAGTCACAAGTAAATTAAAAAAGATCACTCCCGTAATGGCCGAAAAAAGACCAATAATCACATAGGCCAGAGGTGAGCCAAAAAGTGAGCGTAACTCTTTTTGTGTTAAAACCCAGACCATCTTCATTTCTCTTCTCCTACCGTGAGTTTCATAAAAATTTCTTCTAGGTCAAACTCTGAGAGTTCAAGAGAATAAACCGGAATTTTTTGTGAGACTAGCCATTCAATAAGGGCCGGCCTCATATCTTCCTCACCTTTCAGTACTAACTCTAGAAAAGTTTTTTTATGATCAAATCTCTGGTGAGAAATTTTTTCAACAAAGGATTGCTTTAAAAGATCATCATGAAGATGTTTATGAACACCAGCCTCAAGATTTACTTTCTGACCACGATTAAATTGTTTTTGAATATCAGAGAGTTTTCCCGTGGCCTTCATTTTTCCGTGATGGATCACAGTAATATCATCACAGAGCTGCTCCACTTCACTCAGGATATGGCTTGAAAAAATAATTGTTTTTTGCGGAGTTAATTTTTTGATCCACTCTCTCCACTCAATCACCGAATGAGGATCGAGTCCGGTGGTTGGCTCATCCATAATAATTATTTCTGGATCATAGATCATGGCCTGGGCCAGACCCACACGCTGACGATAACCACGTGAGAGGTGGCCAATGAGCCTATCACTCACATCGGCCAGCTGAAGTTCCTCTATCAGACGATCAAGCTCAGTATTTTTAAACTGACCATGAAGCTTCAGAACAAAGCTTAAATACTCTTTCACTGAAAGCTCAGGATACAGAGGTGCATGCTCCGGAAGTAGGCCTAGCTTATTTTTTAATTCTTTATTCTCAGGTGTTTGCAAAATTCCATTGATTAGGATTTTTCCCTCAGTGGCGCTGAGAAGACCGGCCATCATACGTAGTGTTGTGGATTTCCCTGCCCCATTAGGGCCTAGAAAACCATGAATCGTCCCACGATTCACACTAAATGAAAGCGAGTCCACCGCCCTTCTTCCTGGGTAATCTTTAGTTAAACTCTCAACTACTATCGCTTTATCGTGAACTAAATTGGCCAAAATCCACCATCCATCTGAAAATAGGATAATAAGGTTACAGTTACCCTTTAAAATACCGAAAACTTAAGACATGACTATTGTAGATATTTTTCGTTCAAGAATTCAAGGGTCACAGAACATTCTGGTGACAACTCATGACTTTCCCGACGCTGACGGGATTGGCAGTGAAATAGCTCTTACGCTGGCCTTAGTGGCCTTTGGTAAAAACGTCATCTGCGTCAATGAAGAACCTCTTCTCGAACGATATCGTTATCTGGATTCAGACCATGTAGTTATCAGTCTTGAAGACTATAAAAAAAATCATCAACATTTTGTCCCAGATCTTATTATCGTAGTTGATACTAACTCGATTGATCGTGTTGGACTACACTTCAATAAATTTTTTGGTCCAAAAACAGAAATTCTTTATATTGATCATCACCCTGCTCGTGGAAACGATTTCACTGAGCATTGTTTGAATGTCAAAGCGGCTGCAACTGGTGAATTAGTGTGCGATTTAATTGAATCTATCGGCGTTAAACTTACTAAAAAAATAGCTCTTCCTCTTTATACGGCCATTATTATTGATACAAGTAGTTTTCGCTACCCTAACGTGACGGCGAAAACTCACGAAGTCGTGGCCAAACTCATGAGCACAGGAATTAGTCCTCCTGAGGCCTATAATGGTATTTACGGAACCAAAAAAGTTCCTCATATGCACTTACTTGGAATGATTCTTCAATCGGCCCAGATTAATAAACGCGAAGACATTGCTTGGATCACTTTTAAGCGTGAAGATATTGATCGTTATGGCTCAGATGTCGAGGACACTCATGCCTTTATTAATCATCTTCTTATTCTTGCTCATATGCGTGTGGCCTGTATGTTCCGTGATGACGGTCAGGTCGTTAAAATATCTCTCCGCTCTCAAGGAGATCTAGATGTGGGTCTGATTGCTCAAGGGATAGGTGGCGGAGGTCACTCTCATTCAGCGGCTACGATCATTCCTAAAAATGGGAAAACCACTGAACAGCTTATTGAAGCTTCAATCCAAAAAATAGAAAGTCTTATTGATGGTCTAAAAAATGTCGCATCTTTGCCTTAAACAGACGCTCATTCCATTTGAGCCCTGCTCTTCTTAAAACCTTGCGGTCAAACTGAAGATATTTGGATTCAATATTTTGAAGAAGTCCTGAAAGCTCTTCCTTCTTCCATTCTGTGAGCTGAAAAATCATCTCCTCAGGAAGATATTCTTGGTACACTGGATTTTTCATCACCGCCGCAGGTCTTCCATTACAAAGGGCCCCAAAGGCCCGGGCCGGAAAAGCAGAGAGAGAAAAATCACACACGCCCTTCGCCTGGTGTGAGAGCATAGAGGCCGTGGCCTCGCAATGGTCTCCAATAAATTCCACTTCAGGATATTTTTTCTTTAGAGACTCTAGATGAGTATCAGGTCCCATGATCTTAAGAGCATGTTTTAAGTCTCGGGCCACACTAAAAAGAAGATCAAGCTGCTCTACGGTTAATCCATAGGTATAGACCAGAGTGTGAGTGAACATAAAATTATGGTCTTCATCTTTCACGAAACTATAATCTTCTGTTTTAAAAGTGGGGACCACAACCTGAGCATGGGAGAGACCAAGCTTGTTTTTTAAATACTCCGAGCTCACTGCAATATGTTTGTACTGTCTTAAACTCTTCAAGCGCCAATCGTTGACGTAAGCTTTAAAAAGACGCTGAAAGCCACTGACTTTTTCTGGATTTAAATAAGTATCCCACTCATATACATAAACTGAAGTTTTGATATGCTGAGGAATATTAAGTCCATGAATATAACCACGAGAAAAAATAATAAGTTCAGTAGTGTCAGGTGGAAGCTGAAGAGACTTTGCCCCAGAAGGTAGCACCCAAAAATTTGAGAGGAGTCCTTTAAGATCACTCACCTTGCGCGCCAGAAAACTTGAAATAACTTTGTGAAATTCTACCGTTCCTAAAATTCCCCCCTGTTTATGGGCCAGAGTCACCAGAGTGGCTTCATGATCACGCTGAAGCATCAGCTCAAAACAAAAAATGGCCTGATCACGAGAGAGAAGAGAATCGATAGCAAAAACTGTACTCATAACTAATACTTTTTAAGTTGAATCACAAGGGAGCCCAAAATCAGCAGCGACCCTCCTACTAATTGAATCTCAGAGAGTTGTTTCCCCAAGAAGACCCAATTTGCGATGACCGCAAAGAAGGGAAAAAACATTTCAGCAATAGCACAAGACTTCGCCGAGATTTTATTGAGGCCTTGATAGTATAAATACATCGCCAGGGCCCCAGAAATTAAAACCATCAAAAGAAGTTTGAGATAATCCATCGGGTCGGAGAATTGAAGATTTCCATTCCACTGAATGAAAGGAATCATCGCCATCATTCCAATAAAAAATCTTCCTCCCATGATCGAGCGAGAAGAATAACCTTGGTTAGTCAGCTTCTTCCCAAAAACAGTAGTCGCCCCCCAACCTAAAATAGAAATTCCCACCAGAGCGTAACCACGAAGAGCGGCATCTGAACTCACCATTTTATAATCTTGAATGATCAAATGATAAAAACGAGTGATATCCGGAGCACTAATGAGGTATCCCCCTAAGAGACAAACAAAGGCCCAAAATAAAAAGGCCTTCTGGATTTGTTCTTTCAGGAAAATAGCTGCTAGGGAGATGGCCACCAGTGGTTGAAGCTTTTGAAGCAAAATCACTAGTGAGGGATTGAGGTATTGAAAAGATTCAGTAAAACAAACAGTGGCAAAGGCCGAACCAATGGCCCCGACAAAAAGAAAATAAAAAAGGTCTCCGAGTTTAAACTCACCAATACGTTTGATATTGGCCAGAAGAGGAAGCCCGAAGAGAACCGTCAAAATAACATGTTCGAAAAAAACAATATTAAGAGGATTAATCCCTTTTTCAACTAAAGGGTAACGAATAAGAGTATCAAGTGCCCAAAGAAATGAGGCCAAAACAACTAGAAAGATACCAACCACAATAAACTCGCTGTTAAAATATTTAGACTATTCTAACTCAGAAACAAAGCGCTCGAAAACCTCTCTGGCCTTGATTGCGACTAATTCTTTTTTTATTTTCTTGCGATTCTTGTTTCGGCGCTGCTCTTTTGTCAGCTCAATCGTCGGCAAGAGCCCAAAATTGATATTTGAAGGCGTTGGTTTTTGGCACGTCATGATATAATTCACTAAACAGCCCATCCCAGTTTCCACCGGAAAAACGGCCGGAGCTTTGTTCTGGATTTTGCGCCAAAGCTGGAAAGCCGCATAGATTCCCATACTGGCACTCTCTGTATACCCCTCTACTCCTGTAATCTGGCCGGCAAAATACACATTAGGTTTCGTCTTCATGGAAAGATCTTGATTCAGGAGGGTGCGAGCATTGAGATAACTGTTACGGTGAACCGAACCTAAATGAATAAAGCTCGCCTCTTCTAGGCCTGGAATCATTCGGAATACACGCACTTGTTCTTTATAAGTGAGGCGAGTCTGAAATCCTACAAGATTAAAAGCTGAACCAAGTAAGTTTTCTTTGCGTAGTTGAACCACGGCCCAGGGCTCTTTTCCGTCCGGAAGTTCAAGGCCAATCGGTTTCATACAAGAAAAGCGTGCTGTATCTTTTCCACGCTCGGCCATCAGATCCACTGGCAAACATGATTCAAAAAACTTCCAATCCTCAAAGTCTTTGGCCTGAGATTTCTCTGCTTTTACTAGCTCTTCAATAAAAGCTTCGTATTGCTCTTTATTCATCGGCGCATTCAAATAATCCGCTGATTCATCTGGAGATTTATGACGGTCTTTAAAATAAAGTTTTGAATAATCAAGTGTATCGGCATCCACTACCGGGGCGATAGCATCATAGAAATAAAAATCATCATTTGAGACTTCTGAGAGAATCCACTCTTCCAGCTTCTTCGTCGTCAGTGGCCCAGACGCCACAATCACATACGAGCATTCAAAATGCTTCATCATCTCTATTGGATTATCAGCTTCTGCTTCAACCACACGAATCAAAGGATGAGACTTTAGAGCACTCGTCACTTCTTCCGAAAATTTTTCACGATCAACGGCCAGGGCATCCCCCGCTGGAACGGCATGAATTTGAGCAGCCTTTAAAATAATTGAGCCGAAAGCACTCATTTCTGACTTTAAAAGTCCATGGGCCGAATGAGCATCTTTAGATTTGAGTGAATTAGTACAAACAAGTTCCGCAAATGAATTGATTTTTTGAGCTGGGTTTTTTTGAAGAGTTTTATTCTCAACTAAAACCACTGAAATCCCTTTTTCGGCCAGAAAATAAGCAGCTTCTGAACCGGCCATCCCGGCCCCGATCACTAGAACTCGCACAGACTTCAAATCAACCATAACTCTTCTCTCAAATTAGTGAATTTATATGTATAATTATCTTGTTCCAGTACCGCTAAATTGAGCCTTGTGTCAAGGCGAATTGTCTCCGAGGGTTTATGAGTCAAATTTATCTCCATCAAAGTCATCACACACTTGCCGATTTCTCTAGTATTAGTCAGTACTTAAAACAAAGTTTTTCAGAAGAGGGTCTCCACCTTTTTCCCGAACTTTTTTTAACGGGCTATCCTCTACAAGATCTCTGCTTACAAAGACCCTTTATTAAAGCTTATCAAAAGCATCTCTCTGATATTGAAACTTGGGCCAAATCTCTTTCAGCTTCATGGAGCTCTCGTGCACTTATGGGAGGGCTCGCCTATGAAATGGATGAGGCTGGTCTTCCTCTTAAAATTACCAATGTCATGTATGAAGTTATTCCAGGAAAGGGACTAAAAATTCTCTACACCAAACGCCTCCTTCCTAATTACGATATTTTTGATGAAGAGAAATACTTCACCGCTGGACATGAAAACGCTTACTACCAATTTGACTCAAAAACATACGGACTTCTGATTTGCGAGGACATGTGGCACTCAAGCATTCATCTCACTGATCCATGTCGTGAAATGAAGACAGATTGTGATTCTAAAAAATTAAAACTTGATGGCGTCATCAATCTTAGTGCCTCTCCCTTTGATATCGATAAAATCGAGCGTCGTCTCAAGCGTGGTAAAGAGCTCTCTCATCTTTTTGAGGCTCCCTTTATTTATGTCAATCGCGTTGGTGGTGAAGACGAGGTTCTCTTTGATGGCTCAAGCTTTATCGTCCTGGCCGAAGAAATTCTTCTTCAGGGTAAACCTTTTATTCCTGAGATTTTAAAATGGAATCATCAAGACTCTAAGGCCAAATTCAAATCACCTACTCTGGCCTATGAGAATACTTGGGAGGGACTTTTCACCCCAAGACTCGACTATTCTCAAAAACCGATTGAGCTTAAACCATGGAGTGATCAGCAGTGTGAGCTCATTCTCAAGGCCCTTTGTTTTGGTCTACAAGAGTATGCCGCCAAGTCTGGCTTTAACCATTTCCTCGTGGCCCTTTCTGGGGGGATCGATTCGGCCTTGGTCCTCGCCCTTGTTAAGCTCGCCTTAAAACCTGGCCAGACCGTAGAGGCCATTTATATGCCAAGTGTGCATTCAAGCTCCACTTCCACTCAGCTGGCCGATGAAATGTGCCGCCGAGTAGGAATAAAAATGCAATTTCTTCCCATTAAGTTTTTCCATTCCTCGGTTAAAAACGCTTTCACCCAAACTTTTGAAGAGCCCTTCACAGGCCTTACCGATGAAAATATCCAAAGCCGATTGCGAGGGACACTCCTCTACACTCGCTCTAACCAAACCGGGGCCATGGTTATCAACACCTCTAATAAATCAGAGCTCGCTGTGGGTTACTCCACTCAATACGGAGACTCTGTTGGCGCCATTTCTATGCTCGGAGATCTATTTAAAACAGAGGTTTACCGTCTTTCTGAGTACCTCAACAAGCATCACGGCAACCTCATCCCTGACGGCATTATTGAGCGAGGTCCATCCGCCGAATTACGAGATAATCAACTCGATCAAGACTCACTTCCACCCTATAAGAGACTCGATGCCATGCTTGAAGGTATCTTAAGCTATCGTTTAGATGCTGAAGACCTGGCCCAACAAGGATTTTCAGAGGAAGAAATTCGTAAAGTTTTTTCTCTATATGTAAAATCTGAATACAAACGTAAGCAATTTTGTCCTATTATAAAGACCAAGACAAAAAGCTTTGGATTCGGTCACCGAGTTCCGATAAGCAAAAGCTTGAAGTTCTACCAGCAATAACCTTAGAGGAGAGAAGTATGGAATCTGAAAAAAATGATGGCGTCATGGGAAAAATTAAAGGGATCAAAAACAATATTGAACACCTTATCTCTGATGTAAATGTAGCGGATCTCAAAAAATCGATTAACTCGATGGTTAAAGATGCGCAAAAAGATTTCTCAAAACTTGTTGAGAAAGATTTGGCCCAAGTAAAAAAGAAATTTCAAAAAGAAAAATCTACAATTGAGAAAAAAGTGAACTCAACACTTAACGCTGAATTGAACAAGGCCAAAAAATTCATGCAAGCTCAGACAAAAGAGATTCAATCTCTTCAATCTAAACTTGAAAAACTCATCAAGGCCAATAAGGCCAGCGCCCCAAAGAAAAAAGCGATCACTAAAAAAGCAGTGAAGAAGGTCGCCAAGAAAGCTACGAAGAAAGTTGCAAAGAAGTAAGTTTGAAAATTAAAAGCCCCTGCAAAGGGGCTTTTTTTGATGTTATTTAGACTACAAAACTTCCGTCACGTGAAAAACTTTTCCTCGACCTGATTTTTTCGACATATACATCATGCGATCAGCGAAATCGATGATCGCCTTGGCACTGGTAGCATCAGTAGGATACTCGGCAAGTCCAATTGAGAGAGAGAGACGATACTTAATCCCTCCTTGAATCATGAACTCTTTGCCTTTGACTGACTCTGAAATTCTTAAAGCAATACGTTTTGTTTCCTCAATACTGGCCTTCGGAAGAAGGACGATGAACTCATCTCCTCCATAACGATAGACCAAGTCACTTGATCTCAGTTCATGCCTGAGAACGGCGGCCATATCGATGAGAAGCTGACTGCCGACAACGTGGCCGAATTGATCGTTCACGTTTTTGAAGAAGTCGATATCGATGAACAGAAGATTGAAAGGTCTATGCTCTTGCTGATAGAGTTGAATATAATGATCCAGATCACTGAGAAGCTTGCGCTGATTATAGGCACCAGTGACTTCATCAGTGAGAGCGAGCTGCTCCACTTGATCTTTTTCATCTTTCTGATGAAGACGTTTGAGTGACGAGTAGATCATGTTTTTCAGATACGGCCCAAAAATATCATTGATACTAAAGGGAGACTGATTCTCAGCACTGACTAAACTGATCTCATGACCTTGATGTTTTAAGAGGAAGACAAGCTTACCTGATTGAGAGAGATTCAGCCCAAAAATGAGTCCATAAGGGTCTACAAGAAAACGCTGAAGTTTGTGGTCTTGCTTATCGTTTTTAATCAGGCCTTTTTCTTTGAGCGCCAGACGAAGCTTCGTCGGTGTCTTAAAAAATTTTTGATCATTGAGGACAAGAAAATAATTTAAATAATGCCAAAGGACTGAAGAGAGCTCTTCTCTTGATTCAAAATGCTCAGGCCTCACGAAAAGGTGAAGCACAGCGCGCTCTGGGCTTGGGCCACTGGCACTAGTGGGTGAGCTATGGAGCTTGAGTCGTTCACTAAAAGTTTCTAATTCATCTTCTTGGAGAGGAAAGGCCAGGATATCAAAAATGCCTGTTCGCAAAACACTTAGAGATAAATTCAAATCCACTTTGGGTGAGATAAGAATAATCTTTGATTGAGGAAAATGCAGCTTGAGCTGATTCAACTCTCTGATAATTTTTGAATTTTGAATATTAGATTGAATAAAGATGTATTGATAATCTTTTTGCTTGAGAGCATAGACTTCTCTACTTCCCTCTACAATGGAGAGACGGTAGTCGATTCCTAATTTTTTAAAGTTCTTTTTTAAAGTCTCTGTCACCTCTGGTGCAGTTCCAATAAAAAGAGTTTGCGTCGAGTTCATCAATTAGACTTCAATATTCTTTTTTAGTTTTTCGAGGACTTTAGCCGCTTCTGAATCATTTTCCAGAATTGAGATCGCCCCTCTTAATGTTCTAATGGCCTTATCGAGTTTTTGCTCGAGTTCCACCTTACCTTCAAGAGATTTTTTCTCCTGATGCCCCATACTTTCCATGTCAAATTCCATCCCGTCAACTCTTCGTTTGAGTTCAAGAATTTTTTGATCACGGTGACGAATTTGTGTTTCAGCATCGGCCTTAAGGAGTTCAAGCTTTTGCTCAAGCTCACGCTCGCGCCCTTGAACCTTTTTCACATCAAGTCTGGTTTTATGAGAGATTTTTTCAACCTCAGCCTGCAGCTGACGATTACGCTCTTCCCAAATAAGTTTCATCTCTTCTTGGATTTTGAGTTTATCTTTCAGCTCATTATTTTCTTCGTTAAGTTTTTTCTTAATGATCGTGAGTTCGATTTTTTTCTCATCAAGCTCGGCACGTAGACTTAGGTTCTGACGTTGTTGAAGAATTTTATCTTCCTCAAGTTTTTGAATCTTGGCCAAAAGCTCTTCGCGGTCAGCACGCAGATTTGAAAGTGTCGCGGCCAGACGCTCCATTTCTCCAGAGTAATTTCCAACAATTTGTTTGATATCTTGGTCTGAAGATTTTGCGGCTTGGACTGTGGTTTCGACCTCCGCTTCTTTTTTCTTCTTTGGCGCTTTTTTAACTTCAGGCTCAAGGCTGGCGAGAATATCATCGTCGCCAGAGAGATCAATTTGTCCTAGATCAATATCGTCTGAAACAAGAGATTGATCCGCAGGATCTCCCATCATTTCATCAATTTCTTTGAGTTTAGCAAGAGCATCATCGGAGAGATCACTCTCCACTGACGGCGAAGATTCATCTGCTCCAAAACTCAGCTCCTCTTCTCCACCTAAATCAAGCCCTGCCCCAAGGTCAGCCTCATCCATCGGTGGTAGATCAGGAGTGTCTGCACTCTCCTCTCCAAGAGAGAAATCCATGGCCTCATCACTAGTGGCCACTTCATCCCCAAGATCAGGGATTTCTCCAAGATCAAGCTCGCCTAAATTATCTTCAACTGCTAACCCCTCATCTTCTTCAATCAGAGAAAGCTTATCATCCATTTCTTCATCCTCACTTAGAGAGAGGGTATCATAAGTGTCCGCACTTAGATCTAGGTCCATTCCGTCATCAAGATTGAAATCATCGGCACTATCAATAGCGACGTCAGCGACCTCTCCTTCCGCCGATAAATTTAACTCTTCGCCTTCATCAAGACTTAAGTCAAACCCACCTTCATCCACTTCCGCGGCTGCAAGAGATTCATCACCACCAATTTCTAAATCTCCGAGTTCATCTAGAGATAAATCTTGGTCTTTGTCACTCATAACATCATCCTCTGATAGATTCACTTCATCCCCGACTTCATCATTTTCATCAACGGGGGCAAAACTACTGACACTTTGAAATTTTATTTTCGGTTTCTGGGCCATGATGGATTCAAAGGCCTCATCTAAATTTTGTGAGGCAAATGATTTTTTCCACTCATCAAGAGGCCCAAGACCCTCGAGATCATACATTTTTAAGATATGTTTATTATCGGATTCAAGACGATTCCCCTTAAGATTCATCTCCTGGGGAGTCAGGGCCAAAAGCACTTGCTCAAGATCTGTAGTGCTAATGGAAAAAGGAAGATAGGCATCTCCACTTAAGGCCGATTTTTGGTGGGCCCTTAGAGTTTTTCCGTCGTATTCCTGACAGAAATAGATAAGTTTAAACTCATCCTTCTTTTTAACTTGAGAAAGTTGATCAACAAAGAAATCGATATTATCAAAATCGACGAGAATAAATGAAAATTCTCCCTCTAGGGCCGGAAGAATAGTCGAAAGGATTCCCCTCTCAGTACACCACTGAGCTTCAGACAGAAATGAATGAGGAGCGAACACACCCTTGAGTTCCTGAGGTCGTGTCGTTACGATGACATAGGCCATACTCTTTAATCATAACCGAATCTCTGGGCGCCATGACATAAGAGTAAAAATGGGCAAAGATTGCACACTTAAGGGCCTGAAAGATAAGGCGATTCTTTGTTGCCCAGGGACCTTTATCCAAGTTAGAATCTTAGTATATCCGTCTCTTTTTGGAGGACTCGTGCGTATTTTAATCTCCTATATGCTTCTCACCTTTGCCCTTCTCGGACAAATCGCCATGGCCGAAGATGGCTCTTTTTATCCATCAAATATTTTGATGCTTGATGATAAGTTTGCTCATCATGTGATCCTTGTTGAAAAATCAACCCATACCCTTTATCTCTACGAAAATGATAAAACTTTTCCTAAACTCGTTAAAAGTTTTCCGATTGCTTCTGGCAAGGCCAGAGGTGATAAGTCTTATGAAGGTGATCACCGCACTCCAGAAGGCATTTATACGATCTATGAATTTCTCTCAAAAGAAGAACTTCTTCGCCGTCATGGAAGCTATGCCAAAATCTACGGCAGTGGCGCCTTCCCTATGGATTACCCAAACTTCATTGATACGTTAGAGAAAAAAACAGGAAGCGGTATTTGGCTTCACTCAACTGATGATGATTCAAGAGTTTTTAAAGGTCTTGATTCTCGTGGTTGTGTAGTTGTTCAAAATGCGGATCTGAAAGAGATTTCAAAATATATTGAACTCGATCGCACGCCGATTATTGTGGTTCAAGATATTTTCTTCCTTTCAAAATCATCTTGGACAAGAAATCGCAAAGAGCTCAACGAAACCATTCAAAAATGGGGAGAAGCTTGGCAGAAAAAAGATTTCAATAATTATATTTCTCACTATGATGAGAATCAATTCTTTGATCGCTCAAAAGGCGGATTCAATTCTTATAAAAATTATAAGCGAGCTGTTTTCTCAAGAGCAGATGCTTGGAATATTCAATTTCAATTTCTTTCAATCATGGCCACAAGTGACTATGCCGTTGTTCAATTACAGCAGGATTATAAGTCATCAATTATCAATGATATTGGTAAGAAGACTCTTTATTTGAAAAAAAATAAGAACTACGAATGGAAAATCGTAGGAGAGCTTTTCACAAAAGATGGTGTTGAAAGTAACCTCGCCTCTTTTGCTCCTTCAATGCGGTTTTTTAAAGAATGAGTGCTAATTCTCTAGAAGAGAGATCAAAAGAAGTTTCGATTGTTATCTATGATGCTCCGAGACCTCCTCGTTATCTTAAATTTAATAAATCATTTTTAAGCTGGATGCTTTATGGCGTCCCCCTTTTAATTGGTTTATCTATTGTTATTTCACTGGTTCTTGCTATTGCTCCCATCTCAAGAGACTCTATCAAATCGTCTTCCCTCGATATTTCTAATCCTATGGGAAACAATGATGAAGAAACCAAGCTAAAAGAAATTGAAGCGAGGATTTCGGATTTAGAAATGGAAAATCAAGTTCTTCAGAATAAACTGGCCGACACACCGTCTGAAGCCACTGATCTTTATTTTGGTCAGATCCTTCGTCCTTATGGTTCACAGAATCTTATCGATAAAGGATTTCTTCAGCTCGAGCAAATTGAGTTTAATCATGATGCTCAAAAATCTGTTTTAAAATTTCAGCTCATTAATCCGCGTCCAGAAGCCAGAGTCTCAGGACATATTATTGTTTTTCAATACTCAGGAACTGAGACGAAGGTTTATCCTGGGGCTCTCCAGAATAATACTCTTGATGGGATTAAGTTCTCCCAAGGTGAGAGCTTTGCTGTCTCGAGACTACGCCCTACCGTGGCCGAGTTCTCAGGACTCTCAGCTTCAAATAAAGTAAAGTTTGTGATCTATATTTTTAATCGCGAAGGGGATCTTATCGTTAAGCACGTGACCCCAGAGTTTGAGATGACTAATAAGGCTAGATAATGCAAGAGAGCGATTTCAAAACATATAATTATAATGTCGTGGGCCTTGAGTCAGAGGTCACAGGAACTCTAAAACTCAAAGGTGACACTGTTTTTAATGGTTCAATCAATGGTGAGCTTCACCTATTGGAAGGTAAACTTGTCCTTGAGCGTGGAAGTAAAATTACTGGTAAAATTTTTGCTCAAGAGATTGAAGTCTTTGGTGAAATCAATGGCGATATATTCTGTTCTGGAAAACTTTCATTTAGATCATCAGCAAAATTTGAGGGAGACATTCAGTCTCAATCACTTGTGATTTACCCTGGGGCCCAGATCAATATGCATGTCCAGGCCCAAGAATAATTTTTTAAAGATATTTTTTGTGATCTACTATTTCTACAGGGGCTATTTTCTTTAGCTCTTTGGCCAAACTCTTATTTCCTACAACCACAATAAACTGACGATCCCAATTAAAAAGTTCGTCTGTTCCTTGGGCCAGGTCAGTCGCTGTCATGGAGCGAATTTTCTCTGGGAAATTGGCGAGATCACTTAAAGGACGACCTTGATGATCGTAGATAAAGACCTGAGAGAGGAAAGCTTCAGTTTGCTCGAATTGAAAGGCATAACCACCTACAAGATGGCCTAATTGATGATCGAATTCTTTTTTCTCAATCCCCTTCGTTTTGATATCATTCAAGATGCTTTTAATAACGTTTAATGTCTCAACCACTGTTTCATTTTTAGAGAAAGTCACAATTCCAGCACGTCCATAGAGTCCCTGAATGGAGGCATAGGCCCCCGCTGAATAAGTCAGTCCTCTTTTCACTCGAATTTCTTGCACTAGCTTTGACGTAAACCCACCACCCAAATATGAACTCACAAAATGGTAAAGATCATTTTTCCCTCTAAATTCGTCCTGAGTGAGGTAGCGACCTAAACGAATCTGGGCCTGATTGGCATCTGGAACAGGAACTAAAATAATTTTTCCAACTTTCGGTGAGACAGGAACCTGTGGTCCTTTGCTCATTTTTGAGGCATCAGCTTTCCACCCACATTTCTCAATCTCTTTTTCAAGAGAGAGAACATCTTTGGGACCAGTGATATAAAGAGTCTTAGGCGCGTGCTTCAGCTCCTGAAGACGGGCCAGAAAATGGCCACTGTTTAATTGCTGAATACTTTTAAGAGTTCCTTCCGCGGGGTTATCAAAAGGAGTCATTTGAAGAGACTCTTGTCTAAAAACTCTGTCGGCCAGGGCGGCATGAGAGGTGACAAGACTTTTAAGTTTGCTCTGCTCTCTTGCAAGAAGTGATTTTATTTCTGCTGCTGGGTAACTCGCCTCATCCAAGAGGTGACATACTCTCTGCATAGTGATACCAGCATCTTTCACGAGTCCTGTCACAGACAAGGTCGAATACTCGTGAGTCACCATGGTTTTTGTACTCACTCCGTAGAATTCAAAAAACTCATTCAATTCATTCTGCGTGTATTTTTTGGTTCCCGCAGTAAGATACTCAAGTGCAAAATGCGTTTGCCCTTCAAGTCCTTTCGTATCCGAGAGTGCCCCGTCTTTAAAAACCAGAGACCATGTGTATTTAGGAAACTTTTCGTCTTGAATCCAAACGACATCAAGATCATTCCATTTCATTCTTTTAACAGAATCAACCCATTCAGCATTGGCCCATAGTGGGAGTGATGTTAAACTTAAAAGATAAAGCCACTTTTTCATATAATTCCTTTCTACTTCTTATTTTTATCCCAAACAGTAATAAACAGTGATGGCTCTTTAACAAGCTCATGGCAAACTGCCTTTACCTCTTCCACACCTAATGAAGAATAAATCTCGAGCTCTGTTTTATAAGCTCGGTAGTCTCCATAAAAAGCATCTCTCTCACCAAGGAAAGCCGCCAGTCCAGCGTTAGTATCCAATCCTTTATAAACATCAATGAGATAATTATTCTTAACTTTGCTGATGGCGCGATCATTGATTTCTGATTCACAAGCAATCGCGAGGTCTTTTTGAACAGTATTCTTAAACTCTTCAGGCTTAACCCCTTTCATCAACTCTCCTCCTAAAAAGAAGACCCCTGATTTTTCAAGAGTGTAGTTTCCGGCATAGATAGATGAGGCCATAGGCTTATTCACAAAGGTGAAACGTTTCTTTAAAAACGAGCTATCTCCATCACCAATCACCGAGCCAAGAATATCTAACGCGTAAGACTTCGGGTGTCCTACTGGATAAGAAGGATAAGCAATCATGAACATTGGGTTGGGTGAAGCTCCATGAAGAAAAATATTTCTGCTTTTTGTGAGTTCTGATTTAAACATCTCTGGCGTGAGACTTTTATGTTCATCCTCTACTGAAGGTGAAGAAGGAATTTTCCCAAATTTGGCCTCAATCATCTTTTTTGTTTTCGAAATATCAATGTCTCCCACAATCACCATCGTGACATTATTAGGAGCGTAGAATTTTTTGAAATAAGTAAAAATTTGTTCACGTGACACTGACTTAAGATCTGGGATATTTCCAATGACTGATGTTCCATAAGGAGTCCCCTTAAAAACTTCACTCATCATTTGCATAAAGAGCTGACCACGAGGAGAATTCTCATAGCGCATTTTACGCTCTTCGAGAACAACAGCTCTTTCTTTTTCAAAATCATCAGGCTTTAAAAGAAGATTCTCCATACGATCTGCTTCAATATCAAGCATGATATCTAACTGAGTGGAAGGAAGATTTTCATAATAAACAGTTTGATCATTTGTCGTGTAGGCATTAGTTGAGCCTCCACTTCCCTCAATCGTAAAATCAATAATCCCTGGCCCATATTTTTTTGCCCCTTTAAACATCATATGCTCAAGAAAATGGCTTGCTCCTGTAATCCCTGGGCGTTCATTTTTTCCACCTACTTTATAAAACATATAAAGAGAGAAGATGGGAAGTTTTGGATTTTCAACTAAAAGAATTTTAAGACCGTTTGAGAGTTTAATTTCTTCAACATCAAGATCAATTTGAGCGTCGGCCAAATCAGATTTTGTTTTCTGGTGGGAGCATCCCAGGGCCATCATAAGACTGAGTAAAAGCACTACTTTCATTATAAGAATCCTTTCCAATATTTAGAGTCCTCCTATTTTAGACCCTGCTAGGATTGATTTCCAGTGCTCATATGGAATAAAACGGAGATTCTGCATCGCAACAGACTGTTTGAGTAAAGAATTCCTTCTTTTCCTGACTCCCCAAGACTGAAAAAGAGAGCTAAGATAGTCCCACTTTTGAATGCCTATTGAAGTTAAAAAATATCGAGGAGTACCCGATGAAAATTGCTGTGCCTAAAGAAATTAAAAACAATGAAAACCGCGTTGGTCTAGTTCCAGGTGGAGTTCGTCAACTCGTTCAAGATGGACATGAAGTTTATGTTCAACATAATGCTGGGATGGGAATTGGTATCTCTGATGAAGAATATATCAAGGCCGGAGCAAAGATTGTTGATACACTTGAAGATGCTTTCGCTATTGGCGAAATGATCATCAAAGTAAAAGAACCTCAACCCAATGAGATTGCTCTTCTAAAGCCTCACCATATTCTTTATACCTATCTTCACCTTGCCGCTGATAAGCCTCAAACTGAAGGTCTGATGAAATCAGGAGCAACTTGTATTGCTTACGAAACAATTCAGCTTGAAGACAACTCCCTTCCACTTCTTGTTCCGATGTCAGAAGTAGCTGGTCGTATGTCAGTTCAAATTGGAGCTTCTTATCTTCAATTAGATAAGGGCGGAAAAGGAATTCTTCTTGGTGGTGTCCCTGGTGTACGTCGCGCGAAAGTAACAATCATTGGTTGTGGTATCGCTGGAACAAATGCCGCTCAAATGGCCGTTGGAATGGGAGCAGATGTCACTCTTATTGATCTTTCAACGAAGAGACTTGCTGAAATGGATCACCTCTTTGAAAACAAAGTGAACACAATTTTCTCTAACTCTTCAAATATCGAAGAGTGTGTTGTGAACTCTGACCTTGTGATCGGAGCCGTTCTTGTTCCGGGTGCCAAAGCTCCAAAACTTGTGACACGTGAAATGATTTCGAAAATGCAAAAGGGATCAGTTGTCGTTGATATCGCCGTCGATCAAGGTGGATGTATTGAAACTTGTAAGGCCACAACTCATGAAAACCCGACATTTGTTGTTGATGGCGTTGTTCACTACTGTGTGGCCAATATGCCAGGTGCTGTAGCAAGAACATCAACTTTTGCCCTTACAAACGTGACTCTTAAGTACGCTCGTATGATTGCTAAAGAGGGTGTTGATCGCGCTATCATGAAAGATAAGCCACTCCGTCTTGGGGTGAATATCTACAAAGGAAAACTGGTTTACGAACAAGTGGCCATGGACCTTGACCTCCCTTACACTCCCCTTGCTCTAGATAAATATCTTTAATCTTTAAAATATGCTTTTCTCGCCATAGTCCTGTGTTAACATAGGATTATGACGGGAAAACCTACTATCGACAAAATCCTTATAGCTCTCAATGCTGCTGTTATTCTGGCAGCAGCAGGACTTGTTGCTTACTCACACACTAGTATTAAACGCGAACCTACAAATCAAGTTCAAGAAGCAGGCAAGCTTATCCAAGAGGCCAGAGATCTCACTTTTATTAAGCCTTATTCCATGAAAAGTTTTACGGTAAATCTTTTTTCAAGAACAAATAAACTTCGCTTTTTAGAAGTCGAAATGAATATTGTTCCCTTTGAAAGCT
>JBMLQL010000041.1:0-49955 GCA_049241565.1 Bacteriovoracaceae bacterium | reverse complement strand
TAATAACGAGAGACATTGCAATTAACAAAGATGTTCATTATTTTAGTGATATTGAGCTTTGATCTACTAAAGAATATTCGTCAGATGAAATCCTCTGGCGAGTTTTCTGTCTTCCGGTAATTCTCCTCTGACCGATTCCATTTGAGTCCAGTGAACCATTGGGCGATAGTGATGTTCTTGGTGAAAGCCGTTATTGAACCATAAAAAATTATAAATTTTATTATAACAGCTCACACTGTCTCGTTTGCGATCATGAAGCATGGCCCCGTGATGTTCAGCATAGTTCTCCATCAAAGCAAAGACCTGTCCTAAATACCAAGTGGGAAGATAGAAAATAAAAAACAAAAGTGGATTGAGTTCGAGAAGAAGAACTAAAAATAAGAGAACACAAATCAGCTCAATGCCGACAAGAGGTCCATGTTTTTTGGCCCGTCCGTAAAGCCCGGTGAGATTACTTCTGAAAACGCCGATAAATGAATAAGTCCAGACACTCTCTTCGCTACCATCTTTGCCATACTTGAAAGTCGAAGAATCATCTTTCACGGGATCGTTATTATAGCGGTGATGATTCATATGATGTTCACGATACAGAGATTGAGGGATTCCTAAGCAGAGTGAGTTCACCAGAGAGAATAGTTGATTCAAAAACTCATTCTTAAAGAATGGATTATGCAAAAAATTGTGCGAGATGCATTGGTAATTTGTTCCTGTGAGTAAAACAAGAATTAAGCCGCACAAAATCAAGACTGAAACAGGCAGTTTTATTGTAAAAACAAGAATGAGAATGGCCAGATGGATGATGGCCAGAGCAACAAGAATAAGATCATTTAATGAATATTTCATATCGGAGAATTCTAACACAAGATGCTTGGCCTTAATTACTAAATAGATTTAAAATAATCTCACTTTCAAGGAGTTCAATATGCTTTATTCTGGCAAGGCCTTTCGTCTCGAAAAATCGAGTGACGGTATTCTTACTTTAACCTTTGATCTAGCAGATCAATCGGCCAATATCTTTAATGCCCTCGCTTTAGGCGAACTTAAAGAGGCCCTTGATGTTATTAAAAAACAATCGGACATCAAAGGGATGATCTTTGCTTCTGGTAAAGAAAGCGGGTTTGTCTTTGGGGCCGATATCACGGAGTTTCTCACTCACTTCAAAAAAACTGAAACAGAAATGGTGTCATGGATTGCCAGCATCAATGATGTTTTTTCTGGTTATGAAGATCTTCCTTTCCCCACAGTAGCTGCTATTAATGGATTTGCTCTTGGAGGAGGCTGTGAAATCGCTTTGGCGATGTCACTACGTATTGGTTCAACAAAAACTCAAATGGGTCTTCCAGAAACAAAACTTGGAATTATACCTGGATGGGGTGGAACAGTTCGCCTTCCACGTCTTATCGGAACAGATAATGCTATCGAGTGGATCGCTATGGCGAAAAACTATAAAGCTGATGAGTGCTTAAAATTTGGTGCTCTAGATGCCGTTGTTGAAGACTCAAAACTCAAAGATGCCGCTCTTCTTTTTCTCAATCGCGCCATTAAAGGTGATATTGACTGGAAAGCGAAAGTGGCCCAAAAAAAATCAGCTATTAAACTAGATAAAATCGAATCAATGATGAGCTTTGAAGGCTCAAAAGCATTTGTTGCTGGTACTGCAGGCCCTCACTACCCTGCTCCAGTCAAGGCCATTGAGAGTATGCAAAAAGGGGCCATGAAAGGTCGCGATGAAGCCATTAAGTTTGAGCACGAGGCTTTTGCTTTTTGTGCCAAGACATCAACGGCAGAATGTCTTGTTCAAGTTTTTTTAGGTGATCAATACTTGAAAAAAGTCAGTAAGAAGATGACTAAAGACTCAGCTCCCACAAAACTTGGTGCCGTTCTTGGCGCCGGGATTATGGGTGGTGGGATAGCTTACCAGTCGGCGAGCTCTGGTGTTGGTGTGATCATGAAAGATATCAAGCACGAACAGCTTGAGCTTGGAATGAATGAGGCAGGAAAGCTTCTCAATAAACTAGTTGAATCTAAGAAAATGCCAGTCGATAAGATGGCCAAAGTGATTAGTTCAATCACGCCTACTCTTTCTTATGCTGATTTTAAATCAACAGACTTTGTCGTTGAAGCTGTGGTTGAGAATGAAAAAGTAAAAAAAGCAGTTCTGGCCGATGTAGAAAGTAATGTTGAACCAGGAACAATTCTTGCTTCTAATACTTCAACTATTTCAATTACAAAATTGGCTGAAGGCTTAAAGCGTCCAGAGAATTTCTGTGGGATGCACTTTTTTAATCCAGTTCACCGCATGCCATTAGTGGAAATCATCCGTGGGGCCAAAACATCTGAGGCCACTATCGCTCGTGGTGTTCAGTATGCCACACAGATGGGAAAAACACCTATTGTAGTGAATGACTGCCCAGGATTCCTAGTTAACAGAATCCTCTTCCCTTATTTTAACGGATTCATTTTTCTAATTGATGATGGTGTGGATTTCCAAAAAATTGATAAAGTCATGGAGAAATTCGGCTGGCCAATGGGACCAGCTTACCTTCTTGATGTTGTTGGTATTGATACTGGTGAGCATGCTTCAAAAATTATGGCCGAAGGATTCCCTGATCGAATGGGATTTTCGAAAAAAACAATTCTTGCTGAGATGTATGAGCAGAAACGCTATGGTCAAAAAAATGGTAAAGGTTTCTACGAATACGAGCTCGATAAGAAAGGAAAACCTAAAAAGATCGTGAACCCTGCCGTCTACGACATTATTGGTAAAGTGGTTAAACAGAAAGTTGAAGTGACTGATGAAGATATCATCATGCGCATGATGATTCCAATGATCATTGAGTCTGCTCGCTGTCTTGAGGATAATATCGTGAATACGGCCACTGAAGTAGACATGGGTCTTCTTCTTGGCCTTGGCTTTCCCCCATTCAGAGCGGGAGCCTTAAAATATGCTGACTCCATTGGGCTGGCCAAACTTGAAGCTGAATCAAAGAAGTATGCTCACCTAGGGAAACTTTATGAATTCACTCCAAAGATGAGCGAGATGGCCAAGAATAACCAAAAATTTTACCAAGTTTAATAGAGGTCAATATGAAAAAAGTTGTTATTGTCGATGCCGTAAGAACACCTATGGGACGCTCTAAGGCCGGAGCATTTAGAAATGTTCGTGCTGAAGAACTTTCAGCTCACCTCATGGGAGAAATTCTTAAACGTCAAAAAAATATAAACCCATCTGAAATCGAAGATATTATCTGGGGATGTGTTCAGCAGACTCTTGAGCAGGGCTATAATATTGCTCGTAATGCCGCACTTTTAGTTGAAGAAATTCCTAAAACCGTAGCGGCCCAAACAGTCAACCGTCTCTGTGGTTCATCGATGACGGCGATTCATATGGCCGCCCAAGGTGTTTGGTCAAATCAAGGTGATATCTATCTTTGCGGTGGTGTTGAACATATGGGACATGTTCCTATGACTCACGGAGTGGACTTTAATCCGGCCCTGGGAAAATATGTCGCTAAAGGTGCTGGGGCCATGGGTCTAACAGCTGAGCTTCTTGCCAAGCTTCACAATATTGATCGCCGCGCACAGGATGAGTTCGCAGCGAACTCTCACAAAAAAGCTCACGAAGCCACTATCCAAGGTCGCTTTAAAAACGAAATCATCGCGACACTTGGACACGACGAATCTGGAATTCCCACTCTCTTTGATTTTGACGAAGTGATTCGTCCAGAAACAACAACGGAAACTCTTGGTAAACTTCCAGCGGTATTTGACCCTCGTAATGGAACAGTGACCGCCGGAAACTCTTCTGCCCTTTCTGATGGAGCAAGCTGTGTTCTTATCATGAGTGAAGAAAAAGCCAAGGCCCTGGGATTGAAACCAATGGCGGAGATTAAGGCCATCGCGAGTACTGGATGTGAACCTTCAATCATGGGTTATGGCCCTGTGGCCTCTTCTAAAAAGGCCCTAGGAAAACTTGGTCTAAAAATCGCCGATATGGATATTGTTGAGCTTAATGAGGCTTTTGCCGCTCAATCACTTCCTGTCATCAAAGATCTTGGTCTTCTTGAAGTGATGGATAAAAAAGTTAATCTCAATGGCGGTGCTATCGCTCTTGGACACCCTCTTGGATGTTCAGGTGCTCGTATCGTAGGAACACTGGCCCACCAACTTCGTCAAAATAATAAGAAGTATGGTCTGGCCACAATGTGTATCGGACTTGGCCAGGGAGTCGCCACCATTATTGAAAACTTAGATTAATATTGGCAATTCTCTAAAGGCCAGTATGATAGAGTGATGCACTTCATTTTATTATTACTGGCCTTTCTTATTTTCCCTCAAGCAAGTATTGCTGCTGATCCCCTCCCTCTTTGGGAAGCTGGGGCAGGTATTATTCCCATTAGGGCCGAACACTACCGTGGCTCTCCCGGGAATAAAACCTATGTCTATCCCTTACCTGCTCTCACCATTCGCGGAAAGAATATCGAGGCAGAAAATGGTCTCATCCGTGGACACTTTTACAAGTTTGGGAAATTTACTTTCGACTTTAGTATGTCACTAGGCCTAGGTGTCCCTTCTCCTGGAAATTCTCTCAGACAAGGGATGATGGATTTAGATCCTACTTTTGAAGTGGGCCCGATGATCCGTTATTATTTATGGCAATCAAAATCAGGAAACCATTTTATCAATCTGGAAATGCCTTACCGTGCTGTCTATGCTACCGATCTCTCTTATATTGATCATGTGGGTTATTACTCCATTCCTTATATCAATTTTCTGTCTCGTCCTACTTCGGCCACCTTTGGCTGGTCTTCGGAATTCTCTATTGGGATTCAATATGGTTCCACAGAGTTTCATGATCGTTTTTATGGAGTAAATGCAGAATATGCTCGTCAGAATCGTCCTCGCTATCGCGCTAAAGGCGGATACAGTGGAACCCAACTTTCTTGGGCCATTTCAAAACGAATGGGTGATGTGCTCTTCGTTCCCTTCGTTCGTTACGACTATCTATCAGGGGCGGTCTACAACGATAGTCCACTCTATAAGAATCCTCATTATTTTAATATTGGTGCAGCGATTATTTGGTTTTTTGTTCAATCAGATGAAAAGCAGCGGGCCCCTACGATGGTAAAATAGAAATCATCTTCCCGTTTTGCATCTCCAAGACAAGTTGTGGTGTCATCCAAATCTTCCGGATAAAGCTTCCTTCAAATGTGGATTCTTCTCTCATCATTTGAAGATAAGATTGAATCTGATCTGAAAAATCAGCCTTCTCTAAAACTTTAACCAGAGTGTCACTCTTAATCGTGCGAGGAGGGAATTTTAAAAGAAGCTCTGTCTTTGAACTCCACACTAGATCTGACGAGAGACCAAGCCATTGTTTTTTTCTCTCCTCAATGACCAGTACCTTGTCTTGAAAACTTGCTTGAAGGGCCAATTCCATAAGAGAAGGAGTTTGTTTGAGAGGTTTATAATGATAGATATGCCCAAAAGGATTATGTCTCTCTGAGAAAAGCTCGATTTTCTCAAGAAGCTCTAGCCCTGGCACCACACTCAAACGATCATAAAGATTACCATGAGACTCAATGGCAATTATAAAGCACTCTTGATTCATGAGTTGAATTTCAAACAAGATTTTTTCTAGGACTTTAGTCACAGGAAGATAAATAAAATAAGCCTCGGCCTTTGGTAGTGAGGACATCAGTAAATCAGCTTGAATAAGATGGACTGAGGTAAGATTCAATATTGAGGTCATGGCTTTAGCGGCATCAATACGACTACTCACCAGCTCAATTAAGCTCACTTCTCCCTCTGGACGAATGCTTTTCCAAATGGGAGCAAGTTTTCCTACACCCGCCCCAAGATCAACCACGTGATGAACAGACGTAGGAAGCCTTTCAAATAATTGTTGGTAGTCAGCAAATGAAGTGTAAAGGGCGGCGGCACCAAGGCCAGGGTAAAGAGAATCAGGAAGATTCATATTCTGGGATTCGATTTGCTTATAATCAAATAAGCATCTCGACTCCCAGTCAGTATTAAATTTCTTGAAGTTTAATCTAGATAATTTCTGATCCATCTTCTGTATACTCACTCTCTTGCTCACCATCTTGTCCACAATACCAGTACGTGAAAGGAGATTGATTATACCAATAGATCACAATGATTTTCTTATTTGCATTAAGCACATAACGCATGGTCGACTCATCTCCACCATCTGTCACATAAACTTCGTAACCTGTGATAGTTGGGCCCTTTTTATTGATTTTTACTTCTTCAATATAGGCCTTAAAATCCGTAGGGAAATTTTCTCTATAGTGCTTAAGTGGCCCGTAAAAAGTGCGGTATGTTTGTGAGTTCACCTTAAGTGATGTTTTGCTGCTTGAAAGAGCATTCTTGGCCATCACTGGACATTTCGCGGCCACGGCCAGTGAAGAGAAAAGAAAACTTAAAACGAGAACAAATGACTTCATAAAAACTCCTTATATAATTTTATGACAAACAAGATTTTCTTTTTTACTAAGAGATTCAAGAAGATGACGGTCCCCAAACTGAAGACCTTTTTCAATACCATGTTTGGTGGCCAGAAGATCATAAGTCAATTGATTGGCATAAGTTAGTGCGCCACGGAGATCTTGCAAAAAACTTCTCACTGTATGTAATTCAATTTTTTTGATCTCAAGGTTAACTTCACAAGAATAAACTTCAGTCCTCGGAGTTTTATGATCAAATCCTAACTTAAAAATATCTTTCATTTGGAGTTGAGTTTTACGTGAAAGCTCTTTCATAAATGATAAAAGAGGAATACCAATTTGATGATCGTCTACTTTGTTCATCTCAATGGTCATGGGATCAAAAGGAGTCGTAAGTTTTACGGGAAATTCACCCATGCGCGAAAATTCTTCGCAAAAGCCTTTAATAGGACTGCCCCTATTTTCCATTGTCCTAGACTTACAACATTGGGCCAATCGCGCCATACTAAAATCAGAGAGAAAATATTCTTGCGCCATATGATAAGTTTGACCACTGCTAATATAGCGTGCGCGGTCAATACAACTCTCTTCACCAGAGACAGGAATAATAATTTCATCAAATAAAGAAAGAGAAATGAGATCAGCAAACATTTCAATAAAGAGAATAGAATTATCAAGATCAGCGAAAGAAACAGGAAGATTTTTGTTTTTACTTCCTGATAGGATATGGCCTAACTCATGAGAATAGATACCATTATTAAAAACATAATCGGAGTTTGGATAAACTCCGATACTAATGGATTTCACGCCTGCATAAGAGTACAACCCACCGAGTGTGCTTTCAAGTAGGTCTATCTCAAGAGGCTCTACGAAAAGGTCAAAAGCTGAGATTCCAAAAAGAGCCGCTACCTTTTGATGAATATTATTTATTTCCTCTAGATTTCTTTTTTCACCCGCAGTGAGTTCACTCATGGGTTTTTCACAGATATTTGGGCCATCCCAATTATTTAAATCAAGATGTTTAAGAGAAGCAATACCAGCTTTAGAGCAAAGCTCATTAATATCGATTTGGGCAAAGGCCGAAAGGCTTGTCACCATTAGAAATGAAAATAACAATAGCTTCATCTTCGCTCCAACCTCATTAAATAAACTAGATGGAATAGCTTTATGAGACAGCGACTCAGATGGCAACAAAAGCCGAAATGAAGGTAAAAATTACATGGATAACGGGCCTAATAGGCCCGTCTAGGTTTGATAATAATATTTCCTAAGAAAATCCCTACTACTAAGGCCATAGCAATGGAGATCATGGTCCACGCAGTATCAAGTCCTCCCACCATATTACGCTCAAACAAAAAGCTTAAGCTTCGGTACCCCACGGAACCGGGAACAAGGAGAATAATTCCAGGAAACTGGAAAATGGAAGATGGTCTATTCTTTAAACGAGCAAAAATATTACTCATGGCCCCGACACAGGCCCCTCCAAAAAACATCCCCACTTCACTACCTAAATAGTGAGATCCTACTTTTGAGCAGGCATAACCAAAAACACCGGCCAGAGTCACCCATTTCCAATCACTTTTTTCTGCTTTAAAAATCACCACAGACATTAAAGAAGTCAATGGAAGCGTGATAACCACCATCCACTCAGGAACTTTGGAAAATTCATAAGGGAGAGGTGGAAGAGAGAACCAACTGGCAAGCTTACTTCCTAAAAAGACTCCGAAAGCGAGCTTTAAAAGAATCATCGCTCCTCCCATCAGTCGTGAAGTTCCAGAGGTTAAATTTTGAGTCGCAATTTCTGAGATGGCGATGGTGATAAACAACCCAGGCATAAAAATAATAAGCCCTGAGAGAATCACCACACCGGTATTAAGACCTGGGATCATTTTATGGATGGTATAGGCGATAAAAGCCGCCACCATGGCAATAATTCCTTCAAAGATCTGCACTACAACTCCCATCGGGCGGAGCAGAGAGAGAAGACCAATGAGAAATCCCACAAAGGCCGAAGTAAAAAGATCGATCCAAGTTCCTCCGAAGAGAATCATGAATCCGATACTGGCCACCACAAACGACATGACTCGAACCCAAGGGGCGTACTCATTATCAACAGAATCAATTTCATCTAATCGCTGGGCCCCTTCCTCAAAACTAAGCTGTCCCTGCATAACTTCTTGGGAAACAAGATCCACTTTCGAAAGTCGTCCGAGGTTAATCCCTTTCGGTTCCACACGCTCAATTTTTGTGACCTCTTCTTCTCCATGGGAGAACGAAGAGAAGATAGCTGTCGGAAGTGAAACCACGGAGCCTTTAATACCAAACTGCTGACAAAGACCCTGGATCGTCGACTCGAGAGTGTGAGCAGGAGATCCTACAGAATGTAAGGCCTTTCCAAATTTCAAAATGAATTTTACACGCTTAAGAAAATCTGCTCTTTCCATTAAAATGTCTTTTTCACGTCATCGTGCATACGAGAGATGATCATTTGGGTGAGTTGAGTGTAAACATCCATCACAGGAGCTAAAATATTTTTTTCAATAGTCGTAAAGTTTTGAGCTTCCTCTTCTAAGGTAATTGTCACTGGAATTCTCACGTCAGTACTATAAGCTCTGTAAGTCACAGTCTGCTGGGGCTTAATTCCGTTGAACTTTAACTGATCCAGTCGTGCATGATAATTAGAGTAAGGAACAATCAAACTCGCCTCAACCTTTAGGCGAGCTTCCTCAGGTATGTCTTGATCATTTTTATGTTTATCAACCCCGCGGGCCGTCCATTCAATATTACTATAAATAACCAAAAGAGCATCAAGCCCCATTTCTTTACAAAGCTCATTCACGTAATGCTTTTGGGCCTCAGAAAACTTAGGGCCGCCCATCAGTTGATAAGCAGGGACAAGAACCATGGAGAGATCACGCATGCCTCGTGGGTTCATCAGCGCCGTACTAGTGGTTGTTTTTCCTTTTTTCACATAAAAGATATCATCCGGCATAAGATTATTTCTTTTTACAAGTACGTAATCATTCACATCAAGACCGTATCTGGCCGAAGTCTTGGCCTGATTCATTTTAGCGACTTTAACATAGGTTAAATCTTTCCCTAAAACGGCCAGACTTTGCTCCCAGATGCGAAGAAGATTTTCAGTAAAAATCTGCTTCCCGGCCGCACTCATATAAACCGAATCCTGAGTGGCCAGTCCTCCAAATGTGGGCTGAATCATTCCTTCAAAGCTGATAACACCAATTTTTCTAATATCTGGCATTGATGGCGCAAAGAGTTCATCTAGTTTTCCTTCAGAAGGATCACGACGTGCCGTTTTGACAAATTCAGGGGCCCGGCGCTGAAGATCTTCAGAAGAATAAGGAAGGACAGGGTTATAGAGATAAAGTCCATCGCCTCCCGTTTCTTTGACTCCAATTGAGCACGACATGAAGATAAATAAAAAACTTAATAGAAAAATTTTCATGTCAAACTCTCTTGTAATTAATAAGTCCCAAAGGCCTGAAGGAAAACTTCGGCCTGATTAAAATTCTCTTTTGGCCCGTGAACTCGAATATTCTGTCTCACACCAATAGTCAGAGGAAGATATAAAATTCTTAAGTAATGATTCTCAAACATTAATTCCCATCCATAAGATGAGTAGTTTGTCTCAAGACCACTCAAGGGCGGGGTGCCCACAAGATGGTCATAATAAATATTAGCAATAACACGTTTCCAAAAAACCCAGCCATCCCAGTCGAGATCTGGATAAAATAACGGGAGGGTATAATTGGCCGAATACTTGGTGAACTCTTTGAAAAAATCATTATCAAAGCCACGAGGGTAAATAATTCGTGTATTAAAACGGTAATCTTTATCCTCCTGTCTCTCATAACCCACTTGATGGTAAAAAGAATGATGCTGCAAAATACCTGGCATATAGAATCTTGAATCGAGAGATTGAACACGCCCTTGATTATTATCTCCAGTTACATCACTCGCCCATTGACCATGGTAATTAAGACTTGCTCCCCATTCAGGAAATAGGTCACGATTACTTTTACGTGAGGCCAAAGAAAGACTCGCCTGAATTCCTGGAGAATGAAGGGCGCCGTCGGCCAGTTCAGAACGATCATTTGTCACTTTATTTGTGACCTTAATAAAGGAATCAAAAAATCGAACTGAAGCATTATGAAGAAATCTTCCCATATACTTTGTCCAAGGAAGAGTCACTCCTAATTCCGCAGTACCCTCTTCCCAATGACGATCTATTTTTTGGCCATTGGTAAGTCGCACTTCTTTTTTTCGTCCACCATAGGCGATACCAAAATCAAAAATAGGATAATAATGATTCCAGTTTATTGAAGTAAATCCCTTCACCGTATGATCGTTAAGATCATACTCAGCCCCGAAGAAAAGAGAATTATTATTAAGAATATCGCGAGAAACACCTTGAGCGATAATACTCACTCCAAGAGGAGGTGCGAGAAGAGTCCACGAGTGAAGATTAAAGGCAGCTTTTTTCTGATTATAATGACTCACAGGATAAAGACTGGCCTGACTTAAAATCTTCTCACCGAGATTTCCCTTATTCTCATAACCTTTAATGGCCTCATAATAAGGAACAAATGAGTTTGATGATGGATAATGATCTAGCCACCCTCCCTCTTTGCGGACAATCTTCATGCCCTCTGTGGTATATTCATTATAGTAAAGTGTCCCCTGTGAAACTTGAGGAGCATAGGCCCCAATAAGAGATGAAGTGAGCTGCTTTTTCTCAAAGGTTAGATGATTAATAGCAAAAATATTATCAATCCCTGACTCAGGGGACTCATAAAGAACCCATTCCTCAGAAACATTTAAACCGTTTAAACTGATATGAGCTGGTTTAAGAATGGTCTCAATTGTTGAACGATCTAGGCTCAACTTATAGATTCCCATCATATCTTGACGATCTTTAGTCATTAAAAACAAAGAGTCATCATCACTCTGCCAATCCATACTCGTTATCACATCACCGGCAGGAAATGTGAGAGTCTTTTTAATCTCACCTGTTTGAATGGAGAGGACATGGATAAGCTGCTCTTGTTTCTCACTCCACTCCACAACCGCCAACAATTCTCCATGATGAGAAATGACCGGTTGGCGCCACTTTGTCTTAGGCCATGATCTCACAACTTTTTTTGAATCAACGTCGACAATACTTATGCGTTGATAATCACGCAGGCCAAAACGAGGATCAATTTCGATTTCACCAAAAGCAAATTTACCATGGCGAAGTTTAACAGGCGCCATATCCATGATCGGCGAAGGATAATAAACCAATTCTTCGGTGCCATTCCCATCAGTCAAAACAAATTGCTGAATATCACCTAGTCCCGATTTTAAAGAGAGCATTTTGCCATCAATCAAAGGTTGAGGGTAATCGTAATTAGTCCAAGTTTTTAAATTTTTAACGGGATAAGTATAACCAGGCGAGGGCTTAATCTCTTTTCTCTTCTCTTCCCACTTCGCCTTCATCTCAATCATGAGATTTTCATAAAAAGTTTCGAATTCTTCACCGGTTAAATCTCGGTAAGCTCGATAAACAGCAAAAGGATTATAAGAGTGCTCGACAGCTTCATCAGAAAGATCGGTGAGAAATTTATCACCATGCTTCTCTCTCATTTTAGAAGTATAGAAGTAACCATAGATATAGTGATTAGGAATAAAATTTTGGTAAGATCTTAAATGGGCCTGATCATACTCATACTTTTTATCTGATTGAAGAATGGCACGAATCTCTCGCTCAAATCGTGGAAGACGGCCTCGTCCTCCGTTAGTGAGTGCGGTTTCAGTTCCAACAGCATCACCTTCAAAATACCAAGGTGGTAGAGCAATGTTTGTCCCTAATGCCTGTCCCTGTTCTCCCATCAAAACATACAAAAATTTATTAAATCCAGAAAGGCCACGCCCATACTGAACAGCATGCCTGAACTCGTGAATGGAAAGTGTTTTCAACCACTCCGTATTTGAAAAAATGGGCTCAAGTCCTGGGATCATGACCCACTCACTTCTCCAAGGAGCAAGTGTCACAAAACCATTTGAAACAGAGGCTTGATTTTGTAACACAAGAGGTAATTTTCTTGGAGCTTTATCTAGAGAGCGAGTCACATGAGGATAGACTGTCTCCAAAGTATGAGTCACTCTTTGAGCTTCTTTTTCAATTTCTTCAGGAAAAATAATATGGAAATGCTCCGTCTCAATTTGTTTCCAAACAATTGAGCTGGGATTCTGAGTGAAGTCATTCATGGGCATGGGGGGTGCCAGAACATCAGCATAACAAAGAGAGGTAAAAACCAAGAGACTTAACCATTTGACCACAAGCAACATCCTTATAAAGCTTTGCCTCTAATCATAGGAAAACTACGAACGTATTGCCTAGGTTTTTGAGATTTTATCTCTTTGTTTTAAAAATTCCCAAAGGGCGGTGGCCACGGGTCCAAGCTTGTTATCTGAGAGTTTAATCAAGCTGATCTCAAGATTTTTTGGGTGAGTGTTTTTAAAATCTAAAACCACTAGCTCTCCACTCTCAATTTTATCTTTTACATCGTGCTCAGGGAGATGTCCCCACCCCAGCCCCGCAAGAATAAGGTGAGTTTTAAGTTGCCCATCTTTAATTCGCCACTTCTTCCCGGAATCCAAAAGCCCAAAATTAACATTGGCCTCTGGATTACTATCACTCAGGACGAGTTGATCAATATTTTTTAAATCTTTGTCCGTTTTGACGGCCTCACGCTCATAGAGACTTCTGGCCATCAAAGGCATCATTTTCACTCGACAAACGGGAACTTTATCAAGCTTATCTCCATCAATAATAAAATGAGTAATACCGAACATGGCCTTCTTAGAGAGAACATTGGCCACGGTTCCAGTCAAAACCTCAAAGCTTAAGTTCAGCTTCGTATGAGGATGTTTTTCCCCAAAATCTTTAAGCCATTTTAAAATGATAGGCAGTGGTGAGATTCCATCAATAGCGATGGTGATTTCTGGTTCTTCTTGTCTCGAAAAACTTTTTCCTAACTCCTCTAGCTCTCCGACTTCTCCTAAGACTTGGAGAACTTTTTGGTAGTAGTACTCTCCTTGAACAGTCAGAATCGGGCGATAAAGATCTCGTCTAAAAAGCTCAAAACCAAGCTCTTCTTCAAGTTTTTTTATTGAGACGCTAAGGGCCGGTTGAGTCTTATGAAGGACTTCCGCCGCGGCCTTAAAGCTTCCGCTCTGCACTACGGCTCTCAAAACGATAAGTTGATCAAATGTCATAGGTGTATAACTTTTTATTATATTGTTATTAAAAAAATAATACTTTTTTTTTATTGAGAGATCAATGATGATCTAGGGGAATAAAACTTCAAATCAGTTCTTTTATAGGAGGAAACCATGAAGAAATTAATCGTCGTCGCACTCTCTCTCGTCTCTCTCACAGCGTTCGCCCAAACCTACAAAGTAGATACAGCGAAAACAAAAATTGAATGGCTTGGAAAAAAAGTGACTGGCCAACACAACGGAACAATTTCTGCCAAAGCAGGCTCACTCGTTTTCAAAGAAGCTGAGCTTACAGGTGGAGAAATTATTGTTGATGTTAACTCAATGACTTGTACTGATCTGACAGATCCTGAGTACAACGCCAAGTTTCTTGGACACATGAAATCAGCGGATTTCTTTGATGTGGCCAAATACCCTGAAGCCAAAATGGTCATCAAATCAGTAAAAAAAGCTAAAAAAGGTTATGACGTAACTGTAGATTTCACTCTGGTGGGAAATACAGCTCCTCTAACATTCAATGCAGAAATCACTAAGTCTGACAAAGTGGCCACTATCAAGTCAAAGTTTAAATTTGATCGCACAAAGTGGAATCTTAAATACGGATCATCAAACTTCTTCAAAGGCCTTGGCGACAAAGCTATCAATGACGATGTTGAGCTGACTGTAGATCTTGCTGCTGCTCAATAATTTCAGTTTTTAAATTATATGAGACCAAAGGGGAAGCTAAGGCTTCCCCTTTATATTTTGGGTGAACTTGTTTACAATGTTCAAGCATGGATCGCCTCAGGTTTTTAATCCTTATTCTCAGTCTCTCTTCAATGGTCCAAGGGGCCACTATCGGTATTATTGACACTGGATTTGATCTCGATCATGAGTTCCTTCGCCCAAGAATCCTAAAAAAAGAAACAGATGAGGAAGTGGCCCCGAAAGATGAAAACAGTGAATTCCACGGTTGGAGTTTTGATGACAACTCCCATCTCAAGAAAAAAGTAATTAAGGATCAGTCTCTTCTTCAAGAGATCCTTCTTTTCAGAAATCTTAAGGCCAAAGGCCACAGAGAAGGCCTGACTCCAGAAGAATTTGAATGGTTCAAACGTAAAAATGCCGATAGTGCCTTTTTGCAGAAAGTTCGACTTTTTAAAAAACACTCCCACGGAACGATCGTGGCCGGTATCGCTCTTCGAGAGGGAGAGAATATTAATATCTTCCCTATCCGTGGCCTTCATATCAAAAATCCTGTGGTAGTAGTAGCTTCGGATTCGGCCTCAAGCAAAGAGGTGCTTCGTAGTCGCACGGTAGAGCAAAAATTTGAAGAGTCTATTCGTAATTCATTAAGACGTGTGACTAGAAAATTTAATACGATTTGCCATTATATCTCCACTCGCAAAATTGAGATCGTTAATGCGAGCTATGGAATTACCTACAAAAACGTCATGTCTAGATTTCGTGATGAGTATAAAGAGATTACAGGTCTAGAAATTGATGATCCTAAATTGTTAGGTTATGTGGATTTTTATTTTAAAGAACTCTATAAACGAACAGATAAAACAATTCGCAAATACCCCAATATCCTTTTTGTGTTTTCTGCTGGGAATAGTGGTCTTGATAACGACAAGTTTCATCATTACCCCTCTCGTATCAAGGCCCCGAATAGTATTTCTGCAGCAGCGATGAATGGTGAGTATCTAGCGAGCTTCTCAAATTATGGGATTAAATCAGTAGATGTAGCAGCTCCTGGTGTGGCGATCATGTCACTTGTGCCTTCAGTTTATTCAAAAAATGGTGAACCGATTTATTCTCCATCTTCAGGAACTTCCATGGCCGCTCCTTATGTTTCAAATCTTGCGGCACAAATTCTTAATGCAAACTCAGCTCTCTCTCCGGTTGATATAAAAAGAATTATTCTTGAGACCACAGGAAAAAAGCCCCATCTTGCTCATCGTCTCAGCTCTGGCGGAGTGGTGGATAATAAAAGGGCCCTCAAGGCCGCTCTCTTAAGTCGAGATTTCCCTCTTGATCAGGCCATTACTCTCTCTGGCTCAGATATTATTCCCCTAGCTGAGGATACTATCTCTATTGGCCAATCTCCCGCCATTAGTGCCGAGCAAGAACTTCAACAAAAAGTGATGGATGCCATTCCGCCTCAGGTAAGTGTGAAAGACCTTGAGGAAGAAAAACTTCCTCCTACCAAATCAAAGTCCGTTGAACAGAAGAATCCAGTGACAGTGCCACAGGACAAGAAAGAGCTGCCTGCTTCAACTGATCCATTTGCTCCGAGCTCACCTGCTGATCAAGACCTTTCCAATCAAAAGTCAGAACAATCTCCTGCACCTTCCGCGGCGGAGTCTTTGTCATCACCTTCTGAACTTGAACCGTCACTCCCTTCATCGACTCCTCAAGACCCAGAGTCCGTGCCTTCATCGCCATAATTGTAAGTTTGCAACTGGCCAAAGAAGTGGCGAGCAAATCAGTGGGAGAGAATTTTTCTCCACGCCCTTGATTATCCTTGGGAGCATCGGTTTCAATTACAGTCTGTGAGTCTAAGTGAATGGCCTCAGTATGAAGTCCACCCTGGTATTCAACTTTCATCAGTGACATTGGGTCATCCTTGTTTTTTATAAGATCATAACAAAAAGAAAAAGCCCCGTCTTGGGGCCTTCTTCATCTGGGAGGATGATAAAATTTTAATTTTTCATCGATGTTGAATCCACTTGTTCACTAATAGTGATTTTGCGGCTTTGAGATTTTTCCGTCTTTGGAAGGATTATAGTGAGAACTCCATTCTCGAACTTTGCCAAAATTCCTTCTTCATGAATATTATCTGGCAAAGAAAAAATACGACTAAATTTCCCAAACTTTCTTTCTTGTCGCAGAACTGTATCAGTTTCAAGGCGCTGGGCCTCTCCTCGTTCTCCTGTGACATGAAGTCGCTTATCTTTCATCTCAATATCGATCTGATCTTTTCTAAATCCAGGAATATCTAAACTAATAGCATAAGCTTTTTCTTGATCAACAATTTCACAAGGTGGCGCAAGATAATCAGCCCCTGAAACTCCATCGAAAAACTTCTCGATTTCTTTATTCCACTCTGACATTGCATTCCAAGATTTGTTCTCTTTTCTGGTCGGCAATAATTGAAAATGATACATATTCCCTCCTCTCAAAATTGAGTTTTGTTCTTTTCTTAACCAAAAGATGGGATCAAATAAAATAACGTCAAGAGCGACATCAAAAAAAACTTAATCGTGAATGAAAAATCCAATAATTGGCCTAAACATGATTAAAAAGCTCTCTTAAAACTACAGAAAAAGCTTTTCGGAAAAGACCTGCTAGAGCATAATTTGGGCATTAAACAAGGAAGGATCTATGACTCAATACCGTATTGAAAAAGACACTATGGGCGAAGTAAAAGTTGAATCGACTCGTTACTGGGGAGCTCAAACTCAACGCTCAATTCAAAACTTTAAAATCAGTGATGACCGTTTCACGCGTCCTATGATTCGTGCACTAGGAATCCTTAAAAAAGGTGCTGCAGCAGCGAACCTTCGTTTAGGAAAACTATCTGAAGAAAAGGCCATGCTTATCATGAAAGCGGCTGATGAAGTGATCGAAGGAAAGCTTGATGCCCACTTCCCCCTTGTTGTTTGGCAAACAGGTTCAGGGACTCAAACAAATATGAATGCTAACGAAGTTATTTCAAATCGCGCCATTGAATTCACAGGTGGTGAACTTGGATCTAAGACTCCAATCCATCCTAATGATGATGTTAACAAATCTCAAAGTTCAAACGATACATTTCCAACGGCCATGCATATTGCAGCTGTTGAGCAAATTGAAGATGTTTTCTTTCCGGCCATTGATAAGCTCACAAAAACTCTTGAAGCAAAAGCAAAGCAATACGAAAAAGTTTGTAAGATTGGGCGCACACATTTAATGGATGCCACTCCACTTATGCTTGGTCAGGAAATCTCAGGATGGGTGCAACAACTTAAAAACGGAAAAAGATCGGTTGAGCTTACTCTCGATGGCCTACGTGAACTTGCTCTCGGTGGTACGGCGGTAGGAACAGGGCTTAACTCTCACCCTGATTACGCGCGTATTTCAGCAGAAGAAATTTCTAAAATTTCTGGTCGCACTTTCACATCGGCCCCAAATAAATTTGAAGCTCTTGCTGCTCATGACGCTATGGTTTTCACCTCAGGTGCTCTTAAGCGTGTGGCCGGATCTCTCATGAAGATTGCTAACGACGTTCGTTGGTTAGCTTCTGGACCACGTTGTGGAATTGGTGAACTTTCAATTCCTGATAATGAGCCAGGATCATCGATCATGCCTGGTAAAGTGAATCCGACTCAACCAGAAGCGATGACGATGGTTTGTGTTCAAGTCATGGGTAACGATGCGGCCATTGGATTTGCTGGTTCTCAAGGAAATTTTGAACTTAATGTTTATAAGCCAGTGATGATCCACAATCTTCTTCACTCAATTCGTCTTCTTTCAGAGGCCATGATTTCATTTAATGATAATTGTGCAGAAGGAATCACCGCCAACGAAGACGTGATCAAAAAGCATGTGAATAACTCTCTTATGCTTGTGACGGCCCTTAACCAACATATTGGTTACGATAAAGCTGCTGAAGTCGCCAAAAAGGCCCATAAAGAAGGCCTGACTCTTAAAGAATCAATTCTTAAGCTTGGTTACCTGACAAGCGAGCAATTTGATAAATTCGTTATTGCGGAAGATATGACTCATCCTTAATTATATCTTTAGTTTTTTTATGATCTAATTATTATAAAAAAGCCGGTTTTAACCGGCTTTTTTATTTCAAGAAAAATTAAAGTTGAATCTGCGCTCCAAGGATGAAATTTCTCCCGGGAAGTGGAGCGATGTCTTTTAAAAATGAAACATGATTTCTTGCTTCTACATCAAAAATATTTCTGACTCTCGCAAATAAGCTCAGTGCGGAACTCTGCCCCATAAATGTATAGCTATAGCCTAAATTGGTGAGGGTATAGGCCTTGGTTCTTGTTTCATTCTGAGCAATTTTTGTTTGATCAAAAACGTACTGGGCCTCAATATCCGCTGTCCACTTTTCCTTAGCATATTCTAGCCCTGCGCTCAAGCGCGGAGGTGAAATACGAGAGATATTGTCCCCACTGTCTTTATCCTTCGCACGAACGATATCAAACTTATTCACTAGTGAGAGCTGACCGTTATTAATCATAGCGAGATTATTTTTATTATCAATATCTAGACCGTAGAAAACAGCATCAACTTGGGCATAGGCATACTCATCAAAGTCTTCTCCATCAACATTCCGTGTATTTCCAGTTGGATTAAGGGCCACAAAATCATTAAAAAACTGAGAATAGACATTAAAGGTGAACTGATTCTTAGTTGTATGACTCTTAAAGCTTAACTCCACAGCTGTGGCCTTCTCTTTTTTCAGATTGTCACTACCGATTTCAAAACTTCCCGTGGCCGCATGAGGACCGTTTGAATAAAGCTCTTGAAAATTTGGCGCTCTTTCAGTGTAAGAGACACTCGTTGAAAATGAGTTCTCAGTCGTGAATTTATATTGATGGCCAAGAGAAGCATTGAGGCCAACATAATTTTTTGAATCTTTAGCGCCAAAATCAGCTGAAGCCTTTTTCTCAATATCAGTATTCTCAATCCTTGCTCCAGCACTGAAAACATTTTTCTCTTTTTTAAGTTCTTGATAAGTGAAGGCCGAGAGCTTGTGGTTACTTGTGCTCGGAAGGAAAGCTTCCTCACCAGAGGCTTTAAAAGTGAACACCTGAGTTTGAAGTCCTACAACTCCTTCAAGGTCTCCCCACTTATTGATTCCTTCAAGTCTTGTCTCATTCCCTTTATTTTTAAAAATAGTGGGCTCATGTGAATGACCGGCATGATCCGCGACCTCTCTATGTCTATAATCAGATTGAGCGGCCTTAAATTTTATTTTTCTAAAAAGTGGAGTCGATGGTTTGTACTCTCCTGCTAGCTCAAAACGATTTTGAATCATATCAATACTGACATCTTCCTCGGCCACAACACCATAAGTTGTATTGAAGTGATTATAAGAGAGTCCAAGATATCCTTTATCAAAAATACGAGAAACACCGACGGCCATATTGTCTTGTTGGTTAAAGCTGTCAGGTAATTTGTCACGGGCCTCATCTGCTTGAGGGTCAGTCTGTCTCTTCTTTGATGAGCGAGCATAATTTGGAATTTTTTGATTCTGAAGATTTCTCGTAGATCCATCAACATGGAACATCCAATTACTTACCCCATAATTAACCTGAAGAGCATTACTCAATCCATTATTGACTGTCTCACCTTGTGTTAGAAGCTGAGAAGAAAATCCCGCCTCATACTCTGAGTGAATTCTGTTTGTCACAATATTAACCACTCCTCCCACGGCGGATGATCCATAAAGAAGACTCATAGGCCCTCTCACAATTTCAATCTGATCAACAGTTAATGTATCAACAGGAATAGCGTGATCTAAACTTTGAGTTGAAGCATCCATCGTTCCGAGTGAGTTTTGAAGAATACGAATTCTATCACCATCAAGACCGCGAATAACAGGGCGTGAAGCACTCGGGCCAAACTGAGTGCTCGTCACACCAGCTTCGTTTGAGAGCGTATCTCCTAAGCTTGTTTGTCTTTTCTTTTGAAGCTCTTTTCCTTTAAGTGTGGTGACACTTGGAATGAAGTCCACAAGAGTTTGTCCTTCTTGATGGCCAATAACTTGGATATCATTAAGTTTAACTGTTTCTGCTTGGGCCAGGGCGGAAAGTGCTAAAGGTAAAAGTGCTGGAAGTGAGCGTGAAAATTTCATAAATCTCCTAAATGCAAGTAAGTCGCATTTAGAATATTCAACCGCCAGATTTCTGTCAACGCTGTTTTATACCCTGCAACGCTTCATTTTGCTGGCCTGAACTTCTCTTGACCAAAAATTTGTCTAACTGCTGCTCTCTTACACTCCTTACTTAATGGCCTCATGATGGGTTTACATATGAAGGAGTCCTCCATGAAAAAAATCATTCTTTTCTCTCTACTTTACTCAATGTCGGTCATGGCCACCAATGCTGTTAACCTCACCTCATCTTCAACTAAAGGAATGGGTGTGGCGGGTAACGGAATCTCTCAGTTCTATTCAGTGCAAGATGCTCTGATAAAAAATCCGGCCACTTTAACTCAGGGACAAAATCAAATTGATGTCTCACTTTTGAGTCTTCTCCCCAATGTGAAAACAAGAGATAAGTCACAGGACTCCTCTTACAGACAATCGGCGATTACTTATGTTCCTATTCCCTCTTTTGGGATCAGCTATAAGTATAGCTCATGGAATCTAGGAGCTGGTCTTGTTCCTGTGGCCGGACTGGCCTCTGATTTTAAAAAGGAGACAAGTGTATTTGAGCTTGCTCCATCTCTGACGATCATTAATCTTCCTGTCAGTGTGGCCAAAAAAATGGATAAACTCTCAGTTGGTGCTTCTCTTATTGGCGCTATCGGATCAGCCTCTATTAATACCTCTAAAACAGCTTTTACTCCTTCGCAGTCAGAAAGAAATCCAAACTATCAGTTGGGATACGGCTATAATTTAGGGGCGATTTATGAAGCAACAGAAGCTTTGACTCTCGGATTAAGCTATAAATCTAAAACTTATTTTAAATTTGAAAGACAAACGGATCTAGAAAGCTATGTTGGTGTTCAAGGAACCTCCCTTGATGATCTTGAGCTTGAAACTCCAGAAGAAATTGGATTTGGGATAACACAAAAAATCAAAAATAATCTTTTCTCTCTTGAGGCCAAACGATTGTACTGGGGATCGGCCCGAGGTTTTAAATCTTACGATTGGCAAAATCAAGACGTGATCTCAGGATCATGGCTCTACGAGTTTGAAAAATCTTATTTCTCTCTAGGGTATGCGTATAGTGATCAAGTTTTTAGCTCTAAGAAAAATGAAAATGGTTCGGCCACAAAGGTTATTGAGGGAGTGTCATTAACTCAACAAAATGTTTCGTATTTTAATGTGGTTGGCTACCCTGCTATTCTTCGTCATAAAATCACAGCGGGATATGGATATGAACTCAATGAAAAACTCACTCTTCAAAGTTCTGTTCTATATTGTCCGGAAGAAACGATAAGAAGGAGTGGTGTTGGATTTAACGGGGCCTACGATTATCAAACGAAAATTTCTTTTCTTTTTATAAACGTAGGCGCCAGCTATAAATTTTAACTTACCAGCGATAAACTGAACTGGCCCAAGTAAAGCCTGAACCAAAAGCAGCAGAGGCCACAAGCATGCCCTTTTTGAGTTTACCGGCTTTCTGGGCCTCGTACATCCCTATTGGGATTGTCGCGGCCGTGGTGTTTCCGTATTTTTGAATTGTATTAAAAACTTTTGATTCAGGAATTTTTAATTCGTCAGCAATAAATTGATTAATACGTAGGTTGGCCTGGTGAAAGAGAAAGAGATCAATATCTTCCAGCTTTAGATTGTTTTTACCTAGTTCGGCCATGAGGCACTCACACATACGACGAGTGGCATGCATAAAAACTTTTTTACCATTCATTGAAGGATATTGAAGACCTTCCTCAAGCATCGCCGCATTCATTCGCTCTCCGTATCCATTCCCCATACCTGGAGCTGGAGTCCAAAGTTCTTTGGCAAACTCTCCTTGAGAATAAAGAGAAGTAGATAGAATATGAGAATCCTTCTGAGCATCTTTAAGTTCTTTACGCTTTAAGATAACGGCTCCGGCCCCATCACCGAACAACACACTCACATCTCGACCAGCAGTGGTTTTATTCAGTCCTTTAGAATGAATCTCAGCTCCGACCACTAGAATTGTTTTGTATGTACCTAAACGGATAAAATGGTCGGCGACAGAAAGAGCATAGAGGAATCCACTGCACTGCTGACGAATATCAATAGACGGAATATCTGTCAGACCGAGGCGTGGTTGAAGAAAACAAGCGGCTCCAGGAAAATCATGATCAGGAGAGAGAGTGGCAAAGAGAATACAGTCAATTTCTTTACGATCAATGCCCGCTTTAGCAATCGCCTCTTCTGAAGCCTTAAGAGCAAGATCTCCCGTTGTGACTTGATCAGAAACCCAACGTCTCTCTTCGATCCCAGAGCGCTGAACGATCCAGTCATGATTTGTATCCATCATTTTGGCCAAATCGTGATTGGTCACAATATTATCAGGGACATTCATTCCTACAGAAACAATCTCAGAACTGAACATAATTAACTTCCTTGTTATTCGGCAAACGCCTCATTCCATTCCATATTGTGATAAACTTTTTGAATATCATCATCCCCATCAAGAACATCAATTAACTTCATGATTTTATCAAATGAATCTTTTGAAGCCACTTCTTTTGTATTAAGTGGAAGTCGCTCAAGTCCAGACTCGGCCACTGTAATTTTCATTTCTTCTAGTTTTTTATGGATATCACCAAAGGCTTCAACAGCACCCTTTATTGTAATAAATCCATCTTCAGTCTCTGCGTCCTCTGCACCAACATCAATGAGTTCCATTAAAAGATCTTCACCATTTAATTTACCATCTTCTTTGATAGTGAACACAGCTTTGCGTTCAAAAACGAATTGAAGACATCCTTCTTTTCCGATGGCGCCCCCCCAACGGTTAAAATAAGAACGAATATTTGAAATTGTTCGAGTTGGATTATCAGTAGCGGCTTCAATAAAAACGGCCACACCATCAAGACCGTAGCCTTCATAATTAAGCTCTTCGTAGTTGGCCCCATCATTTCCAAGACCTTTCTTAATGGCCTTATCAACATTGTCTTTAGGAACATTGTATTCACGAGCTTTGAGGAGAGCGATTTTGAGGGCAAAATTTGAATCAACTTCTGCATGTCCGGCTTTTTTCACCGCCATCGTGACTTCGCGAAGAACCTTTGTATAGTTTTGCGAGCGCTGCTTGTCTGCAGCCGCTTTTTTCATCTTGATATTGTTCCATTTACGTCCCACGTAACCCTCCGGCATTCTTAACATTATATAAATGAAAACATAGTATCTGATCAGGGAAAGATGAATCAACTAAGAAGGTGAAAAAACAGCCTTTTTGGGTGAGTTTTCCCTACCATATTGCGGCATAAAATCTTGACCACAAAAGTCTTATTTGAAGGACGTCTCCACTTCAACATTCATTGGACACCACGCGCTTAGCTTGATTCTCATCAGTTTAAGGAGTATTAAACTCATATAGGAACAAAGTAATTTATTCCAAAGGATAAATGAGAATGGAATCACTGGTCATCAAAGTTCCCCAAGAAAAAGAAAGCTCCATCGTTCAAGAGATACTAAACAATCATCTTAAAACTCAAGGAAAGCTGTTTAGGCCTTATCTCACTGCTAAGCTCGCTGCTCTCTTCAGTCTCAAAGAGGAAGATTATTACCATATTTCAGAAGCGGGTGAACTTATCCATAATGCCTCACTTATTCATGACGATGTGGTAGACCAGGCGAGTTTCAGGCGGAATCGACCTACGCTGAATGCTCATCTTCCTAACTCTAAGGCAGTCCTCGCTGGAGATTACCTTCTGGCCTCTGTCATTGCCAATCTTGTCTCCATCAAAAAATTCGATACTCTAAAAACTCTGGCGGAAGTTTTAGAAGAAATGGTTGAAGGAGAATTTATTCAAGATTCTCTGAGACACAAAGAATCCGTCACAAAAGAGGATCTACTCAAAGTTTCATCGAAAAAAACTGGGGCTTTAATTGCTTGGAATTGTCACTCTGTAGCCGTCACTGCCAATCAAAGCCAGGAGATTGTCCATCTCTGTCACAAGCTTGGAATGAAGATCGGTTTGGCCTTTCAACTCTATGATGACAATATTGATTATTCTTTTGAATCAGGAAAAGAATACGCCAAAGATCTAAAAGAGGGTCTTATTAATTTTACAACACTCAATCTCATCAAACTTTACCCGGAACTTCTTTATCCCGTTTATCAATTGAGAGGGCAGAATTTTTCTTTTATTCCATGGAATCAAAGTCAAATTCAAAAAGCAGTAGATACAACAAAAGCCGAGATTGATGTTATTTACCAAGAAATTTATCAGCTTGTTGATGAAATTGTAGAACTGGCCAAGATAGAAAAAAATGGTCAGGCTTACGAAGACTTTATCACTTTCCTTAAACTATCTGAGCAAAGGACAAAATAATGAAGCAAGTGATTCATTATCCCTCTCCCATGGCGCGGGATCTCTTATGGAAAACAGAAACAAAAATTGGCGAAAAATCATTTGTTGCCCTTCCTATTGAAGTAAAAGGCAATGAGCTCGTCTTTGAGTTGACCGATAAACAAGCCATTCCTCGGGTTCATTTATTAAAAAAATGGTTTCTCGCCTTAAGAGCAATCAGCTTAACTTCTATGTTCATTCCGACTATTTGTACGTTTATTTTTCTTAAACAACAAAACATGCCCTTTAATTTATATGCCGCCGTTGTCTCCATCATTATCCCGTGCTTACTTCTTCTTTCGGTCAATGTCATGAATGATGTTAAGGATCACTTAAAACTTATTGATTTGCCTGGAAGCTTGGGAGGAAGTGGAGTGATTCAAAAAGGCTGGATAACTCCCAGACAACTATCTTTCTTCTCTTATAGTCTTATCCTCATTTCTCTTATGCTGAGTATTCCTCTATTTATTTCTCAAACGATTCTTCTCCTCCCCCTGGCCATGGCCACACTTGCTATAGTGATAGGATATTCTGGTGGTCCTTTTAATTTTAAATACAATGGCCTTGGTGATCTCGTCGTTTTTCTTGCTTGCGGTCCACTTCTGACCGCTTGTTACGCTTTTACAACTTTTAATCAAATCCCTACTTCTGTTTTATGGCTTGGTTCTATTTTTGGTTTTCTGGCCTGTGGAATTTTGCACGCCAATAATATGAATGACATTAAGGCCGACACTGCTCGGGGGGCCAAAACTTTAGCTTCAGTTTTAGGTTTTGAAGCCTCAAAAAAGATGATGATATTTTATTATGCTAGTGCTTTCTTAGGATTAATCTTTTTGGTGGTCCAAGGAAATCTCCAACCTCTCCAAATCCTTCCCTGTGCTCTGGCCCTTATTCCCACTTTTAAATTTCTGAGATTGATCAATAACGCCAAAGATCCAGAGGAGCCAAGTATCAGTTCGATACGTTTCATGTCCCCTCAAATTCATCTTTTAACAGGAATTCTTCTATGTCTCGGCATCAGCTTTCTCAAAGGGTCATAGATTTAAGTCTTCAAATCCCAATGGTATACCATGGGCTCTGGAATTTGTTCTGGGGAGCAGAATGGTGGGAGTCCTCCTTTGGTATTCTCTCATTTGGACGCTATTTTGTAGGAATAGCTGAGCTGGGCATTAGCTTAAGCCTGGCCTTTAATTATAAGAGGATTTTTAGCCTCTTTTTACTTATAGTATTAATGATAGGTGCTACACTTACTCACTGGCAGGATGGATATTCATTCAAAAATAACGGTTATGAAACTCCTCTGACCTATTTGCTTGTGGCCTTTGGCCTGCTTTTGAATGAGATAAATAAAAAGAGGAATTATGACAAATAAACTACCTGAAATGGAATATCTCGCTGAACTCGTTGGCGAATTCATTGAGTACTGGGGATTCAAAAAAATTCATGGGAAAATTTGGACTCATCTTTATTTAAGTGAAGTCCCTCTCGATGCTTCCGCCCTAATCCAAAAGCTTGAAGTTTCTAAGGCCCTTATTAGTATTTCTCTCAAAGACCTTTTAGATTTTCATGTCATTATCGAGTCAGGTCTGAGCGCAGAAGGGACAAGGCTTTATGTGGCCAATCCAGATATCCAAAAAGTCATAACGAACGTGATCCGCCAACGTGAAAAAATCATGATGGGAAAAATTCAAGCTGCTTTCAATCATGTAAAAAAGCTTTCAAAAGAAGAAGTCACTACTCATCAACTCAACACTAACAGAATGAAGGATTTAGATAAATTTATCAAGAATGGAGAAAAAGGGCTTGATGCCATCATCACCCTTCTCTAAGGATGAATACACTTTTTGTCTTAAATATTCTTTTTTCTGCAATGATGACTGGCCTCATCTGGCTGATTCAGCTTGTGCACTACCCAAGTTTTAAATTTATTCATCAATCTCGATTCGTCGAATTCGAAGTTTTCCATTCAAGGATGATTACCTATATCGTGGCCCCGCTGATGGCCTTCGAAATTATGATCGCTGGCCTCTTACTTGCCAAGCTTTTCAGTCCTCTAACTGTACTCTGCTTTGTTCTTGTTCTTTTAAACTGGGCCGTCACGGCCTTCTTGAGTGTGCCTTGCCATCAGATCTTAGCTCAACACCATGATGAAAATATTATTGATCGCCTCATCAAAACCAATTGGATCAGAACTTGGGGATGGACTTTAAAAACAATCTTTTCTCTCCTCATATTGATATAAAGCATGTTATATTTAGTCATTATTGCTTTTTACAATATGAGATTTTATGTCAAACAGGATCAATTACCATCATCTCTTCTACTTTATGACTATTGCCGAACAAGGCAGTGTTTCTAAAGCCGCTGAAAAATTACTCCTAGGACAACCAACCCTAAGTGCCCAGTTAAAGCAATTTGAAGAGAGCATCGGAGTCGCACTTTTTGAAAGGAGCCATAAAAAACTCATCCTGACTGAACAAGGCAAAATAGCTTTAGACTATGCCCATCAAATTTTTCAACTCGGCAATGATATGTATGAAGCACTTCATGACAGGCTAAAACCGGCCAGGCTTAGCCTTCAACTCGGGGCCATCGATAGTATTCCAAAGCAAGTCATGCTCAAACTGACTCAGGAAGCACAAAAGGTATCCCCCTGTACTATAAGTCTTATTGAAGGAAAATCACCTCAACTTATGACAGAAATACATGCTCATCGTCTCGATATGCTTATTACTGACTTTCTTCCTACTCCCGCCGAACTCCAGGGCCTAAATCATCGACGAATTTCCAAAATGCCTGTCTCTATCTACGGCGGAGAAAAATTTCGACATCTCAAAAAAGGATTCCCTCAATCTATCAATAATCAATCTATGGTTGTGCCTACTTTTGATAGTCAGATGAGATATAATATCGACCACTGGATCGAGGCCAATAAGCTTGATGTAACCATTATGGCCGAAACTCAGGACACTGCCCTTAAAAAGCTTATTGCCTTAAATCAGATGGCCTTGATCCCTGCTGCCACTCATACTGTAAAAAAACTGGTCAGTACAAAGCAGCTATATGAAATAGGTCAACTAAAAGGGACTTACGAAGAGCTTTATTTAATTTCTGCGAATAGAAAAATACCTCATCCTATTGTTCTTGAATTAATGCAGTCATTTTTAGTATAGTTTTAGGCAATGCACAACAATGATTTTATCTATTTTATTGATATGAAAACTTAGACTATAATATCAAAAGACAAAATTTAAAACCAGAGATGATTTAAAAATGACTCAAACTGTTGCTCTCATTAAAAAGTATTTCCATTTTGAATCTCAAGAATGGAAACCGTTCATCATCTACGGACTTACATACTCCGTTCTTATACTCATCATTCCTCTGGCCGTGCAACTTGTCGTTAATCAGATTGCTTTAAGTGGCCTCAAATTAAGTCTAATTACGATCGTGGTCATTATCAGTGCCGCACTTTTCTTGGCACAACTGGTAAGATACGCTCAAATCATACTTTTGGAATATCTTCAAAGAAAATTCAAGTACTGGACTCTCCCTATTTGGAATGAGGCAAAAAACTTAGACGACAAATATAAATACTATTATTTTGAACTTGCCTCTGTTCAAAAAAAAATGGGCTCTTGGTGTTTTGACGGCTTTGAACTTACACTTTCTCTACTTGTCGGATTAGTGACGTTAGGTTTTTATCATCCCTTTTTTCTTCTCATGAGTTTACTCACCATTGCTTCACTTTATATTATTTATAAGTTAGGTAACAATGCTATTCAGACATCTTATGATGAATCAACTTCAAAGTATGAGATCTTTTATAAAATCTCTGGTAATCTTGATACAACCGAAAAGCTAGATGATTATTTTTCCCATCGTGAAGCTCATTTCAAAGTGATTAAGCGACAAACAAAGTTCATCATGTGGTCTCAGTTTGTAGGACAGATTCTTCTCCTGTTTGGTGGGGCCCTCCTTGTCGATATGAATCAACTCAGCATCGGTCAATTTGTGGCAGCGGAGTTGATCTATTCAACTATTTTTTATTCATTCACAAAGGCCCCTAAATTTTTAGAGAATCACTATGATCTCGTCACTTCTCTCAAAAAAATTGACTCAATTAAAAGAAAAGAAACCTATGAATAAACACTGCCATACTCCTAAGTGGTCAATAGAATATGCAAGAATGCTTCAGGGTATTTTTGTCATTGGCCTTTTTTTACTTTTTTTACCTTGGCAGCAATTTACTCTAGGCTCAGGAAAAGTCATTGCTCTTAACCCAAATGAAAGGCTTCAAGAGATCAGTGCTCCTATTAATGGTTTGATAAAACAATGGCATGTTAAAGACGGTGATAAAGTTAAACAAGGTGATCTTTTATTTGAACTCGTGGATATTGACCCCTTTTTTATTGAGAGACTCGAAAATGAGAAAAAAGCAGCTGAACAGATGCTTGCAGCTTCTCAATCAGCTCGCGATACGGCGATTCTCAATGTGAATCGTCAGGAATCACTTTTTAAGCAAGGGCTCTCATCTCGAAAAGAGTTTGAAAAAGCAAAAATTGATCTCACTAAACTTGATGTTGATATTTCCAAGGCTCAATCTAACCTCATTAAAGCAGAGCGCGATCTTGCCCGACAATTAACTCAAAAAGTAAAAGCTCCCAGAGACGGGATTATTGTCAGAGTCCAGTCAGGTGAAGGGGCCAATATTGTCAAAGCGGGAGATCCTCTTGTGGTCTTTGCTCCTCTCACAACGGAGCTAGCTGTAGAGCTATGGGTTGAACCAAATGATGTGACTCTCATTCCTCAAAACTCAAATGCTAGAATCCAATTTGCGGGATGGCCTGCCGTTCAGATTCCAGGTTGGCCTTCTCTGGCCATCGGGACTTTTAAAGGTCAGGTCTCTTTAGTGGATGCAACTTCTTCTTACATGGGCAAGTTCAGAGTTTTGATCACTCCTGAAGAAACATGGCCAAGTGAACTCTTTATAAAACAGGGCGCCGGAGCCAATGGATTTATTAATATTGGCCAAGTTCCTTTATGGTGGGAAATTTGGCGTATTTTTAATGGAATTCCTCCAGTAAGTGCACCTATTAAAGATGAGATTTCTAAAATGCTAGAACCCAAAAAAGCGACCGATAAAGATCAGAAAGAAGATAAAGAGAAGGATAAAAAATAAATGGTTCTTTTATTTTTAATTCTTCCAGTTTTATCGATGGCTTCAGTTCAATGGAGTGATGTTGAGAATAATGTTCTTAATAATCTTCCTAAACTTCTTTCAAGCCAACAAAAAGTAATCGCTCAACAAGGTGCTCTCAAAAGTGCAGAAGGCGGATTTGATCATAAGATAAAGGCCAAAACGCTTAATCAATTTGAAAATACCTATGATAACCAATTTCATGAGATTGAGCTTTCTCGGCAAACTAAACTCATGGGTTCAAGACTTTTTTTAGGTCAAAGACAAGGTACTGGTTTTTTTCCTGGCTATGATGAAAAATATAAAACGTCATCACAGGGCGAAATTTATGCAGGTTTGAATCTTCCAGTTCTTAGAAATCTTTTAACAGACGAATTCAGGACAAACCTCGAGATTGAAAGATTGGAACTTCAGATAAGAAAAGAGCAATGGAGACTTGATGCGATTGAGCTTCTTCAAAAATCTTTTGAAACCTATTTGAAATGGATCACTGTCAGTGAAAAACTTAAAATCTACCAGAAGCTCGCTGAAGTGGCAGAAATGAGGCAAACTTTTTTTGAGAAAAAATTCAAGGCCGGAGATGTTGAAGCCATCAAGTTAACAGACAATCAAAGATCACTCTCAAAAAGAAAAGCTGAACTCATCAAAATAGAACAAGAATGGGAAATCGTACGACGAGAACTCTCCAACTATTATCCCGCTGTCTTAAATATTAGTATTGAAAAAACACCCTCAATTCAAACTTTTGCTTTTGAAACAGAAGACAGACTTGCCAAAGACTCTTTGCCTCAGTTTAAAATACTAAACTATGAACTTTCTCAGATTAAGCAAAAAACCGACTATTACCACTCTCAATCACTGCCTGAGCTTAACTTAATGCTTGAAGGTTCAAGAGATATTGGAAGATCTCAATTTGTAAAAGATCCAGACCAGTTGAGAGTGGGCCTTAAGATTGAAATTCCCATTGAAAACAACAAGGCCGAAGGTGGAGTAACAGAGCAACGCTCAAAATTTAAGGCCACAGAGTATCAATTTAATTGGTTGAGTAGACTTTGGCAGACACAAATGGATCAAATAGAGATAAGTATAAATAAATTGCGATCTCTCACATCTCAAGTAGAAATAGAAGTAAGTAGCTCTGAGAAAATGTCCGAGGCCGAGAGAAGAAAACTAGCAGAAGGTGATGGGGATCTGTTTATTGTTAATATTCGTGAACAAGATGAAGCCGAGTCCAAGGTAAAACTCTATAACACTCTTAAAGATCTTAATTATTATAAGTTTCTTAAATTCTCAAACTCTGGGCTGCTGGCCGAAAAAATAAACATGCCATCAATGCAATAAGTCACCTCTTTTGATTTTGACGTTTGATATGCCAAACACTAAGATTATCTCATCATCTTTAACCGGAGATTATCCTCGTGTGGCCACTTCTGCTCACTCTACTTTCATTTTCTGTTTATGCTCAAGACACAGACAAGGATCTCTCTTTATATGTTGAGATGTTTAAACTCAAGGCCCTTAAGGCCCCTTCTGCAAAAAATGAGGCCCTCCGCAAATTAGGTCTTCGCTTATTCTATGATGTTCAACTTTCTGGCAAAGGAAATATCTCTTGTCACTTCTGTCACCAACAAGGAAATGGCATGGGTGATGCTCTTCCTCTCGGTTTAGGTGAAGGGGCCAAGGGACTGGGACTTAAACGGGAACAATTAAGTGGAGTTCTACTCGGTCGACACTCTCCTTCTGTTTTTAATATGGGTCTTGAAGGAGTGAATAATCTTTTCTGGGATGGCCGAGTTTCCAAAAATGCCAAAGGGTGGATCACACCTGAACCTGGACTCAATGGTGAAAATCCTATCTACGCCGATATCGCTAAAACTCTTGATTCTCCTCTTGCCGTTCAGGCCCTCTTTCCGATAGCCAATCCAGCAGAGATGCTAGGACAAGAATCAAAACTTTCAAATATTGAGGCCTGGAGAGCAGCAGAGGAGCGTGTCTTTAATGGTCGCTTTAAGGCCACCTATGCTCAGATGTTCAAAGAGGCTTATCCTCAAGAAACAAAATTCAATATTGGCCACATCGCTAATGCTATTGGCGAGTATCAACGTCACACCTTTTTAGCAGTCAACACTCCCTGGGACCTTTACCTACGTGGAGAAAAAAATATTCTTCCTCTTGAGGCCAAAAAAGGAGCCGTGATTTTTTATAGCAAGGGGATGTGTGTGAATTGCCATCAAGGTGATCACCTCACTGTTTTTGGATTTCAAAATATTGGAACACCTCAGATCGGACCTGGCACAAAAGATGGAGATGATCTCGGAAGATTTGATGTCACAGGGAATCCGGCCGACAAATATAAGTTTAGAGTCTCTCCTCTAAGAAATATTGCTCTCACGGCCCCTTATATGCACGATGGTGTTTATAAGGATCTTTGGGAAGTGATCGAGCACTATAATCATCCTATGCATCAGTTAATGCATTTCCAATTCGATTACTCAGGAAATAGCTACCGCGAAAAATTAACAAAAGATGAACGTCGTGAAACTCAAATTGCACGAGCTCAGAATATGGCCAACAATCTTCCAAGAATGCTGAGTCTCACCGAAGAAGAAAAAGCATCCCTTTGGTGCTTTATGGTGGTCGGACTCACTGATGTAAAGTCTCAACAAAACCTTAAAGGAGTCTTAGATGAAAATCCTCGCTGCCATCCTGTTCTCACTCGCTAGTCTTTCAAGTTTTGCCATTCCTAATGGATCAGCCCCTGCTTTTGAATTAAAGGCAGCCTCTGGAAAAACGGTTAAACTTTCTGACTTTAAAGGTAAAACCATTGTTCTTGAATGGCTTAATCATGGCTGTCCTTTTGTTCGAAAGCACTACGACACAAACAATATGCAAACGCTTCAAAAAAAATACACGGACAAAGGTGTGGTGTGGCTTTCAATCATTTCATCGGCTGAGGGGAAACAAGGTTACGTAGATGAAGCCGGTGCTTTAAAAGATAAAGAATCTAATAAGGCCTTCTCTACGGAGATTCTTCTAGATCCAAAAGGAATTGTAGGAAAAGCTTATGAGGCCAAAACAACTCCCCATATGTTTATCATTGATGAGAATCAAACAATTGTTTATCAAGGGGCCATCGACAATAAACCTGATACAGAAAAAGAAAGTATCAAAGGTGCACAGAATTATCTTGCCGCTGGTTTAGATGAAGTCCTGAGTAAAAAAAAGGTTAGCATAGCAAATACAAAGTCCTACGGCTGCTCTGTAAAATACTAATTCACTCGGCTAAAAAACTCTTGGGAAGTTGATACTTCCCAAGATATATTATGATTCAGGAAGATTTCGGTGACTCATGGAGGGGTTATGCTAAAAATCACTATCGCAGCTGCGGCCAGTGCGCTTTATTTTGTTGTTCAGTATCTTAATCAATAAGAAATTTAAAAAGAAAAATATCCTTCTCTTTAATGGAGATTGAGTGGAACTCTTCAGTGTAGCCGAGTTCATTCATGGCCGTGATGAAGTTTTGTAAATAAGCTCTTCCAGGATCGGCCAGAAGGATAAGACCACCAGGTTTAACAAACCTTAGTAGTCCCATGGCCACTTCTTTGGCATGTTTTGATTCGTAAAGAATATCTGATCCCATCACTACATCAAATAGACCAATATCCTCTTTGGTCTCACGCCAATTAAATCTCTTATAATCACAATGAAGAACTGAATGGTTACAGTTACGCTGAAAGAAAAATTCCACATCCGGATGATAGTCTGTGGCCAGGACACGACCACCTAGATGAGTGGCCATCATTGACGGGTATCCTAATCCACAACCTAATTCTAAAACTGTTTTGTTCTTAATAAGCGCAGAGTTTTCAGATAAAAAAATGGAAAGAGCTTCAGCGGCTGGCCAGAGTATACCAAAATAGGGCGAGAGGTCTTCGGCAAAGGGATCAACTTTTTCTTCTTCAGACATGGCCTCACAAATTTGATCAATGGCCTCATCTAAATCACGGATAGTCTCCATCACAAAAAGTTTCTCTGAAAACTTTCTCTGCTGCATATTGGTTTTATAATTTATTTTAGGCTGATTCATCTTAATCATTGGCCAGAAATGAAATCTGATCTTGAAGCAGATTAAACTCATAACCAAATTTCTCTAATGAGTCTGGTTTTAATTCAATCGTAAGCACAGGAATCTTTCTCTCATCCCATAAATAGTGTCCTAAGCTTCCTGGAAAAGTTCCTAGTCTCATCCAAGGTAAGGCCTTCATCTTAATATGCTTTGTTGTCGGTCCGTCAAAGTCGAGCTGACCGTAAGGAATATGGATAGAAACAACCACATCTGGTTTAAAATTTTCAATATGCTTAATCACACACTGAGTTTCAATCTCACTTCCACCATGGGGGCCTGGATAGCGCCTTGGATCTTTTTTTTGTTTTGTTTCCCAATGATGAAGAGCAATTCCATCCCAATCTTTCGTAGGAAAATTTCGATTTAGATCAACACCATTACCATTCATTCGAGTTTTTAATTTTGTTCCGTCAGGGTTTACGAGAGGAAGAATACGCCAAGTATTTGAAGGAGAAAGAGTTTCGAGACGAGCAATCCAACGTCTCGCAAGCTCACCTGCCTGTGGTTCATCTCCATGGATCTGTCCCAGGACTAAAATATTTTTCCCTGCTCCTTTGGAGGAATCTTTTTGATAGTGCTCAATCTTTACACCATCACGAGATAAGCATCCCTCAAGCAGCTGAAAGCTTGCTCCAAAAGCCGAAGTCATGACGAAGAAAAAACTCAAAATGAAAAATTTCATTTAACTCTTTACAGGGAATCCAAGTTGATTCCAAAGCATCATCCCACCATTCATATTATAGACTTTTTCAAACCCTAGCTGCTTGGCAAATAAGGTGGCATTGGCCGATCTCATCCCCGAGCGACAAATAAAAAGCACAGACTTTGACTTATCCATCTTAGCGATAAACGACTCCAAATCTGGTCCTAAAGTCACAAGAATTGCACCATTAATATGACCCAGCTCTCCATTAAATTCGTCTGGACGACGAACATCCACTAACTCCATTCCTTCGATATCAGTCACAGCCTGGAGCATTAGAGTAGGTACACCATTAATATTTTGAATTTCTTTTGCCATAAAACCCGCTTGCTAAGGATATTTTGATAGTATTTATCATATAATTTAAGCGGTTTTATCAATAAAATGAACTGAAAAAGAAGAGCTTGAAATGAATTCGACGCATTTTAAAAAGAAGAACATAAATATCATAAAATCATCGGGTCTCCCTGAGCGATTCTCCCCTATAAAACTTCACAATTCTTTGAAGCATTGCGGTCTCTCCCCTCATCGCTCGAAATACATCGTTAATGAAGTCACAAGGCATGTAAAGGCGGGAACTTCGACTAAAGATATCTACAGACAGGCCTTCAAGCTTGTTCACCAAGAATCAAACATAGCTGCTGTCCATTATTCACTTAAAAGGGCCATCCTCGATTTAGGACCTTCTGGTTATGCTTTTGAGCATTTTGTAGCGAAATATTTTGAGGAGCTTGGTTATCAAACTCAAGTGAGTGTGGTTCTTCAAGGAAAATATGTAAATCATGAAGTCGATGTTATTGCTCAAACTCCTTCTGAGAAAGTCTATATCGAGTGTAAGTTTCATAATACCATTGGTAAAAAGAACGATATCAAAATTGCTCTTTACGTAAAGGCCCGCTGGGATGATCTTAAGGCGGGTAAAGACGGCAAAGATCTTATGGGATTTTATCTTGTTTCCAATACATCTTTTACTCAAGATGTCATTGATTATGCAAGGGGCACTGGTTTGAAACTTTTAGGAGTCAATGCTCCTCAAGGTGAATCTTTTATTGACCGAATTAAGCGCTATAAGCTGTATCCAATAACATCTATTAAAAGATTAAAAAAATATATTTGCCAAGAACTGATTAGCCAAGGAATTCTCACTTGCAAAGAACTTCTTCATAACGAGGAAGTCCTTAAAAAATTAGGACTTAAAGAAAATGAGATAGATCTTATTTTTCGCGATATTCATCAACTTATTGAGGACAATTAAATGAAAATACAATTCTGGGGATCTACAGATGATGTAACAGGATCAATGACTTTACTGGATCTTCCAGAAGGGAAAATTCTCATCGACTGTGGTCTTACCCAAGGTCGCGAGGAAACAGTAAAAAAGAATCTCCTCGTTCCTCCTTTTAGCCCAAGTGAAATAGAAGCCATTGTTCTCACTCATGCTCATCTAGATCATTGTGGTTATATTCCAAAGCTCGTTAAAGACGGTTTTCGTGGGTCAATCATTTGTACTCCGCCCACAATGAAACTGGCCAAAATCATTATGGCCGACAGTGCTAGGCTTCAAGAGGGCCGTGAAGAAGATAAAATTCAAAATCCTCTTTACACTACTATCGATGTAACGGTGGCCACCTCACTTTTTCAAACAAAAGAATTTGGACATCGATTTAAACTCGCAGGTGCTGCGGTGACCTTTAGACCGGCCGGACATATTTTAGGGGCTGCTTCTGTTTTTATTGAAGCAGACAAAACCATTGTATTCTCAGGAGATCTTGGTCGTGCCAATGACCCTATTATTCCAACAGCAATGAGATGCCCTTCTGCCGACGCAGTGATCATGGAATCCACTTATGGTGGAAAAGATCGCACAGGAATTTTAGAGAATGATCTTCATAGTTTTTTAGTAAAAATTCACCAAGAAAAAAAAGTCGGTATTGTGGCCAGCTTCGCTGTGGCCCGTGCTCAATTACTCATCACTCTTATTCACCGTTTTTTTGAACGTCATCCAGAATACAAGTCTCGCTTAGTGATTGATGGACCTATGATGAAAGAAGCCAATAAAGTTTATAAAGAGTTCGCGGCCAGTACAAATCTTTCAGAAGATGTTTTCGAATCAATCGACGATGTTGACTCTATTGATAGTTTAGGAGAATGGGATAGCCTTAAAACAAAAAATGGCCCTCTGATTATTATCAGCTCCAGTGGTATGATTACAGGAGGAAGAATCTGGCGCCATTTAAAGAATTGGCAAAATGATGAAAACGCCCTTCTCTTTCTACCAGGATACCAAGCAGAAGGAACAGCTGGGAAAAGACTCTCTGAAGGAAATAGAGAGATTGCTGACAGTAATGGAGAGAGAATTGTTTGGACAGGAGAGATCATGCATAGTGATGCTTTCTCCTCTCACGCCGATCAATCAGAACTTCTAGACTGGGTTGCCGATATATCTAAAGAGACAAATATCTATTTACTCCATGGAGAGGATAAATCCAAAGTTGATCTTAAAAATAAACTCAAGGAGCTTGGCCATAAAAATATTCAAATTCCTCAGCGAGGAGAAACTATTTCTCTATCTTAAACCCTTTTTCGTTCCAAGCAATCATACCACCTACCATATTATAAGTATGAGTGAGGCCTTTCTCTTGTGACTGTCTTGTGGCGCTATCTGATCTAGCACCTGATCTACAAATAAAGAGAACTTTTTTATCCTTAGGGATGGTTTCAATATAATTATTGAGATCTTCTCCAAGAGTGACCAGTTGCGCTCCCTTAATATGCCCCAACTCCCCTCTGTATTCATCTGGGCGTCTCACATCAACTAAAAGATCAAACTGCTGAAGATCTGATTCATTTTCAATCACCACTGACGGAACACCATTTATCTTCTCTATCTTACTCATAGGTTTCTCCTCTTTTTCTTTCACCCAAATAAATCCTCTGAAGTCTCCGGCCTTAAATCCAGTGGCCTGATCTTGAGGATAGAGTTCATTAAGTTTCGCTTTTACATCTTTTGAGACAGCATCTCCATGGCATTGCAAACACATCGGCATAACATAGAGCGGCTCTAAATAGGCTCTCTTTCCTGAGACCAGTTTTAGAATCAACGGAAATTTTATCTTTGGCTTTTTTGACTGAGTCGTCCCTTTAAATTTTTCAATATAAGGAAGCATCCAATCTTGTGGCTTATTTTTCTCATTTCTTATGAGATGTGAGGTTCTTCCAAAATCATACTTGGCCGACTTATCTCCTGCGCTCATCTTTGCAATCTCTGAAACTTTCTCATGACAAAAAGGAACAGCGGCGACAATCCCTTTTTCTTTAATCTTTAAACTCAATGTGCTCACAAGCCCTGTCTTAAGTGAGCTGGCGAGATCTTGCGCCTCCTGAGCAAACTCATCCTTTGCATAAGTGAGCTGAGTGAAAATAATCAAAACAAGTAAGAGAGATTTCATCTTTAACCTTTTACCAAAGTCAGTGGTAATTTCAGATAACTTTTCCCATTAGACTCAGGTTGTGGAAGTTCACCTGCATTGATATTAACCTGAAGACTTGGAAGTAAAAGACGAGGTGCCTTCAATGTTTTATCTCTGGCCTCTCTAAACTCAACAAAACTCATCTCAGAGGTAGATTCTTTTAATTGAATATTATTTTTCTTACTTTCACCAATTGTTGTCTCGAACAGGAGCCCTCTGTCATTGGGTTGATAGTCATGCCCCACAAAAACACGTGTTTGATTATCTAAAGAGTACAGATGATGATGGACTGAATGATAGAGCTCCTTGGCACTTCCTTTGGGAAAGTCACAACGTCCTGTCCCATAGTCAGGCATAAAAAGAGCATCTCCTGTAAAGACAGCATCTTGAATATGAAAGCTGACACAGGCAGGTGTATGCCCAGGAGTAGGAATTATCTTAATCGCTAAAGATCCGGCCTTAATTGTCTCAAAATCTTCAAGGAGTTGATCAAACTGATGGCCGTCGGCCTTAAAATCTTCACCCAAGTGAAAGACATTTTTGAAAACTTCCTGAACGAGAGTTATCTTATGACTAATAGCAATTTTTGCTTCGGGGAACGTCTCTTTTAATACCTGTGATCCGGACAAGTGATCGGCGTGAGCATGAGTCTCCAGAATATAGTGAAGACGGATTTTTTTATCTTTAATAAACGTAATCACTTCTTGGATACTTCTCGACTCCACTTTTCCAGAAGCAGGATCAAAATCTAAAACAGGATCTATCAGGACACCGTCTAAAGTGGAAGTATCAAAAACCACATAGGTCAGTGTAAAAGTATCTGGGTCATAAAAATGTTGAATCTTCATATCGACTCCTTAAAATATTTTTGAAAAAGCATAAACAACAACAAGAGAGAATAAAATTTTCCGTACTAAAGACATCTTTTCAGTTTTAACTTTATTAAGCATCAGTTTGAGGATGAATATGGCCACTAACATCCCTGCCACGAGAAGCGAGAGCTGTGTCAGTGAAGGGGCCAGCTGAATATCTCGATACTGAATGAGAAGTGAAAACAACGAAGAAACAGAAATTGTCAGTAAGCTTGTGGCCACTGCCCGATTTTCAGAAAGATAAAAAAAACTTAGAAAAATAGGCATCAACAGAACGCCTCCACCCAGGCCAGTCATCGTCGTCAATCCACCAAGAAGAAATCCTAAGACAAAAGTCTTTAAAAAATTAAAATCAGCCTTTTCATGGCCTAAAAGTTTCTTTTTCCTCCAAACGCTATAAAGAGCATAAAGTGAAATAAGGCCCAAAAGTACACTGAGAACGATCTCAGGACTTCTTTCTTTTACAGGCTTAAAAGCAAAGCTTCCTAATATACTGCCAACAAAAATAAATCCCGCTAGTTTTAGGTCAGCGGACTTACGTTGATCGAGAAAATTGATAAATGAGGCCAAAGAAACCGCTATCAATGAAAAAACAGAAGCTTCCTTAAGTGAGAGACTAAGAATAGAAATAAAAAGAGGAATCGCTACCAGTGCCCCACCTGAACCTGTGAGACCCATCACAAAACCAATAATGATTCCAATAATTGCGTAGTCCATAGGGGCATTATAATCCCTATTATTCAATTAATCAATTGAATATTGAAATATTTTCGTGTATAATACTGGTAGAGAGGGATTTATGAAACAATTTCAAGAACTTAAAGAAAAACAACATGAGGTCTTTGAAGAGATAAGTAGCCTTTTAGGGGCCCTTGCCGCCCCCGTCAGGCTTAAAATTATCCATCTTCTTTCCCAGTCTCCCCAATCAGTGGAAACATTGGCCGAGAAGCTCAATCAAACCACCGCCAATACCTCGATGCATTTAAGAAAGATGTATCTTGAAGGAATTTTAAAAGTCACAACGGATAAACAGAAAAGGATTTACTCTATTGCCCACCCTGCTCTTCTTTCTTTTTGGGAAAATCTGCAAGATTTTGCTCAAGAAAAAAATCCTCAGCTTCAACTTAAGTCTGATGATTTTTATGGAGAAGATTTCAGCTGGGAGAAGTCTCCTGCTGAAACAAGAAGACTGATAAAAGAAAATAGAATTATTCTTCTCGATGTTCGTCCGGATGATGAAGTCAATGAAGAAGAGTCTGAGGCCATTCACCTTTCGCACTCTGCACTTAAAGATGGCAGTATAAAACTTCCAAAGACAAAAGATATTCTTGTTTTTTGTCGGGGACGTTTTTGTGCTTTAGCGGTTGATGCTGTGGCCACATTAAGAAAGAAAGGCTATCGCGCTTTCCGTCTTGAAGAGAGCTGGTATGAAATTGAAAAACAATATGGGATTAAACTAGGAGCCTAAAATGAATGCAATCTTAGGGGGCGCTCTCATTGGCCTTGCCGTCACTATCATGTTGCTCTTTAATGGAAGAGTCGTTGGAATAAGTGGGATTATTGGAAACACACTCAAACCAACCAAGGGTGATACTCTTTGGCGAGTGATGTTTATTCTCGGTTTACTTGTGGGTGGAATTCTTTTGCGTTTTACTCTCCCTCAAAGTTTTATCCAAGAAGGGCATACAACAACCATTGACTATATTATTGCCGGTCTTCTTGTAGGTTTCGGAACACTGCTGGGTAATGGCTGTACTTCTGGACATGGGGTTTGTGGAATCTCACGCTTCTCTCTTCGCTCAATTTTATCCACCGTCACCTTTATCTCCTTTGGAATTATCGGTGTCCTTCTCTTTAAACTTTTAAGAGGTGAGCTATGAAAAATTTGATTAGCTTCTTAGTCGGTGTTCTTTTTGCTTTGGGCCTTGGTCTCTCTGGGATGACTCAAACTCATATAGTGAAAGGCTTTCTTGATGTTTTTGGTGAATGGGACTGGAGACTCATGGGTGTGATGATCGGCGCTATAAGTGTGCATGCTATTACTTACCGCCTTATCATCTCAAGAACCTCGCCACTGCTTGATAGCAAGTTTTATGTTCCCACCCGCAAAGATATTGATAAAAAGCTTATCATCGGCGCAGCTCTTTTTGGACTTGGTTGGGGCTGGGGCGGTATTTGTCCAGGACCTGGAATTGTGAGTCTCGTCAGTGGCGAGATGAATTTCGTTGTTTTCATTCTCGCCATGCTCTCAGGAATGTTTATCTATAAACAGACAGAAAAATTTATGTAAGATAATTTGTTTCTATTTGAGACCATGCCTCACTTAAATCTGGGGCATGGTTATTAAGCTCAGCCCCTAGGGCCTCCATCATCTGCTTCGTCCCAACGCCGCCACCTTTTTTAGAAAGAAATCTAATTTTTACTAATCCTTGGGCCACAGACTGACCTTTATGAATAAATTTCTGAGTAATATAAAAATACTTTTCATCATGGCCGGTGATCTGAGTCTCTAAAGTGAACTTGTCCCAAAGCTGAAGGGAGCGTCTAAATTTCATCGATTCCGAGGCCACAACTCCGTACCATCCCTTCTTCCGGCACACGTCAAAAGTTCCATTTCTAAAAATCATATTCATGCGTCCAAAGTCCATAAATGAAAAATAGACGCCATTATTCACATGCCATAGGAAATCCAAATCCGTAGGCAAAACTCTCATTTCAATACTTGTCTTTTCATTAAGATCAGACTTCGGCGCCGTGAACTTTTTTAAAAACCATAGAATATGCCTTAGAATCATATGCATAAATTACCTCTCAACAATTCCTGCGACACCCATTCCACCAGCAGTACAGATACTGATAAGTACTCTGCCTTTACCTTTTTGTTTAAGAAGCTTTGCTGCTTGGGCCACAATACGACCTCCAGTAGCTGTAAACGGGTGCCCCACGGCCAAACTTCCGCCTTTCACATTAAGTTTTGAACGATCAATGGGGCCTAAGGCCTTTGATTGTCCTAAAACTTCCTGACAAAATTTTTCACTTTCCCAGGCCTTGAGTGTGCAAAGGACTTGCCCAGCAAAAGCTTCATGAATTTCATAAAAATCAAAATCTTGAAGAGTGAGATTATTGCGCTCAAGTAGTCTGGCCACAGCAAGAGCTGGGGCCATTAAAAGTCCATCTCCATTCACAAAATCCATCGCTGAAACCTCTACGTCAGCAAGGTAGGCGAGAATTTCTTTATGATGTTCATGGGCCCATTGCTCACTTGAAAGAAGAACAGCACTCGCCCCATCAGTCATAGGTGTAGAGTTTCCCGCTGTTAAACTTCCTGTTCCCGTTTTATCAAAAGCAGGTTTAAGTTTGGCCAATTTCTCTAAGCTCGTATCCTTTCTTGTTATTCCATCTTTTTTTATTTTAACAAACTCAAAAATAAGATCGTCAAAAAAGCCCTCCTCATAGGCCTTGGCCGCATTTTGGTGAGATTCATAGGCCAGTCGATCTTGATCTTCTCGAGTAATTCCCCACTCCTTTACCATTAGCTCTGTATGCTCACCCATTGAAAGTCCTGTCCGAGGCTCAACAACAGCAGGAAGAAGAGGTTTAATAAACTGAGGCCTAAATGAAGCGATGACTTTTAATTTATCACCTAAAGACTTAGCATCTTTAAGATTCATGAGCCATTGTGTAAGATCATGTTGTCCAATCAAAGGCACATCAGAATTAGTATCTGACCCTGCCCCAATTCCCACTTCAATTTGTCCTGTGGCGATCTTTAATCCAATTAAATTCGCCGACTCTAGGCCAGTTCCACAGGCGCGCTGAATATTCTGCCCAGGAGTATAAGGATGAAGTCCAGAACCTAAAACGGCCTCACGAGTAAGATTCCAGTCAAAAGGATGAAGCATGACTGATCCAGAAACAACATCTCCTAAAAGCTCACCTTCGAGATGATATTTTTTCACCAACTGGTGCAAGGTTTCAGTAAGAAGTTCTTTATTGGTGACTTGCCTATAGGCCGTCAGAGACTTCACAAAAGGAGTGCGAACTCCACCGAGGATAGCAACTTTGCGTAATGACTTAGACATAGAATCTCCATTTGACTACCTACCAATTGGTAGGTTAAAATCATTTTAACCGAGGATGGCGTCCATGTCCAATACGAAAACAGAACTTTTGCATGAAGCTTCAAAAATCTTTCTAAAGAAAGGATTTCATGGGCTTACCTTACAAGACTTGGCAGATGCTCTTAAGATTAGAAAGGCATCCCTCTTTCATCACGTTTCATCGAAAAAACAACTCGGTATTGAACTCCTAAAATTTTATCAAGATTCATTTTCAATTTGGACATTAAAACATCAAAAAACCGCCCCTAGGAAACAGATCATCGCCTATGCCGATGAATTAACTCGCTGGATTTGTGAAAAAAAGCGTGTCTGTCCTGTTGGGGCCATGGCCCTAGATTGGGAGAACGTTGATGAGGAGATCAAAGAGGAACTTAAAAATCTTCATTATCTTCAGCGCGACTGGCTCACTGAATGCTTTAAAGAAATAAAAAAGACTGAAAATTTAAAAGTTCCTGTAGCCGTGGCCGTGGAAGGAACCATGGGTCTTCTTCAAGGAAGTATTCAAATTGCACGAATGCTAGATAAACCAGAAATCGTAAGACAAAATCTCAATCAATATCTCAAAGGTATCCTATGACATTTCATGAAACACTAATGAATCAGATGAAAACATTTAAAACTCAGCTCAGCTCTCAAGGTGTTGACCTGGCCCTCCCTCCTCCCAGCATGATTGAACTTAAAATGGAGTACACCGCTCTTGAGCCGGGAGTTCTTCTCGCAGCTAAATTTCCTTTTCAGAAAAGATTCACTAATCCTGTGGGACTCTATCAAGGTGGAATTCTCGCTGCGGCCATGGATGATATCTTCGGCCCCCTTTCTTATATCACCGCTCAAAGACCGTGTATGACTCTTTCTATGAATGTGACATATCTTCGTGCCTTCAGTGAAAAAGATGGTGAAGCCTTTGTTGAAGGAAGAATTATCCAAAAGACAAAAAGTTTTATTTTTATGAGGGCAGAGGTAAAAAACAAAGAGGGTCATGTTCTGGCCACAGCAGACTCTCATGTCACTATTCTTCGTGATGATCAACTTCAAAAGGTGAAAGTATGAGTACAATGTTTCGCTTGAGACAAAAATTCTTAGAGAAGATTATTAATTATTATGGCCCTTTTGTCGGGGCAGGAATCAAGCTTCAAGAGATGAGTAAAGATTTTCGATATGCCAAAGTCAAAATGCCTCTCACTGTTTATAATAAAAATTATATGGGCACTCAATTTGGAGGCTCACTCTACTCGATGACAGATCCGTGGTATATGCTAATGATGATTAAAAACCTTGGAAAAGATTATATCGTCTGGGACAAAGCCGCGAGTATTCGTTTTAAAAAACCTGGAACAGGCACTGTCTACGCAGAATTTAAACTGACTCAAGAAGATATTGATGAAGTTAAGGCATTCGTGGCCGAGAATACTAAAATGGATAAAACTTTTAAGGTAGAGATTAAAGACGACTCCGGCAAGCTTATCGCCGAAGTCGATAAAGTGATCTATATTAGAAAGAAAACTTAAACAGCTTTAGCGTTATTTTCAGCTTCAGTTGAGTAGAAAGACCATCCACGAGATTTCTTACTAAAAGAAATGGCTTCGCCGTTATCAAGCTTGCCCACAAGGCGCTTAGCATCCGAGCTCTCACCAGCGATGGTGAAATATTTGATATTATAATTCCAATCATTAAAGCGGACTTTTAGGCCCTTTTTCTCATTTGATCTGCGCCAAAGTTGCTCAATTGTATACGTTTGCATCATTGCCTCCTTGCAGGCCTTATTCTCTCTTGATAAATACAATGCTACAACAGGAGTCAATTTTACCCAATGAAGACCTCATCTCGTAGTGGCAGATATAAGAAGAAATTAGTTTCTGAAGCTCATCTTCAGTCTGAGGCCCCTCTTATTACGGCCAAACTGACACCATTTCTTGAGTATCGGGATCAAGGAAAGATCTCTGAAGCTGAATTTGCGGCCATATACCTTGTTCTTTATCTTTCAACTCGCACTCCCTTTCATTGGTTAGGATCAAGACAATCAGCCCCTGTGACACTCACTCATCAGCTTCCCATCACTATGGCTGAGCTTAAAGATCTCGGACTAAAATTTGAAGACTCTGTGACAAAAAAACTCTCTCCCACACTTACTATTGGTGAGCTCTATCAATACTATGCCTTTAAAAGCACTCCACGTTCGGTCAATCGCTCCATTCTTGAATGGTCTAACAATAGCTACCCCCTTGTTCTCATGAACCGAATTCCCACCCCACTAGAGGTTCTTGATCAGCAAAGACAAAGCAAACGATGTGTCACTGCTCTTCTTAAAGAAGCTCAGCTTTCAAAATATATTTTAGGTGAACGTGATCCCATGAGTTTTACGATGCATGATCTGATTCATGCCGATCATTTCTTTCATGATAATAATTGCTATCAAGGACAAATGGGATTTTACCGCGCCCTTTGGAAAGCAAGTTCAGAGAAAGTTTTTGATCAGATTCTTGAAAATGATGCTTTTAAAAATGAGTTTGAGTATGTGATCTCTGATATGAATGCTTATTGCGTTCATTTAATGAAATGCCTTAAATCGGCCATCCTCCACTACTCATTTCAAGGAGAGGCTATTTTTGAGAAAATGCTTTCGACCTGGGAGATGAGTGAAGAAGTTAAAAATGCTTTTATAAAACTCAACACTGAAAAATTTCAGGCGGTGGAAGATACTCTTCTTATCCAATCGTTTTTTGATAGCTTCAAAGAAGATCTTAACATATTGAAATAACAGTTCTAAATCAGTCTTGAATCTAAAGTAGGAATTTGCTAGAATTTTAAAATGAAAGATCAGGTGGAAGGGAGTTCCTGCTCCCCTCCTAAAACCTCTTCAAAACACTTTCAAAATTACAGCGAGCTGTAACATGAAAATGAAAAGAATCAGTACCCTGATCATTTCTTCCATGAAAAATCCTTTTGTCAAAGGCGCCCTTCATTGGGCGTCCATGGAAGACTCCCGATGACTAACTCAAATGATAAAAGATGTCGCCGAATCGGCAAAAAATGATTTGATTAATTCAAAACTGGAATGAGTATTTAAGGAATATACATCGCTGAGTTTTTTTCGTTTTCTCGGACTTCCACTAACGTAATCCAAGCTCTACCATTAGTCAGTTTCTTCACCAAGGGATTCATTTGCTCATAGACAAACTCGGCCGTTCCTTCCATCCCTGCGTTTGGTAGAATACGCAGCTGGATCACTCCTTCGGCATCTAGTTTTTTAAATGTTTCAAGATAAGGATCGTCTTGAGAGGCAAGAAAGGTATGATCGAACTGATCTTCAAGCCATTTTTTGACTTCTTTAAGTCCACCAAAATCGACCACCCATTTTTCTTGAGTGAGTTCATTACAAGCAAACTCAAAATAAAATGAGCGAGAATAACCATGAACAAAACGACAATGAGATTCTGCTCTCCATTGACGATGAGTACAGGGAAAACCTGCAAAAAGCTTCGTTGATTTATATAATTTTACATTACTCATAGAATCACCCTTATTTTATTAAACAAATACATTATACACTGCTCTTAGGCAACTCTCTCCAAGAGTCGGTTTTAAATCTCAAATTTTTGAGCACTCTAAGATACTGAATCACTTGATTTCTTGCTTGGATCTTCTGGGTAGGTCGTCCAGTTATATACTTTTCAGGCCCTTCTAGTATCTGATCAAAGTCATGGTCAGTATGTCCAAATCCAATCACATCACCATTCCGAATTAAAATAAAAGTTCGCTCCCCTGGACTCCGTCCCTCCCCAAAGATAACTAAATTCTCTGTCGGAAGAGTCGTCTCTTTTAAAAGCTTATCTACGACTTGGTTATGGTTAAGAACTTCTTCTTTGCTAGGTCCTCCATCGCGATAAGCAAAATCGGACTTTGGAATTTGTCTAATAAGCTCACGGATTTTCTTTTCCGCCTCGGCCTTTTCTTTGAACGCCCATCCCTTAAGAGAAGGATTAAATTTTTGAATCGCAAAAAACTTACGACCGTACTGCTTCACTTCGGTAGTCACGATCCAGTCAAATCTTGTGGGATTGAAGCGATCTTTTTTAAACTCCGCAATGAGGGCCGATCCTGTAGCTTCTCCTTCGACATGAACACAGTCTCTTAGGAGTTCTCTATTCTCAAGACAAACCTCAAGAAGCTCACGGGCCTTCTTTTCCATATTAAAGGCCGTCTCAAGTCTAATGACCTTGCCTTCACTATTTTTAAAATAAAGAAGCCCTGCTCGCGAAGAAATCTTTTTTAAATCTTTCTCATGATGAGGGAGGTAATAAATCTTCTCCCGTTTTGGGAGTCTTAAATTTTGAAGGGCCTTAAAAAGCTCAAGAGCTGCATAAGCATCCCCGAGTGCGCGATGACGGTCATTATTTTTGATCTCAAAAAACTGACATAGAGAATCGAGAGAGTAGCTTTTAAGACCTGGAACCGTTTCTTGAGAAATTTTTAATGTACAAAATGTCTTAAGATCAAAAGGACGATCAAGTTCAGCAAACTTCTTTTTTAAAAGCTCATAATCGAAATCGATATTGTGTGAAACAAGAATGCTTCCTTCAAGACGATGGTAGATGGCCTCGGCCACTTCATAAAATTTGGGAGCTTCGTTTAACTCTCGACGCGAAATTTGAGTGAGATCGGTCACAAATTCTGAGACAGTGATTAATGGGTTTACCAAAGTTTGATAAACATCAATAATCTTGCCTTCTTGATAGGTGATTAACGCCACTTCGATGATTTCTTTATCAGCGTCTAATCCCGTGGCCTCAATGTCCGCAATCACATATTTTCGAGCGTCCATCACTCTATTTTAGGTCTTGAGAGTGGCCAATTTCAATGGTTTTTAGTTAAATGACCCTATGAAAAAAGAGATTAATCTTGAACAAGGCTGGAAGTCGGCCCTGGCCTCAGAATTTGATGAGCCTTATATGATAGGACTGCATAAATTCCTTGAAAATGAGGCCGAAGCCGGAAAGGTCATCTATCCCAAAAAATCTGATATCTTTGCTGCCTTTAATCTCACCCCTTTTGATAATGTCAAAGTTGTGATCATCGGCCAAGACCCCTATCACGGGCCAGGTCAGGCCCATGGATTAAGTTTTTCTGTTCCTCGTGGAGTAAAAATTCCTCCCTCACTCGTTAATATTTATAAAGAACTTAAAGATGACTTAGGAATCACTCCACCTGATCATGGTCATCTTGAAGAGTGGGCCCACCAAGGAGTTTTGCTTCTCAATAATGTTTTAACAGTGGAAGACAGTAAAGCTGGCAGTCATCATGGGCAAGGATGGGAGAAATTCACTGACAAGGTGATTGAAGTCTTAAATCAGAAAAAAGAAAATCTGGTTTTTATTCTTTGGGGAAGTCCGGCCCAAAAAAAAGCCGCTGCAGTTGATGCTAAAAAACATTTTATTTTGAAATCCGTTCACCCTTCACCGCTCTCAAGTTACCGTGGATTTTTTGGAAGTAAGCCTTTTAGTCAAACCAATGAATTTTTGAGATCCAAAAAGATCAAAGAAATTGAATGGAAAATTAGATAGTTAGAGCCAGCAAGCATGAGTAAAGTTCATATAACTGAATTCTACTCATGAGTAAAATTCAGTTATATGAACTTTACAAGGACTATCTACTCTCACGTCAAAACTGATCTAAAATCAAAGATGGTTTTTATTGGCGGTCCGAGACAAGTAGGGAAAACAACCCTCGCAAAAACTTTTACGAAAAATAGAGATTTAAACACGATCAAACATCTCTCTCAAGTAGAACTTCTCATTTCAATGCTGCCTGAAAAAGTAGGCTCTCCACTTTCCATAAAATCAATCCAAGAAGATCTCGAAGTATCACCTAACACCGTAAATCGCTGGATAGAAATTCTTGAAGCCATCTATTACTGCTATCGCATTCTCCCTTACGGTCCAAGTAAAATCAGGGCCGTCAAAAAGTCTCAAAAACTCTATCTCTGGGATAGGGCCGAGATAGAAAACACCGGAGCGAGGCTAGAGAATATGATTGCTGGCCATCTCTTGAAATACTGCCATTTTTTAGAAGATACTGAAGGCCACAAAATGGAATTGCGCTATATCCGAGACACGGATCTACGAGAAATAGACTTTGTTGTTCTTAAAAATAAAAAGCCTTTATTTGCAGTGGAATGTAAGACGGGAGAGAAGACGATTTCAAAACATATTCATTACTTCAGAGACCGAACCCCTATTCCACAATTTTATCAAGTTCATTTAGGGTCTCTAGATTATCAAGATAAAAATATTCGCGTCCTTCCTTTTGAGAAATTCTGTAAAGAAATTGCTTCAGGGATAGTTTAAATTTTAAATATTCGACAAAAGAATCTGCTGCAGTTGATGCTAAAAAATATTTTATTCTAAAATCCGTTCATCCTTAACCAATTTCAAGTTACCGTGGTTTTTTGGAAATAAGCCCTTTTTTAGTCAAACGAATGAATTTTTG